>DASVDO010000048.1:0-76362 GCA_036381055.1 Burkholderiales bacterium | reverse complement strand
GACATCGCCACCCTGCGCCGCATCCTCGGGCAGTACCGCGTCATCGCGGTCGTGGGCCTCTCGGCCGACTGGTACCGGCCGAGCTACTTCGCGGCGAAGTATATGCAGGAGCACGGCTACCGGGTGATCCCGGTGAACCCGAAATACCCCGAGATCCTCGGCGAGAAATGCTATCCGTCGCTGCGCGCCATCCCCGGGAAGGTCGAGATCGTCGATGTCTTTCGCCGCACCGCGGACGTGCCGCCGATCGCCGAGGACGCGATCGCCATCGGCGCACGAGTGCTCTGGCAGCAGCTCGGCGTGAAGAACGAGGCGGCGGCGGCGAAGGCCCGCGCCGCCGGCATGGAGGCGGTCATGGACCGCTGCGTGAAGATCGAGCACGGGCGGCTGTTCGGCGGCCTGAACTGGGTCGGGGTCAACACCCGCGTGATCTCGGCCAAGCGCCCCCGCTGGCTCGCGTACTAGGCAGGCAATTGAGGTATCCTCTCCGCATGGGGAGGACACAGAGGCTTTTCGAGGGTCGCTTCGGCCGCCTGACGCTCGACGAGCTGGCGGCCGGCGAGCGCGTCGAGGCGCTCGCCGACCCGGTGATCGTGCTGCAGAGCCGCTACGACGGCGTGCTGTTCCTCAACCCCGGCGAGGTGCACGTGAGCCCCGGCCCGACCCGGGTGCTCGCCTTCCACGCCGCCACCGAGTGGCTGCGCGCCGGCTTCCCGGCGGTGTTCTCCGCCGAGGATCCGCGGCCCTTCACCGTGGGCGTGGAGGCGATCACGCCGCGCATCCGCCAGCTCGCCGACACCATGGCGATCGAGGTGCTGAACGACCGCTTCCTGTCGCACGAGCGCCTCGAGTTCATGCTGCAGGAGCTGCTGCTGTCGATCGTCGAGACCTACCTCGCCCGCCGGCGCGCCTCCTCGCCGCTGTGGCGCGGCTCGAAGTTCGAGGACACGCGCATCCGCCGGGCGATCGCCCTGCTGCGCGCGCATCCCAACAAGGAGCTCAACATGGACGACCTGGCGAACCAGGTCGGCCTGTCGCGCTCGCGCTTTTACGATCTTTTTCAACTTTGCACCGGCTTCTCGCCGCGCGCCTATCTGGACATGCTGTGCGTCGAGACGGCGATCTCGCGCCTGTCCTACGGGCGCGGCAAGATCGCCGAGGTGGCCGCCGAGCTCGGCTTCTCGGCGCAGAGCAACTTCACCCGCTTCTTCCTCAACCAGGTCGGCGTGCCGCCCTCGGAGTATCGCCGGGCTGCCACCACCTCGCGGGAAGAGACGGCGGCAGACCAGGCGGAGAGCGACCCGGGCGCGTCCGGCCGGTAAATGGCCGACCGCAAGTTCGGCTTCGAGACGCTCTGCCTGCACGCAGGGCAGATCCCCGACCCTGCGACCGGCGCGCGCGCCGCGCCGATCTACCAGACCACCTCGTTCGTCTTCGATTCCGCCGAGCACGCGGCGAGCCTGTTCAACCTGCAGACGTTCGGCAACGTCTACAGCCGCATCTCCAACCCGACGGTCGCGGTGTTCGAGGAGCGCATGGCGGCGATCGAGGGCGGCCGCGCCGCGCTCGCCTGCGCGACCGGCCAGGCGGCCGAGGTCACGGCGGTCCTGACGCTGTGCCGGGGCGGCGACCACATCGTCTCGGCGTCGACGCTGTACGGCGGCACGCACACCCTGCTGCACGTCAACCTGAAGAAGCTGGGCATCGAGACCACGTTCGTGCAGCCCGACGACCCGGAAAATTTCCGGCGCGCCATCCGGCCGAACACCAGACTGCTGTACGCCGAGACGCTCGGCAACCCGCTGATCAACGTGGTCGACATCGAGGCGCTCGCGCGCATCGCCCGCGAGGCCGGGATCCCGCTGGTGGTCGACAACACGGTGCCCTCGCCCTACCTGTGCCGGCCGATCGAGTGGGGCGCCGACATCGTCGTGCACTCGGCGACCAAGTACCTCGGCGGGCACGGCACGACCATGGGCGGCGTGATCGTCGAGTCGGGCAAGTTCGACTGGGGCAACGGCAAGTTTCCCGAGTTCACCACCCCCTCGCCCGGCTACCACGGGGTGATCTTCCACGAGACCTTCGGCGACTTCGGCTACACGATGAAGGCGCGCATGGAGATCATGCGCACCTTCGGCCCGGCGCTCTCGCCGCTCAACGCCTGGCTGCTCCTGCAGGGCCTCGAGACGCTGCACGTGCGCATGGAGCGGCACTGCGCCAACGCGCTCGCGGTGGCGCGCTTCCTGGAGAGCCACCCGCGGGTCGCCTGGGTCAACTATCCCGGGCTGCCGGGCAGCAAGTACTACGCGCTGGCGCAGAAGTACTTCCCGAAGGGCGCCTCGGGGCTGCTCAACTTCGGCGTGAAAGGCGGCGCCCGGGCGGGCGAGCGCTTCATCGAGGCGGCGCAGTTCATGAGCCACCTCGCCAACATCGGCGACGCGAAGACGCTGGTGATCCACCCCGCCTCGACCACGCACCGGCAGATGGACGAGGCCGAGCAGCTCAAGGCGGGCGTGACGCCCGACATGATCCGCGTCTCGGTGGGCATCGAGACGCTGGACGACATCCTGTGGGACATCGACCAGGCGCTGCAGGAGTCGGCGAAGGCATGATCAGCTACCAGATCGTCGAGCACGGCCGGCCGCTGCAGAAGGTGCTCTCCTCCACCCCCCGGCCGCAGGGCGCCGAGGTGCTGATGCGCGTGACGCGCGCCGGCGTGTGCCATTCCGACCTGCACATCTGGGACGGCTACTTCGACCTCGGCGGCGGCCGGCGCTTCTACGTCAGGGAGCGCGGCTGCGTGCCGCCGTTCACCCTTGGCCACGAGCCGCTCGGCATCGTCGAGGCGGTGGGCCCCCGGGCGAAGGGCGTGCGGCCGGGGCAGAAGCGCCTCGTCTACCCGTGGATCGGCTGCGGCAAGTGCGCGGTGTGCCGGGCCGGCCAGGACAACTACTGCGTGTCGGGCTCGCGCTTCCTGGGCGTCAACCGCGCCGGCGCCTACAGCACGCACCTGCTGGTGCCGGACGCGAAGTACCTGATCGACGCGGGCGGCATCGACGACTCGTTCGCCGCCACGCTCGCGTGCTCGGCGCTCACCGCCTACAGCGCGGCGGCGAAGCTGCCGCCGCTCGGCGCGAAGGACGAGGTGGCCGTGCTCGGCTGCGGCGGGCTCGGCCTGATCGCGCTCTCGGTGCTGCGCGCGCGCGGGGTGAAGAGCATCGTCGCCTGCGACATCGACGACGCGAAGCTCGCCGTGGCGGCCCGGCTCGGCGCGCGGCGCACCGTCAACACGCGCGAGGGCGCCGCGCAGAAGCTGCAGGGCCTCGCCGGCGCGCTCGACTTCGTGGGCAGCCCCGCCACGGCGGCGCTCGGCATCGCCGGCCTGCGCAAGGGCGGGCGCTACGTGATCTGCGGCCTGTACGGCGGCGAGCTCGCGCATCCGCTGCCGCCGATCGCGCAGCGCGCGATCGGCATCGTCGGCTCGTACGTCGGCAGCCTGCAGGAGCTGAGGGAGGTGGTCGCCCTGGCGCGCAAGCGCCGGCTGAAACCGCTGCCGATCGAGACGCGCCCCGCGGCGCAGGCGAACGCCGCGCTCGAGGACCTGAAGGCGGGCCGCGTGCTCGGGCGCGTGGTGCTCGACTTCGAGAGCGCCGCGGCGTGAGCACCCCGGACCGCACCGACCAGCTTTCCCGCACCCAGCGCAGCACGCTCTCGCGCGGCCGCTCCTCGCCAACCAAGTTCGTCTGGCCTTCGCCGCCCTACTACGACTTCGCCGACGAAGTGCCCGCGGCCGGCGAGCCTTGCGTGCTCACCTTCGCCGACGGCGAGAAGGCGAGCGGCCTCCTGCAGAGCTTCATGCCGGAGTTCGAGGTGCTGAAGTTCCACCCGGAAAAGGCCAGGCAGCCGGTCACCGTGGCGTTCTCGGCGCTGCGCGCGGTGCGGCTGCTGCGGCCGATGGCGGTGCACCGCCAGACGCTGCCGAGCGACAGCGCGGTGTTCGAGCCCTCCGACCGGCAGCCCTTCAGCGTCGAGCTCGCCCACGGCGGCCTGTTCGAGGGCGAGACGGTCGGCCACGTGCACGCGCTGTGCGGCCTGTTCCTTTTCCCGCCCGAGCCCGACGGCAGGCTCGGGCGCCTGTTCCTGCCCGCCGCGGCGACGCGCGAGGTGCGGATCGGCAAGCCGATCGGCGAGCTGCTGGTGGAAGAGAACGCCACCTCGCCCGAGACCATCACCGAGGCGCTGGAGAAGCAGAAGCTGCTGCGCGCGCGCAAGCTGGGCGAGTACCTGACCGCCAACGAGATCGTCTCGCAGGAGCAGCTCGCCGCCGCGCTGCGCCAGCAGCAGGCGCAGCCGGTGCAGCGCCTGGGCGAGACGCTGGTCGAGCTCGGCTTCCTCACCCGCGCCGAGCTGCAGGAGGCGCTGGAGATCGAGGCGCGCGACCGCACCGTGCCGCTCGGCCAGATCCTCGCCGACATGGGCGTGGTGGACATCGAGCTGGTGCACAGCGTGATGGCGAAGAAGCTGGGCGTGCCGTACGTCAACCTGCGCAAGTTCCGCCCGACCCCGGAGGCGCTGAAGCGCATTCCGCCGGCGGTGGCGGCGCGCTACGGCGTGCTGCCGCTCGCCGAGGTCGACAACGCGCTGGTCGTGGCGGTGGACGACCCGACCCACATGGAGCGCATGGAGGAGGTGCGCTTCGCCGCCGGCACCAAGCTGATCCCGGTCATGGCGCCGGCGCACGAGATCAAGGAGGCGCTGGAAGCGGCGTACGGCGTCGAGCGCGACTTCGAGGCGGCGGTGCGGCGCGCCGAGGCCGACGTGGGCATCGAGCAGCTGACGCTGCGCCTGTCCAGCGAGGCGGCCGCCGACGAGACAACCGAGCAGCAGAGCGCGCAGATCGACAGCACGCTGGTCAAGCTGGTGAACAAGATCATCGTCGACGCGGTGGACCAGAAGGCCTCCGACATCCACATCGAGGTCTACCCGGGCGGCCGCAACGTGCGCGTGCGCTTCCGCAAGGACGGCGTGCTGGTCAACTACCTGGAGATCCCGGCGCGCTTCCGCGGCGCGGTGATCTCGCGCCTCAAGGTGATGAGCCAGCTCGACATCGCCGAGCGGCGCAAGCCGCAGGACGGCAAGATCGCCTTCAAGCGCTTCGGGCCGCGCGACGTGGAGCTGCGCATCGCCACCATCCCGACCGCCAACGGCCTGGAGGACGTGGTGATGCGCGTGCTTGCCGCGGCGACCCCCAAGCCGATGGAGGAGCTCGGCTTCGACGCGCCGACCCTGGCGACCATCCGCCGCCTGATCGCCCGGCCGCACGGCCTGTTCCTGGTGTGCGGCCCCACCGGCTCGGGCAAGACCACCACGCTGCACTCGCTGCTCGCCAACCTGAACGCGAGCGAGAAGAAGATCTGGACCGCCGAGGACCCGATCGAGATCACGCAGCCGGCGCTGCGCCAGGTGCAGGTCAACCCGAAGATCGGCTGGACCTTCGCCGCCGCGCTGCGCAGCTTCATGCGCGCCGACCCCGACGTGATCATGGTGGGGGAGATGCGCGACGCCGAGACGGCGAAGATCGGCGTCGAGGCCTCGCTCACCGGCCACCTGGTGTTCTCCACGCTGCACACCAACAGCGCGCCGGAAAGCGTGGTGCGGCTGCTCGACCTGGGCATGGACCCTTTCAACTTCGCCGACGCGCTGCTCGGCGTGCTGGCGCAGCGCCTGGTGCGCACCCTGTGCCCGCACTGCCGCGTGCGCCACGAGCCGGGCGCGCGCGAGCTCACCGAGCTGGCGGTGGAATACTGCGGCGAAACCGGCCTCGACGCCGACGCAATCGTGAAAAAATGGCGCCAGCAGACGATCACCATGTACAAGCCCAGGGGATGCAAGGAATGCGACCGCACCGGCTACAAGGGCCGCGTCGCGGCCTACGAGCTGATGGTGGCCGACGCGACGGTCAAGCGCCTGGTGCAGACGCGCGCGCGGGTGGCGGAGATCGCCGCCGCGGCGCTCGCCGCCGGCATGCGCACGCTGAAGCAGGACGGCATCGAGAAGGTGCTGCGCGGGCTCACTGACATGACGCAGGTACGGGCGCTCTGACCATGGACATGCGAACGACGAAGCTGGGCGGCGCGACGACGCCGTTCTCCTGGCACAACCCCTACGCCTGGCCGAGGAAGCCGCTGCTCGCGCGCAACGTCGTCGCGACCTCGCAGCCGCTCGCCGCGCAGGCCGGGCTGCAGATGCTCGCCGAGGGCGGCAGCGCCGTGGACGCCATCCTCGCCACGGCGATCACGCTCACCCTGGTCGAGCCGGTGTCGAACGGCATCGGCTCGGATGCCTATGCCCTGGTCTGGGACGGCCGCCGCCTGCACGGCCTGAACGCCTCGGGACGCTCGCCGGCGGCGTGGACGCCCGAGTACATCGCCGCCAAGCATGGCGCCATGCCGGTGCGCGGCTGGGACACGGTGAGCGTACCGGGCTGCGTCGCCGCCTGGGTCGAGCTGCACGCGCGATGGGGCAAGCTGCCGTTCCGCAGGCTCTTCGAGCGCGCCATCGAGTACGGCCGGGACGGCTTCCTCGTCTCGCCGACCATCGCCTCGCAATGGGAAAAGCAGGTGCCCGAGCTCAAGGACCAGCCGGGCTTCGCGCAGGCCTTCCTGCCGCTCGGCCGCGCGCCGCGCCCGGGCGAGCGCTTCCGCTTCCCGGCGCACGCGCGCGCGCTGGAGCGCATCGCCGCGACCCGCGGCAAGGCGTTCTACCGCGGCGAGTACGCCGAGAAGCTGGAGGCGCACGCGCGCAAGCACGGCGGCGCGATGGTCGCCGCCGACCTCGCCGCCAACCGGCCCGACTGGGTGAAGCCGCTGGCGATGGATTACCGCGGCTACACGCTGCACGAGATCCCGCCCAACGGCCAGGGCATCGTCGCGCTGATGGCGCTCGGCATGCTGGCGCACTTCGACGTGCGCGCCTTCGCGGTGGACAGCGCGGACAGCGTGCACCTGCAGATCGAGGCGCTCAAGCTCGCGTTCGCCGACGCGCGCCGCTACGTCGCCGACATCGACGCCATGGTCGAGGTGACGCCGGCGCACCTGCTCGACCCGGAATACCTGAAGGCGCGCGCCCGGCGCATCGACCCGAAGCGCGCGCAGGACTTCGGCCACGGCCGGCCGCCGCAGAGCGGCACGGTGTACCTGACCGCCGCCGACGCCTCGGGCATGATGGTCTCGTTCATCCAGTCCAACTACATGGGCTTCGGCTCCGGCGTCGTGGTCGACGGCATCTCGCTGCAGAACCGCGGCGCGACCTTCGTGCTCGAGCCCGGGCATCCAAACCGCGTCGGGCCGCGCAAGCGTCCCTACCAGACCATCATCCCGGGCTTCGTCACGCGCGAGGGCAGGCCGGTGATGAGCTTCGGCGTCATGGGCGGCACCATGCAGCCGCAGGGGCACACGCAGGTGATGGTGCGCATCGCCGACTACGGGCAGAGCCCGCAGGCGGCCTGCGACGGCCCGCGCTTCCGCGTCGTGCAGGGCCTCGACGTGAGCGTCGAGGAGGGCCGCTTTCCCGCCGCCACGCTGGAGGAGCTGCAGCGGCGCGGCCACCGCATCGTCACCGTCGACGACTACAACCAGTTCGGCTCCGCGCAGCTCATCTGGAAGCTGGAGGGCGGCTACTTCGCCGCGAGCGATCCGCGCCGCGACGGCCAGGCGGTCGGCTTCTAGCCGTGCTCAGGATCTGGGGCAGGACCAACTCGGTCAACGTCAAGAAGGCGCTCTGGACCGCCGAGGAGCTCGGCCTGCGCTACGAGCGCATCGACGCCGGGCTGCACTTCGGCGTCAACGACACGCCGGAGTACCGGCGCATGAACCCGACGGGGCTGGTGCCGACCATCGACGACGACGGGTTCGTGCTCTGGGAGTCGCACACCATCGTGCGCTACCTCGCCGCCAAGCACGCGCCCGGCACGCTCTGGCCGACCGAGCTGCGCGCGCGCGCCGATGCCGAGCGCTGGATGGACTGGACGCACACCTTCTCGCGCGAACTGCAGCGGCCGCTGTTCTGGCCCCTGGTGAGGACGCCGCCGGAGAAGCGCGACGCCGCCGCGATCGAAGAGGCGCGCCGCAAGTGCGCGTCGCTGCTCGCCGTCCCCGAGTCGGCCCTCGCCCGGCAGGCCTACCTCGCCGGCGAGCGATTCACCATGGCCGACATCCCGCTCGGCTGCCACGTGCAGATCTGGATGCGGCTGCCGATCGAGCGGCCGCCGCTGCCGGGCGTCGAGGCCTGGTTCGGGCGCCTGCGCGAGCGGCCGGCGTTCCGCCGCATCGTCGACATCGCGCTCAGCTGAGCGCTCAGGGCCGCCGCGCGAGCACCGTATCGCGCACCTGCCGGTCGGCCCGGGCGAGCGCCTGCACGCGGGCATAGAACTTCTCGAGGTCGCCGCCGCTCTCGGCGAGCATCCGCTCGAACGCCGGCACGAGCTCGGTGTAGAGCGCCACGGAGACGAGGAAGGCGTTGTTCGGCTCGCTCGGCACGGCGCGCGGGAACTGCGCGCGCAGGCGGTCGAACTCCTCGCGCTTGCGGCGGCGGATCTCCTCGGGCGACTTGCCCGAGGCGTATACCGCGGCGAGCCGCTCGCGCGTCTCCTTCACCGCGGCGGCGAACGCGCGCTTGCGCTGCTGCGCGGCGCGGAAGGCGGCCAGATCGGCGTCGCGGCCCTGCGCCTCGAGCCAGCGCCGCACCCCCTCCTCCTCGACCACCACGGCGAACGACTCGTTGAACGTCGTGTCGCCCTTGGCGTACGCGACCTGGTGCGCCAGCTCGTGGAACACGAGCCGCGCCACCTGCGCGTCGGGATAGCGGATGAACGTGGAGAGCAGCGGGTCGTTGAACCAGCCGAGCGTCGAGTAGGCGAGCACGCCGCCCAGGTGCACGTCGAGCCCCTCGCGCTTGAGCTGCTCGGCCTCGGCGCGCGCCGCGCTCTCGGAGAAGAAGCCGAGATAGGGCACGCAGCCGGTGAAGGGGAAGCACTCGCGCTTGGGCTCGACCGAGAACTCGGGCGCGGCGAACACGTTCCACACCACAAACGGGCGGTCGAGGTCGGCGTAGGACATGTAGCTCTGGTTGTCCGGCAGGCCCAGGCGGCGCGACGCGAACTCGCGGATGCGGTGCGCGGTGCGCAGCCGCGAGCGCAGGTCCTCCGGCGTCGCCGGATCGGCGAGCCAGGCGTCGAGCGGCCGCGCCGAGGCGAGCAGGTGCAGCTGCCCGCCGATCGCCTGCGTGTAGTAGGAGAAGCTTTCGCAGCCCGCGCACAGCAGGAGCGCCGCCAGGGCGAGCGCGGCCCTCACGCGAAGCGCCCTTCGCGCAGGAACCGCGCCACCAGCTCGGCGACGCGCGACGAGATCGCCATCGGGCTGTGCCCCTGCGCGACCAGCGCCAGCGCGGCGCCCGGCAGCGCGGCCTCTTCGACGCGCACCACGCCGTCGTTCTCGCCCGGCAGGCGGCCGAGCAGCCGGCCGAGCCCGAGCGGCGCCGTGCCCGCGACCACGCCGAGCGGCTCGCTGCGCCGCCAGGCCGCTTCGCGCTCCTGCCAGCGCTCGGCCGAGCCGCCGAGCATCCAGCGCCCGATCGCGTGGCGCGCGAGGCGCCGCCCCGCGAGCGAGCCGCGCACCGGCGCGCCGAGCAGCACCACGCGCCCCGCCGGCACGTCGCCGCGCGCGTTCAGCATGTCGAAGATCAGCACGCCTCCCAGGCTCTGCCCGACGAAGTGCGGCGCGCCGCGTCCCGCGAACTCCGCCAGGCGCTCGATGTTGAGGGAAAGCGGCGCGCGGCCGTGGTAGGCGAAGGTGCGCGGCGCGAAGCCCGCGCGGCGCAGCCGCGCGGCAAGCAGCGCCATCGTCGCCGCAGGCACCCACAGCCCCGGCACGAGCACCACGTCCTGCGGCACGCGGCGCGGCTCACCCGCCACGCCCCGCCTTGCGCACCGCCTCGAGCAGCGCCTGCGCCCGGTGCGCGACCGGGTAGTCGATCATCTGGCCGTCGACCTGGATCGCCGCGGCGCCGCGCGCCTCGGCCTCGCGGAACGCGGCGACGATGCGCTCGGCGGCCGCGAGCTCCTCGGCGGAGGGGAGATACGCCGCGTTCACCGGCGCCACCTGGTCGGGATGCACGCACAGGCGGCCCTGGAAGCCGCTTCTGCGGCTGCGCTCGAGCGCGCGCGCGAACGCTTCGCTTTCCTTGAAGTGGAACCAGGGGCTGTCGAGCGGCCCTTCCATGCCCGCCGCGCGCGAGGCGAGCACGATGCGCGCGCGCGCCTCGGCGAGCTCGGGCTCCTCGAGCGTCGGCGACAGGCCCACGTCGTTCGCGAAGTCGGCCGCGCCGAAGGCGACGCGCCTGACGCGCCACGGCGCGCGATACGGCCGCAGGCTGCGCGCCTGCAGGATGCGATCGATGCGTTGCAGCCCGGCCGCGGTCTCGATGATCGGCACGAGGTCGAGCGAGCCCTCCTCCAGGCCCTGCTCGCGCTCGAGCGCCGCGAGCAGCCAGTCGATCGCGTGCAGGTCGGCGGCGCTCTCGACCTTGGGCAGCACCACGCCGTCCAGCCCCGGCCGCACGGTCTCGACGAGATCACGATAGCAGAACGGCGTCGCGGGGGCGTTGACGCGCACGTAGGCGCGCGGCTTGCGCGGGCGCGCGAGCGCCTGCGCCACCGGCGCGCGGGTCGCCGCCTTTTCCGCCACGCCCACCGAATCCTCGAGGTCGAGGATCACCGCGTCGGCGTCCAGCGAGAGCGCTTTCTCCACCCGGCGCGGCACGTTGCCCGGCGCGAAAAGGAAGGATCGGTTCATCGCAGCAGTGTTCTCTCGTCCCACGGAAGATACGGCTCGAGCGGCGCTTCGCCCGCGAGCGCCGGCGGCCAGACCAGCACGCGCCGTCCGCGCTGGATCTGCACCACCGCCGGCTTGATGCCGGTCTGCTCGCCGCTCTTGCCGACACGATAAGTGCCGAGCACCGTCTCGATCTCCATGTCGGCGAGCGCGGCGCGCAGCTTCTCCTGGTCGAGCGAGCCGACGCGCTCCACCGCCCGGGCGAGCACCGTGGCGGCGGCATGGCCCTGCGCCGCCGCCGCGTCGGGCGGGCGCCCCCAGCGCGCGGCATACGCCGCGGCGAAAGCCGCATTGTAAGCGGTCGGCCACGCCGGATCGTAGGCGAGCGAAGCGAGCGTGTGCTCGGCATCCTGGCCGACGCGCCGCACGAACCCGGGCTGCGCGGCGCTGCTCGCGTGGAACAGCCTCGGCGCGTAGCCGACGCGCTTCATCTCGATCACCGTGTCGGCGGCGTCGCGCACCTCGCCGAAGGAGATCCAGCAGTCGACGTACTGCGCCGCCGCCCTGGCGACCAGCGGCACGAGGTCTTCCCTGCCGGAGAAGGAGACCACCTCGGGGAGGTACAAACCCATCTTCTCGGCGCGGGCATGCGCCGCCTGCGCCATCTCGGCGGAAGCGACGTCGCTGCGCGCGACGATCAGGACGCTCGCGCACTGCATGCGCGCGGCGAGCGCCAGCACGCCCTCTCCGTAGGACGAATAAGGGGCGACCGTCTGGAAGAGCCAGCGCTGCGGCCGCTTGTAGACGCGCTCGGAAGGCCCCGCGCCGTTCGCCATGACATGGCGCGCGCGCTCGGCTTCCGCGGCCGCGACCAGCGTGGCCGCCGACCCGTAAGGGCCGACCAGCAGATCGGCGCCCGAGGCGATCAGCTCGGCGTACGCGGGGCCGGCGCGCGTCGCTTCGGAATGGTCGTCGAGGATGCGCAGCTCGACGCGCCGCCCTAGCAGCCCGCCGGCGGCGTTGGTCTGCTCTTCCCAGACGCGCAGCCCCTTGCCGTAGCCGTCGGCGAGGCCGGCCTGCGAGCCGGTCTGCGACACTACGGCGCCGACCACGATCGGCGCCTCCTGCGCGTGCGCGCCGGCCGCCAGCGCCGCGGCGATCAGCGCCGCGGCAATGTAAGAGAATGCGCTCAAGGATGCGTCTGCAAAGGCTGCTGGGCGACATTGTAGGGTCCGCCAATGTCCTTACCGGCGAGGAGGACACCCGCGCCTACTTCACCGACTGGCGCCGGCAGTATTCGGCCCCCGCCGAGGCGGTCGTGCGCCCGGCCAGCACGGCCGAGGTGGCGGCCGTCGTCGGCCTGTGCGCGCGCGAGGGCGTGGCGATCGTGCCGCAGGGCGGCAACACCGGCCTGTGCGGCGGGTCGGTGCCGACCGGGCGCGCAAGAGAGATCGTCCTTTCGCTTTCCCGCATGCGCCGCATCCGCGAGGTGGACGCGCTGAACGACACGATCACCGTCGAGTCCGGCTGCGTGCTCGCCGACGTGCAGCGCGCCGCCGCGGACGCCGGCCGGCTTTTTCCCGTCTCGCTCGCCGCCGAGGGAAGCTGCCAGATCGGCGGCAACCTTTCGACCAACGCCGGCGGCGTGAATGTGCTTCGCTACGGCAGCGCGCGCGACCAGGTGCTGGGCCTGGAAGTGGTCCTGCCCGACGGCCGGGTGTGGAACGGCCTGCGCGGCCTGCGCAAGGACAACACGGGCTACGACCTGAAGCAGCTTTTCCTCGGCGCCGAGGGCACGCTCGGCGTGATCACCGCCGCGGTGCTGCGCCTGCATCCCCGGCCCTCCGCCACGGCGACCGCCTGGGTGGCGCTCGGCGAGCCGCGCGGCGCGGTGGAGCTGCTCGGCCGGCTGCACGAGCGCCTCGGGGAGCGGATCAGCGCGTTCGAGCTGATCTCGGCGAGCTGTCTCGACGCGGTGCTGCGCCACCTGCCGCAGGCGCGCGCGCCGCTCGCGGCGCGGCATCCCTGGTACGTGCTGCTCGAGGTCGCCGACAGCGGCGCGCAGGCGCTGCTCGACGAGCGCCTCGAGCGCGCGCTCGCCGAGTGCGCCGAGCGCGGCACGCTCGCCGACGCGGTGCTCGCGCAGAGCGGCGAGCAGGCCGCCGACCTGTGGCGCCTGCGCGAGGCGATACCGGAAGCGCAGTTCACGAACGTGAAGCACGACGTCGCGGTGCCGGTTTCGCGCACGCCGGAGCTGATCGCCCGCGCGACCGAGCGCCTGCGCAGCCGTTTCCCGCAGGCCGAGGTCTACGCCTTCGGCCATGTCGGCGACGGCAACATCCACTACAACGTGGGGCCGGCCGAGCTGGTCGCCGAGCGCCCTGCGGTGAACGAGATCGTCTACCGCGTGGTCGCCGAGTTCGGCGGCACGATCTCCGCCGAGCACGGGCTCGGCCAGCTCAAGCGCGAGGAGATCCGCGCCCACAAGGATCCGCTGGAGCTCGAGCTGATGCGCCGCATCAAGCAGGCGCTCGACCCGCGCGGCCTGATGAATCCCGGCAAGGTGCTCTAGGGACTGCGCACGAACGTCAGCTCGCGCGAGCCGTCCTGCGTCTCGAACCGGCCGACGATGCGCTCGTCCTCGACGCGGCCGCGGAAGCGGCCCTGCGGCGACTGCCAGGAAATCTCGCGCCCGCGCAGCGCCGCCCGGCTCGCGCCTTCGACCTCGATGTGCTGGTAGCTCTGCACGATGCGCAGGCGCGCTTCGCCGCTGCGCCATTCGCCGCGCACGTCGGCCGGCACGATCCACAGGTACAGCGTGCTGGTGGCGCCCTGGCCGGGATGCGGCCCCCTCACGCGCAGCGTCTCCTGATGGTCCGGCGGCCAGCCCGGCATGCCGAAGGCATGCGAGACCACGCGCGCGCCGGGGCGCAGCTCCGAGAGAAAGCGCATGCGCAGCCGCCACATCAGCTCGGGCAGCAGGTAGGCCGTCACCACGCTCGCCTGCGACAGGTCGGCGGTGAGGACGTCGCCCTCCACGAAGCGCACCCTGGCGGCGACGCCGGCCGCGCGCGCATTGCGCCGCGACTCGGCGAGCAGCCCGGCGTCGCGGTCGATGCCGATGCCGCGCGCGCCGAAATCGCGCGCCGCGGCGATGACGATGCGGCCGTCGCCCGAGCCGAGATCGATCACCACGTCGCGCGGGCCGACCTCGGCGAGCTCCAGCATGCGCCGCACCACCTCGTCGGGCGTGCGGATGAAAGGCGCGGGCACCACGGCGTCCTGCGCCGCGGCGCAGCACGGCGCGAGCCAGGCGGCCAGGGCAAGGGCGAACCGGCGCAGCACGGCGCATAATGGCAGCGTCGTGACGGGAACATGAAGCTCGAAGAATTCGTCGCGCGACTTCCCGCCGGGGACCTCTGGGTCTTCGGCTACGGATCGCTCATGTGGTCGCCCGGCTTCGCCTACCGCGAGTGCGCGCTCGGCCGCGTGCACGGCTACCACCGTGCGCTGTGCATCCTGTCGACGCGCTATCGCGGCACGCTGCGCCGGCCCGGCCTGGTGATGGGACTGTGCCGGGGCGGCTCGTGCTGGGGCATGGCGTTCCGCGTGCCGGCGCGCCAGGTCCCGGGCACGCTGCGCCGCCTGTGGCGCCGCGAGATGACGCGGCGCACCTACCGGCCGCAGCTCGTCCAGGTGCGCCTGGAGGGCGGGCGCATGGTGCGCGCGCTCGCGTTCCTCGCCGACCCGCAGCATCCGTCCTACGTGCGCGAGCTCGACCTGCACGGCCGCGCCCGGCTGGTCGCGCAAGGCATCGGCCAGCGCGGCCCCTGCATCGAGTACATCCGCAACACCCTGGAGCACATGCACGGCGTCGGCGTGCGCGACCCGCACCTCGAGCGCGTGCTGCACGCGGCGCTCATCCTGCGCAGGCAATCGCCTTGAGCATGCGCTCGAGCGCCGCCGCCAGCCGCGCGCGCTGCGTGCCGAAGTTCAGGCGCACGAAGCGCGGCGCGCCGAACTGCGCTCCCGGCGAGAGCGCCACGCCGTGGCGCAGGAAGTGCTGCCCTGGGTCGGCCGCCGCGAGCCCGGAGCAGTCGATCCAGGCGAGGTAGGTCGCCTCGACGCGCACCTGCGGCAGCGGCAGGCGCTCGATCACGAGGTCGCGGTTGGCGCGCAGGTAGTCGAGCTGCGCCTCCAGCCAGGGCGCGCCGTGGCGCAGCGCCGCCAGCGTCGCGACGTAGCCGAACACCGAAGGCGAAGGCAGGAGGTGCGTGCGCACCTCGAATGCCACCGCCTCGCGCAGCCGCTCGTCCTCGACCACCGCCCAGGCGCAGCCCGCGGCCGGGAAGTTGTAGGTCTTGTTCGCCGACATCAGGGTGACCGTGCGCCGCGATATCTCGGGCGACAGGCTGGCGATCGGCACGTGCCGGCGCCCCGGCTCGAGCACCAGGTCGCAATGGATCTCGTCGGAGACGATCAGCGCGTCGCGCGTCGCCTCGGCGAAGGCGAGCAGCTCCTCGCGGCTGAACACCGTGCCGCCCGGGTTCTGCGGGTTGCACAGGTAGGCGAGCCGCGCCGGCGTGCGCCGCACGACGTCGAGGTCGAGCACCCAGCGGCCCGCCTGGAGCACCAGCGGCACGTCGGTATGCGGGCGCGGCGCGAGCTCCACGGCGCGCTTGAAGTGCTGGTAGATGGGCGTGGGCACGAGCACGTGCTCGCCCGGCGCGGCGAGGCGCCGCGCGGCGAGGTGCAGGCCGGGCACGACGCCCGGCAGGAACACGAGCCAGGACGGCTCGACGCGCCAGCCGTGGCGCTCGCGCAGGTACTCGACGATCGCCTCGCGCAGCTCGTCCGGCGGCGTGCTGTAGCCGAGCACGCCGTGGCGCACGCGCTCGTGCAGCGCCTCCAGCACCTGCGGCGGCGCGCGAAAGTCGGTGTCGGCCACCCAGAGCGGGATCACCTCGCCGCCGGGATAGCGGTCCCAGCGCATGCTCCAGGTTCCCGCGCGCTCGACCGGCGCGTCGAAGAGCTCGCGATCGATGCCGATGGCGCGATCTCCCTAGTCGAGGCGCGCCGCGATGCCGGCGAGCGCCGGCGAAGCGGGCGGAAAGCGCTCCAGCACCAGCGGATCGTGGCCCGGCACGATATGCGCCGGCGAGGCGGCGAGCGCGCGCAGGCGGCGGTAGCCGTCGACCATCTCGGCCACCGACCAGACGATCGGGAAGGGACGCTCCTGCTCCAGGTTGGCGTAGAAGTGGCTCGCATCGGAGGCGAGCACCAGCGGGCCGCGGCGCGTCGCGACCCTCACCACCTGCAGGCCCATGGTATGGCCGCCCAGCAGATGCACCGAGACGCCGGGCAAGAGCTCGCCGTCGCCGTCGTGGAAGCGCACCCGCCCCTGGAACACGTGCCGCACCATGCCGGCCACGTCCTCCGCGTCGAAGGCGCCGCGGAAGCACGCCTGGCCCATGTAGCGGCCGGTGGCGTAGCGCATCTCGCGCTCCTGCAAATGAAAGGTCGCCGCCGGGAAGCGCTCGAAGTTGCCGACGTGGTCGTAATGCATGTGGGTGATCACCACGTCGGCGATGCGCGCCGCGTCGGCGCCGAGCAGGCGCAGGCTGTCCGCCGGGCAGCGCAGGTGCTCGCGGCCGCGCCGCGCCGCCATGGCGCGCGAGAAGCCGGTGTCGACCAGGATGTCGCGGCCTTCGCCGCGGATCAGCCAGACGTAGTAGTCGAGCGGCATCGGCGCGTTGTGCGGATCACCCCCGATGAAGTTCTCGGCGGCGCGGCGGGCATGGTGCGCGTACTTCAGCGCGTACACCTCGTAGCGCGGCTCGTTCATTCGACGGTCACGCGCGCCGCCTTGCGCTTGCCCGCCTGGAGCACGAAGGACTGGCCGGCGGAGAACTTCAGGGCGCGGTCGGACACCCGCTCGCCGTCGACCCTGACGCCGCCCTGCTCGATCAGCCGCTGCGCCTCCGAGATGCTCGAGACGAAGCCGGCGAGCTTCAGCGTCTGCGTCACGCCGAGCCCGCCCTTCGGCGCGGAGAACCGGAACTCCTCGAGCTTGTCGGGCAGCGCGCCGTGCCGGAAGCGCCGTTCGAACTCGGCCTCCGCCGCCTCGGCGGCCGCCCGGTCATGGAAGCGGGCGACGATCTCCTTGGCGAAGAGCGCCTTGATGTCGCGCGGATTGCGGCCTTCGGCCACCTCGCGCTTCCAGCGCGCGATGGTCGGCAGCGGCTCGAACGACAGCAGCTCGACGTAGCGCCACATCAGCTCGTCCGAGATCGACATCAGCTTGCCGAACATCTCGCCGGGCGGCTCGGTGATGCCGACGTAGTTGCCGAGCGACTTGGACATCTTGTCGCGCCCGTCCAGGCCCTCGAGCAGCGGCATGGTGAGGACGCACTGCGGCTCGAGCCCGTAGTCGCGCTGCAGCTCGCGCCCGACCAGCAAGTTGAACTTCTGGTCGGTGCCGCCGAGCTCGACGTCGCTCTTCATCGCCACCGAGTCGTAGCCCTGCATCAGCGGATAGAGCAGCTCGTGCACGGCGATCGGCTGGCCGGCGCGGAAGCGCTTCTGGAAGTCGTCGCGCTCGAGCAGCCGCGCCACCGTGTAGCGCGCGGCGAGCCGGATCATGCCCTCGGCGCCCAGCTTGTCGGACCAGGCCGAGTTGAACAGGATCTCGGTGCGCCGCGGATCGAGGATCTTGAATACCTGCTCGCGGTAGGTCTGGGCGTTCCTGTGAATTTCTTCACGCGTGAGCGGCGGCCGCGTCTGGTTCCTGCCCGTCGGGTCGCCGATCATCCCGGTGAAGTCGCCGATCAGGAACTGCACCTGGTGGCCGAGCTCCTGGAAGTGACGCAGCTTGTTCAGCACCACCGTGTGCCCGAGGTGCAGGTCCGGCGCGGTCGGATCCATGCCAAGTTTCACGCGCAGCACGCGTCCGGTGGCGAGCTTGCGGCGCAGCTCCGCCTCGACGATCAGCTCGTCGCACCCCCGACGGATGGTCTGAATGGCCTGCTCAATGGCGGACATGGTTGATTGCGGCCCGCAGCTCGTTTGCTAGACTGCGCAGGCTCATGAATAACAAGAGGATTCTAGCAGCGATCCTCGTGCTGGCCGGCTCGGCCGCGATCGCGGCCTTCGCCACCATCGCGCCGCAGAGCGAGGAGCCGCCGCCGCAGGCGCGGCCGCTCGTCGAATCCCTCGCCATCGACACCGCCGCGGTGCTCGCCTCTCCGGCGTCCTACATCCGCGAAGAGCAATTCCACCGCGGCGACACGCTCGCCGGCTTCCTCGGCCGGCTCGGCATCGACGACGCGCACGTCGCGCGCCTGGTGCGCTCGCGCGCGCTGCGCACGCTGCGCCCCGGGAGCAGCGTGCACGCCGAGGTGAGCGCCGAGGGCGAGCCGATGTCGCTCAGCTTCCTCGCCGGCCGCGAAACGCTCGTCACCGTCGAGCCCTACGGCGAGAGCTATCGCGCCGAGGAGGCGATCGCCCCGCTGTACTCGCGTGTGCTCATGAAGTCGAGCGTGGTGCGCAGCTCGCTTTTCGCGGCGAGCGATGCCGCGGGCATTCCCGACGCGATCGCCATGCAGTTCGCCGACGTCTTTTCCGGCGACGTCGATTTCTACCGCGACCTGCGCGACGGCGACCGCTTCACCGTGGTCTACGAGATGCAGATGCTGCGCGGCCAGCCGGTGCACGCCGGCCGGCTGCTCGCCGCCGAGTTCGTGAACCAGGGGCGCGTGCTGCGCGCCATCCACTTCAACTCCGGCTACTACACGCCGGAAGGCAAGAACCTGCGCAAGGCGTTCATGCGCTACCCGCTCGAGTTCTCGCGCGTGAGCTCGGGCTTCGGCATGCGCCGCCATCCGATCCGCGGCGGCTGGCGCGCCCACCGCGGGGTCGACCTCGCGGCCCCGACCGGCACGCGGGTGCGCGCCGTCGCGGACGGGGTGGTGGAGTTCGCGGGCGTGAAAGGCGGCTACGGCCGGGTCGTGATCCTGCGCCACAACGGCCGGTACTCGACGCTGTACGGGCATCTCAGCCGGATCACCGTGCGGCGCGGCGCGCGCGTGGCGCAGAACGACACCATCGGGCTGGTGGGACAGACCGGCTGGGCGACCGGCCCGCACCTGCACTACGAGTTCCGCATCGCCGGCCGGGCGCGCAACCCGCTGGCGATCGCGATGCCGGCCGCGGCGCCCGTGCCGCGCGAGCAGCTGCCGGCCTTCGCGGCGGTCGCCGAGCCGATGGTCGCGCGCCTCGACCTCGCGGCGAACGCGAACCTGGCGCTGCTCGACTAGAAGCGGCTTAGACGGAGAACGACGACCCGCAACCGCAGGTGCTCTGCGCGTTGGGGTTCTTGATGACGAACTGGGCGCCTTCCAGGCCTTCCTGGTAGTCGATCTCGGCGCCCACGAGGTACTGGTAGCTCATCGGGTCGATGAGCAGCGTCACGCCGTTCTTCTCCATCACGGCGTCGTCCTCGTTCTGCACCTCGTCGAAGGTGAAGCCGTACTGGAAGCCCGAGCAGCCGCCGCCGGTGACGAACACGCGCAGCTTGAGCTCGGGGTTGCCCTCCTCCTCGATCAGCTGCTTGACCTTGCTCGCCGCGCTGTCGCTGAAGACCAGCGGAGCGGGCATCTCGGTGACTGCATTCATTCGCTTGCTCCTTTCAGCTGCTCGACGCGAGCTTCAGCTCGACGCCCTTGGCCTCGGCCGCATGGTGCACCAGCCGGCCCTCGACCACCGCTCCCTGGTGGATCTCGATGGTCTTGTAGTACACGTCCCCTTTGACCCGCGAGCCGGCCTGGAGTTCTAGGGTCTCGGTGGCATGGACCGGGCCGTTGATCGTGCCGTTGACCACGATGTGCGCGGCCTGCACCTCGCCGTCGATGCGCGCGTCCACCGAGACCATCAGGGTGCTCGGCTGCTCGGCGATCGCCACCACGTTGCCTCTCACCAGCCCGTCCACTCTCAGCCCGCCGCTGAAGATCACGTTGCCCTCGATCCGGGTCGTCACGCCGATCAGGCTGTCGATCCGGTTCTGCGGTTTGCTCGTCTTGTTGAACATCGCGTCTCCCATTTCTTCCCTACAGGGTCACCGTGCTCGTGGCACGCGGCTGATTAGACCCGTTCTCGTAGATACGCGCCTGGACATTCTCCACCTTCGCCTTCGGATTCACCCTGAAGGTGCCTTCCACCCGGCGGAAGTACTTGAATGCCAACCGGAAAGCGCTCGCGCCGGCGTCCTCCGGCTCGGGGAAGGTCATCATAGCACTGTGCCCGTCCTCCGTCAGATTGACCACGAGCTCGAGTCGGCCATGGAACTCGCGCTCGCTGCGCGCGCGCGGCGTCACGAGCAGCAGCCGGTAGCGGTACTCGCCCGGCAGCACGTCGGGCTCGACCTTGAAGCGATAGATCGAGAGCGAGGTGCCCGCCCGGGCGTCCGAGGAAAGCATGCTGTCCAGCGTGCCGAGCTCCTCGCGCAGCCGCGCGTTGTCCTGCTCGAGGGCGCGGATCTGCTGCGCCAGCTTCTGCTGGGCGGTGCGCTCGATGGCCAGACGGCTGTCGGCGGCGTTGGCCACGGCGCGCAGCTTGGCGAGCTCGGCCTGCGCCTCGGCGAGCTGCGCGCGCACCGCGGCCAGCTCGGTCTCCACCTCGTTGCGGTCGAAGCCGGCGAAGCGGCGGCCGGCGTCGTAGATCCACGCCGCGCTCGCCGCCGATATGCCGAGCAGCAGGGCGATGCCGAGCCAGCGCAGATACCAGGGAACCGGCGAGTGCACCGCGACGCGCGGCGCCGCGATGCCGAAGCGCTTGCTCACCTTCCACCAGCGGCCGGAGATGTCGCGCATCAAGGCACCACCGGCGGCTGCGTGAGGCCCTGCGTTTCGGGCAGTCCGAACATCAGATTCATATTCTGCACCGCCTGGCCGGCGGCGCCTTTGACCAAGTTGTCGATCACCGACAGGACCACCAGCGTATCGGAGACGCCGCGCGCGCGCTCCGGCGGGCGGTGCAGCGCCAGGCGGCACACGTTCGCGGCGCGCACCGAGCGGGTGTCCGGATGGCTCCCCGGCGGCAGCACGTCGACGAAGGGCTCGCCGGCGTAGCGCTCCTCGAACAGGCGCTGGAAATCCACTTCGCGCTGCACCCGCGCGTAGAGCGTGGCGTGGATGCCGCGGATGAGCGGCGTGAGGTGCGGCACGAAGACCAGGCCGACCTCGCGCTTCGCCGCCTGGGCGAGGCCCTGGCGGATCTCCGGCCAGTGGCGGTGCCCGCCGACGCCGTAGGCGGCGAAATTGTCGGCCGCCTCGGCGAACGACAGGTGCAGCTCGGGCTTGCGCCCGGCGCCGCTCACGCCCGACTTGGCGTCGGCGATCAGGTGCCCGGCGTCGACCACGCCCGCCTCGACGAGCGGCAGGAAGCCGAGCTGCACCGCGGTCGGATAGCAGCCGGGATTGGCGACCAGGCGCGCGCCGCGGATGAGGCTGCGGTTCACCTCGCACAGGCCGTACACCGCCTCGCCGACCAGCTCCGGCGAGGCGTGCTTCGTGCCGTACCAGCGCTCCCATTCGGCCACGTCGCGGATGCGGAAGTCGGCCGACAGGTCGACGATGCGCGCTCCGGCGTCGAGCACCGCGCGCGCTTCGCTCATCGCCACGCCGTTCGGCGTGGCGAAGAACACCACGTCGCAGCCGCGCAGCGCCCGGGCGGACGGCTCGCTGAACGCCAGGTCGACGTGGCCGCGCAGCCCGGGGAACAGGCGCGCCACCGGCGTGCCGGCCTCCTTGCGCGAGGTGATGGCGCGCAGCTCGACCTGCCCGTGCAGCGCGAGCAGGCGCAGGAGCTCGACCCCCGTGTACCCCGTGCCGCCGACGATGCCTGCCTTGATCATGCCCACCCGGAAACGAGAAAGCCGCCCGGAGGCGGCTTTCGCTTCGTCAAACCCTGTCCGCGATCAACGCTTGGAGTATTGCTTGCGCCGCCTCGCCTTGTGCAAGCCCACCTTCTTGCGCTCCACTTCGCGCGCATCGCGCGTGACCAGCCCGGCCGCGCTGAGCGCGCTCTTCAGTCCCGCATCATACTCGATGAGCGCGCGCGCGATGCCGTGGCGCACCGCGCCGGCCTGGCCGCTCTCGCCGCCGCCGTACACGTTCACCAGGATGTCGAAGGTGGTGAGGTTCTTGGTCAGCTCGAGCGGCTGGCGCACCACCATGCGGCCGGTCTCCCGGCCGAAGAAGTCGTCCACCGGCTTGCCGTTCACCACGAAGCCGCCCTTGCCGGGCTTGAGGAACACGCGCGCGACCGCGCTCTTGCGCCGCCCCGTGCCGTAATAGTAGTCGCCGACCATGCCGCTAGATCTCCAGAGTCTTGGGGCGCTGCGCCGAGTGCGGATGCGTGCCGCCCGCGTAGATCTTCAGCTTGCGCAGCATCGCGTAGCCCAGCGGGCCCTTGGGCAGCATGCCCTTCACCGCCTTGTGCAGGACGCGCTCGGGGCGGGCGGCGTGCAGCTTGGCGAAGCTCGTCTCGCGGATGCCGCCGGGAAAGCCGGTGTGCCGGTAGTACATCTTGCGCTCGGCCTTGCGCCCCGTGACGCGCAGCTTCGCGGCATTGAGCACCACGATGTAGTCGCCGGTGTCGACGTGCGGCGTGTACTGCGGCTTGTGCTTGCCGCGCAGCCGCGCCGCGATCTGCACGGCGAGCCGGCCGAGGACCTTGTTCTGGGCGTCGACGACGTACCAGCCCTGCTCGACCTCGCCCGCCTTTGCCGTATAGGTTTTCATGCGCGAAACTTCGAAAAGCCGCGGATTCTACACAAAAAGGACCTCCGATGGAATGCAAAGTACGCTGGACCGGCGACGGCATGTCGTTTCTCGCCGAGACGGGCAGCAACCACCTGCTGGCGATGGACGGCGCCCCCGACGGCGGCGGGCGCAACCTGGCGCCGCGGCCGATGGAGGTCGTGCTCGCCGGCACCGGCGGCTGCACCGCCTACGATGTGGTGGTGATCCTGAAGAAAAGCGGTCAGGACGTGCGCGGCTGCGAGGTGGCGCTGCGCGCCGAGCGCGCCGAGAGCGATCCCAAGGTCTTCACCCGCATCCACATGCACTTCGTCGTGCGCGGCCGCGCGCTCAAGCCGAACATCGTCGAGCGGGCGATCCGGCTCTCGCACGACAAGTACTGCTCGGCCTCGATCATGCTCGGCAAGACCGCCGAGATCACCACCGGCTTCGAGGTGCTCGAGGACTAGACGCGGTAGGCGAGCGTCGTCATCACCCTCGAGGCGAGCCGCATCGCGAGCTTCGCCGGCGCGGGCAGCTCCGCCGCGCCCATGCGCAGCGCGCTCGCCCGGTGCTTCGCCTCGTCGCGCCGCATCGCTTCCACCACCGCGCGCGTGCGCTCGTCGCTCGCCGGCAGCCGCGCCAGGTGGCCGGTCAGGTGCTCTTCCACCTGCGCCTCGGTCTCGGCGAGGAAGGCGAGGTTCCAGCGGTCGCCCAGCGCCCCGGCCGCCGCGCCGATCGCCAGCGCTCCGGCGTACCAGAGCGGGTTGAGCAGGCTCGGCCGGCCGCCCAGCTCGCGGATGCGCTGCGCGCTCCAGGCGAGGTGGTCCTGCTCCTCGCGCGCCGCCTGCTCGAGCGCCGCGCGCGCGCGCGGGTCGCGCGCGGTGAGCGCCTGCCCCTGGTAGAGCGCCTGCGCGCAGATCTCGCCGACGTGGTTCACCCGCATGAGCGCCGCCGCGTGCGCTCTCTCGCGCTCTTCCAGCGCCGCTTCCGCCTTGCCCTCGCCGGGAGAAGGGCGCGCCGCATTCGCCACGCCTGCCACGGCGCGCAGCGCCCGGTCGAACTCGCGGATCAGCCTGTCCACGAGGACAGACTAGCAAAAAAACGGGCGCCCGAAGGCGCCCGTCGAGTGGTGCTTTGAGACCGGTTCTGCTTAGAACTCCTGCGCGATGCCGATGCCGAAGCCCTTGGCATCCTCGTCGCCCGCAGGCACCGGGCCCGCGTACGAGAACGGCCGCTGTCCCGCGCCGTTGTCGTTCTTCGTCACGGCGAAGGTGGCGTACGCGTAGGTGCGCTTGGTGAAGAGGTGACGGAACGAAGCACCGTACCAGGTCGCGTCTTCCTCGGCGTCGGTCTTGTCCTTCGCCTTGGCGAAGGTCACGTACAGCTCGTTGTTGCCGCCGAAGCGGAAGCCCGGCTGGACCCAGATCACGCGACGGTCCAGCGTATCCTCGTCGTCCGCCTTGTCGGTCGCGAAGCCGACCGCGACGCCGAACGCGCCGGTGTCCCACTTGCCGACCAGCTGGTTGCGCTTGGTCTCTTCTTCGCCGGCCGCGTCCTCGCTCTTCGCGCGGGCGTGAGCGAAGTCGACCGCGAAGGGCTTCATCGCGTAGCCGATATGCGCTTCCCAGTAGTTGCCGTCGCTGCTGAAGTCTTCGTTCTCACCGAAGCCGTACAGGGCGCCGAAGTTGATGCCGCCGTAGTTGGCGCTGGAGTACTTGATCGCGTTGCTGGCGCGCGTCAGGTGCTGCGAGAAACCCAGCGTGCCGGCGAGCGTCGTGGCGAGCAGGCTGCCCGTGCCCGCGGACTGGTTGTGCATGTGGGTGTACTGGCGACCGATCGTCAGCGCGCCCCACTGCTTGCTGTCCAGACCGCCGTAGACCTGGCGCTGCCAGAAGCCGGCCGAGTCCGTGCCGCCGGTGTCGGCCGCGATGCCCGACTCCGCGACGAGGATCGCCGACAGGCCAGGGCCGATGTCGTCGCTCGCCTTGAAGCCGATGCGCGAGGTGTACCAGGAGCCGGAAGTGACGAACATCTTGGCGCCGTCCTGGCCGCTGTCGGCGTGCTGCAGGCCGACGTCGATGCCGCCGTACAGCGTCACGTTCTGGGCGAAAGCGAGAGGCGAGGCCAGCGCCCCCACTACCGCGACTGCTAGAAGCTTCTTCTTCATTGAAAACTCCCCCAGGGTTAGTGGATGAAACCTCTCGAAATCGAGAAGTCAGGGGGATTCTCGCCACCGCGCTCTCGGCCGGGCAAGGCCGGGAGCGGTTTTACCCTCGCCAAGGGGTCCGGCTGTTGCGTTTACGCGACAGCCGGAATAGTGAGCGATGTCAATGGCCTGCGCTGAAGAGTTCGCGCAAAGCCGCACCCGGGTCCGGGGACCGCATGAAGGCCTCGCCGACGAGGAACGCCTCGACGCCCGCGGCTCGCAGCCGCTGCACGTCCGCGGCCGAGAGGATGCCGCTTTCGGTCACCAGGATTCGCCCGGCCGGGAGCCTGGGCAGCAGCTCGAGCGTCGTCTCGAGCCGCGTCGTGAAGCTGCGCAGGTCCCGGTTGTTGACGCCGATCAGCGGCGTCTCGAGCGCGCTCGCCGCCTCGAGCTCGGCTGCGTCGTGCACTTCCACCAGCGCCGCCATGCCGAGCGCGCGCGCGCGCTTCTCGAGCGAGAGCATCTCGGCACGCGACAGGCACGCGGCGATGAGCAGGATGCAGTCGGCGCCCATGGCTCGCGCTTCCAGCACCTGGTAGGGATCGATGACGAAGTCCTTGCGCAGCACGGGCAGCGCGCACGCCGAGCGCGCGGCGCGCAGATCGTCGTCCGAGCCCTGGAAGAACTCGCGGTCGGTGAGCACCGACAGGCAGGCGGCGCCGGCGCGCTCGTAGCTGCGCGCGATGTCGGCCGGCCGGTAGTCGGCGCGCAGCACCCCGCGCGACGGGCTCGCCTTCTTGCTCTCGGCGATCACCGCCGGGCGCCTGGCGCGCAGCGCGGCGACGAAGTCGCGCACCGGCGGCGCCGAGCGGCAGGCCTCCTCGAGACGCTCGGGGGGAAGCTGCTCCTTCGCGGCGGCGACTTCCGCGCGCTTCGCCGCGACGATGCGCTCGAGGATGGTCAAGCGGCGCTTTTCATCTGCCGGGTGAAGGCGACGAACTCGTCGAGCTTCTGCTTCGCCGCCCCGCTCTTGATCGCCTGGCTCGCGCGCTCGACCCCCGCCCTGAGGCTCGGCGCGAGGCCGGCGACGTAGATCGCCGCGCCGGCGTTGAGCGAGACGATGTTGTGCGCCGGGCCGGGCTGGTTGTCGAGCACCGCCTGGATCATCGCCTTCGATTCCTCGACGCTGGTCACCTGGATGGCGCGCCGGTCGTAGAGCTCGAGGCCGAACTGCGAGGGGTGGATGTTGTACTCGTTGACCTCGCCGTTCACCAGCTCGCCGACCATGGTCTCGCCCGAGATCGAGATCTCGTCCAGGCCGTCGATGCCGTACACCACCATCACGTGGCGCGAGCCGAGCCGCTGCAGCACGCGCACCTGGATGCCGACCAGGTCGGGATGGAACACGCCCATCACCTGGCTCTTCGCGCCGGCAGGGTTGGTGAGCGGCCCGAGGATGTTGAAGATGGTGCGCACGCCGAGCTCCTTGCGCACCGGCGCGGCGTACTTCATCGCCGCGTGGTGCGCCGGGGCGAACATGAAGCCGAGCCCCAGCCGGCGCAGCGACTCCGCGGTGTGCTGCGGCGTGAGCGCGATGTGGGCGCCGAGCGCTTCCAGGACCTCGGCGCTGCCCGAGGAGGAGGACACCGAGCGGCCCATGTGCTTCGCCACCTTCGCCCCGGCCGCGGCGGCGACGAAGGCGGCGCAGGTCGAGATGTTGAAGGTGTGCGCCGAGTCGCCGCCGGTGCCGCAGGTGTCGACCAAATGGCGCTCGTCGGCCACCTCGACCGGCGTGGCGAGCTCGCGCATCACCTGCGCCGCGGCGGCGATCTCGCCGATCGTCTCCTTCTTGACCCGCAGGCCGATGATGAAACCGGCGATCTGCGCCGGCGTCAGCTCGCCGCGCATGATCTGCCGCATGATGTGCAGCATCTCGTCGTGGAATACCTCGCGGTGCTCGACGGTGCGCTGGATCGCCTCGGCGATCGTGATCTGCTTCATGAGCGTCCTCCCTCCGTGAATTCTGCCCCGGTTACGGGTAAAAGCTGGCTGTGCTGCGGTGTCGCCGATGGGCCCGGCGCGGCCGTGGGAATGTCAGGCGTCCGGCGAACGCCAGCGCCAGAGGGGGTGCTGCAGGTAGCGGGGGAGCCTCACGGCGCCGATTCTAGCCCAATCACGCCTGCGCGAGGCGGGCCCGCATGTCGCGGATGGTGGCGGCGTAATCCTTGGCGCCGAAGATCGCCGAGCCGGCGACGAAGGTGTCGGCGCCGGCGCGCGCCACCTCGGCGATGTTGTCGGGCTTGATGCCGCCGTCCACCTGCAGCCAGATCGGCTTGCCGCAGGCGTCGATGCGCCGCCGCACCTCGCCGATCTTGGGCAGCACCGAGGCGATGAACTGCTGGCCGCCGAAGCCCGGGTTGACCGACATGAGGAGCACCAGGTCGAGCTTCTCCAGCGTGTAGTCCAGGTACGCGAGCGGCGTCGCCGGATTGAGCGCCAGCCCGGCCTTGCAGCCCTGCTCGCGGATCAGCGCGATGGTGCGGTCGACGTGCTCGGACGCCTCGGGGTGAAAGCTGATGATGCCGGCGCCCGCCGCCGCGAACTCGCCGACCAGGCGATCGACCGGCCGCACCATCAGGTGCACGTCGAGCGGCACCTCGGCGTGCCGCTTGAGCGCCGCGCAGACCAGCGGGCCGACGGTCAGGTTCGGCACGTAATGGTTGTCCATCACGTCGAAGTGGATCAGGTCCGCGCCGGCGCGCACCACCGCGCGCACTTCCTCGCCGAGCCGCGCGAAGTCGGCCGAGAGGATGCTGGGCGCGATGCGGAACGTCATGGCGCGCCGAGTTTACAATGCGGCCGATGGCGCAGGACAGGCGATACGAGATCGCGGTGAGCGCGCAGACGCAGTACCTCGCCGACCAGTCGGACGAGGCGGCGGGGCGCTACGTGTTCGCCTACACCATCACGCTGCACAACGCCGGCGACATCGCCGCCCAGCTCATCAGCCGGCACTGGATCATCACCGACTCGCAGGGCCTGGTGCAGGAGGTGCGCGGGCTGGGCGTGGTCGGCGCGCAGCCGCTGCTGCAGCCGGGCGAGCGCTACGAGTACACGAGCGGCGCGTCGATCGCCACCCCGGTGGGCACGATGCGCGGCAGCTACCAGATGGTCGCCGAGGACGGCACGCGCTTCGAGGCGCCGATCCCGGAGTTCACGCTCTCCATCCCGCGCGTGCTGCACTGAGTCACTTGCGCTTTTTCGGCCACGTCAGCCAAACGATCAGGCCGGCGAGCGCGAGCGCGACCGCGATTTCCAGGTAGACGACCCACATGCGAAGCCTTGCCCTCGCGCTGATTGTAGTCGCCGCGGGATGCGCGGCGCCGCGCCCGGCGCCCTGCCCGTGCGCGCCGCCCAGGACGGCCGCCGAGCCGGTCTATTACCTCGCCTGGTCGTTCGAAGCTCTGCCGGGCTGGCGCGAGGCGCGGCTCGCGCCGAGCCTGCGCGCCTTCCTCGCCGGTTGCCCGCGCGCCGGCGACGCGCTCGCCGACGCCTGCGCGCTCGCCGCCGGCGTCGCGCCCGGCGACGAGGCGGCGGCGCGCGCCTTCTTCGAGAGCGCGTTCACGCCCTACGCGATCATCGGCGAGGGCGGCGACACCGGTCTGGTCACCGGCTACTACGAGCCGCTCCTGCGCGGCAGCCGCACCAAGAGCGACGCCTACCCGTACCCGGTGTACGGCGTGCCCGAGGACCTGCTGGTGGTCGACCTCGCCGCGGTGAACCCGGAGCTGCGCCACCTGCGCCTGCGCGGGCGGCTGGAAGGGCGCCGCGTGGTGCCGTACTGGAGCCGCGCCGAGATCGAGGCCGCAGGCACGTTGCGCGCGCCGGTGATCGCCTGGGTCGCCGACGCGCTGGAGCTGTTCTTCCTGCAGATCCAGGGATCGGGACAGATCGTGCTGGAAAGCGGCGAGCGGCTGCGCGTCGGCTACGCCGACCAGAACGGCCATCCTTACCGCTCGCTCGGCCGCTACCTGGTCGAGCGCGGCGAGCTGCCGCTCGAGCAGGTGTCGATGCAGACGATCAAGGAATGGGCCGCGGCGAACCCGGACAAGGTCGGCGAGGCGCTCGACTACAACGCGAGCTACGTGTTCTTCCGCGAGCTGCCGATCGAGGATGCGCGCGGGCCGCTGGGCGCGCTCGGCGTGCCGCTCGTGCCGCAGTACAGCCTCGCCGTCGACCGGCGTTTCGTGCCGCTCGGCGCGCCGGTGTATCTGCAGAGCACGCTGCCCGTGTCCGAGGCGCCGCTCGAGCGCCTGATGGCCGCGCACGACACCGGCGGCGCGATCCGCGGCGCGGTGCGCGCCGATTTCTTCTGGGGAACCGGCGCGGAGGCCGGCGCGATGGCCGGGCGCATGCGCCAGCAGGGGCGCCTGTGGCTGCTCTGGCCGCGCGGCGCGCCGCCGCCCGGCTAGCGCTCGGCGCGGCGGCTGGCCCTCTCCAGCTCTTCGTTGAGGTCGGCGAGCTGCAGCATGCCGCTCACCCGCTCGCCGTTGGCGAAGATGAGGGTGGGCGTCGCCGTGACGCCGAGCCGCTGGCCGAGCTCGACGTTCTTCTCCACCGGGTTGGCGCACACCGGCGCCGCGGCGGGCACGCGGCCGTTGAGCGCCAGCTCGATCCAGGCCTTGCCGCGGTCCGCGGAGCACCAGACCGCCTTGGAATGGTCCGCGAGGTCGGGCCGGATCACCGGGAACATGAAGACGTAGAGCGTGATGTCGCTCACCTGCTGCAGCGTCTGCTCGAAGCGCCGGCAGTACGGACAGTGCGGGTCGGAGAACATCGCCAGCACCCGCTTGCCGTTGCCGCGCTGGATCTTCACCGCCTGCTCGAGCGGCAGCTCGGCGAACTTCACCGCGTTCAGCTTGCGCAGCCGCTCCGCCGTCAGGTCGCGCTCGGCCTTCGTGTCGTAGATGCGGCCGATGAAGATGTGGCGCGCGTTCTCGTCGGTGTAAAGCACCTGCATGCCGCGCGAGGTGCGCACGCGCACCTCGTAGAGGCCGAGCGGCCCGGGCTCGACGCCTTCCACGCGGGCGTTGTCGAGCTGCGCCTCGACGACGCGGCGGATCTGCGCTTCGTCGGCGTGCGCGGCGGCGGCGAGCACCAGGGAGACGATCGCGGGCAGTAGGCGGCGCATGGACTACTCCGGTGGCGTCAAAGCATAGCTCGACGCATGAGAATGTTCTTTAGGACCGGCATCCGGTCGACGAGGTTCAATCCGGCGTTGCGCGCGCGCTCGACCAGGGCGCCCGGCGCGCCGTAGAGCCGGTACAGGCCGTGCACCACGCCGTCCATGGCGAGCAGCGGCTCGGCCCGCGCGCGCTCGTAGCGGCGCAGCAGCCGGTGCTCGCCCGGGTCGCGCCCCGGCTCGCGCCGGCGCAGCGTCTCGGCGAGCACCCGGGCGTCCTGCAGGCCGAGGTTCAGGCCCTGGCCGGCGAGCGGGTGGATCACGTGCGCGGCGTCGCCGGCGAGCGCGATGCGCGGCGCGGCGAGCGAGCGCGCCGCCAGCCGGCGCAGCGGGTAGCTGCGCACGGGCGAGGCGCCGGAAAGCGCGCCGAGCGCGCCGCGCGAAGCCTCCTCGAGCGCGGCGGCGAGCGCCTCCGGCGCGAGGCCGGCGAGGCGCTCGGCGTCGTCGGCCGCAACCGACCACACCATCGACACCTGCTCGCCCGGCAGCGGCAGCAGCGCGAGCACCGCGCCGCCCTTCTGGAACCATTGCCGCGCCACGCCGCCGTGCGGCCTGGCGCAGCGGAAGTTGGCGACCAGCGCGCGCTGGCCGTAATCGCCCTCGCGCGCGCCGATGCCGGCGGCGCGGCGCACGAACGACTGCGCGCCGTCGGCGCCGACCACCAGCCGCGCGTCGGCGCGCGCGCCGTCGGCGAAGAACAGGCTGGCGCGCTCGGCGTCCACCACCAGGCGCTCGCACGCGGCCGCGCCAAGGCGCTCGACGCCGGGCAGCGCGCGCCACAGCGCGCGCTGCAGGGCGCCGTCCTCGACGATCCAGGCGAGCTCCGGCACGCCGCCTTCCAGCGCCTCGAACTCGAGCTGCGCGCGGCCGTCGTCGCCGTAGATCGCCATCGCGTGCACCGGCGCGAGGCGCGAGCGCTCGAGCGCCTGCCAGGCGCCGATCGCCTGCAGGAACGCCACGTTGCCGGGGCTGAGCGCGTACACCCGCGCGTCGAGCTCGCCGGCCGGCGGCGCGGCGGCGCGCGGCGGCTCGCCGACCAGCGCGACCGAGAGGCCGGTCGCGGCGCGCGCGAGCGCCACGCCGACGGGACCGCCGCCGACCACGATCAGGTCATAGCGCACCGGGTTTATAATCCCGCCCCTTGGCGTGGCGAATTAGCTCAGCTGGTTAGAGCAGCGGAATCATAATCCGTGTGTCCGGGGTTCGAGTCCCTGATTCGCCACCATTCCCCTTTCTCTCCATGACCCTCGCGCGCATCGCCGTCCTGCTGCTCCTGTCCTGCCTGGTGCCGGCGGCGCTGGCGCAGCTGCGCACCATCCCGGCCGAGGCGAAGCGCGGCCGCATCGAGCACGTGCAGGAAACGATCGTGGCGATCGACGGCAAGCGCTATCGCCTCGCGCCCGGCGCGCGAATCCGCAGCGCGTCGAACACGCTGCTCGTGCCGATGGCGATCCCGCGCGGCGCGCGCGCCCGCTACCTCGCCCACCGCGACGGCAGCATCCGCGAGGTATGGATCCTTTCGCCGCAGGAGCTCGCGGCGGAGCCGCGCTAGCGCATGGCCAAGCTCTTCCTGCGCAGCTTCGGCTGCCAGATGAACGAGTACGACTCGGCGAAGATCGCCGACGTGCTGCGCGCCGCCGAGGGCGCCGAGCCGGTCGCCGAGCCGCAGGCCGCCGACCTGATCGTCTTCAACACCTGCTCGGTGCGCGAGAAGGCCGAGCACAAGCTCTACGCCGACCTCGGCCGCGTGAAGCAGCTCAAGCGCGACAACCCGCGGCTCCTGGTCGCGGTCGGCGGCTGCGTGGCGAGCCAGGAAGGGCGCGAGATCGTCGCGCGCGCGCCCCACGTCGACGTGGTGTTCGGCCCGCAGACGCTGCACCGGCTGCCCGAGCTCTTGGCGCGGCGCCGCGCGAGCGGCGCGCCGCAGGTCGACGTCAGCTTCCCGGCGATCGAGAAATTCGACCACCTGCCGGCGCCGGAAGTGCGCGGCGCGCGCGCCTTCGTCTCGATCATGGAAGGCTGCAGCAAGTACTGCAGCTTCTGCGTGGTGCCCTACACGCGCGGCGAGGAGGTGTCGCGCCCGATCGCGGACGTGCTGGCCGAGATCGCCGCGCTCGCCCGGCAGGGGGTCAAGGAAGTGACGCTGCTCGGCCAGAACGTCAACGCCTGGCGCGGCGAGATCGAGGGCCGGCCCGCCGACTTCGCCGAGCTGCTCGCCTTCGTCGCCGAGCTGGACGGCATCGAGCGCATCCGCTACACCAGCTCGCATCCGCGCGAGTTCACGCAGCGCCTGATCGACGCGCACGGCGCGCTCGCCAAGCTCGCGCCGCACGTGCACCTGCCGGTGCAGTCGGGCTCCGACCGCATCCTCGCGGCGATGAAGCGCGGGTACACGGCGCTCGAGTACCGCTCGATCGCGCGCCGCCTGCGCAAGGCCTGCCCGGAGGTGAGCCTGTCGTCGGACTTCATCGTCGGCTTCCCCGGCGAGAGCGAGGCCGACTTCGAGGCGACGCTGCGCCTCGCGCGCGAGCTGGAGCTCGACGGCTCGTACTGCTTCGCCTACAGCCCGCGTCCCGGAACGCCGGCCGCCGAGCTGCCCGGGCAGGTGCCGCAGGCCGAGAAGAACGAGCGGCTGCGCCGCCTGCAGTCGCAGCTCGACGCCCAGGCGGCGGCGATCGCCGCGCGCATGGTCGGCTCGGTGCAGCGCGTGCTGGTCGAGGGCCGCTCGCGGCGGCGCGCCGGCGAGCTCGCCGGGCGCACGCCCAACAACCGCGTGGTCAATTTCCCGGGCGACGACGGCCTGATCGGCGCCTTCGCGCCGGTGCGCATCACCGGCTGCGCGCCGCACTCCCTGCGTGGCGAGATCGATGCGCGCTAAGGCGGTCGAGGTGCGCCTCGACCCGGTCGACAACCAGCGCCTGGCGCGACTGTGCGGCGCGCTCGACGAAAACCTGCGCCAGATCGAGTCGGCGCTCGACGTGACCATCGCCCGGCGCGGCGCGCGCTTCACGGTGCGCGGCGAGCAGGCGCACAAGGCGGCGCAGGCGATCGAGCACTTCTACGACCGGGCGGCGGGCGACCTGTCGCTCGACGACGTGCAGCTCGGCCTCACCGAGCTGGCGAAGAACGTGGCGCTGAAGAACGAAGGGCCGCAGCTCCTCACCCGGCGCAGCGACCTGCACGGGCGCACGCCGCACCAGGTCGAGTACATCCAGAACATCCTCGCCCACGACCTGACCTTCGGCATCGGCCCCGCCGGTACCGGCAAGACCTACCTCGCGGTCGCCTGCGCGGTGGACGCGCTCGAGCGCGACAAGGTGAAGCGCATCGTGCTCGCCCGGCCGGCGGTCGAGGCGGGCGAGCGGCTGGGCTTTCTGCCGGGCGACCTGGCGCAGAAGGTCGACCCCTACCTGCGGCCGCTCTACGACGCGCTCTACGACCTGATGGGCTTCGAGAAGACCGGCAAGCTGCTCGAGCGCGGCACCATCGAGCTGGCGCCGCTCGCCTACATGCGCGGCCGCACGCTCAACCACTCGTTCATCATCCTCGACGAGGCGCAGAACACCACGCCCGAGCAGATGAAGATGTTCCTGACGCGCATCGGCTTCGGCGCGCGCGCGGTGGTGAACGGCGACGTGACGCAGATCGACCTGCAGCGCGGCCAGAAGAGCGGGCTGATCGAGGCGCGCCGCATCCTCGCCGGCGTGCGCGGCATCGCCTTCACCGAGTTCGGCGCGCAGGACGTGGTGCGCCATCCGCTGGTGGCGCGCATCATCGATGCCTACGAGAAGTCGGCGCCGCGCGAGTAGCGTCTCGGTGCAGTACGCGGTGCCGCGGCGCGGCGTGCCGGCCGCCGCGTCGCTCGCGCGCTGGGCGCGCGCGGCGCGTCCCGGCATGCCGCTCACGCTGCGCATCGTCGGCGCGCGCGAGGGGCGACGGCTCAACGCGACCTTCCGCCGCAAGGACCGCGCGACCAACGTGCTCAGCTTCCCGCTCGAGGGACAGGGCGACATCGTGCTGTGCCACCCGGTGATCGCGCGCGAGGCGCGCGCGCAGGGCAAGGCGCTCGCCGCGCACTACGCGCACCTGGTGGTGCACGGGGTGCTGCACCTGCGCGGCCTGCGCCACGGCCGCGCGATGGAGCGGCGCGAGGCGCGCCTGCTGCGCGCCTTCGGCCTGCCCGACCCGTACGGCGCGCCCGGGTAGAATGTCCCGGCCGGCATGAACGACCCCGCTCGCCCCCGCCTGCTCGAGCGACTCTCCGCGCTGCTGATGCGCGAGCCGAGCGACCGCGAGCAGCTGGTGCAGCTCCTGCGCTCGGCCTACTCGCGCAACCTGCTCGACGCCGACGCGCTGTCGATCATCGAGGGCGCGCTCACCGTGTCGGAGATGCAGGTGCGCGACATCATGATCCCGCGCGCGCAGGTCGACTTCATCGACATCAACGAGCCGATCGAGGCCTTCATTCCGCGCGTCATCTCCACCGCGCACTCGCGCTTCCCGGTGGTCGACCAGAACCGCGACGACGTGATCGGCATCCTGCTCGCCAAGGACCTGCTGCGCCACTACGCGGGCGAGGAAGGTTTCAACGTGCGCGAGATGCTGCGCCCGGCGGTGTTCGTGCCGGAGGCGAAGCGGCTGAACGTGCTGCTGCGCGAGTTCCGCGCCAGCCGCAACCACATGGCGATCGTGATCGACGAGTACGGCGGCGTCGCCGGCCTGGTCACCATCGAGGACGTGCTGGAGCAGATCGTCGGCGACATCGAGGACGAGTACGACTTCGACGAGGCCTCGGACAACATCCTGCCCGAGCAGGGCGGGCGCTTCCGCGTCAAGGCGATCACCCAGATCGCCGACCTGAACGCGGCGCTCGGCACCGCCTTCTCCGACGAGGCGGCCGACACCGCGGCGGGCCTGGTGATCGCGCACCTCGGCCGCCTGCCCAAGCGCGGCGAGACGGTGCTGATCGACGGCGTGCGCTTCCAGGTGCTGCGCGCCGACAGCCGGCGCGTCTACACGCTGCTCGTCGACAAGCCGAAGACGTGAGAGAAGAAAAGGGGTCAGAGCAATTTTCCGGTAACACTTTCCTGAGCAGCCTCGGCGGTTACGGGAAAATTGCTCTGACCCCTTTTCTGTCCGGGGCGCTGGCGGTGCTCGCCTTCGCGCCGGTCGGCGCCTATCCGCTCGCGCTCGCCGCCTTCGCCGCGCTCGCCTGGCTGTGGCGCGACGCCGCGCCGCGGCGCGCGTTCCGCATCGGCTGGGCGTTCGGCTTCGGACTGTTCGCCGCCGGCGTGTCCTGGGTCTACGTCAGCATGTCGCGCTTCGGCGGCATGCCGCCCGCGCTCGCGGCGCTCGCCACCGCGGGCCTGTGCGCCCTGCTCGCGCTCTTTCCCGCGGCGGCCGGATGGCTGCAGGCGCGCATCCCGGCGCCGCCGGCGCTGCGCGCCGCGCTGCTCGTGCCGGCGTCGTGGACGCTCTTCGAGTGGCTGCGCTCCTGGCTGCTGACCGGCTTTCCCTGGCTCTCGGCGGGCTACGCGGCGGTCGGCTGGCCGCTGCAGGGCTACGCGCCGCTCGGCGGCGTGTTCGCCGTCTCCTTCGCCACCGTCGCGCTGGGCGGGCTGCTCTGGCTCGTGCTCTCGCAGCGCTCCCTGAAATGGGCGCTCGTCTTCGTCGCCGTGGTCTCGCTCGGCCAGCTCCTGCGGCACACCGAGTGGACGCGCCCCGCCGGGCCGCCGCTCAGCGCTTCGCTGCTGCAAGGCAACGTCGAGCAGGAGCTCAAGTTCAGGCCGGAGCGCTACGAGCGCACGCTGCAGACGTACGCGCGGCTCGCCGAGACGAGCCGCGCCAGGCTGATCGTCTTCCCCGAGACCGCCCTGCCGCGCTTCCTCGATCAGGTCGACCCGGCGTATCTGGCGCGGCTCGAGGCGATCGGGCGGCGCAACGGCGGCGACCTGCTGCTCGGCGTGCTCACCCGGCGCGGCGACGGCGAGTATTACAACAGCGTCGTGACGCTCGGCGTGTCGCCGCAGCAGGCCTATCACAAGGTGCACCTCGTGCCGTTCGGCGAGTTCGTGCCGCCCGGCTTCGGCTGGACGCTCGACCTGCTGCACATCCCGATGTCCGATTTCTCGCGCGGCCGCGACGAGCGCACGGTGCTCGAGGTGGCCGGCGAGCGCGTCGCACCCAACATCTGCTACGAGGACGCCTTCGGCGCCGAGATCGCGCGCCAGCTCCCCGAGGCGACGCTGCTGGTGAACCTGTCGAACGTCGCCTGGTTCGGCGACTCGCTCGCGCCGGCGCAGCACCTGCAGATCGCGCGCATGCGCGCGGTGGAGACCGGCCGCATGCACCTCACCGCGACCAACAGCGGCATCACCGCCTCGATCGAGCGCGACGGCCGCGTGCTCGCGCGCCTGCCGCAGTTCGCCGAGGGCCGGCTCGACGTGATGGCGCAGGGCTACGCCGGCGCGACGCCTTACGTGCGCCTGCGCGACTGGCCGATCGTCGTCGTCTGCCTCGCGATCCTCGTCGCCGCGACGCTCGCCGCCGGCTCGGCGGCGCGGCGCCGGTAGAATTCCGCGCTTCCGATGCTCACCTTCCAGCAGCTCATCCTGCGCCTCGACCAGTTCTGGGACCGCCAGGGCTGCGTGCTGCTGCAGCCCTACGACATGGAGATGGGCGCCGGCACCTTCCACACCGCGACGTTCCTGCGCGCCGTCGGCCCCGAGCCGTGGCGGGCGGCGTACGTGCAGCCCTCGCGCCGTCCCAAGGACGGCCGCTACGGCGACAACCCGAATCGCCTGCAGCACTACTACCAGTACCAGGTGGTGCTGAAGCCCTCGCCCGACGACATCCAGGAGCGCTACCTCGAATCGCTGGTCGCGCTCGGCATCGATCCCAAGGCGCACGACATCCGCTTCGTCGAGGACGACTGGGAGTCGCCCACCCTCGGCGCCTGGGGGCTCGGCTGGGAAGTCTGGCTCGACGGCATGGAGATCACGCAGTTCACCTACTTCCAGGAAGTGGGCAGCCTGGCGTGCAAGCCGGTGCTGGGCGAGATCACTTACGGCCTGGAGCGACTGGCGATGTATCTTCAGGGCAAGGAGAGCGTCTTCGACCTGGTGTGGACCCCCGGGGTGACCTACGGGGACGTCTACCATCAGAACGAGGTCGAGCAGTCGCGCTACAACTTCGAGCTCGCCAACATCGAGCTGCTGTTCCGCCATTTCGGCGAGTACGAGGCCGAGGCGAAGCGGCTGATCGCCGCGCAATGCGTGCTGCCGGCCTACGAGATGGTGCTGAGCTGCTCGCACACCTTCAACCTGCTCGACGCGCGCGGCGCCATCTCGGTCACCGAGCGCGCCGCGTACATCGGCCGGGTGCGCGAGCTGGCGCGCGCCGTCGCGCAGGCCTACTACGACTCGCGCGAGCGTCTCGGCTTCCCGCTCAATGGCTGACCCTCGCGCGACATTGCTCGTCGAGGTCCTGACCGAAGAGCTGCCGCCGAAGTCGCTGCGGCAGCTTTCCGAGGCGTTCATGGATCGTCTTGTCAGCGACCTCGTGAAAAGTCGGCTCGTTCTGCAGGATCCGCGCGAGCGGCGCATCTTCGCCACGCCTCGCCGCCTGGCCGTGTCGATACCCGAGGTCGCCGCCGCCGGGCAGGACCGCGAGAACGAGATTACGGGTCCTTCGGTCAAGGCGCCGCGGGAAGCCCTCGCCGGCTTCGCGCGAAAGCACGGCGTAAGCGTCGACGCGCTGGGTCGCCAATCCACCCCCAAGGGCGAAGTCGTCGTAGCCCGCGTGAAGGTCAAAGGACTCGTGCTCAAGCAGGTGCTGCCGGGATTCGTCGAGGCGGCGCTGAAATCTCTGCCGATCCCGAAGATGATGCGCTGGGGCTCGGGCGAGGCGCAGTTCGTGCGGCCGGTGCACGGGCTGGTGATGCTGCACGGCCGGGAAGTGATTCCCGGCAAGGTGTTCGGCATCGCGTCGGGCAACGTGACGCGCGGGCACCGCTTCATGGGCAAGGGCGCGATCGAGCTTGCCGCGGCCGACGAATATGCCGAGCGGCTGCTGCGCGAGGGCTGCGTGATCGCCGGGTTCGCCGAGCGCCGCGCCGAGATCGACCGCCAGCTCGAGGCCGCGGCGCTGAAGGAGCGGGCGAGCCTCGGCGGCTACGCCGACCTGCTCGACGAGGTGACGGCGCTGGTCGAGTACCCGCAGGTCTACGCCGGCGGCTTCGACGCGGCGTTCCTCGAGGTGCCGCAGGAGTGCCTGATCCTCACCATGCGGCAGAACCAGAAGTACTTCCCGCTGTTCGACGCGGGCGGCCGGCTGAAGCCGCGCTTCCTCATCGTGTCGAACATGAAGGTCGACGATCCGCGCCACATCGTCGGCGGCAACGAGCGGGTGGTGCGGCCGCGTCTCGAGGACGCGCGCTTCTTCTATCGGCAGGATCGCAAGGAGCGCCTGGAGGCGCGCGTGCCGCGCCTCGCCGCGGTCGTCTACCACCGCAAGCTCGGCACGCAGCTCGAGCGCGTCGAGCGCCTGCAGCTCCTCGCCGGCAGCATCGCGCGCAGCCTCGAGGCCGACGCCGTGCTCGCCGAGCGCGCCGCCTGGCTCGCCAAGGCCGACCTCCTCACCGGCATGGTCGGCGAGTTCCCCGAGCTGCAGGGCGTGATGGGCCGCTACTACGCGCTGCACGACGGCGAGCCGCCGGCCGTCGCCGATGCCATCGAGGCGCACTACCGGCCGCGCTTCGCGGGCGACGCGCTGCCCGAAGGCGCGCTCGCCTGCGCGGTGGCGCTCGCCGACAAGCTCGACGCCCTGGCCGGGCTGTTCTCGATCGGCGAGGCGCCCACCGGCGAGAAGGATCCTTTCGCCCTGCGCCGCGCCGCGCTCGGCGTGGTGCGCATCCTCGTCGAGCGCAAGCTCGCGCTCGAGCTGCCGGCGCTCGTCGACGCCGCCTGCGCGCCGTTCCAGGGCAAGGGGCGCGACGAGGTCCGCACGTTCATCCTCGAGCGCTCGCGCGGCTACTTCCGCGAGCTCGGCTACTCGGCGAACGAGGTCGAGGCGGTGCTCTCGCTCGAGCCGGCGCGCCTCGAGCGCGTGCCGGCGCAGCTCGAGGCGGTGCGCGCCTTCGCGGCGCTACCCGAGGCGGAGAGCCTCGCCGCCGCGAACAAGCGCATCGGCAACATCCTCAGGCAGGCGAAGGACGTGCCGAACGGCTACCGCATCGAGGCCATGACGGCGGCGGAAGAAACCGCGCTGGCCACAGCCTACGACCTCAGGAAGAAGGAGGTCGAGGACGCGTTCGACCGCGGCGACTATACCGGCGCGCTGAAGGCGCTGGCGGCGCTGAAGGCGCCGGTCGATGCTTTCTTCGACAAGGTGATGGTGATGGACAAGGACCCGCGCGTGCGCGCGAACCGCATCGGCTTCCTCGCCACGCTGCACGGCACCATGAACCGCGTCGCCGATCTGTCTAAGCTGGCGAAATGAAGCTCGTCATCCTCGATCGCGACGGCACGATCAACCACGACAGCGACGACTACATCAAGTCGCCGCAGGAATGGCGGCCGATCCGCGGCAGCCTGGAGGCGATCGCCCGGCTCACCCAGGCGGGCTACCGCGTGGTCGTGGCGACCAACCAGTCGGGCATCGCGCGGGGCCTGTTCACCGCCCAGACGCTGTTCGCCATCCACGACACGCTGCAGCGCGCGCTCGGCCACATGGGCGGGCGCATCGACGCGTTCTTCTTCTGCCCGCACGCCCCCGACAGCGGCTGCCCGTGCCGCAAGCCGCAGCCCGGCATGCTGCTCGAGGTGGCGCGGCGCTTCAACGTGCCGCTGAAGGACACCTACATGGTGGGCGACGCGCGCCGGGACCTCGAGGCCGCGCGCGCCGCGGGCGCGCGGCCGGTGCTGGTGCTCACCGGCAAGGGCCGCAAGACGCGCGACGAGGGGAATCTGCCGCCCGGTACGCAGGTGTTCGCCGACCTTTCGGCGTTCGCCGAGCACCTGGCGCCATGATCGGCCTGCGCTCGGCGCTCTTCGCCCTGCTGCTCGTGCTCATCACCCCGCCCTACGCGGTGCTCGCGCTGGCCACCTTCTTCCTGCCGCGCATGACGCGCTACCGCATCATCGCCGGCTGGTCGTGGGCGGTGGTGCACCTCGCGCGGCTCGTGCTCGGCATCCGCTGGCGCGTCGAGGGCCGCGAGCACCTGCCGCGCCGGCCGTCGATCATCCTGTCCAAGCACCAGTCGGCGTGGGAAACGCTCGCGTTCCAGCTCATCTTCCCGCCGCAGGTGCACGTGCTCAAGCGCGAGCTGCTGTGGATCCCGTTCTTCGGCTGGGGTCTCGCGCTGATGAGCCCGATCGCCATCGACCGCTCGCGCGGCGTGGCGGCGCTGCGCGCCATGGCGCGCCGCGGCGCCGAGCGGCTGGCGCAGGGCTTCTGGATCGTCGTCTTCCCGGAAGGCACGCGCGTTGCACCGCGCGAGCGGCGCCGCTATCAGCCCGGCGGCGCGTGGCTCGCCGCGGCGACCGGCGCGCCGGTGGTGCCGGTGGCGCACAACGCCGGCCTTTTCTGGCCGCGCAAGGCCTTCCTCAAGCGGCCCGGCACGGTGACCGTGCGCATCGGTCCCAGCATAGACTCGTCGGGCCGGGACGCCGAGACCATCAACAGGCTGGCGGAGCAATGGATAGAAGAGCAACAGAAGGCGCTTTGCTGATCGAGCTCGGCGGACGCCTGATCGAGTACCGCTTCGTGCGGCGCCGCCGCCGCACGCTCGGCATCAGCGTCGACGCCGACGGGCTCAAGGTCGCGGCGCCGCTGCGCGCGCCGTGGCGCGAGGTGGAAGCGTTCCTGCGCGACAAGGAGCGCTGGATCCTCGCCAAGCTCGACGAATGGTCGCGCGTCGCGCCGCCGCCGCAGCTCGAGTGCGTCACCGGCGAGCGGCTGCCGCTGTTCGGCGAGCCGCGCGAGCTGGAGGTGCGCCACGGCCCGCGCGCGGTGCGCGAGGAGGCGCAGCGGCTGGTGGTCAGCGTGCGCCGCGGCGCGCGCGCGCTGCCGGTGCTGGTCGGCTGGCTCAAGGCGCGCGCGCTCGCCGCGCTCGCGCCGCGCGTCGCGCACTACAGCCTGAAGCTCGGGCTGCCGGCGCCGCGCGTCGCGCTGTCCAACGCGCGCACGCAGTGGGGGCTTTGCACCGAGGAAGGCGCGATCCGCCTGTCGTGGCGCCTGGTGCACGTCGCGCCCGCGCTGGCCGACTACGTCGTCGCCCACGAGGTGGCGCACCTGGTCGAGCTGAACCACTCGCGCCGCTTCTGGCGCGTGGTGAGCGAGCTTTATCCCGGCTGGCGCGAGGCGCGCGAGCGCCTCGAGCTCGCCGGCGCTTCCCTACCCATCCTGCGAGGCAAGCCATGAGGATCCTGCACACCATGCTGCGCGTCGGCGATCTGCAGCGCTCCATCCGCTTCTATACCGAGGCGCTCGGCATGAAGCTCCTGCGCACCACCGATCGCCCCGAGCAGAAGTACTCGCTCGCCTTCGTCGGCTACGACGACGAGAGCCGCGCCGCGGTGCTCGAGCTCACCTACAACTACGGCGTCGAGCGCTACGACCTCGGCACCGCCTACGGCCACGTCGCGATCGGCGTGCCCGACGTCGCGGCGGCCTGCGACAAGGTGCGCCGGCTGGGCGGCAAGGTGACGCGCGAGCCGGGGCCGGTGAAGGGCGGCACGACGGTCATCGCCTTCGTCGAAGACCCGGACGGCTACAAGATCGAGTTCATCGAGAGCCGCGCGTAGTCCTCGGGCGAGAGGTTCTCCGGGCGCAGCCCCGGGTCGATGCCCGCCGCCGCGAGGTCGACGCCGGGCAGCGCATTGCGCAGCGTCTTGCGCCGCGCCGAGAACGCCCGGCGCAGCAGCGCCTCGTCGATCTCGAGCGGCGCCGCGCGCGGCCGCAGGCGCACCAGCGCCGACTCGACCTTGGGCGGCGGCCGGAACGCGCCCTTCGAGACGTTGAAGAGCTTCTCCATGTGGAAGCGCGCCTGCAGGGCGACCGACAGGCGCCCGTACGCGGCGCGCGAAGGCGCGGCGAGCATCCGCTCGACCACCTCGAGCTGCAGCATGAAGTGCATGTCGCGCGCGTGCGTCGCCGTGCGCGCGAGGTGGAACAGCAGCGGCGTCGAGATGTTGTAGGGCAGGTTGCCGACGATGCGAACGCCGGCCGGAAAGGCCGCATAGTCGAGCTGCAGGGCATCGCCTTCGCGCACGTCGATGCCTTCCTGCCGCAGCCGCGCGACCAGGTCGCGGTCGATCTCGATCGCTTCGACGTGGCGACACCTCCCGCGCAGCAATCGCGTCAGCGCGCCCTGGCCCGGACCGATCTCCACGACGAAGTCCGAAGGGGCGAGCGAAAGCGAATCGACGATCCTCTCCAGCACCCGCGGGTCGTGCAGGAAATGCTGGCCGAACCGCTTACGCGGCCTGTGCGAGCTCGAGGGCAAGCTCGATCGCCTCGACGAGGCTGCCGGCATCGGCGCGTCCCGTGCCGGCGAGCTCGAGCGCCGTGCCGTGGTCGACCGAGGTGCGCACGAACGGCAGCCCGAGCGTGACGTTGACGCCGCGGCCGAAGGCGGCGTACTTGAGCACCGGCAGGCCCTGGTCGTGGTACATCGCCAGCGCGCAGTCGGCCTCGCGCAGCCGGTGCGGCACGAACAGCGTGTCGGCGGCGATCGGCCCTCGCGCGTCGATGCCGGCCGCGCGCGCCGCCTCGACCGCGGGCGCGATCGCCTCGATGTCCTCGCGGCCGAGGTGGCCCGATTCGCCGCTGTGCGGGTTGAGGCCGGCGACCAGGATGCGCGGCGAGGCGATGCGGAACCGGCTGCGCAGGTCGCGGTCCAGCACGCGCAGCGTCTCGAGCAGGCCCTGCCGGGTGATGGCGCGCGGCACGTCGGCGAGCGGCAGGTGGGTGGTGGCGAGCGCGACGCGCAACCCGCCGCCCACCAGCATCATCACCGGCCGCGCCGCCCGCGTGCGCTCGGCGAGGTACTCGGTGTGGCCGGTGAAGGCGATGCCCGCGTCGTTGATCACGCTCTTCTGCACCGGCGCGGTGACCATCGCGGCGTACTCGCCGGACAGGCAGCCGGCGATCGCCCGGTCGAGCACGTCGAGCACGTAGCGGCTGTTGCCCGGGTTGAGCGTTCCCGGCACGTTGCGCTCGCGCAGCGGCACGTGGGCGATGCGCGGGCAGCCCTCGAGCAGCGCGCGCTCGCCGATCACCACCACCGGATAGTCGCTGGCCACGCGCCGGCAAAGCTCCGGGCCGATGCCCGCCGGCTCGCCGGAGGTCAGCGCGATGAGCGGCTTATCTTTCGTCAAGCTTCAGCTCGACGTAGGTCTGGTCGCGCAGCTGGCGCAGCCATTCCTGGTACGCCTCGTCGGCCTTGCGGCTGCGCAGCACCTCGCGCGCCTGCAGGCGGCGGCGCTCGGCGGAGGCTTCCTGCGTGCGCCGCTCCAGCACCTGGATCAGGTGGTAGCCGAACGGCGTTCGCACCGGCTCGCTCACCTCGCCCACCTTGAGCGCCTGGTAGGCGCGCTCGAACTCCGCCACGGTGTCGCCGGGATAAACCCAGTCGAGCTCGCCGCCGCGCGCCGCGCTCGGGTCGTCGGAGTTGGTGCGCGCGATCTCCGCGAAGTCCGCGCCGTGCATGATCCGCTCGCGCAGCTGCAGGATGCGCCGGCGCGCCTCGCTGTCGGACACCGCCTCGTTGGTGGCGATCAGGATGTGGCGCAGGCGCGTCTGGGGCACCGGCGCGTCGTTGCCGACTGCGCTGCGCCGCCCGAGCAGCTTGACGATGTGGAAGCCGGCCGGGCTGCGCAGCACCGGGCTCACCTCGCCGGGCTCGAGCTTCGCCAGCGCGGCGGCGAACAGCTCCGGCAGCCGGCCTTCGTTGCGCCAGCCGAGCGCGCCGCCCTGCAGCGCGTCGGGCGCGTCGGAAAAGCTCGCCGCCAGCGTGCCGAAGTCGGCGCCGCCGCGCGCTCCGGCGAGCGCCTGCTCGGCGCGCCGGCGCGCCGCCTCGATGCGCTCCGGGCTCGCCTGGTCGGGCACGCGGATCAAAATGTGCGCCAGGTTGTACTCCACGGCCTCGCGCCGGTTCTTCATCTGCTCGAGGAACAGGTCGAGCTCCGTGTCGCTCACCTGTACGCGGTCGTCGACCTCGCGCTCGCGCAGCCGCGCGAGCAGCATCTGCTCGCGCACCTGCTCGCGCCAGCCGTCGAAGGACACGCCGTCGCGCTCCAGCGCGCGGCGAAAGTCGGCGAGCGCCAGGTCGTTCGACGCGGCGATGCGCTCCACCGCCCGGTCGAGCTGCAGCTCGTCGACGCGTATGCCGCGCTGGCGCGCGAGCTGCAGCTGCGCCTTGAGAAGCACCAGGCGCTCGAGCATCTGGCGCTCCAGCACCGCGCGCGCCGGCAGCGGCGTGCCGCGCCGGCGCAGCTCGCGCTCGGCCCGGTCGACCGCCTCCTCGAGCTCGGAGGCGGTGATCACCTCCTTGTTGACGATCGCGACGATGCGGTCGACCAGGACGCTGCGCTGCGCCTGGCCGGCGAGCGGCACGACGACGAGGAGAAGGAAAGCAAGCCACTTGAGCATCGCGCATGCACCTTTCAGAACGACCCGTCGCTTCCCGGCGCCAGCGCGGCGCCGGCGCGGTTGACCGTCGAGTACCCGGGCACGTGGCGGCTGAGCAGCGACACCGCCTCGGCGGTGCCGATCTGGCCGACCCCGGTGAACTCGAGCTGGAAGACCAGCGCGGTGGAGGCGACGTTCGCCGCCGCCTGGACCCGCTGCACGACCGCGCGGAAAACCCAGCAGCCGGCGTTGTACTCGGCGCCGACCAGACCCTCGAGCAGGCGCTGGTCGAGGAACGAATAATTGTAGCGCCCGACGCCGTACCAGCCGCCGCCGATCGGCCACTGGCCCGAGATGTCGACCTGGCGCAGCACGTCGCGCTGGTAGCGGTAGCTCAGGTTCAGCACGCGCGTCGGCCCCGGCGAGTAGCGCGCCGCGGCGCCGTAGCGGCTCACGCGGTGGCTTTGCGGGTCGTACTGGCCGGTGAGGTCGAAGGTCCAGCGCGTGCGGAAGCGCCCGCCGAGCGAGGCGAGGATGTCCGAGCGGTTGCTGCGGCGCAGGCTGGTGCCGGGGGTCAGCGCCACGCGCTCGTCGCTGAAGTAGTAGCGCTGCCCGATGGTGGCGCGCAGGCCCTCGTGGCCGTCGGCGTAGAGGAAGCGCGAGGTGAGCGCCGCGGTGAGCTGGTTGGCGTCGCCGAAGCGGTCGCCGCCGACGAAGCGGTTCTCGCTGAAGAGCTGCGGATAGTTGAAGTCGGCGAGCGTCGTGTCGAACAGCGGCATGTCGTCCTGGTCGCGGAACGGCACGTAGACGTAGAACAGGCGCGGCTCGAGCGTCTGCGTGCCCTGCTCGCCGTAGAGGCTCGACGGACGCTCCAGGGTGAGTCCGGTGTCGACGCTGAGCCAGGGGATCGCCGCGTGCGGCGTGGTGGTGGCGCTCCCCGGCACCGGCCGGTCGAGGTCGTAGGCCATGGCGCGCAGCCCGACTTTCGGCGTCAGGAACCAGCCCGGCGTGAGGATCGGCAGCGCCAGCGTCGGCGTGGCCGAGGTGCGATTGCCCTGCACGAGGGTCGGGTGCTCGAAGCGCACGTACTCGAGCGGCAGCGACGCGTCGGCGAGCCCCGCCACGTCGGCGTAGGCGGCGCTCACGTTGACCTGCGGCACGCGGTGATACGGCGGCACGATCGGCGCGAGCGGATCCTGCAGGGTCTGGAACTTCTGCACCCGCACCTGGCTGGTCAGGCTGCCCCCGTAGGGCAGCGCCAGGCCGTGCGTCAGGTAGGCGTCCTGCGGCAGGTTGCCGACCGAGACCTGCTTCACCTGGCTCGCCAGGTCTACGAAGTAGCGGTCGTCGGAGACGCGGTTGTAGTCGAGCTGGGCGGTCAGGTTGGGCAGCAGGTTCTGCCGGTGCTGCCACGAGGTGCCGGTGCGCGTGCTGCCGAAGATCGGGTCGTCGGGCAGGTACTCGTACTTGAGCTCCCCGCCGTAGGTGTGGCCGAGGTAGCGGAACTCGCTCTTCAGCTGCGCGCCGCGGCGCGCCATGTACACCGGCGTGAAGGTGGCGTCGCGCTCGGGCGCGATGTTCCAGTAGTACGGGATGCCGACCTCGAAGCCGCGCGTGCTGGTCGTCGAGTAGTACGGCGTGAGGAAGCCGCTCTTGCGGCTGCTCTCCAGCGGAAACGAGGCGAACGGGAAAGCGAGGATGGTGCGGTCGAAGAAGCGCAGCCGGGGCGCGTCGGCGTGGCCTTCCTGGCGCTCGTAGTCGAGGTCGAGCCGCGACGCCTCGAGGAACCAGTCGTCCTGCCCGGGCTTGCAGGTGGTGTAGCGCACGTCGTGCAGCCGGTAGCGGTCCTTGCCGAGGAACTCGAGCCGCTCGGCCGAGCCGCGCGCCGGCAGCTCGCGCTCGAGGTAGAAGCTCGGCCGCTCGATCTCGCCGGTGTTCTCGCGCGTGTCGTAATGCAGGCTGGGCCCGGAGAAGTGGTCCGGCCCGCTTTCCAGCCGCACGCCGCCTTCGGCGTCGACGCGGCCGAACTCCTGGTTGTAGCGCAGGTAGTCGCCGAAGATGGTGACGTCGTCGCGGCGGATCTCCGCGTCGCCGCGCGCGGTCACTTCCAGGTCGCTGACCCCTTCGATGGTGCGCGCGTCGACCGTGGTCGGCGCGCTTTCCTGCGCGCGGGCGAGCGACGCGGCGACGAACGCGACGGCGAGCGTCGCAAGACGAAACCGCATGGCGCGTGCGCGGAGAATTTCAGTCGCTTGTTATAGAATTTTCAATGATACACGCCGACCCTCGCCGCGCTTCGCTCGAGCGATGGCTCGCCGCCCGGCTCGACGGCGCGCCCTTCTCCCTCGCGCCGGCCTCCGAGGACGCGAGCTTCCGCCGCTACTTCCGCGCCACGCTCGCCGACGGCTCCACCTACATCGCGATGGACGCGCCGCCCGACAAGGAGGATTGCCGGGCGTTCGTCCACGTCGCCGGCCTGCTCGCCGCCGCCGGCGTGCACGCGCCGCGCGTGCACGCGCAGGACCTGCAGGCCGGCTTCCTGCTGCTCGCCGACCTCGGCACGCGTACCTACCTGGAGGCGCTGAACGAGGGCAACGCGGCCGGGCTGATGGCCGACGCGATCGACGCGCTGGTGCGCTGGCAGCTCGCGACGCGGCCCGGCGAGCTGCCGCCCTACGACGAGGCGCTGCTGCGGCGCGAGCTGAACCTCTTTCCCGAATGGTATGTCGCGCGCCACAAGGGAAGAGCGCTCGACGGGCGGCAGCGCGAGGCGCTCGAGCAGGTGTTCCGCCTGCTGGTCGCCAGCGCGCTCGCGCAGCCCGCGGTGTACGTGCACCGCGACTACATGCCGCGCAACCTGATGGTGAGCGAGCCCAACCCCGGCGTGCTCGACTTCCAGGACGCGGTGCTCGGCCCGATCAGCTACGACCTGGTCTCGCTGCTGCGCGACGCGTTCGTCTCCTGGGACGAGGAGCGCGTGCTCGACTGGAGCGTGCGCTACTGGGAGAAGGCGCGGCGCGCCGGGCTGCCGGTCGATCCGGACTTCGGCGAGTTCTGGCGCGCGCTCGAATGGATGGGCCTGCAGCGCCACCTGAAGGTGCTCGGCATCTTCGCGCGCATCCGCTACCGCGACGGCAAGCCGAAGTACCTCGCCGACACGCCGCGCTTCGTCGGCTACGCGCGCGCGGTGGCGAAGCGCTACGCCGCGCTCGCGCCGCTGCTGCGGCTGCTGGACGAGATCGAATGAAGGTGATGATGCTCGCGGCGGGCCTCGGCGAGCGGCTGCGCCCGCTCACCGACCGCGTGCCCAAGCCGCTCGTCGAGGTGGGCGGCAAGCCGCTCGTCGCCTGGCATCTCGAGCGCCTGGCCGCCGCCGGACTGCGCGACATCGTGCTCAACGTGTCGCACCTCGCCCCGGCGATCGTCGAGCGCCTGGGTGACGGGGCGCGCTTCGGCGTGTCGCTGCGCTACTCGCACGAGCCCGCGCCGCTCGAGACCGCCGGCGGCATCGCGCACGCGCTGCCGCTGCTCGGCAGCGAGCCGTTCCTGCTGGTCAACTCGGACATCTACTGCGAGGTGGACTTCGCGCCGCTCGCCGCCGCGGCGCTCGGCGAGCGCCTCGCGCACCTCGTGCTGGTGCCCAACCCCGCGCATCGCCCGCACGGCGACTTCTCGCTCGCCGGCGGGCGCGTCGGCAACGGCGCCGGGCCGCGCTACACTTACGCCGGCGTCGCCGTCATGTCGCCGCGGCTGGTCGCCGGCGTGCGCCCGGGCGAGAAAGCGCCCCTCGCGCCGCTGCTGCGCGAGGCGGCCGAGCGGCGATTGATCTCGGGCGAGCTCTATTCGGGGCTGTGGCAGGACGTCGGCACCGTCGAGCGCCTGCGCGAGCTGGAACGCACCCTGGCGTCGAGAAAATGAATCCTGTGGAAGCCGCCTCCCCCGCCTTCGCCGGCCACGCCGCGCGGCGCGCGCGCCTCGCCGCCGCCATGGGCGAAGGCGTCGCGGTGCTCGCCACCGCCGCCGAGCGCCTGCGCAACCGCGACAGCCACTATCCGTACCGCTACGACAGCTACTTCTATTACCTGACCGGGTTCCCGGAGCCCGAGGCGGCGCTGGTGCTGGTCGGCGGCGCGAGCCCGCGCAGCGTCCTGTTCTGCCGCAGCCGCGACCCGGAGCGCGAGATCTGGGACGGCTTTCGCCACGGCCCGGAGGCGGCGCGCGAGCGCTTCGGCTTCGACGAGGCGCGGCCGATCGGCGAGCTCGACCAGGTCGTGCCGCAGCTCCTGGAGAACCGGCCGGCGCTGTACTTCCCGCTCGGCGCCGACCCGGAATGGGACGCGCGCGCCATGCGCTGGCTGAACGCGGTGCGCGCGCGCAGCCGCGCCGGCGTGACGGCGCCGCAGCAGGTGCGCGACCTGCGCGCCGTGCTCGACGACATGCGGCTCGTCAAGGACGAGCAGGAGCTGCGCGTCATGCGCGCCGCCGCGCGCATCGCCGCCGCCGCGCACCGCCGCGCCATGCAGGCGGCGCGCCCCGGACGCAACGAGTACGAGATCGAGGCCGAGCTGCTCTACGAGTTCCGCCGTAACGGCGCGCAGTTCCCGGCGTACTCGCCGATCGTCGCGGGCGGCGCCAACGCCTGCGTGCTGCACTACGTGGCCAACGACGCGCCGCTGCGCGACGGCGACCTGCTGCTGATCGACGCGGGCTGCGAGCTGGACGGCTACGCCTCCGACATCACGCGCACCTTCCCGGTGAACGGCCGCTTCAGCGGCGCGCAGCGCGCGGTGTACGAGGTGGTGCTCGCGGCGCAGCGCGCCGCGATCGCCGCCGTGCGCCCGGGCACGCCGTGGAACGTGCCGCACGACACGGCGGTGCGCGTACTCGCGCAGGGCATGCTCGACCTGAAGCTTCTCGGCGGCAGCCTGGACGAGGTGCTGGAGAAGGAAACGTACAAGCGCTTCTACATGCACCGCACCGGCCACTGGCTCGGCCTGGACGTGCACGACGCGGGCGAGTACCGCGCCGGCGGCGCGTGGCGGCCGCTCGCGCCCGGCATGGTGCTCACCGTCGAGCCGGGGCTCTACATCCGGGCCGCCGCCGACGTGCCGGCCGAGCTCGCCGGCATCGGCGTGCGCATCGAGGACGACGTGGTGGTCACCGCGCAGGGCTGCGAGGTGATCACCGCCGAAGCGCCCAAGGCGATCGCCGACATCGAGGCGCTGATGCGTGACGCCAGAGCTTGATGTCCTGATCCGCGGCGCCGGGCCGGTCGGCTGCGCCGCGGCGCTGGCGCTGCGCCCGCTGGGGCTGCGCTTCGCGCTGCTCGATCGCCGCCCGGTCACGGCGCGCTTCCAGCCGGTCGCGCTCTCGCACGGCAGCCGCCTGATCCTCGAGCGCCTCGGCGTGTGGCCGGCGCTCGCCACCACGGCGATCGACGAGGTGCGGGTCAGCCAGGCGGGCGGCTTCGGCCGCACGCGGCTCGACGCCGCCGACGCCGGCGTGCCGGCGCTCGGCTACGTGACCGACTATGCGTCGCTCCTCGCCGCGCTGCGCGCGCCGCTCGCCGCGCACTTCATCGCCGACCAGCCGGCCGCGCGCCTGGTGGTGCACGCCGAGGGCGCGTCGGCCGAGGCGGTGGAGACGCGCTACGCGCAAAGCGCGCTGGTCGCGCTGGTCGAGACGCGGCCGGCGGCGCGCGGCACGGCCTACGAGCGCTTCACGCCGGAAGGTCCGCTCGCGCTGCTGCCCTGCCGGGGACGCCACGCGCTCATCTGGTGCGCCTCGCCGCAGCGCGCCGCCGAGCTCGAGCGCGCCGACGCCGGGGCGTTCCTCGCCGCGCTCGCCGAAGCGGCCGGCCCGGCGCCCGGCGTGCCGGTCGCGGTGGAGCGGCGCACCGTGCAGCCGCTGGTGCGCCGCGTGCGCGCCACGCGCGTCGCGCCGCGCGCCGTCTACATCGGCAACGCCGCCCAGACGCTGCATCCGGTCGCCGGGCAGGGGCTCAATCTCGGGCTGCGCGACGCCTGGCAGCTCGCGCGCGCGCTGCGCGGCGCCGCCGATCCGGGCGACGCCGCGCTGCTCGAGCGCTACGCGGCGGCGCGGCGCCTCGACGCGCGCGCGACGATCGGCGTAACACACTGGCTCGCCGCGGGATTCACCGGCTCCAGCGGCGCGCTGCGCGTCGCGCGCGGGCTCGCGCTCACGCTGCTCGACGTGCTGCCCGCGCCGCGACGCTTCTTCGCGCGACGCATGATCTTCGGACCTTCCGCGACGCCGTGAAGCGTTCTAGAATTCGCTTCCCTCGCACGGCAAAGCCGCACGTCTCGTGATCAAGATCGGCGCCCACGCGCTCGCCAACGCAGTGCTCGTCGCTCCCATGGCCGGCATCACCGATCGGCCGTTCCGGCGGCTGGCGCGGCGCTTCGGCGCCGCGCTCGCGGTGTCCGAGATGGTGAGCGCGCGGCCCGAGCTGGGCGCCTCGCGCAAGACGCGGCTGCGCCTCGACCATGCCGGCGAGCCGCGCCCGGTCTCGGTGCAGATCGCGGGCAGCGACCCGGCCCAGCTCGCCGAGGCGGCGCGCCGCAACGTGGCGCTCGGCGCCGACATCATCGACATCAACATGGGCTGCCCGGCGAAGAAGGTGTGCAACGCCAGCGCCGGCTCGGCGCTGCTCGCCGACGAGGCGCGGGTGGCGCGCATCCTCGAGGCGGTGGTCGGCGCGGTGCGCGTGCCGGTAACGCTGAAGATCCGCACCGGGCCGAGCCCCGAGCGGCGCAACGCGCTGCGCATCGCGCGCATCGCCGAGTCCGCCGGCGTGCAGATGCTCGCGGTGCACGGCCGCACGCGCGCCTGCATGTTCGACGGCCAGGCCGAGTACCGGACCATCGCCGAGGTGAAGGCGGCGGTGCGCATCCCGGTGATCGCCAACGGCGACGTGCGCACGCCCGAGGAGGCGCGCCGCGTGCTCGAGATCACCGGCGCGGACGGGGTGATGATCGGGCGCGCCGCGCACGGCCGGCCGTGGCTCTACGGCGCGGTGGTCCGCTACCTGGCGAGCGGCGAGCGCGTCGCGCCGCCGCCGCCGCGCGAGATCGGGCGCGTGCTGATCGAGCATCTCGACGGGCTGTACGACCTTTACGGAGGCGAGCAGGGCGCGCGCGTCGCGCGCAAGCACATCGGCTGGACGGTGCGCGACCTGCCCGGAGGAGAGGCGCTGCGCGCGGCGGTGAACGTGATCGGCGCCGCCGACGCGCAGCGGGCCGCGGTCAACGACTACTTCGAGAGACTTGCCGCATGAGCCGCAGCAACGAGCTACACGACGCGGTGAAGCGCTCGCTCGAGCGCTACTTCAAGGACATGGACGGCGAGAAGCCGACCTCGATCTACGAGATGGTCCTGAAGAACGTCGAGAAGCCGATGATCGAGACGGTGCTCGGCCATGCCGAGGGCAACCAGTCGCTCGCCGCGCAGATGCTCGGCATCAACCGCAACACGCTGCGCAAGAAGATGCAGCAGCTGCGGATCAAGGGATAGTGACGAAAGTCAGGCGGGCGCTGCTCAGCGTCTCCGACAAGTCCGGGATCGTCGAGCTGGCCCGCGGCCTCGCCGCGCTCGGCGTCGAGCTCGTCTCGACCGGCGGCACGGCGCAGCTCCTGGCGCGCGAGGGCATCGCCGCGACCGAGGTCTCGGCGCTCACCGGCTTCCCGGAGATGCTCGACGGGCGGGTCAAGACGCTGCATCCGCGCATCCACGCCGGGCTGCTCGCGCGGCGCGACGACGCGAAGCACGAGGCGGCGCTGCGCGAGGCGGGCATCGCGCCGATCGACCTCGTGGCGGTGAACCTGTACCCGTTCCAGAGCACGGTGGCCGACCCCGACTGCCGCCTCGAGGACGCGATCGAGAACATCGACATCGGCGGCCCGACGCTGCTGCGCGCGGCGGCGAAGAACCACGCCGGGGTCACCGTGCTCAGCGACCCGCAGGACTATGCCCCGGTGCTCGAGGAGCTGCGCGCGAGCGGCGAGACCTCGGCGGCGACGCGCTTCGCGCTGGCGCGCAAGGCGTTCGCCCACACCGCCGCCTACGACGGCGCGATCGCCGCCTACCTCGCCTCGCTCGAGGACGGCGGCCGGCGCGCCGAGTACCCGGGATTCCTGAGCCTGCATTTCCGCAAGCTGCAGGACCTGCGCTACGGCGAGAACCCGCACCAGAGCGCGGCGTTCTACCGCGACGAGCGCCCGGTGAGCGGCGCGCTCGCCGGCTACCGGCAGGTGCAGGGCAAGGAGCTCTCGTACAACAACCTCGCCGACGCCGACGCGGCCTGGGAATGCGTCAAGCAGTTCGAGGAGCCGGCGTGCGTCATCGTCAAGCACGCCAACCCGTGCGGCGTCGCGCTCGCCGAGAGCCCGGCCGCCGCCTACGACAGGGCGTTCCGCACCGACCCGGTGAGCGCGTTCGGCGGCATCCTCGCCTTCAACCGGTCCCTCGATCTCGCCGCCGCGCAGGCGATCGGCCGGCAGTTCGCCGAGGTGATCGTCGCGCCGCGCGTGGAGCAGGACGCGCTCGCCGAGCTCTCGAAGAAGGCCAACCTGCGCGTGCTCGAGATCCCGCTGTCGCGCGAGGCGCAGGCGCACGACTACAAGCGCGTCGGCGGCGGGCTGCTCGTGCAGAGCACCGACGCGCGGCCGATCGGCCGTGCCGATCTCAAGGTGGTCACGAAAAAGCCGCCGAGCGACGCGCAGTGGGCGGATCTGCTGTTCGCCTGGCGGGTCGCCAAGTTCGTCAAGTCGAACGCGATCGTGTTCTGCCGCGACGCCATGACGCTCGGCGTCGGCGCCGGGCAGATGAGCCGCGTCGACAGCGTGCGCATCGCTTCGCTCAAGGCCGCCGCGGCGAAGCTCGAGCTGCGCGGCACGGTGGTCGCCTCGGACGCGTTCTTCCCGTTCCGCGACGGCCTCGACGTGCTCGCCGAGGCCGGCGCCGCCGCGGTGATCCAGCCCGGCGGCAGCGTACGCGACGCCGAGGTGATCGCCGCGGCCGACGAGCACGGCATCGCCATGGTGTTCACCGGGGTGCGCCACTTCAGGCACTGACATGAAGATACTCGTGGTGGGGGGAGGCGGCCGGGAACACGCGCTCGCCTGGAAGCTGGCGCAGAGCCCGCGCGTGCAGAAGATCTACGTCGCGCCGGGCAACGGCGGCACGGCGGGCGAGAACGGCGTGGAGAACGTAGCGCTCACCGAGATCCCGCGGCTGATCGACTTCTGCCGCAAGGAGGCGGTGCAGCTCACCGTGGTCGGGCCGGAAGCGCCGCTCGCCGCCGGCATCGTCGACGAGTTCCAGGCGGCGGGGCTGCGCATCTTCGGCCCGACGCGGGCCGCGGCGCGGCTCGAGTCGTCCAAGGACTTCGCCAAGAGCTTCATGGCGCGGCACGGCCTGCCGACCGCGCGCCACGCCAGCTTCACCAGCGCCGCCGAGGCCAAGGCCTACGTCGAGCGCGAAGGCGCGCCGATCGTCGTCAAGGCCGACGGGCTCGCCGCGGGCAAGGGCGTGGTGGTCGCCGCGACGCGCGAGGAGGCGGCGGCCGCGATCGACGCGATGCTCAGCGCGCGCAGCCTCGGCGAGGCGGGCGGGCGCGTGGTGATCGAGCAGTTCCTGTCGGGCGAGGAAGCGAGCTTCATCGTCATGAGCGACGGCGCGCACGTGCTGCCGCTCGCGACCAGCCAGGACCACAAGCGGTTGCGCGACGGCGACCAGGGCCCGAACACCGGCGGCATGGGCGCCTACTCGCCCGCGCCGGTGGTCACGCCCAAGGTCCACTCGCGCGTGATGCGCGAGATCATCGTGCCGGCGCTGCAGGGCATGGCGCAGGAGGGCATACCGTACGTCGGCTTCCTGTACGCCGGGCTGATGATCGACAAGTCGGGCAACCCGCGCACGCTCGAGTTCAACTGCCGGCTCGGCGACCCCGAGGCGCAGCCGATCCTCATGCGCCTCAAGTCCGATCTCGTGGACCTCGTCGAGCATGCGCTCGCCGGGACGCTCGACCGCGCCTCGGCCGACTGGGACCGGCGCGCCGCGCTCGGCGTGGTGCTCGCCGCCGCGGGCTATCCCGAGGCGCCGCGCACCGGCGACGCGATCGACGGCCTGCCGCGGCCGAGCGAGGACTGCCGGGTGTTCCACGGCGGCACCCGGCTGGAAGGCGGCCGGCTGGTGACCAACGGCGGCCGCGTGCTGTGCGTCACCGCGCTCGGCGACTCGATCCGCATGGCGCGCACGCGCGCTTACGAGGTGGTCGAGCGCGTGCGCTTCGCCGGCATGCAGTGCCGGCGCGACATCGGCCACCGGGCGCTCGGCAAGGCGAAGCCGGCGTGAACGTAGAGCAGGTCCACGAGTTCTTCGGCGGCCTGCAGGACCGGATCGTCGGCGCGCTGGAGAAGCTCGACGGCGGCAGCTTCCGCCGCGACGCGTGGACGCGCGCCGAAGGCGGCGGCGGCGTGACGCGCGTCATCGAGGAAGGCGCGCTGTTCGAGCGCGGCGGCGTCAACCTTTCGCGCGTGCAGGGGCGCGCCCTGCCGCCCTCGGCGAGCGCGGTGCGGCCGCAGCTCGCCGGCCGCGCCTACGAGGCGATGGGCGTGTCGCTGGTGCTGCATCCGCGCAACCCCTACTGCCCTACGGTGCACCTCAACGTGCGCTTCTTCGCGACGCGCGACGCCGACCCGGTGTGGTGGTTCGGCGGCGGCATGGACCTCACGCCCTGCTACGGCTTCGCCGAGGACGCGCGGCACTTCCACGGCGCCTGCCGCGCGGCGCTGGCGCCCTTCGGCGAGCACTACTACGCGCGCTTCAAGCGCTGGTGCGACGAGTACTTCCAGCTGCGCCACCGCGGCGAGGCGCGCGGCGTGGGCGGCATCTTCTTCGACGACCTCGCCGAGGGCGGCTTCGAGCACTGCTTCGCGCTGGTGCGCTCGGTCGGCGAGTCGTTCCTGCCCGCCTATGTGCCGATCGTCGAGAAGCGCCGCGACATGCCCTACGGCGAGCGCGAGCGCGCCTTCCAGGCGTACCGGCGCGGCCGCTACGTCGAGTTCAACCTGGTGTACGACCGCGGCACGCTGTTCGGCCTGCAGTCGGGCGGCCGCACCGAGTCGATCCTCGTCTCCATGCCGCCGCGCGCCGAATGGCGCTACGACTGGCGCCCCGAGCCCGGCTCGGCGGAAGAGAAGCTCTATACGGACTTCCTGAAACCCCGGGACTGGATCTAAACCAACTCAAAAACAGGGACAGACCACGTTTATCTCGGCGCGGACGCCCGGTACAGGCGTATTCCTCTGCCGTTTTCGCTGCTCATCGTTGTGCCTGCGATAAACATGAAAACGTGGTCTGTCCCTGATTTTGGGGTAGCTTGATTCAGGGCAGCTCGGCGGCGCGGCGGTAGTGGCGCTGCGCGTCCTCGTTCCTGCCGAGGCGCTCCTCCAGGCGCGCGAGCTCGAGGCGCGCGGCGCGCGTCTCCTCGAACGACAGGCTCGCCTCGAGGAAGCTCTTCGCCTTGCCCCACAGCTCGGCGTGCGCGCACAGCCGCCCGAGCACTGCCAGCAGGTCCGGGTCGCGCTCGTGCTCGAGCAGCCAGCGCTCGCCGCGCTCGATGCGCAGGCGCGCTTCCTCGGCGCGCTCGAGCGCGCCGAGGCTCGCCGGCAGCTCGCCGTACAGCGCCACCAGGCGCGAGCTCCACTCCCCGGCGAGCGCCTTCTCCAGGATCTCGCGCGCGAGCGCCGCCTGGCCGAGCGCCGTGGCGTGGCGCGCCGCGGCGGCCGCGACGCGCGGGTGGAGCTGATCGCGCGCCGGCACCGCGCGCCAGCGCCGCTCGAACGCCTCGGCGTCGTCGGCCGAGCGCTGCAGCAGCTCGATGGTCGCCTGCAGCTTGTATTCCTCGGCGACCGCCGGCGCGATCGCGTCGCGCTTGAGCAGCTGCCCGGCGAGGCGCAGCACCTCGTCCCAGGCGCCGGCGCCGCGCTCGGCGCGCAGCAGCAGCCGCGTCGCGGCGACCTCGCGCGGGCCGCGGTCCTGGAGCTTGCGCAGCGCGTCGCGCGCGGCGCCGAAGTCGCGCTCCTCGAGCGCGAGCTCGGCGCGGCTGACGAGCCGCGCCGCCTGCAGCGCGTCGCCGGCGGCGTCGGCGCGCTCCAGCCAGCGGTCGCGCCGCTCGAAGTCGCGCATCTGGTGCGCCGCGCGCGCGGCGAGCAGCGCCGCCACGCCAGGCGCCGGCCCGCCTTCGGCGGCGAGCGCCGCCTGCTTCTCGGCGCGGTCGTAGCGGCCCTCGTAATAGGCCTGCAGCGCCGCGGCGAGGGCGGCGTACGCGCGCTCGCGGCGGCGCCGCGCCCGCCAGGCGCGCACGTTCGCCGGCAAGGCGAGCACCTGGCCGAGCAGCCGCAGCCCGTAGTAGGCGAGCACGAAGGCGAGCAGCGCCGCGACGGCGAAGAACAGCATCGACACTTCCACCCGGTAGGGCGGGTAGATGAACAGCGCGTAGCCCGTGTCGAAGCGGCCGAGCAGCACCAGCGCGACCGCCGCGGCGAACACGGCGATGAGCCAGAGAAGCGATCGCATCGGCTAGCCCGCGCGTCTCATCCCGGGCTGCGCTCGCGCCGCGACTTGTAGGCGCGCACCGCCTCCAGGCTCTCGCCGATCGAGGGCATCTCGAAGGTGAGCTCGGCCGCGGAGAGCTGCTTGAGCTGCGCCAGCGCGTCGACCGTGCGCTTGGCGCCCGGCTCGAAGTAGCGCCGGATCCAGGCGCCCGCGGCGCGCAGGTCCTCGCGGTAGCCGGCCTCGTCGCGCAGCAGGAGCGACGCTCGCGCGTTCAGCAGCCGCAGGCGCAGGTTCTCGCGCGCGAAATAGGCCTGCGAGGGCGGCAGCAGCGGCGGCTGGTCGGCGCCGATCTTGCGCACCACGATGAGCTGCGAGAGCTCGTGCCACACCTCGGCGCCGAGGCGCCCGAGGAAGCCCTCGCCGGGCGGCGCGGCCGGCCGCGCGCCGCGCTTCGCCGGCTCGCTGCGCTCCTCGTAGGCGAGCGGCAGCTCGTCGACGGCGGCGATCACGCTGTCCAGGCGCATGCTCATGCCGGGCAGGTCGACGGTCGGCGCGGCCTTCAGGCGCTCGATGTCGCGCGCCAGCGCGCGGCGGATCGGCGCGAACTGCGGCCGGTCGGCGCGCGAGAGCCGCTGCTCGGCGAGCTGCAGCGCGAGCAGCGCGGCGCGCACGTTGCCCGCGAGCTGGAGCTGCTGCGAGGCGATGGCGAGGATCTGCTCGATCTCGGCGAGCTGCCACTCGTCGCGGTTGCGCGACAGCTCCTGGTAGAGCGCCTCGAGGGCGAGCTGCTGGCTCTGCGACTCGGCAAGCCGCGACTCGAGCTGGCCGACCCGGCCCTGCGCCTCGCGCATCGCCTCCTGCGCCTGGCGCGCCAGCAGGCGCGCGTCGCGCGCGTCGTTCTCGATGTCGCGTAGCCGCCGCGCGAGCTGCTCCTCGGTCGCGGCGATGCGGTTCCTCGTGTCGTACCAGATGAAGGCCGAGAGCCCGGCAGCGAGCAGCACCGCGAGGAGCGCGAGCACCGAGGCGCGCGCCGCCGGCCGCGCCGGCGGCGGCGGCGCGGGCTGCGCCGGCGGCTGCGGCGCGGACTGCGCCGGCGCGGCGGGCTCAGTCTCGCTCATGAAAGTATGCTACCAGCCGCTCCACCATGGCGTCGTCGCCGGGCCCGGCGATGATCGCCTGCAGGCCGCGGCGCCGGGCGTGCTCGGCGATGCGCTCGTGCGGAACGAAGAGCGGCACGGCGGCGAGCCGCGCCTCGCCGAAGAGCGCCAGCAGGTTGTCCAGCGCCTCGGCGGAGAACGCCGTCAGCGCGTGCACCTTGCCCTGCGCCCACTCGGCGCGCAGGTCCGCGGCGTCGCGGCTCGGCGGCGCCCGGCGATAGCACTCGGCGATCTCCACCTGGCAGCCGCGCTCGGCGAGCGCCCGGGCGAGCAGCTCGCGGCCGCCCGCGCCGCGCACGATCAGCACGCGTTTGCCGGCGAACCCGGCGAGCTCCGGCGCGGCGAGCAGCGCCTCGCTGTCGGCGCCCTGGCGCGGCGCGATGACCTCGGCGAAGCCCGAGCGCTCCAGGGCGCGCCGCGTGCCCTCGCCGACCGCGGCCGCGCGCACGCCGCGCGGCCACGGCCCGGTCATGGCGAGCGCGCACGCCACCGCGCTCGGGCTGACGAACACCGCGAGCGCGAACTCGTGCAGCCGGTCGAACGCGGCCGGCCGGCCGAGCGGCTCGATGACAATGGCGGGAAAGCGCAGCGCCCGGCCGCCCGCGCGCTCGATCCGCTCGGCGAGCGCATCGGCCATGCCGGCGGGCCGGGTGACCAGCACGCCGCGCCCGGCGAGGCTCATCGCGCCAGGCCGCGCAGGATCTCGTCGGCGCCCTGCGCACGCAGCGCCGCCGCGGCGGCGGCGCCCAGCGCCTCGGGATCGTCGCCCTGCACGCGCGCGCGCACCACGCGCCGCCCGTCGGCGGAGGCGACCAGCGCCGCGAGCGAGATCGTCCCGCCGGCCGACTCGGCGTAGGCGCCGAGCGGCAGCGCGCAGCTGCCGCCGAGCGCTCGGCTCACCGCCCGCTCGGCGCGCACGCAAAGCTCGGCTGCGCGATCGCCGAGCGGCGCGAGCAGCGCGCGCACCTCGGGCCTGTCCTCGCGGCACTCGATGCCGAGCGCGCCCTGGCCCGGAGCGGGCAGGCTTTCCTCGGCCGAGAGGCGGGCGCGGATGCGCTCCGCCAGGCCCAGGCGCACGAGGCCCGCCGCGGCGAGCACGATCGCGTCGTACTCGCCGCGGTCGAGCTTGGCGAGCCGCGTGTCGACGTTGCCGCGCAGCACCCGCACCACCAGGCCGGGGTGGCGCTCCATGAGCTGCGCGGCGCGGCGCAGGCTCGAGGTGCCGACGCTCGCGCCCGCCGGCATGTCGGCGAGCGCCGCGTAGCGCGGCGACACCAGCGCGTCGCGCGGGTCCTCGCGCGCGGTGATCGCGGCGAGCACGAATCCGGGCGGCAGCTCCGCGGGCACGTCCTTCATCGAATGCACCGCGAGGTCGGCGCGGCCCTCGCTCATCGCCACCTCGAGCTCCTTGACGAACAGCCCCTTGCCGCCCGCCTCGTCGAGCCGCCGGTCGAGGAGCTGGTCGCCGCGCGTGGTCATCGGCGCGAGCTCGACCGCGACGCCCGGATGCGCCTCGCGCAGGCGCGCGGCGATGTGCCCGGCCTGCCACAGCGCGAGGCGGCTCTGCCGCGTGGCGATGACCAGGCGCTTCACTTGGAGGCGATCTGCTCGCGCACCAGCGGCCACTGCCGGCGCGACACCGGCAGGCGCTCGGCGAGGCCGTCGACCACCACCTGCCAGTGCGCCTCGTCGGCGCCCGGCGCGCGCTCGAAGCCGCGGATCGCGGCGCGCGCGACCAGGCAGTTGCGATGGATGCGCACGAACTGCGGCGAGGGCGGCTCGCAGAACTCGCGCTCGAGCGCCACCAGCGATTCCTCCACCAGGTGCTCGCGCTCGCGGGTGCGCACCGTGACGTACTTCTGCTCGGCGCGCAGGAACAGGATGTCGCGCACCGGCACGAGCACGATGCGGCTGCGCTCCACCACCGAGAGGTACTCGCGCGGCGCCTGCGCGGCGCGCGCCAGCTGCTCGCGCCCCGCCGGGCCCGAGGCCGCCGCCTTGCGCAGCGCGGCGGCGAGGCGCTCGGCGCGCACCGGCTTGAGCAGGTAGTCGAGCGCGTTCAGCTCGAAGGCTTCCACCGCGTGCCGGTCGTGCGCGGTGACGAACACGATGGCCGGCGCGCGCTCCAGCCCGGCGAGATGGCGCGCGAGCTCCAGGCCGCCCATGCCCGGCATCTGGATGTCGAGCAGCACCACGTCGGCGCCGCTCGCGGGCAGCGCCTCGAGCGCCTCGAGGCCGTGGCGCGCCTCGCCGACCACCGTGGTGGGCAGCTCGGCGCCGATGTCGCCGAGCAGCTCCTTCAGCCGGCTGCGCGCCGGCTCCTCGTCGTCCGCGATGAATATGCGCATCAGGCCCTCGCCGCGCGATACGGGATCTCGATGTCGATGCGGAAGCGGTCGCCGAGCGGCCGCGCCTCGAGGCGCGCCTCGGCGTCGAAGAACAGCGCCAGGCGCTCGCGCACGTTGTCGAGCGCCATGCGGTTGCCGGCGCGCCGCTGCTCGGACTCGATGTACGGGTTCTCGATCACCGCGTGCACGCGCTCGCCGCGCCGCTCGATGTGCACCAGCACGTCGCCCGCCGCGGTGCCCGGCTCGACGCCGTGGTAGATCGCGTTCTCGAGCAGCGGCTGCAGCACGAGCGAGGGCAGCAGCGCGTCGGGCGGCGCGGCGTCGAGCTCCCAGGTGATGCGCAGGCGCTCGCCGAGGCGCAGCTGCTCGATCTCGGCGTAGCGCTCGAGCAGCGCGATCTCGTCGGCGAGGCGCACGAAGTGGCGCGCGTCCGACATCAGCGTGCGGAACAGGTCGGCGAGGTCCTCGAGCGAGCGCTCGGCGCGCTTCGGGTCGCGGCGGATCAGCGCGAGCACCGCGTTCAGGCTGTTGAACAGGAAATGCGGCCGGATGCGCGCCTGCAGCGCCTGCAGCCGCGCCTCGGCGAGCGCCGGCGAGAACGCCTTGGTGTAGAGGCGGAAGTAGGCGAGCAGGCCCGCGGCGAGCGCCGCGGCGAGCAGCAGCGTGCGCCCGGGGCCGGGCAGCAGGTCGGGCGCGAGCCTGCTCGCCGCCGCGTGGTAGAGGCCGGCGAGCGCCGCGACGAGCGCCACCACGGCGGCGCAGCCGGCGCCGTAGGGCAGGCGCGCGAGCCACGGCGAAAGCGCGGCGAGCGCGATCAGCTCGGCGAGCAGCAGCGGCTCGAGGAACGCCGCCACCTGCACGAAGTGCGCGGCCGCGCCCGCCACGTCGCTCGTCACGTAGAACGCGCCGATCAGCGCCGCCGCGTTCACGGCGAGCAGAATGCGCGCCACGACGCCGATGTTGCGGAAGTCGGGCAGCAGGTCCGGATAGGCGTTTTGCCTTATACTGACCATGGTTACGAACAAGTCTTAAACCGCAGTCGAAGTCATTCTCCGAGGATGCGCGGCAAGCCGCAACCCTGGTCAGGACGTTTCAAGCAGCCGCTCGACGAGCGCGTCAAGCGCTTCAACGCGTCGGTCGGCTTCGACCGGCGCCTCGCCTCCCAGGACATCGACGGCTCCCTCGCCCACGCGCGCATGCTCGCCGCGCAGGGCATTCTCTCGAGGCGCGATCTTACGGCCATCGCGCGCGGCCTCGCGCGAATCCGCCGCGAAGTGGAGAGCGGGCGCTTCCGCTGGTCGCTCGACGCCGAGGACGTGCACTTCAACATCGAGCGGCGGCTCACCGCGCTGGTCGGCGAGCCGGGCAAGCGGCTGCACACCGCGCGCTCGCGCAACGACCAGGTCGCCACCGACCTGCGCCTGTGGCTGCGCGGCGAGATCGACGAGATCGGCGCGGCGGCGCTCGACCTGGAGCGCGCGCTGCTCGACCAGGCCGAGCGGCATGCGGCGCTGCCCATGCCGGGCTTCACCCACCTGCAGGTGGCGCAGCCGGTCACCTTCGGCCATCACCTGCTCGCCTACGTCGAGATGCTCGAGCGCGACCGCGAGCGGCTCGCCGAATGCCGCCGCCGGGTGAACCGGCTGCCGCTCGGCGCGGCGGCGCTCGCCGGCACGGGCTTCCCGATCGACCGGCGGCGCGTCGCGCGCGAGCTCGGCTTCGAGGCGCTGTGCGAGAACTCGCTCGACGCGGTCTCCGACCGCGACTTCGCGATCGAATTCTGCGCCTGCGCGGCGCTCGTCATGGTGCACCTGTCGCGCCTCGCCGAGGAGCTCGTCCTGTGGTCGAGCCCGCGCCTGGGCTTCGTGCGCCTGCCCGAGGGCTACTGCACCGGCTCGTCGATCATGCCGCAGAAGAAGAATCCCGACGTGCCCGAGCTGGTGCGCGGCAAGAGCGGCCGCGTGATCGGCAGCCTGGTGGCGCTGCTCACGCTGATGAAGGCCCAGCCGCTCGCCTACAACAAGGACAACCAGGAAGACAAGCCGCCGCTGTTCGACGCGGTCGACACGGTGAAGGAGTGCCTCGCGGTGTTCGCCGGCCTGGTGCGCGGCCTCGCGCCGGTGCCGCAGGCGATGCAGCGCGCGCTCGCCGAGGGGCACGCCACGGCGACCGACCTCGCCGACTACCTGGTGCGCAAGGGCACGCCGTTCCGCGACGCGCACGAGGCGGTGGCGCGCGCCGTGCGCGAGGCCGAGCGGCTCGGCGTCGACCTCGCCGCGCTGCCGCTCGCCGCGCTCAGGCGCTTCTCGCCGAAGATCGGCGCCGACGTGAAGCGCGTGCTGAGCGTGCAGGGGTCGCTCGCGGCGCGCCGCCATCCGGGCGGCACCGCGCCGGCGGCGGTGCGCCGGGCGCTCGCGCGCTACCGGAAGCGGCTCGGCGCCCGGCCGCGCGCGCGCCGCTCCCGCTAGGCGTGGATCACGTCGCCAACTACCCGATCGTCCGCAAGCTCGGCGAGGGCGCGACGTCGGAAGTGTTCCTGTGCAACGACCCGTTCCGCGGCCGCGAGGTCGCGGTGAAGCGCATCTTCCCCGAGGCGCTGCGCGACCCGGTGCGCGGGCGGCTGTTCCGGAAGCTCTTCTTCACCGAGGCCTCGCTCGCCGGCAAGCTCGAGCATCCGCACATCTGCCAGATCTACGACGCGGGCATCGGCGAGGACTCGGGCTACATCGTCATGGAGTACGTCCCCGGCGGCACGATGGAGCAGTTCTGCTCGGCGACGACGCTGCTGCCGGTGCCCGAGGTGGTGGAGATCATCTTCAAGTGCACGCGCGCGCTCGCCTACGCGCACATGCAGGGCGTCACGCACCGCGACATCAAGCCGGGCAACATCCTCTACGCCTCGACGCCGACCGACGTGCGCATCAGCGACTTCGGCCTGGCGCTCAACATCGGCGCCGAGACGACGCAGATTACCGGGGTCGGCTCGCCGGCGTACATGTCGCCGGAGCAGATCCGCGAAGAGCTGGTCGACCACCGCACCGACCTCTATTCGCTCGGCGTGGTGATGTACCAGATGCTCGCCGGCTGCCTGCCCTTCCGCGGCACCAACAAGTTCAGCATGATCTACCAGATCACGCAGACCGAGGCGCCGCCGCCCTCCAGCCACCGCCCCGAGGTGCCGGCCGCGCTCGACCGCATCGTGCGGCGCGCCATGCACAAGGAGGCGGCGCGGCGCTACCACAGCGGCGACGAGTTCGCCGCGGACCTGATCGAGGCGCTGCGCGCCGGCTTCGGCGCGAGCGCCGGCGAGCTCGCCGGCGACGCCGACCGCTTCGCGGCGCTGCGCGCCATGCGCTTCTTCTCCTCGTTCGCCGACCCGGAGCTCTGGGAAGTGGTCGAGCGCGGCCACTGGGAGCGCGTGCGCGCCGGCACCCGGCTGATCGAGGAAGGCCAGCCGGGCGACTTCTTCTGCGTGCTGATCGACGGCGAGGTGCGCGTCACCAAGAACAAGAAGCTGCTCTCGGTGCTCGGCCCGGGCGAGTGCTTCGGCGAGATGGCCTACCTGTCGCTGAACGGCCACGCGCGCGGCGCGAGCGTCACCGCGACCGCCGACTCGCACATCCTGCGCATGCGGGTCGGCGACCTGGAGCAGGCGAGCATCGCCTGCCGCGCCAAGTTCGACCGCGCCTTCATCGGCATCCTGGTCGAGCGGCTGAACCTCGCGAACACCCGCCTGACCTCGGCCTAGCGGCGGCGCTCCCAGACCTCGCGCTTGCCGTTGCCGAACGTGAGAAGCGCGCTGTTGCCCTCGACGTAGTAGCGCGCGTAGGCGCTCCACTGGCCGCTCGCGGCGTCGAGCACGTAGAGGATCCGGTTGGCGGTGCGCCAGCGGCCGCGCTCGCCCCCGCCGCCCTCGGAGCCGAAGCTGCCGGCATCGCCGCCGCCGTAGAGCTTGCTCGCCCCGAACCGGTAAGTGCCGTCGGGCAGGAGGTAGATGTTGGTCTCCGCGGCGGCGGAAAAGTCGCCGCTCGTGTAGGACTCGGACTTCGCCCAGTGGCCGACCAGCGCCGGATCGATCTCGCCTGCCGGCGCGCGCGAGGGCTTTGCGCTGGAAAGCAGGACCCGGGTCGCCGGCGCGTTCGCGCCTTGCACGTAGATCGCCATGCCGAGCTTCCCGCCCTCGAGCGTCATCACGAGCGGCACCGTGACGCCGGCCTCGTCCTCGAGCTCGCCCGCGGCCCGGCCGCCCGACGGACGCGCGACGACGCGATAGGTATAGCCGTCGATGACCAGCGTGCCGCGTACGACCCCGGCTTCCTCCCGCAGCTCCGCGCGCGCGGCCTTGCCGTTGAACTCTCCCGCGTAGGTTCCCTTGAAGGCGGCCGCCGTCGCCGGATAGAGCAAGGCGGCGACGAGCAAAAGCGGGATTGCGGAAGCGAGCCGATGCAGCCTTTTCTTTCTCATTGTTCCCCCCTTGCGGTTCGGGCGATATTAGCGGCGTGGAGAGCGGGCTGCACAGGCATCTCGGGCTCGAAGCCATCCGCGAGGTGGCGGGAGGATGCATCCACCGCTGCTATCGCGTGGCGATCGGCGGCAAGCCGCGCTTCCTCAAGGCGAACGAGGCACGCTACGCCGAAGCGTTCGCCGCCGAAGCCGACGGATTGCACGCCCTGCGCGCGGCCGGGTGGCGCGCGCCGCAGCCGCTCGCGCACGGCGTCGCCGGTGCTCGGGCGTATCTGCTGCTCGAGCATCTGGCGCTGCAGCCGGGCGGCGACTGGGCGGCGCTGGGGCGCATGCTCGCCGAAGCGCACGGGACGCCCGGACCGCGCTTCGGCTGGCATCGCGACAATTTCATCGGCGCCACGCCGCAGGACAACGCCTGGTCGGAGGACTGGGCGCAGTTCTGGCGCGAGCGCCGCCTGAGGCCGCAGCTCGAGCTGGCGAAGCGCCATGGCTTCGACCTGGAACCGGTCGAGCTGGACGCAATCCTGGAGGGGCACCAGCCGCAGCCCACGCTGCTCCACGGCGACCTGTGGAGCGGCAACGTGGGCTTCACGAAGGACGGGCCGGTCGTGTTCGACCCGGCGGTCTACTACGGCGATCGCGAAGCGGACCTCGCGATGACCGAGCTTTTCGGGAGATTCCCGCGCGAGTTCTACCGCGCGTACCAGGCGGCGTACCCGCTAGAGCGCGGCTACGAGACCCGCAAGCACCTCTACAACCTGTATCACCTGCTCAATCACCTGAACCTGTTCAGCGCAGGCTACCTCGCGCAGGTGCGGGCGACGCTAGACCTTCTGCGCGGCGCTCTCTAGCAGCTTCTGCAGCTCGCCCGACTGGTACATCTCGCGCATGATGTCGCAGCCGCCGACGAACTCGCCGTTCACGTAGAGCTGCGGGATGGTCGGCCAGTTGGCGTACTCCTTGATGCCCTGGCGGATCTCCGCGTCGGCGAGCACGTTGACGCTCTGGAAATCGCGCACGCCGCACGCGTTGAGCACCTGCACCGCCATCGCCGAGAAGCCGCACTGCGGCATCTGCGGCGTGCCCTTCATGTACAGCACGACCGGCGCGCCGGTCACCTGCTGCCGGATTCTCTCTTTGATATCCATGGCGCAATTCTACCGCCTCGCCCCCGAGACGCGCGGGATTCCGGCGAGATCGGGCCAGCTGCGCGCCTCCGCGAGGCCCGAGCGCTCCAGCAGTCGCCGCACGGCGGCGTCCTGGCCGGCGCCGTGCTCGAGGAGCAGCCATGCGCCGCGCGCCAGGCAGGCCGGCGCCGCCGCCACGATATCCCGGATGGCGGCAAGGCCATCGGCCCCGCCGACCAGCGCCGCCGCGGGCTCGAAACGCAGCTCGGCGAGATGCGCGTCGCCGGCGGCGACGTAGGGCGGATTGGCGACGATCAGCTCGAAGCGCTCGCCCGCCAGCGCCGCGAGCCACGAGCCGCGGCGCAGCTCGATGTCGAGGCCCAGCCGGGCGGCGTTGCGCCGCGCCACCTGCAGCGCCTCCTCGCTCGCCTCCACGGCCACCACCCGCGCCTGCGGCCGATGCTGCTTGATCGCCAGCGCCACCGCGCCCGAGCCGGTGCCGAGGTCGGCGGCCGAGGCGAAGCGCCGCTCGAGCGCGAGCTCGACCAGCAGCTCGGTCTCCGGGCGCGGGATCAGCACCGCCGGCGACACCTCGAGCGTCAGGCCGTAGAACTCCTTCTCGCCGAGGATGTAGGCGATCGGCTCGCCGCTTCTTCGCCTCCGGAGATATCCGGCAAAGGTCCGGGCGTGAGCGGAGGCAAGCTCCCTTTCCGGAAAGGCGAGCACCTGGGCTTCGCTGCAGCCGAGAGAACGCGCGAGGAGCAGGCGCGCCTCGCGCGCGTCGATGCCCGCGTCGCGCAGCGCTTCGCCGACCGTCAAGCGGCTTCTTCGGCGAGCTGGGCGAGCTGCTCGGTCTGGTGCTCGGCGGTCAGCGCGTCGATCAGCTCGTCGAGCTCGCCGTCCATGATCCGGTCGATCTTGTAGAGGGTCAGGTTGATGCGGTGGTCGGTCACCCGGCCCTGCGGGAAGTTGTAGGTGCGGATGCGCTCGGAGCGGTCGCCCGAGCCGACCAGCGACTTGCGCGTCGAGGCGGTCTTCGCCTGCTGCTCGCGCATCTGCTTGTCGCGGATGCGCGCCGCGAGCACCGACAGCGCCTTCTCGCGGTTCTTGTGCTGCGAGCGCGAGTCCTGGCACTCGACGACGATGCCGGTCGGCAGGTGGGTGACGCGGATCGCCGACTCGGTCTTGTTGACGTGCTGCCCGCCGGCGCCGGAGGCGCGGAACGTGTCGATGCGCAGCTCCGCCGGGTTGAGCACCACCTCGTTTACCGCGTCGGCTTCCGGCAGCACGGCCACGGTGCACGCCGAGGTGTGGATGCGTCCCTGCGCCTCGGTCTCGGGCACGCGCTGCACGCGGTGGCCGCCCGACTCGAACTTGAGCCGCGAGTAGGCGCCCTGCCCGGCGATGCGCACGATCACCTCCTTGTAGCCGCCGAGGTCGGCAGGGCTCTCCGACATGATCTCGACCTGCCAGCGCTTGCGCTCGGCGTAGCGCACGTACATGCGCAGCAGGTCGCCGGCGAACAGCGCCGACTCGTCGCCGCCGGTGCCGGCGCGGATCTCGAGGAACAGGTTGCGTTCGTCGTTCGGGTCCTTGGGCAGCAGCGCCTTGTGCAGGTCGGTCTCGAGCGCCGCCATGGCGGCCTGGGCGCGCTTCAGCTCCTCGTCGGCGAAGGCCTTCATCGACGGGTCGCCCGCCATGTCGCGCGCCGCCTCGGCGTCGCCTTCGGCGCGGCGGTAGCGCTCGTACAGGCCGACGATCTCGGAGAGCTCGGCGTGCTCGCGCGACAGGCTGCGGAACTGCTCCAGGTTGCGCGTCGCGTCCTCGGCGGCGAGCAGCCGGTTCAGCGTCTCGAGGCGCCCGGCGAGGCTGTCGAGCTTGGCGCGCAGCGTCGCTTTCACGGCACCCGGTACAGGCGGGCGAGCAGCTCGGCGAGCGCGTCGCGCTCCTCGGCCGACGCCTCGGCGAGCGCCTGCGTCGGCGCGTGCAGCAGCTTGTTGGCGAGCGCCTGCGACAGCGCTTCCAGCACCTGCTGCGGGTCCTCGCCGCGCGCGAGCGCCCGGCGCGCGCGCTCGAGCTCCCGCTGGCGCGCCTGCTCGGCGCGCCCGCGCAGGCTGCGGATCAGCGGCACGCTGGCGCGCGACTCCATCCAGCGCATGAACTGCACGACCTGCGCCTCGATGATCGCCTCGGCCTGCTGCACGGCGGCGCGCCGCTCGTCCAGGTTGGCCGAGACGATCTCGGCGAGGTCGTCGATCGTGTAGAGGAAGACGTCGTCCAGCTCGCCCGCTTCCTGCTCGATGTCGCGCGGCACGCCGAGGTCGACCATGAACATCGGCCGGCGGCGCCGCGCGCGCAGCGCGCGCTCGACCAGGCCCTTGCCGAGGATCGGCAGCGAGGCGGCGGTGCACGAGACGATCACGTCGTGCTCGTGCAGGTGCTCGCCGAGCGCGCGCAGCTCGAGCGCCTGGCCGTTGCAGCGGCGCGCCAGCCGCTCGGCGCGCTCGAGCGTGCGGTTGGCCACGGTGATGCGCGCCGGCGCCTGCGCCGCGAAGTGCGTCGCGCACAGCTCGATCATCTCGCCCGCACCGATGAACAGCACCCGCTGGTCCCTCAGGCTGGGGAAGATGCGCCCGGCGAGCTTCACCGCCGCGGCGGCCATCGACACGCTGGAGGCGCCGATGCGCGTCGTGCTGCGCACCTCCTTCGCCACGGCGAAGGTGCGCTGGAACAGCTTGTGCAGCACCGTGCCGAGCGTGCCGGCGGACTGGGCGGCGCGCGCCGCCTCCTTCATCTGGCCGAGGATCTGCGGCTCGCCGAGCACCATCGAGTCGAGGCCCGAGGCGACGCGGAAGGCGTGGCGCACCGCCTGCTCGCTCGGCAGGATGTAGAGATAAGGCTGCAGGCCGTCGGGCTGCAGGTCGTGGTACTGCGCGAGCCAGCGGGCGAACGCCTCCGGGTCTTCGCCCGCCACGTACAGCTCGGTGCGGTTGCAGGTCGAGAGGATCGCCGCCTCGCGCGCCAGGCGCTTCTTCAGCTCGAGCAGCGCCTCGCGCAGCCGCTCGATGTGGAACACCACACGCTCGCGCACCGCGAGCGGCGCGGTGTGGTGGTTCAGGCCGAGGGCATAGAGAGTCACGCGGCGTGGCAAGCGGGCGCCGGGCGGCGCTAACGCCGCAGATTATAAGGCGCCAGCCACTATAATCGCCTCGCATGGACACGCTCGCGCGCATCAAGGACCTCGCGGCGAAGGAGTTCTCGCTCGCGCCCGACAAGCTCGATCCGAAGGCGCCGCTCGACACGCTGGGCATCGACTCGCTGTCGTTCATCGAGTTCATGTTCAAGGTCGAGGAGGAGTTCGGCGTCAGCGTCGCCGACGAGGAGCTGAAGGGCATCAAGACGCTCGGCGACCTGGAGCGGCACATCGCTTCGGCGCTCGCGGCCGCCGGCAAAGCCTGAGCGCGGTGGCGGCGCGGCGCGTTGCGGTCACCGGCGCCGGGGTGGTCTCGCCGCTCGGCCTGACGCTGGAGGAGTTCCAGCGCTCGCTCGGCGCGGCGCGCTCGGGGGTGCGGCGGCTGCCCGAGGACATCGCGCAGGGCTCGGGCGTGCAGGTCGGCGCGCTCGTCGACTGGGACGCCGCCGCGCAGCTCGGCGGCAGCGAGGCGGCGAACCTCGACCGCGCGAGCCAGTTCGCGGTCGTCGCGGCGACGCAGGCGCTCGCGCAGGCGCGCCTGCCGCTCGATGCGCCGACGCGCGTCGGCGTGTACTGGGGCACCGGCCTGGGCGGCGCGCATACCCTCGAGGCGGCGTACCAGCAGGTCTACGGCAAGCGCGAGTGGCGGGTGCGGCCGCTCACCGTCGTCATGGCCATGAACAACGCCGCCGGCGCCGCCGTGGCGCTGCGCCACGGGCTGCGCGGCCCGTTCGCCAACTTCGCCACCGCCTGCTCTTCCTCGGCGATGGCGCTCGGCGAGGCGGCGCGCGCGATCGCCGCCGGCCGCGCCGACGCGATGGTCGCGGGCGGCTCGGAGGCGCTGCTCACGCCGGCGACGCTGCTCGCCTGGCAGGCGCTGCGCACCCTCGCGCCGGCCGACCCGGCGGACGCCGCGGCGAGCTGCAAGCCGTTCGACAAGCGCCGCAGCGGCCTGGTGCTCGGCGAAGGCGCCGCGGCGTTCGTGCTCGAGGAGGAGACGCGGGCGCGGCAGCGCGGCGCGCGCATCCATGCCCTGCTGACCGGCTACGGCAACAGCTGCGACGCGGTGCACATGTCGCGCCCCGACCGCGACGGCCAGGTGCGCGCCATGCGCGAGGCGCTGGAGGAGGCGCGCCTCGAGCCGGAGGCGATCGGCTACATCAACGCGCACGGCACGGCGACCGCGGTGGGCGACGTGGTCGAGGCCGAGGCGATCAACGCAGTGTTCGGCGACGCGGCAGCGCGCATCCCGGTGAGCTCGAGCAAGTCGATGCACGGCCACCTGCTCGGCGGCGCCGGCGCCCTGGAGTTCGCCGCCGCGCTGCTCGCCCTCGAGCAGGGCGTGCTGCCGCCGACCGCGTTCCTCGAGCAGCCCGACCCGGCGTGCCGGCTGCGCCACGTGCCGCTGCGCGCCGAGCGGGTCGAGCCGCCGCGCGCCGTGATGTCGAATTCCTTCGCCTTCGGCGGCTCGAACGTGGTGCTGGTCGCCGAGCGCCCCGCCTAGGGCAGCGAGCGCAGCAGCTCCTGCAGGGCCGAGAACTCGACCGGCTTCACCAGGTGATGGTGGAAGCCCGAGGCCGAGGCGCGCGCCCGGTCGTGTATCTGGCCGTAGCCGGTGACCGCGACCACCACGGTGCCCTCGAGCTGCGGATCGCCGCGGATGCGGCGCGCGATCTCGTAGCCGTCCATCTTCGGCAGGCCGATGTCGAGCAGCACCACCTCGGGGCGCGTGGCGCGCGCCAGCTCCAGGCCGCTTGCCCCGTCGCCCGCGACCTGCACCTGGTGGCCGTCGGCCTGCAAGAGCAGGCACAGCGCCTGCGCGGCGTCGCGGTTGTCGTCCACCAGCAGGATGCGCCGCGCCGGGCCCGAGCCCGACGGCGCGGCGCGCGGCGCCGCCGGCTCGCGCACGATCGCCGGCTCCTCGCGCAGCGGCAGGCGCACCACGAACTCGCTGCCGCGTCCCGGGCCGTCGCTGTGCGCCTGGACCGAGCCGCCGTGCAGCGTGACCAGCCGCTGCACCAGGGTGAGCCCGACGCCCAGCCCGCCCTGCCGGCGCTCCAGCCCCTGCACGCCCTGCTTGAACAGCTCGAACGCCGAGGCGAGCAGCTCCGGCGACATGCCGACGCCGCTGTCGCACACGCGGATCGCCACGGCCGCTTCCTCGCGCGCGGCCGACAGGGCGATGCGCCCGCCGTCGGGCGTGTACTTGGCGGCGTTGTGCAGCAGGTTCTGGATCACCTGGTTCAGCCGCACCTCGTCGGCCTCGACGATCAGCCGCTCCTCGGGCAGCCGCACCTCGAACGACTGGCCGCGCTCGGCGAACCACTGGCGCGAGGCGTCGGCGGCGTTGCGCACCACGCTGCGCAGGTCGACCGGCTTCCTGTCGAGCACGACCGCGGCGCGCGTGATGCGGGAGACGTCCAGCAGGTCGTCGACCAGCCGGGTCATCTGGCCGGTCTGGCGCACGAGCACCTCGCGCACCCACAGCTCCGCCGGGTCGACGGTCGGCTTGCGCGCGAGCAGGTTGAGCGCGTTGCTGATCGGCGCGAGCGGGTTGCGCAGCTCGTGCGCCAGCATGGCGAGGAACTCGTTGGTCTGCCGCTCGGCCCGCTCCAGCGCCTCGATGCGCTTGCGGTCGGTGAGGTCGCGCGTCACCTTGGCGTAGCCGCGCAGCGTGCCGCTCGCGTCGCGCACCGGCGTGACCACCACGTGCGCCCAGAAGGTGCTGCCGTCCCTGCGCACGCGCAGGCTCTCGTCCTCGAAGCGCCCGTAGTCGCGCGCCGCGGCGAGCTGCTGCTCGGGCCAGCGCCGGCGGCGCGCCTCCTCGGGATAGAAGATGCGCAGGTGCTGGCCGATCACCTCGACGGCGCGGTAGCCCTTGATGCGCTCGGCGCCCGGGTTCCAGCTCATCACGCGGCCCTCGGCGTCGAGCATGAAGATCGCGTAGTCCTTGACCGCCTCGACCAGCAGGCGGAAGCGCTCCTCGCTCTGGCGCAGGATGTCCTCCTGGCGGCGCCGCTCCGAGAGGTCGCGCGTGATCTTGCCGAAGCCGCGCAGGGCGCCGCGCTCGTCGCGCAGCGCGGTGATCACCACGCTCGCCCAGAAGCGGCTGCCGTCCTTGCGCAGCCGCCAGCCCTCGTCCTCGAAGCGGCCCTGCGCCGCGGCGAGCTCGAGCTCCTGCTCGGGCCAGCGCCGCGCCACCGCCTCCTCCGGGTAGAAGCGCGAGAAATGCTCGCCGACGATCTCCTCGGCGCGGTAGCCCTTGAGGCGCTGCGCGCCGGGGTTCCAGGTGGCGACGCGACCGTCCGGGTCGAGCAGGAAGATCGCGTAGTCGCGCACCGTCTCCGCGAGACGGCGGTACGGATCGTCTAGACCGAGGGGCTGGCTCAAGGGGGTTCCGATTCTAGCGGCAGCAGGTTTCGTGCGATGCGCCGCGCGGTTCCGCAGTGTGGGACACTACGCGCCCGAGGAGGAATTCCCATGACACCACGTAGACCTATCCTGGCCGCGGCGCTCGCCGCGGCCGCCGTGCTCGCCGCACCGGCCGCGCCGGCGCAGTCCGGCTATCCCAGCCAGCGGCTCGAATGGACCATCGCCTTCGGCCCGGGCGGCGGCAACGACATCATGTCGCGCACCATCATCTCCATCCTGGAGAAATACAAGCTTTACCCGGCGCAGATCGTCGCCGAGAACCGCCCCGGCGGCAGCGGCGCCAAGGGCTGGGGCTACGTCTACAGCCACAAGGGCAACCCCTACCACATCACCTCGACCAGCGGCAGCTTCATCACCACGCCGCTGCAGGCGAACACCGGCTGGGGGCCGACCAGCTTCACGCCGGTCGCGCTGCTCGCCACCGACGACATGCTGCTGCTGGTCAACAAGGGCTCCAAGGCGCGCACCCTCAAGGAGTTCGTCGCCGCGGCGAAGGCCAAGCCGCCCTCGATCGGCGGCATCGGCACGGTGAACATCGACTTCATCGTGCCCAAGCTCGTGTCCGAGAAGGCCGGCTTCAAGTTCGAGTACGTGTCGTTCAACAAGCAGGGCGAGCTGATCACCGCGCTGCTCTCGGGCGCGCTGGATGCGGCGATGTCCAACCCGGGCGAGGTGCTGGGCCTGATCCAGTCCGGCGACATGCACCCGCTCGCCTTCAGCGGCAAGACGACGCCGAAGGCGCTCGGCAGCGTGCCCACCTTCGCGCAGCAAGGCTACGACATCGGCATCTCGCTGCCGCGCGGCCTGGTGCTGCCGCCCGGCGCGCCGAAGGAGGCGCAGCAGTGGTGGATCGCCACCATGAAGAAGGTGGTCGCGACCCCCGAGTGGCAGGCGTACATCGAGAAAAACCTGCTCACCGAGCACGTGCTCTACGGCGAGGACTTCCGCGCCTTCCTGAAGAACACGCAGAACACCTTCGCCGACATCCTGAGGAAGTCGGGCGCGATCAAGTAGCCGCCGCATGCGGGCGGGATTCCTGGCCGGCGTGCTGCTCTTCGCCGCCGGCTACAGCTACGTCGCGTTCGCCGAGCTGGCCTACCTTTCCTCGGCGGGCCGGCTCGGCCCGGGCTTCTTCCCGAGGCTGATCGGCGCCTCGCTCGTCGTGCTGTGCGCCTACAGCCTGGCGCTCGAGCTGCGCCGCCGCGAGCCCGAGCGCCTGTCGAGCTTCTGGCGCGCCGCCGCGGCGGTGGCGGCCTTGTCGGCGGCGTTCGTCGCGGCGCTGGAAGTGCTGGGCGGCCTGCTGTCGATGATCGCCTTCATGGCGGCGGCGCTCGCCTACCTCAACCGCGGCCGGCCGGTGCAGAACGCGCTGCTCGCGCTCGCCCTGCCGGCGGCGCTGTACCTGCTGTTCCGCGTCTGGCTCAACGCCGCGCTGCCGCGCGGCATGCTGGGGCTGCCGTTCTGATGGACCTGTTCGCGAACCTGCTGCTCGGCCTGTCGGTGGCGGTGTCGCCGGCCAACCTGGCGTACCTGCTGGTCGGCGTGCTGGTGGGCATGATCGTCGGCATCATTCCCGGCTTCGGCCCGTCGGCGGCGCTCGCCGTGCTGCTGCCGATCACCTTCGGCATGGACCCGACCAGCGCGGTGATCATGCTGGCGGCGATCTACTACGGCTCGCAGTACGGCGGCACCATCACCTCGATCCTGCTCAACACGCCGGGCGAATCGTCCTCGGTCGCCGCCACCTTCGACGGCTACCCGCTCGCCCAGCAGGGCCGCGCCGGACCGGCGCTGGTGATGCAGGCCATCGCGTCCTTCGTCGGCGGCACGCTGGGGGTGATCCTGATCACCGTGCTCGCGCCGGCGTTCGCGCAGCTCGCGCGCCGCTTCGGGCCGCCCGAGTTCTTCCTGCTGGTGGTGATGGGCCTCGCGACGCTGATCGTCATGATCGCCGGCAACTGGCGCTACGGCGTGATCTCGGCGCTGCTCGGCTTCGCGCTCGGCACGGTGGGCGTCGACCTCGAGACCGGGCAGAGCCGCTTCACCTTCGGCTCGGCCGAGCTGATCGGCGGCATCGACTTCATCCCGATCGCGATCGGCCTGTTCGGCCTGGGCGAGTTCTACTACGCGTTCTACGCCGGCCTGCACGTCTCGGGCTCGGGCGGCATCGTGCAGTACCAGAACGAGAAGCGCTTCTGGCCGGAGGCGCGCGATTTCGCCGAGACGCGCGTCACGTTCGCGCGCAGCTCGCTGCTCGGCTTCGTGATCGGCGTGATCCCCGGCGCCGGCGCCACCGTCGCCTCGCTCATGTCCTACTCGGTGGAGAAGTCGGCCTCGCGCACGCCGGAGAAGTTCGGCAAGGGCGCGATGGCCGGGCTGGTCGGCCCGGAGGCGGCCAACAACGCCGCGTCCTCGGGCGCCATGGTGCCGCTGCTCACGCTGGGCATCCCCGGCTCGGCCGCGACCGCGGTGCTGCTCGCCGCCTTCGTGCTGTGGGGCCTGACGCCCGGGCCGCTGCTCATGGTGCAGAAGCCCGAGTTCGCCTGGGGGCTGATCGCCAGCATGTACCTCGGCAACGTGGCGCTGCTCGCGCTCAATGTGTTCGCGATCCCGCTGTTCGTGCAGATGATCAAGCTGCCCTACCGCCTGCTCGCGCCGGCGGTGATCGTGGTGTGCACGATCGGCACCTACAGCGTGGGCGGCAGCATCATCGAGACCTGGCTGATGTTCGCCGCCGGCATCGTCGGCTTCTTCATGAAGCTCTACGGCTTCTCGCCCGCGGCGCTGGTGCTCGCCCTGGTGCTCGGCCCGCTCGCCGAGCAGTCGCTGCGCCAGTCGCTCACCATCGGCCACGGCTCGCCGATGATCTTCCTCGAGCGCACCACCTCGCTCTGGATCATCGGCGTCACCATCGCCGCGCTCGCGCTCGGCATCTGGGTGCGCCGCGCGCAGAAATCAGAATAGGAATCTGGTGGCCAAGGGCGGAATCGGCCGCCCATCCCAGTCTCAGCCCTGCACCAGCAAACTGGCTTCTAAGCGGCACCTGGGCGCAGTCTCGGCACGGTGCTCCCCAGGGGAGCATTTTTGGGCTCCGGCGCAAATCCGCTAACCTAGCCGGCGCCGTGGGCGAAGACGAAGACGCCATCGAAGAGCGCGACGACGAGCGACCGCGCGATCCCGTTCTAGACCGAGCCATAGAGCGATTGCGTTCATTCTTTACGGACGCTCCTAGGCGACTGTTCTATTCGACTCAAATCGAAACGACGCTTGAGCGCGAGTTCTTCCACTGGATTGTCGGACGGGGCCTGCTTGAGCTAGGCAACGCCGGTGAATTGACGAGGCGGACGGTCCGGCTGCAGGGCCAGTCCATCAATTTCTACGCGAATCGAAAGCATCGATATTTCGAACGCGAGATG
>DASVDO010000047.1:0-42244 GCA_036381055.1 Burkholderiales bacterium | reverse complement strand
ACGTGCGCGCCGAGCCAGCAGCCGTCGCCGAGCTCGACCTGCGGGCCGATCACGCACCCGGGTCCGATGCGCACGCCGCGGCCGAGCCGCGCGCCCGGCTCGACGATCGCGCTGGGATGGACCTCGGTCGCGCCGCTCATTTCTGGGCCGGCTGCACCGCGCACAGGATGGTCGCCTCCGCCACCACCTGCCCCGCCACGCGGGCGACGCAGGTGAAGCGGCCGATGCCGCGCAGCATGCGCTCGAGCAGCACCTCGATCTCGAGCTGGTCGCCCGGCACCACCGGCTTCTTGAAGCGCGCGTTGTCGATGCCGACGTAGTAGTACAGGGTCTCGGCGTGGTTCTGCGCGCCCCAGTCGCTGAACACCAGGATGCCGGCGGCCTGCGCCATCGACTCGAGGATCAGCACGCCCGGCATGATCGGCCGGTGCGGGAAGTGGCCCGGGAAATAGGGCTCGTTGGCCGAGACGTTCTTCAGCGCCACCACGCGCTTGCCCGGCTCGCACTCGGTCACCCGGTCGATCATCAGCAGCGGGAAGCGCTGCGGGATGTGCTTCAGGACCTCGTAGATGTCCATGTCAGCCATTTTTCTTCCCCTGTCGGCGCAGCCAGGCGGCGCCGCGCGCCCACGATTCGTTCTCGTCGAAGGGATACACGCCGGTGTACGTGCCGGGGCGCAGGATCGAGCGCGAGACCAGCGTCCCGGCCGACACGTGCACGTGGTCGACCAGCCGCAGGTGCCCGAGGATCACCGCCGCGCCGCCGATGGTGCAGTGCCGGCCGATGTCGGCGCTGCCGGCGATGCCGGCGCAGCCGGCGATCGCGGTATGCGCGCCGATGCGCACGTTGTGCCCGACCTGGATCTGGTTGTCGAGCTTCACCCCGTCCTCGAGCACCGTGTCTTCCAGCGCGCCGCGGTCGATGGTGGTGTTGGCGCCGACCTCCACGTCGTCGCCGATGCGCACCGCCCCGATCTGCGGGATCTTGATCCAGCGCCCGTCCGCCTCGGCGAGGCCGAAGCCGTCGGCGCCGATCACGGCGCCGGAATGGATGATCGCGCGGCGGCCGATGCGGCAGCCGGCGTAGACCACCACGCGCGGGTAGAGGCAGCTGTCGTCGCCGATCGCCACGCCGTCGCCGATCACGCAGCCCGCGCCGATCGACACCCGCTCGCCGAGCGTCACGCCGCGGCCGAGCACCGCGGAAGCGTGCACGCCGGGCGGCTGCGTGACCAGCGGGTTGAACAGCTGCGACAGGCGGGCGAAATACGGGTACGGGCGCTCGGCGACGATGCGCGGCAGCGCCGTCAGCGACTCGTGCTCGGGCGCCACCACCACCGCGGCGGCGCGCGTCGCGGCGAGCTTGTCGCGGTAGCGCATGCCGGTGAAGAAGGCGATCTGCCGCGGCCCGGCGTGCTCGAGCGAGGCCACCTGCTCCACCTCGGTCGCCGGGTCGCCGACCACGCGCCCGCCCAGGCGCGAGGCGATCTGCCCCAGTGTGAAGGTCATTTCGCCGACGACTTGGCCTCGAGCGCCTTCATCACCTTGTCGGTGATGTCGATGCGCGGGCTGACGTAGGCGGGCATCTCTTGGAAGATGATGTCGTACTTCTCCTGCTCGGCGATCTGGCGGATGACGCGGTTCGCCTGGTCGATCACCAGCGCCAGCTCCTCGTTGCGCCGCTGGTTGGCGTCCTCCCGGAACTCGCGCTCCTTGCGCTGGAAGTCGCGGTTGAGCTGCGCGAACTCGTGCTCCTTGGCGCGCCGCTGCGACTCGCTCATGGTGAGCGCGTTGCGCTCCAGCTCCTCCTGGGCGCGGCGCAGCTGCTCCTGCATGCGCGCCAGCTCCTGGCGCCGCTTCTCGAACTCGGCCTCCAGCCGTTTCTGCGCGCGCACCGCGGGCGCCGAGTCGCGCAGGATGCGCTCGGTGCTGACGAAGGCGATGCGCGCCGAGGTGCTGGCGCCGCGCTCCTGCGCCGGGGCGGCGCACGGCAGCGCCAGCGCGAGCGGCAGGATCAGCCGTCCGAGAAGGAACGCGATACGCCTGGGCATGAGCGTCGGTCTTAGAAGCCGGTACCGAACGTGAATTGTAGCCGCTGCACCTTGTCCGTGCTTTTCGCGTTCAGCGGCTGGGCGATCGACAGGCGCAGCGGCCCGAACGGCGACGACCAGAGCAGCCCGACGCCGGTCGAGTAGCGCAGCTCGCCGAGCTCGAAGCGGTCGGCGAACACGTTGCCGCCGTCGACGAACCAGGCGAGCCGCACCGACGGGTCGTGCGCCGCGCCGGGCATGGGGAAGAGCAGCTGCGTGCTCAGGGTGAGCTCGCGGTTGCCGCCCAGCGCGTCGCCGTCCTCGTCGCGCGGGCCGAGCGAGAACGGCCGGTAGCCGCGCACCGTGTCGGGGCCGCCGGCGTAGAAGTTCTTGAAGAACGGCAGCGGCTGCTTGCCCAGGCCGTCCGCCACGCCGATCTCGCCCGCGAGCAGCAGCGTCAGGCGGCGCGTCAGGGGCCGGTAGTACTGCTGCTGGTAGCGCAGGCGCACGTAGCGCAGGTCGCCCTGCGCCAGCTCGCCCGACAGGCGCATCAGGCTGCCCGAGGTGGTGACGATCAGGCTGTCGCGGGTGTCGCGCGATACCCCCGCGGTGAGCGAGCCGTAGGCATAGTTGTTGCCGAAGTCCTCGACGAAGTCGATGTAGCGCTGCGGGCTGTTGCTGAAGGTGTTCAGCTTCACCGTCTCGGCGTTCAGGCCGAAGTCGTAGCGCGTCACCTCCGAGGTGGGATAGCCGAACTTGATGCCGCCGCCGTAGGCGTCGGTCTGATAGGCGCCCACCGAGAGCTCCGAGGCGTCGGTCTTGCGCCGGTAGACGTCGAAGCCCTGGCTCACGCCGTCGATGGTGAAATAGGGGTTGACGTAGGACAGCGAGTACACCTTGTTCACGCTGCCGCTGTTCACGTTGAGCGACAGGTACTTGCCGGTGCCGAAGGCGTTCGCCTGGGTGAGCGCCAGCGAGATCGCCACCTTCTCGACGCTGGAGAAGCCCACGCCGAAGAGCAGCGTGCCGGTCGGCTTCTCGCGCACGGTGAAGTGCACGTCGACCTGGTCGGGGTTGTCCTCCACGGGCTGGGTTTCGACGCTCACCTCGCTGAAGTACTGCGTGCGGTCGATGCGCCGGCGCGACAGCTGGATCTTCGAGGCGTCGTAGTAGGCGCCTTCGAGCTGGCGCATCTCGCGCCGGATCACCTCGTCGCGCGTCTTGTGGTTGCCCGAGATCTCGATGCGCCGCACGTAGACGCGCCGCCCGGGGTCGACCACGATGTTGAACGCGACGGTGCGCTTCTCCTTGTCCACCTCGGGGATGGCGTTGGCGTTGGCGAACGCATAGCCGTCGTTGCCCAGCCGGTCGGCGATCGCCTTGGTGCTGGCGGCGAGCTTCTCGCGCGAGAACACGTCGCCCGGGGCGAGCTGCACCAGCTTCTCCAGCTCCTCGCGCGGCACCACGGTGCGGCCCGAGACCTCGACGCGCGACACCGTGTACTTCTCGCCCTCGCTGACGTTGACGGTGATGTAGACGTCGCGCCGGTCGGGGGTGATCGACACCTGGGTCGACTCGATGTTGAAGTCGAGGTAGCCGCGGTTCTGGTAGAAGGAGCGCAGCGTCTCCAGGTCGGCGGCCAGCTTCTCGCGCGAGTAGCGGTCGTTCTTGGTGTACCAGGTGAGCCAGCCCGGGGTGCGCAGCACGAACTCGTCGAGCAGCTCGCGCTCCGGGAAGGCGCTCACGCCGACCAGGTTGATGCCGCGGATCTTCGCCACCTCGCCCTCGCTGACGGCGATGTTCAGGCCGACGCGGTTGCGCTCCAGCGGCGTCACCGTGGTCTGCACCTGCGCCGCGTACATGCCGCGCGCCAGGTACTGGCGCTTGATCTCGAGCTGCATCGACTCGAGCAGCGCGCGGTCGAAGATGCGCCCTTCCGCCATGCCCAGCTCGCGCAGGATCTTGCGCACGTTGTCCGGGTCGAGCTCCTTCATGCCGGAGAAGTCGATCGAGGCGATCGCCGGCCGCTCGCGCACCAGCACCACCAGCACGTTGCCCTCGGCCTCCAGGCGCACGTCCTGGAAGAAGCCGGTGGCGTAGAGCGCGCGCAGCGCCTGGCGCGCCTTCTCGCGGTCGAGCGTCTCGCCGACCTTCACCGGCAGGTAGCTGAACACCGTGCCGGGCTCGGTGCGCTGCAGCCCTTCGACGCGGATGTCCTTGACGACGAACGGCTCGAACGACTGCGCCGAGGCGCCCCCCGCGGCCGCCAGCAGCAAAAACGCGGCGAGCACCGCGGCGCGTCCTCGACGGATCATCAACCGGTCAGCAGGCGATTCAGGTCGTTGTAGAAGGCGAAGGCCATCATCACCAGGAGCAGCGCCAGACCGACGCGCTGCCCGAGCTCCATGAAGCGCTCGGAAACCGGCCTGCCTTTTATTATCTCGATGCCATAGTACATCAGGTGCCCGCCGTCGAGCAGCGGGATGGGCAGCAGGTTCAGCACGCCCAGGCTGATGCTGATCAGCGCGAGAAAGGTGAGGTAGGAGATCCAGCCCATCTGCGCCGACTGCCCCGCGAAGTCGGCGATGGTGACCGGACCCGAGAGGTGCCGCCACGACACCTCGCCGAGCAGCATGCGGCCGAGCATCTTCAGGCTGAACACCGCGATGTCGCCGGTCTTGGCCGTGGCGCGCGCCAGGCTGTGCAGCGGGCCGTACTGCACGCGCACCAGCATGCGGTCGAAATAGCCCGGCGGCTGCGCCGGGCCGGCGCCGATGCGGCCGAAGCGCGTCTCGCCGGCGCTCACCGCCTCCGGCACCACCGCCACGGTGCGCCGCGCGCCGTCGCGCTCGACCTGCAGCTCGAGCGCTCTGCCCGGGTGCGCGCGCACCGCGTCGACCAGCGCCTGCCAGTCGTCGATCGGCTTGCCGCCGGCGGCGACGATGCGGTCGCCGGGCGCGAGGCCGGCGCGCTCGGCCGGGCTGCCGGCGATCACCTGGCCGAGCACCGGCGGCAGCGGCGGCCGGTAGAGCCGCAGGCCGGCGCGTTCGAGCAGGTCGACCTCGGCGTCGCTCCCGGCGAATCCGGAAAGCTCGAGCGTCGCCTCGTCGATGTGGCCGCGCTCGTCGAGCGTCTCGAGGCGCACCGTGCGCCCTTCGAGCGCGCTCTGCAGGAGCTGCCAGCGCAGCTCCTGCCACGTGGCGATCGGCTCGCCGTCGATCGCGCGCACCGTCATGCCGGCCTTCAGCCCGGCGGCGGCGGCGACGCTGCCGGCGGGCGGCGCGGCGATGACCGGCCGCGCCTCGGGCAGGCCGTACATGTAGAGCCCCGCGTACACCGCGATGGCGAACAGGAAGTTGAACAGCGGGCCGGCCAGCACGATCGCGAAGCGGCGCCAGACGCTCTGCCGGTTGAAGGCGCGGCCCGCCTCGGCCGGCGCCACCGGCCCTTCCCGCTCGTCGAGCATCTTCACGTAGCCGCCGAACGGCACCGCGGCGATCACCCACTCGGTGCGGTCGGCGCCGATCCTCCTCAGCAGCAGCGGGCGGCCGAAGCCGACCGAGAAGCGCAGCACCTTCACGCCGCACAGCCGGGCGACCAGGTAATGCCCGAACTCGTGCACCACGATCAGCACGCCGAGCGCGACGACGAAGGCGATCACCGTGTGGAGCAGGCTCATGGGATCGCCTCAGGCGGCCCGGGCGAAGATCGCGTCGCCGGCGAGCCGGCGCGCCTCGGCGTCGGCCGCCATGACGCTCGCCAGCTCGTCCGCCGGACGCACGGCGAGCGCGTCGAGCACCCGGGCGATCACGGCGGCGATGCCGGTGAACGACAGCCGCCCGGCGAGGAACGCCTCGACCGCCACCTCGTTCGCGGCGTTGAGCATGGCCGGCGCCGTGCCGCCGGCGGCGAGCGCCGCGTAGGCGAGCCGCAGGCAGGGAAAGCGCTGGTGGTCGGGCGCCTCGAAGGACAGCGTCTTCATCGCCGTCAGGTCGAGCGGCGCCGCGCCCGAGGCGATGCGCTCCGGGTGCGCCAGCGCATGCGCGATCGGCACGCGCATGTCGGGGTTGGAGAGCTGCGCGATCACCGAGCCGTCGACGTACTCGACCAGCGAGTGCACGATGCTCTGCGGGTGGATCACCACGTCGATGCGCTCGGGCGCGACGTCGAACAGCCAGCGCGCCTCGATCACCTCCAGGCCCTTGTTCATCATGGTCGCCGAGTCGACCGAGATCTTGCGCCCCATCACCCAGTTCGGATGCGCGCAGGCCTGCTCCGGGGTCACCTCGGCCAGCCGCTCGAGCGGCAGGCTGCGCAGCGGCCCGCCGGAAGCGGTGAGCAGGATGCGACGCACGGCGCGCATGTCGGACAGGCACTGGAAGACGGCGTTGTGCTCGCTGTCGACCGGCACGAGCTGCGCGCCGCTCGCGCGCGCGGCGCGCATGACCAGCGGCCCGGCCATCACCAGCGCTTCCTTGTTGGCGAGCAGCACCCGCTTGCCGGCCTGCACCGCGGCGAGCGTCGAGGCGAGCCCCGCGGCGCCGACGATGCCCGCCATCACCAGGTCGCAGCGCCCGTCGCGCGCCACCTCCTCCAGCGCCGCGGCGCCGAAGCGCAGCTCGCAGCCGAGCTCGGCGAAGCGCGCGCCCAGCGCGGCGTCCTCGGCGACGCCGGAGAGCACCGCGACGCGCGGCCGGTGCACGCGCGCGAGCTCGAGCAGCCGCTCGGCCGAGCTGTGCGCGGCGAGCGCGAAAATCCTGTAGCGGTCGCGATGGCGGGCCGCGACGTCGAGCGTGCTCCTGCCGATCGAGCCAGTCGCGCCGAGCACTGCCAGGTTCAAGCGTTTCCTTTCAGAGAGCGAGCAGCAGCGCCGCGAGCGGCAGCACCGCCGTGGCGCTGTCGATGCGATCGAGGATGCCGCCATGGCCGGGCAGCAGCGCGCCGCTGTCCTTGACTCCGGCGCGCCGCTTCACCGCGGACTCGAACAGGTCGCCGACGATGCTCGCAGCGGCGAGCAGGCCGGCCGCGGCGAGGTACGCGGGCCACGCCGCATCCTCGAATACTCCGCGGCAGATGATAGCCCAGACCAGGGCCCCGGCGACCCCGCCGAGCGCGCCTTCCCAGGTCTTGCCCGGGCTGATCGACGGCGCGAGCTTGCGCCGCCCCCACGCGCGGCCGACGAAATACGCGGCGCTGTCGGCGATCCACACCAGGACCAGCACGGCGAGCAGGCGCTGCGGCGCCAGTCCGGTCATGGCGAGCGCCGCGGGGAGCAGCACGACCCAGCCGGCGGCGAGCAGCGGCGCGGCCGCGCTCGCCGGCACGCCGCGCGCCAGCCAGAGCGGCGCGCCGACCAGCCAGAACAGCGCCGCGAGCGCGAACGCGGCGCGCGGCGCGCCGGCCGGGCCGAGCAGCAGGGCGACGAAGGCGAGCGCCGCAGCCGCCGCGTACAGCCACGCGCGCGCGCCGCGCAGGGCGCACAGCCGCGCCCATTCGTGCGCCGCGCCCGCGACGAGCAGCGCGAGCAGCGCGGCGAACGCGCCGCGCGGCAGCCAGAAGAGCGCAACCAGCAGGCCGGCGATCAGCGCCGCGGCGGTGGCGAGCCGTGCGGCGAGCGCGGCGTTCAGGCGACTTCCGCGCGCTTGCCGCCCGGAAGAGAAGCGGCCACCTGCTCGCTGGTGCGGCCGAAGCGCCGCTCGCGGGCGCGGTAGGAGGCGATCGCCTGGTCGAGCGCCGCGGCGTCGAAGTCCGGCCAGAGCGTCTCGGTGAAGTAGAGCTCGGTGTAGGCGAGCTGCCAGAGCAGGAAGTTGCTGATGCGCTGCTCGCCGCCGGTGCGGATGAACAGGTCCGGCTCGGGCGCGTGGCTCATCGCGAGGTAGGGCGCGAGCGTCTGCTCGTCGACGCTCGCCGGCGACCGATGCTCGGCGAGCAGCCGGTTCACCGCCTGCAGGATGTCCCAGCGGCCGCCGTAGTTGGCGGCGATGGTGAGCGTCAGGCGGTCGTTGCGCGCGGTGAGCCGCTCGCCCTGCTCGATCAGCCGGCGGATCTTCGCGTCGAAGCGCCGGATGTCGCCGACCACCTTGAGGCGCACGCCGTTCTTGTGCAGGCGCTCGACCTCGTTGCTGAGCGCGTTCTGAAAGAGCTGCATGAGCAGCGCCACCTCCTCGGCGGGGCGGCGCCAGTTCTCGGAGCTGAAGGCGAACAGCGTCAGGTACTCGACGCCGCGCGCCGCGCAGTTCTCGACGCTCGCGCGCACCGCCTCGACGCCGCGCCGGTGCCCGGCGATGCGCGGCAGCAGCCGCTGGCGCGCCCAGCGGCCGTTGCCGTCCATGATGATCGCCACGTGGCGCGGCACCTCGCGGTGCTCGGGAAGCTCCTGGGTCGAGCTGGCGTGGGTCATACCGCGAGCAGCTCCTTCTCCTTCTCGGCGAGCAGGCGGTCGACCTCGGCGATATGCCGGTCGGTGATCTTCTGCACGTCTTCCTGGGCGCGGCGCTCGTCGTTCTCCGACACCTCCTTCTTCTTCAGCGCCTCCTTCAGGTGGTGCAGCGCGTCGCGGCGCAGGTTGCGCACCGCGACGCGCGCGTTCTCCGCCTCGTGCCGCACCACCTTGATCAGCTCCTTGCGCCGCTCCTCGGTGAGCGGCGGCATCGGCACGCGGATCGTCTCGCCCTGCGCGGCGGGATTGAGGCCGAGGTCGGACTCGCGGATCGCCTTCTCGATCGGCTGCACCATCTTCTTCTCGAACGGCGTGACGCCGATGGTGCGCGCGTCGAGCAGCGTCACCTTGGCGACCTGGTTGAGCGGCGTCGGCGAGCCGTAGTAGTCGACCTGGATGTGGTCCAGCAGGCCGGTGTGCGCGCGTCCGGTGCGCACCTTGGCGAGGTCCGCCTTGAAGGCCTGCACGCTCTTGTCCATCTTCTGCTCGGTGGTCTTCTTCAGCTCGTTGATCACCATTGCGCGCCTCCGGGCGAAATCATACGTGAACCAGCGTGCCCTCGTCCTCGCCGAGCACCACCCGCTTGAGCGCGCCGGCCTTGAAGATGCTGAACACGTTGATCGGCAGCTTCTGGTCGCGGCACAGGGTGAGCGCGGTGGCGTCCATGACCTTCAGGTTGCGCACGATCGCCTCGTCGAAGCTGATCCGGGCGAAGCGCTGCGCCTGCGGGTCGCGCTGCGGGTCGGCGGTGTAGATGCCGTCGACCTTGGTCGCCTTGAGCACGATCTCGGCGCCCATCTCGCTGCCGCGCAGCGCCGCCGCCGTGTCGGTGGTGAAGAACGGGTTGCCCGTGCCGGCGGCGAAGATCACGATCTTGCCCTCCTCCAGGTAGCGGATCGCCTTGCCGCGGATGTAGGGCTCGACCACCTGCTCGATGTTCAGCGCCGAGAGCGCGCGGCTCGACATGCCGGCCTGGCGCATCGCGTCCTGCAGCGCGAGCGCGTTCATCACCGTGGCGAGCATGCCCATGTAGTCCGCAGTGGCGCGGTCCATGCCGGCCGCGCCGGGCGCCACGCCGCGGAAGATGTTGCCGCCGCCGATCACCACGCCGATCTCCACGCCCAGGCGCGACACGCCGGCGATCTCGGCGACGATGGTCTCGATGGTCTGGCGGTTGATGCCGAACGGATCGTCGCCCATCAGGGCTTCCCCCGACAGCTTGAGGAGGATCCGCTTGTATTTCGGGGTCAATGCGCCTTTCCGGCTTGCGCCATGACTTCGGCCGCGAAGTCCGCCGACTTCTTCTCGATGCCTTCGCCGACCACGAACAGCACGAAGCCGCTGACGCTCGCCTTCTTCGACGCGAGAAGCTTCTCCACCGTCTGCTTGTCGTCCTTGACGAAGGGCTGGCCGAGCAGCGAGATCTCGCCGAGGTACTTGTTGACGGCGCCCTCCACCATCTTGGCGGCGATCTCCGCCGGCTTGCCCGAGTCCCTGGCGCGCGCCGCCTGGATGTCGCGCTCGCGCGCCACGACCTCGGCCGGCACGTCCTTCTTCGAGAGGTACGCGGGCTTGAAGGCGGCGACGTGCATGGCGAGGTCCTTGCCGAGCTCCTCGGGTCCCTCGTAGTCGACCAGCACGCCGATCTTGCTGCCGTGCAGGTAGAGCGCGAGCTTGCCCTTCGCCTGCAGGCGCCTGAAGCGGCGGATATTGATGTTCTCGCCGATCTTCTGCACCAGGGCCTGGCGCCTCGCCTCGATCTTGCCGGCCGGGGTGTCGATCGACGCGAGCTCCTCGACGTTCGCCGGGTCGCGCGTGGCGACGATCTCGGCGAGCTGCCTGGCGAAGGCGACGAAGTCGTCGTTCTTGGCGACGAAATCGGTCTCCGAGTTCAATTCCACGAGCGCGCCGACCTTGCCGTCGGCGGCGAGCCACGCGCCGATCACGCCCTCTGCGGCGACGCGGCCCGCGGCCTTGCTCGCCTTGGCGCCGCTCTTGATGCGCAGCAGCTCCTCGGCCTTGCGCAGGTCGCCGCCCGACTCGGCGAGCGCCTTCTTGCACTCCATCATTCCCAGGCCGGTGAGCTCGCGGAGCTCCTTCACCAGGCCTGCGCTGATCTCTGCCATTCCTTTCTAGCTCCTTGCGGGGTTGAAAAAGGGGGCCGCGGCCCCCTTCTCTCGGGATCTCGGGAAAGCGCCAGCCTACTGCGCCGCCTCATCGTCCTCCACCTCGACGAACTCGTCGCGCGAGGCGGCGGCCACTTCCTCGACCGACTGCGTGCGGCCCTCCAGCACCGCGTCGGCGATGCCGCGCGCGTACAGGCGGATCGCCCGGCTCGAGTCGTCGTTGCCCGGGATCACGTAGTCGATGCCGTCGGGCGAATGGTTGGTGTCGACCACGCCGATCACCGGCACGCCGAGCTTGACCGCTTCCTGCACCGCGCCCTTCTGGTAGCCGACGTCGATGATGAACAGCGCGTCGGGGATGCTGGAAAGCTCCTTGATGCCGCCGAGCGAGCGCTGCAGCTTCTCCATCTCGCGCTGCACGCCGAGCGCCTCCTTCTTCGACATGCGCTCCAGGCCGCCTTCCTGCGCGGTCTGCTCCATCTCCTTCAGCCGCTTGATCGACTGGCGCACCGTCTTGAAGTTGGTGAGCATGCCGCCCAGCCAGCGGTGGTCGACGTACGGCATCTGGCAGCGCTGCGCTTCCTCGCGCACGATGTCGCGCGCCTGGCGCTTGGTGCCCACGAACAGAAGCGTCCCCCGGTTCGCGGCGAGCTGGCGCGCGAACTTGAGCGCCTCCTGGTACATCGCCAGGGTCTTCTCCAGGTTGATGATGTGGATCTTGTTGCGGTGGCCGAAGATGTACGGCGCCATCTTCGGGTTCCAGTAGCGGGTCTGGTGCCCGAAATGCACCCCCGCCTCCAGCATTTGACGCATCGTAACCGACACTGCAGTCTCCTTAGGGTTGGGTCTGCTGCCGCCGCATCGCAACCCTCGCTTCGCCTTCCCCGAGGGCACCCTAATCGCAGCGGCAGGAAATTTGGTTCTTGCGTTGGCTCGAACCGGCGCGAAATTCTAGCATAATCAGCCCGATGCCCGTAGTCCTGAAGACCGCCGAGGAGCTCGAGCGGATGCGCGTCGCCGGCCGCCTGGCTTCCGAGGTGCTCGACTTCATCGCCCCGCACGTGCGGCCCGGCGTGACCACCGGGAAGCTGAACGACCTGTGCCACGACTACATGGTCAACGTGCAGGGCACCGTGCCGGCGCCGCTCAACTACGCGCCGCCGGGCTACAAGCCGTATCCCAAGTCGATCTGCACCTCGGTGAACCATCAGGTGTGCCACGGGGTGCCGGGCGAGCGGGTGCTGAAGGCCGGCGACATCCTGAACATCGACGTCACGGTGATCAAGGACGGGTATCACGGCGACTGCAGCCGGATGTTCTACGTCGGCGAGCCGAGCATCCAGGCGCGCCGCCTGGTCGACGTGACGTTCGAATGCATGTGGCGCGGCATCCGCGAGGTGCGGCCCGGCGCGCGGCTGGGCGACATCGGCGCAGCCATCCAGGCGCACGCCGAGGCGCACGGCTTCTCGGTGGTGCGCGAGTTCTGCGGCCACGGCATCGGCCGGCGCTTCCACGAGGAGCCGCAGATCCTGCACTACGGCAAGCCGGGCACCGGGCTCGTCCTCGAGCCGGGCATGACCTTCACCATCGAGCCGATGATCAACGCCGGCAAGCCCGGCATCCGCGAGCTTGCCGACGGCTGGACCATCGTCACCAAGGACCACAGCCTGTCGGCGCAGTGGGAGCATACGGTCGCCGTCACCGAGACCGGCTACGAGGTGCTGACCCGCTCCGCGGGCGTGCAGCCGCCGCCGCCGTCGCTGCAATGACCCTGCCGCACGAGATGCGCGCGCAGCGCGAGGCCCTGCGCGCGGCCTACCTGCGCCGGCCGCAGCCGCGCGTCCTGCTGCGCCGGCACACGCAGCTCGTCGACCGCGCGGTCAAGGCGATCTGGAACGCGGCCGCGGTGCCGGCCGGCGCGGCGCTCGTCGCGACCGGCGGCTACGGGCGCGGCGAGCTCTATCCCTGCTCCGACGTCGACATCCTGGTGCTGCTCGCCGGCGAGCCGGCGGAAGCCGACCGCGACGCGCTGGAGCGGCTGATCGGCGCGTTCTGGGACGCGGGCCTGGAGATCGGCCACAGCGTGCGCACGGTCGAGGGCTGCCTCGAGGCGGCGGCCGACGTCACGGTGCGCACGGCGCTCGTCGAGGCGCGCTACCTCGCCGGCAGCCGCGCGCTGTTCGCCCGGCTCGCCGCGCGCCTCGCCGAGGACGCCGACCCGGTCGCCTTCTTCAAGGCGAAGAAGCTCGAGCAGGAGCAGCGCCACGCCAAGCACCAGGACTCGCCCTACGCGCTCGAGCCGAACCTCAAGGAGGCGCCGGGCGGGCTGCGCGACCTGCACGCCATCCAGTGGATCGCGCGCGTCGCGGGCTACGGCCGGCGCTGGACCGACCTGGTGCGCCGCGGGCTGATCGAGCGCGACGAAGCGAGCCAGCTCGCGCGCCACGAGGCGCTGCTGCAGGACTTCCGCATCCGTCTGCACTACCTCGCCGGCCGGCGCGAAGACCGCATCGTGTTCGACGTGCAGGGCGCGCTCGCCGCGCAGCTCGGCTACCGCGACACGCCGGACCGGCGCGCCAGCGAGGCGATGATGCAGCGCTATTACCGCACCGCCAAGGGCGTGACGCAGCTCAACACCATCCTGCTGCAGAACCTGGAGGCGATGCTCGCGCCGCGGCCCGACACCGCGCCGCGCGTCCTGAACGAGCGCTTCGAGATCCGCAGCGAGCTGCTGCACGTGCGCCGCGCCGATATCTTCGAGCGCGAGCCGACGGCGATCCTGGAGAGCTTCCTGCTCATGATGCAGCACCAGGAGCTGCGCGGCATGACCGCGCGGACCCTGCGCGCGCTGTACCGCGCGCGCTTCCGCATCGACGCTTCGTTCCGCAAGGACCCGGTGGCGCGGCTGCTGTTCCTGCACATCCTGCAGCAGCCGCGCGGCATCGTGCACGAGCTGCGGCGCATGAACCAGTACGGCATCCTCGGCCGCTACCTGCCGGAGTTCGGGCGCATCGTCGGCCAGATGCAGCACGACCTGTTCCACGTCTATACCGTGGACCAGCACATCCTGATGGTGATCCGCAACCTGCGCCGCTTCACCATGCCGGAGCTGGCGCACGAGTTCCCGCTCGCCAGCGAGCTGATGAACGGCTTCGAGCGCCGCTGGCTGCTCTACATCGCCGCGCTCTACCACGACATCGCCAAGGGCCGCGGCGGCGACCATTCCGAGCTCGGCGCCCGCGACGCGCGCCGCTTCTGCCGCCGGCACGGGCTGGCGAAGGACGACACCGAGCTGGTGGTGTTCCTGGTCGAGCACCACCTGCTCATGTCGCACGTCGCGCAGAAGCAGGACGTCTACGACCCGGAGGTGGTGCGCGCGTTCGCCGACCGCGTCGGCAGCGAGCGGCGGCTGGTGGCGCTCTACCTCTTCACGGTGGCCGACGTGCGCGGCACCAGCCCGAAGGTGTGGAACGCCTGGAAAGGCAAGCTGCTGGAGGACCTTTTCCGCGCCACCCGGCGCGTGCTCACCGGCGAGCTGCTGGCGCGCGACATCGCGCTCGCCGAGAAGCAGGCCGAGGCGACCCGGCTGCTGCGCCTGTACGCGCTGTCCGACGGCGCCAAGGACCGGCTCTGGGCGCAGCTCGACACCCCCTACTTCCTGCGCCATGACGCGCAGGAGATCGCCTGGCACACCCGGGTGCTTCATTACCGGGTTGCGTCCGAAAAGCCCGTCGTGAAAGCGCGCCTCGCGCCGTTCGGCGAAGGCCTGCAGGTGATGATCTACACCCGCGACCGGGAAGGCCTGTTCGCGCGCATCTCGGGCTACTTCGAGCGCGCCGGCTACAACATCGCGGAAGCGAAGATCCACACCACGCGCGGCGGCTACGCGCTCGACACCTTCGTCGTCATGGGCGAGGGCCGCGACGCGCACTATCAGGACCGCATCGCGCTGATCGAGGCCGAGCTCGCCGAGGAGGTGGTGTCGCAGGCGCCGCTCGCGCCGCCGCGCGGCGGGCGCCTGTCGCGCCGGGTGCGCCACTTCCCGATCTCGCCGGTGGTCGACATCCGGCCCGACGAGCGCGGCGCCTTCCACGTGCTGTCGATCGTCGCCACCGACCGGCCCGGCCTGCTCTACGGCGTGGCGCGCATCCTGGCGCGCTACCGCGTCAGCCTGCACACCGCGCGCATCAACACGCTCGGCGACCGCGCCGAGGACGTGTTCCTCGTCTCGGGCGAGGCGCTCGCCTCGCCGAAGACGGTGCTGCAGCTCGAGCAGGACCTGCTCGCCGAGCTCAGTCTTCCGGCGGCAGCGCCTCTCCCGGAAACAGCGCTTCGTTGAAGCCGAACTTGCGCAGGTCGCGGATGCGCATCGGGTAGAGGATGCCGTCGAGGTGGTCGACCTCGTGCTGCACCACGCGCGCGTGGAAGCCCTCGACCTCGCGCTCGAAGCGCCGCCCGCGCTCGTCGTAGCCGGAATAGCGCAGCCGCTTCCAGCGCGGCACCCAGCCGCGCATGCCGGGCACCGACAGGCAGCCCTCCCAGCCCTCCTCCATCTCCGTGCCGAGCGGCTCGAGCCGCGGGTTGATCAGCACCGTGTCCGGCACCTCTTCCACGCCCGGATAGCGCGGGTTGGCGCGCACGCCGAAGATCACCACGCGCTGCAGCACGCCGATCTGCGGCGCGGCGAGCCCGGCGCCGTTGAGGTGCGCCATCGTGTCGCGCATGTCCTGCAGGAGCTGCTGCAATTCCTCGGAGCCGAAGCGGGTGACCTCGGCCGAGCGCTGCAGCAGCCGCGGATCGCCCATGCGCAGCACTTCGCGGATCATGAGCGGCAGACCTGCTGCAGGATGCGGCGCACGCGCCGCATCGCCTCCTCGAGCACGGCGGGGATCGCCTCCAGCGGGATGGCGCGCCGGCTGTCGGCGCGGCCGGCCGCGTGGTTCGCCACCACCGCGAGCGCCGCGTACGGCAGGTCGAGCTCGCGCGCGAGGGCGGCCTCCGGCATCGCCGTCATGCCGACGATGTCGGCGCCGTCGCGCGCCATGCGCTCGATCTCGGCGGCGGTCTCCAATCGCGGCCCCTGTGTGACACCGTAGACCGCGCCGTCGGCGACCGGTTCGCCGCAGGCGCGCGCCGCGGCGAGCAGCCGGTCGCGCAGCGCGGCCGAGTAAGGCTCGGTGAAGTCGATATGCCGGACCGGCACCCCGGGTCCCTCGAAGAAGGTCGACGGCCGGCCCCAGGTGTAGTCGATGAGCTGGTGCGGCACCAGGATGGCGCCGGGGCTCGCCCGCTCGGCGATGCCGCCGACCGTCGCCACCGAGACCACCTCGCGCGCGCCGGCCTCCTTGAGCGCCCAGAGGTTCGCCCGGTAGTTCACCTCGTGCGGCGCGACGTCGTGCGCGTCGCCGTGGCGCGCCAGGAACAGCACGCGGCGCCCGGCCAGCTCGCCGAAGGTGAGCGCCGCCGAGGGCTTTCCGTAAGGCGTGTCGAGCGCCCTGCGCTCGCTGCGCTCCAGATCCGCGAGCCGCGCCAGCCCGCTGCCGCCGATGATCGCCAGCACCGCTCAGGTTCCGGCCATCGCCCGGATTTCCGGAAGGTTGCGCCAGTAGCCTTTCGCGTCCATGCCGTAGCCGAACACGAAGCGGTCGGGGATGCGCAGGCCGACGAAGTCGGCGCGGATCGGCTTGTCCCGGCGCAGCGTCTTTTCCACCAGCACGGCGCAGTGGAAGGCCGAGGCGCCCAGCTCGAGCAGCCGCTCGCGGATCGCCGCCATGGTCTCGCCGCCGTCGAGGATGTCGTCGACCACCAGCACGCTGCGGCCGCGCACCGTCTCCGGCGGCGTGACGCGCCAGTCGACCGCCGCGCCGCGCGTCCCGGCGCCGTAGCGCGAGACGTGGATGTAGTCGAAGTCGAGCGGGAAGCGCAGCAGCGGCAGGAGCTGACCGGCGAACACCACCGCGCCGCCCATCACCGCCAGCACCAGCGGGTAGGCGCCGGAAAGGCGCTCGCCGATCTCCGCGGCGACCCGGCGCAGCGCCGCCTGCACCTCGTCGGCGCTCGCCACCAGCTCGGATTGCTCGAGGAACCGCCAGGCGGCCGCGACGTCCATTCGGGCGAGTCTAGCGTGACTCGAGATAGCGGGCGAAAGCCTCTCCCACCTCGGGATGGCGCAGGCCGTACTCGACGGTGGCCTGCAGGTAGCCGAGCTTCGAGCCGCAGTCGAAGCGCCGGCCGGGCAGCCGCACCGCGAGCGCGCGCTCGTGCCCGAGCAGCTTCGAGATCGCGTCGGTGAGCTGGATCTCGCCGCCCGCGCCCGGCGTCACCTCGCCGAGCAGCTCGAAGATGCGCGGCGTCAGCACGTAGCGGCCGATCACCGCGAGGTTGGAGGGCGCCTCGGCGGGCTTGGGCTTCTCGACGATGCTGTGGATGCGCGCCAGGTCGCCCTGCATGCGCTCGATGGTGACGATGCCGTAGCTGTCGGTGTGCTCGCGCGGCACCTCCTCGACGCCGAGCAGCGAGCAGCCCTCGCGGTCGAACACCTGCGCCATGCGCGCGATCGCCGGCGGCTGCGAGTCCATCAGGTCGTCGGCGAGCAGCACCGCGAAGGGATGGTCGCCCACCACCGGCTGCGCGCACAGCACCGCGTGGCCCAGGCCGAGCGGCTCGGGCTGGCGCAGGTAGATGCAGCGCACGCCCTCGGGCAGCACCGAGCGCACCTGCGAGAGCAGCGCCTCCTTGCCCTTGCGCTCGAGCTCGGTCTCGAGCTCGTAGGCCTTGTCGAAATGGTCCTCGATGGCGCGCTTGTGGCGGCCGGTGACGAAGATCATCTCGGTGATGCCGGCGGCGGCCGCCTCCTCCACCGCGTACTGGATGAGCGGCTTGTCGACGATCGGCATCATCTCCTTCGGGCTCGCCTTGGTGACCGGCAGGAACCGGCTGCCGAACCCGGCGACGGGGAACACCGCTTTCTTGAGCTTCGCCATCATCCTTCCTCGAGGATCCTGCGCAATTGCGCCTCGTCGATCACCGGCACGCCGAGGCTGCGGGCCCTGTCCAGCTTGCTGCCCGCCTCCGCCCCGGCGACCACGTAGTCCGTATGCTTCGACACCGAGCTTGCCACCTTGTGCCCTTTCGCCTCGATCGCGGCGCGCGCCTCGTCGCGCGTCATCCCGGCGAGCGTGCCGGTGAGCACGAAGGTCTTGGCGGGCGCGCCGCCGCGCTCGGCCGGCGCCGGGGCCTCGAGCGCGATCGCCCGGGTCAGGCGGGCGATGACCTGCGCATTGTGCGGCTCGCGCAGGAACTTCTCGATGCTCTCGGCAAGCTCGGGGCCGATGCCCTCCAGCGGCACCGGCCGCGGCGCCTCGCCGCGCTTCTTGCGCTGTGCATTGTCCTTGCGAACCGCCTCCTTGTCAGCCGCCAGGCTGGCCCATTCGGCGCGTAGCAGCGCGTCCATGGAGCGGAAATGGCGCGCCAGGATCTTCGCCACCTCCTCGCCGACGCCCGGGATGCCGAGCGCGTAGATGAAGCGGGCGAGCTCCGCCTTGCGCGATTTCTCGATGCTGGCGAAAACGTTGGCGGCGGACTTCTCGCCCATGCGTTCCAGGCCGGCCAGGGTCTCGGGCCTGAGCTCGTACAGGTCCGCGGGGTTGCGCACCAGCTCGCGCTCGACCAGCTGGTCGACGAGCTTCTCGCCGAGCCCTTCGATGTCCATGGCGCGGCGCCCGGCGAAGTGCAGCAGCGTCTGCTTGCGCTGCGCCTTGCAGTACAGGCCGCCGCTGCAGCGCGTCGCCGCCTCGCCGGCGACGCGCACCGTCGGCGAGCCGCATACCGGGCAGGAGGACGGCATGGCGAAGCGGTCCTGCGGCCGGCGCGCCCCCGGCCGGCGCACGCCCACCACCTCCGGGATCACGTCGCCGGCGCGCCGCACCACCACCGTGTCGCCGACCCACACGTCCTTGCGCCGCAGCTCGTCCTCGTTGTGCAGCGTCGCGCTGCCCACGGTGACGCCGCCCACGAACACCGGCCGCAGCTTGGCCACCGGCGTCAGCGTGCCGGTGCGCCCGACCTGCACCTCGATCGCCAGCACCTCGGTGAGCTCTTCCTCGGGCGGATACTTGTGCGCCACCGCCCAGCGCGGCTCGCGCGCGACGTGGCCGAGCTCGGCCTGCAGCGCCAGGTCGTTCACCTTGTAGACCACGCCGTCGATGTCGAACGGCAGGCGCGGACGCTCTTCGCGGATCTGCGCGTGGTAGGCGATCAGCCCTTCGGCCCCCTGCACCACCTTGCGGTGCGGCTCCACGGGCAGGCCGAGCGCTTCCAGCGCGTCGAGCACCTCGCTGTGGCGCCGCGGCAGCGCCATGCCGCGCACGACGCCGACCCCGTAGGCATAGAAGGAAAGCGGCCGCCGGGCGGTGATCCGCGGATCGAGCTGCCGCACCGCGCCGGCGGCGGTGTTGCGCGGGTTGATGAACGGCTTGCCGCCCGCCTCGACCTGGCGGCGGTTGAGCCGCTCGAATGCCGCCCGGGTCATGAAGATCTCGCCGCGCGCCTCGAGCACCTCGGGCGCGCGGCCCCGCAGCGCCAGCGGAACGGCACGGATCGTGCGCACGTTGGCGGTGACGTCCTCGCCGACCTGGCCGTCGCCGCGCGTCGCAGCGCGCGCCAGCACGCCGTTCTCGTAGCGCAGGCTGATGGCGAGGCCGTCGAGCTTGAGCTCGGCGGCGTATTCGATCGGCGGGTCGTCGGCCTGCCGGCCGAGCTCGCGGCGCACGCGCGCGTCGAAGTTGGCCGCGCCGCGGTCCTCGGAATCGGTCTCGGTGCGGATCGACAGCATCGGCACCTCGTGGCGCACCGGGGCGAGCTCGGCCGCGGGCGCGCCGCCGACGCGCTGGGTCGGCGAGTCGGGCGTGCGCAGCTCGGGATGCTTTTCCTCGAGCTCCTGCAGCTCGCGGAACAGCCGGTCGTACTCCGCGTCGCTGATCTCCGGCGCGTCCTCGACGTAGTAGCGCCGGTTGTGGTACTCGATCGTCTCGCGGAGCTCGCGGATCCGCGCCGCGACGCTCATGAGAACAGGCGCAGCGCGAGCGGGCTGCCCGGCTCGATGCCGCGCCTGGCGAGCACGCTACGCACCGCCGCGAGCTGCGCGCGGATCGTCGCGAGCGCGCGCTCGTCGAGCTCGCGGCCCTCGTCGTCCACCAGCCGGCCGCCCTGCGCGCGCGCGAGCGCCTGGCCGGCGCGCGCCATCGCGTCGTAGCTGCGCTCGGGATCCGCGGTGCGCGCCACGTCGAGCGTGAGCGTCACGCCGTCCTCGCGCGGCGCCGCCTGGAACGGCTGTCCGGCGAAGTCCTGCTGCGGCGCCACACCGACCACGTGCAGCGCCACCTGGATGTCGACCTCGGCGCAGGCGCCGTCGAGCTCGCGCGCGGCCTGCAGCGCCTCGCGCATGCCGGGCGCCCTGGCGCGGCCGCCGAGCGACGCGGCGAGGCTCTCCACGGCGCTGCGGAACTCGATCAGCTCGGGCTCGGGAACGACGCCCGCGCGGCTGACGAGCTGCAGCGCCGCGGCGCAGGCGCCCGGGCGCTCGCGGAAGAGCAGCGCCCGCTGCGAGAAGCGCTTCGCCACCGGCTGCCACGCCTCGCCGAGCAAGCCCTCGGCCGAGGGCGGCAGCTCCAGCGAGACGATGTAGTCGACGCGCGGGTCGGGCGCGGCGGCGTTCGCCGCCGGCGCGCGCGCGGCGGCGAAGCGCGGCTCGCGCCGTCCGTCCATCAGCGCGTCGCCGTGGGTCGAGGCGAAGGCCTGCTCGGCCTGCCGGCGCGCCCTGCGCTCCTGGAGCCGGTTGTAGATCAGCACGCCCGCCACCGCGAGCGCGCCGGCAATCGCCAGCCCGAGGGTGAGGTCGTTCATGACCCCTTCAGGCGGCGAGCTCCTCCCGGATGCGAAGCGCCTCGTCGATGTCCACCGCGACCACGCGCGAGACGCCGGACTCGGGCATCGTGACGCCGATCAGCTGCTCCGCGAGCTCCATGGTGATCTTGTTGTGGCTGATGAACAGGAACTGCGTGTCGGCCGACATCCTGCGCACCAGCTCGCAGAAGCGCACGGTGTTGGCGTCGTCGAGCGGCGCGTCCACCTCGTCGAGCAGGCAGAACGGCGCCGGGTTGAGCTGGAACAGCGAGAACACCAGCGCGATCGCGGTGAGCGCCTTCTCGCCGCCGGAGAGCAGGTGGATGCTCGAGTTGCGCTTGCCCGGCGGGTGCGCCATCACCTGCACGCCGGCGTCGAGGATCTCCTCGCCGGTCATCACCAGCTTCGCCTCGCCGCCGCCGAACAGCGTCGGGAAGAGCTCCCCGAAGTGGCGGTTCACCGCCTCGAAGGTCTCGCGCAGCAGCTCGCGCGTCTCGCGGTCGATCTTGCGGATCGCGTCCTCCATGGTGCGCACCGCCTCTTCCAGGTCGCTCGCCTGCGCGTCGAGGAAGGCCTTGCGCTCCTCGCTCGTGCGCAGCTCGTCGAGCGCCGCCAGGTTCACCGCTCCGAGCTCGCCGATCGCCTGGGTGAGCCGCGTGATCTCGCCCTGCAGCGTGGCGGGCCGCGGCGCCTTCTGCGCCTCCGCGGCGAGCCGCTCCTCGTCGGCGCGCGCTTCGGCGAGCTGGCCGGCGTACTGCTCGAAGCTGAGCTGCGCCGCCTGCTCCTTGAGCCGCAGCTCGCCCAGGCGCTCGCGCAGCGGCGCGACGCGCGCGTCGACCTGCAGCCGCGCCTCCTCGATCTCGCGCAGCGTCCCGGCGGCCGCCTCGACGGCGTTGCGCGCCTGCGCCAGGCTCGCTTCGCGGCCGATCCTCTGCTCCACCGCGGACTCGAGCGCCGCGCGCACCTGCGGGATCGGGTCGGCGGCGAGCTCCTCGCCGAGGCGCGCCAGCTCGGCGTCGGCGCGCTCGATCTGCTGGTCGATCACGCCGACCGAATGGTCGATCTCGGCGATCTTCGAGGCGCACTCGCGCTCGCCGAACAGCGCGTCCTGCGCTTCGCGCTCGGCCTGCTGCACGGCGCGGCGCTGCCCGGCCGCGGCGTCCTCGGCCGCGAGGTGCGCGGCGCGCGCGGCCTCCAGCCGCTCGCGCGCCTCGCCGATCGCGCTGCCGACCCGCGCCATCCTTTCCAGGCAGGCGCCGAGCGCTTCCTGCCCGCGCGCCGCCTCGGCCTGCAGGTCGTCGAGCTCGGCGCGCACCTGGCTGGAGCGCTCGCGGAAGCGCTCCTGCGCCTGCGCGAGCTTGACGCTCTCGATCTCGGCGTCGTGGCGCGCGCGCTCCTGCTGCGTGATCGCGGCGCGCGCCTCCTCGAGCGCGGCGTTGCGCTCGGCGAGCTGCGCCTCGACCTGCTGCAGCGAAGCCTGGTCGCGCTCGAGCGCCGCCGCCAGATGGCGGCAGTGCGCCTCGAGACGTTCGATCTCCGCCTGGCGCGCCAGGATGCCGGCATCGGCGGCGTCCGGCGCATGGAAGCTCACCGTATGCCGGGTGAACTGGTGGCCGTCGCGGGTCACCAGGATCGCACCGGCCGGCAGCGCGGCGCGTGCGGCGTCGTCGGGCGCCTGCTCGGCGGCATAGACCGCGGCCAGCCAGTCGGCGAGCGCGGCCGCCACGCGCGCGTCGGCGGCATGGACCTTCGCCGACAGCGGCTCGAGGCCGGGCGCCGCGGCGGCGGGCGCGCCGCCGGTACGATCGAGCACGCTCGCCTTGGCCGGCGGCTGGTCGCCGAGAATCGGCTGCAGCGACGGCACCTCGAGCGCGTGCAGGCGCTCGCGCAGCACCGCTTCCACCGCCGTCTCCCAGCCGGGGTCGATGCGCACCTTCTGCCACAGGCGCGGCAGGCTGCCGAGCCCGTGGCGCTCCAGCCATTCGCGCAGCGGCGCGTTGCTGCCGATCTCGGCCTGGATCTGGCGCAGCGTGGCGAGCTGCGCCTCGGCGGCGGTGTGCTCGCGCTGCGCCGCGCCGACCGCCTCGGTCGCCGCGGCGCGGCGAGCCTCGAGCCCCTCGCACTCCGCCTGCAGCGCGGCGAACGTTCGCTGCGCCGCCTCGAGCTCGGCCGCGAGCGCCGCCAGGCGCTCTTCCAGCTCGGCCGCCGCGGCGCCGTCGGGCTCTTCGAGCGACTGCAGCTCGCCTTCCAGGCGCTCGCGCCGCGCCGCCAGCGCCTGGCTCGCCTTTTCCAGGTGAGCGCGGCTCGACTGCTCGACCTGCAGGCGGCTTTCGGCCTGGATGAGCGCGCTGCGCGCCTCGCTCAGGCGCTCCTGCGCGGCGCGCAGCGCCTGCTCGGCCTGCGGCAGCCGCGCGTTCTCGGCTTCCAGGGCGCGCTGCGCCGCCTCCGCCTTTTGCCGGGCGCTGCCGGCGCGCGCGGCCCACATGTGCAGCGCCTGCGTGAGCTGGGCGCGCTGCTCGCGCCATTGCGAGAGCTGCGTGAGCCGCTCGGCGTGCTGGGCTTCCAGGCGCGCGCGGCTCTCCTCGGCGTGGCGCAGCTCCGACTCGAGCTTCGCCACCTCGGCGTTGGCGGCGTAGAGCTCGCCCTGCGCGCCGTTCAGCGCGTCGCCCGCCCGGTAGTGCGCCGCGCGCGCCGTCTCGAGGCGCGCCTCGAGGCTGCGCAGCTCGGCGTTTTCCGCTTCGAGGGCGTTGGTGACCCTGGCGATCTCGGCCGAGTGCCGCTCGCGCTCCGCGGCCGCGTCGCGCCGGCGCACGTACCACAGCAGCTGCTGCTTGAGCTGCAGCTCGGCGTGCAGCTCGTTGTAGCGCGCCGCGACCTGCGCCTGCGCCTGCAGCTTCTCGAGCTGCGCGCCCAGCTCGAGGCGGATGTCGGTGATGCGGGCCAGGTTCTCGCGCGTGTCGGCGAGCCGCGACTCGGTCTCCTTGCGGCGCTCCTTGTACTTGGAGATGCCCGCCGCCTCCTCGAGGAACACGCGCAGCTCCTCGGGCTTCGCCTCGATGACGCGCGTGATCATGCCCTGCTCGATGATCGCGTAGGCGCGCGGGCCGAGGCCGGTGCCGAGGAACATGTCGGTGATGTCGCGCCGGCGCACGTGCGTGCCGTTGATGTAGTAGCTCGACTCGCCGTCGCGCTGCAGGACGCGGCGCACCGAGATCTCGGCGTACTGCGACCACTGCCCCGCCGCGCGCCCCTGCGAGTTGTCGAAGGTGAGCTCGACCATGGCGCGCGCGAGCGGCTTGCGGTTGAGCGAGCCGTTGAAGATCACGTCCTGCATCGAGTCGCCGCGCAGCGCCGAGGCGCGCGTCTCGCCGAGCACCCAGCGCACCGCGTCGATGACGTTCGACTTGCCGCAGCCGTTCGGGCCGACCACGCCGACCAGCCGGCCGGGCACGTGAATCGTTGTGGGATCGACGAAGGACTTGAATCCGGAAAGCTTTATTTGCGTGAGCCGCACGAGAAAAATAATAACGTCATTGCCCGGCCGGCGGAACACGCGCCGGCGAATAAAAAAGTTGACAGGCGCGTGGTCGCGCCGGCGCACCGCAAGCGGTGGCTGCGGCCGGGCGCGACTTGCGTCGGGATACTACATGTAGTAGGGCGCCGGCTGTGGCTATCCTGCCTATCGGGCAGCATCGCGGCCGGGCGACGGCGCCGCGGCGTGCTAACATGCGGCGCTCTTTTCGCGGCAGATCTTTCCGTGCCATCGCGGCCCAGCAAGCGGCTCGAGACGTTCGCCAACCCGGCGCCCGAGCGCGATTACCGGATTCACATGGAAATCCCGGAGTTCACCTGCGTCTGTCCGATGACCGGGCAGCCCGACTTCGCGACGCTGGTGCTCGACTACGTGCCCGACCGGCGCTGCGTCGAGCTGAAGTCGCTCAAGCTCTATGTCTGGTCGTTCCGCGACGAAGGCGCGTTCCACGAGGCGGTGACCAACCGCATCCTGGACGACCTGGTGCGCGCGACGCAGCCGCGCTGGATGCGCCTGGAGGGCCGCTTCAACGTGCGCGGCGGCATCACCACCTCGGTGTTCGCCGAGCATCGCAAGAAAGGCTGGCGGGGGGAGATTCCTCCGAAGTGAATCCGCTCCTCGCGAGGCTCCAGCCCTATCCGTTCGAGAAGCTGCGCGCCCTGATCGCCGGCAACAGCCCGCCGGGGGACCTCGCGCCGATCAACCTGTCGATCGGCGAGCCCAAGCACCCGACGCCGGCGCTGGTCAAGGACGCGCTCGCCGCCAGCCTGGACGGGCTGGCGAGCTATCCGGCCACCGCCGGCTCGCCCGAGCTGCGCCAGGCGGTGTCGGCCTGGCTGGCGCGCCGCTACGGCATCCCGGCGCCCGACCCGCAGACCGAGGTGCTGCCGGTGAACGGCACGCGCGAGGCGCTGTTCGCCTTCGCGCAGACGGTGATCGACCCGACGCGCGCCGCGCGCGTCGTCTGCCCGAACCCGTTCTATCAGATCTACGAAGGCGCGGCGATCCTCGCCGGGGCGGCGCCGGTGTACGGCGAGCCGCAGAGCTGGGAGGGCGTGCAGCTCGTCTACGCCTGCTCGCCCGCCAACCCGAGCGGCCGGGTGATGCCGCTCGAGGAGTGGCGCCGGCTGTTCGAGCTGTCGGAGCGCCACGGCTTCGTCATCGCCTCCGACGAGTGCTACTCGGAGATCTACTTCGAGACCCCGCCGCTCGGCGCGCTGGAAGCGGCGCGCAAGCTCAGGCGGGGCAACGAGCGGCTGGTGGTGTTCTCCAGCCTCTCCAAGCGCTCCAACGCGCCCGGCATGCGCTCGGGCTTCGTCGCCGGCGACCCGCAGCTCATCGCCAGGTTCCTGCTCTACCGCACCTACCACGGGTCGGCGATGAGCCTCGCCGTGCAGCGCGCCTCGATCGCCGCCTGGAACGACGAGGCGCACGTGCGCGAGAACCGGCGGCTGTACGCCGAGAAGTTCCGCGCCGTGCTGCCGCTCCTGCGCGCGCCGCTCGAGGTGCGCCTGCCCGACGGCGGTTTCTACCTGTGGCTGCGCACGCCGATCGACGACGCCGAGTTCGCGCGGCGGCTGCATGCCGAGCAGAACCTGCTGGTGCTGCCGGGCAGCTTCCTCGCCCGCAGCGTCGGCGGCAGCAATCCCGGCGCCAACCATGTGCGCATCGCGCTGGTCGCCCCGCTCGAGGAATGCCTCGAGGCGGCGAAGCGGCTGATGCGCTTTGCCCAATCCCTATGAACGCAAGAGAGATCATCGATCAGGCCTGGGAGAACCGGGCATCCCTCACCCCCGCCGGCGCGCCCGGCGAGCTGCGCCAGGCGGTCGAAGAGGCGCTCGCCGGCCTCGACGCCGGCCGCCTGCGCGTCGCGGAGAAGGTCGACGGCGAATGGATCACGCACCAGTGGCTCAAGAAAGCGGTGCTGCTGTCCTTCCGCCTGGAGGACAACCGGGTCATGGACGGCGGGGCGACCCGCTACTTCGACAAGGTGCCCTCGAAATTCTCCTCTTTCACGGAAGAGCGCTTCCGCAGCGCGGGATTGCGCGTCGTCCCCCCCGCCATGGCGCGCCGCGGCGCCTACATCGCGAAAAACACGGTGCTCATGCCCTGCTACGTCAATATCGGCGCCTACGTCGACGAGGGCACCATGGTCGACACCTGGGCGACGGTCGGCTCGTGCGCCCAGATCGGCAAGAACGTGCACCTGTCGGGCGGCGTCGGCATCGGCGGGGTGCTCGAGCCGCTGCAGGCCAACCCGGTGATCATCGAGGACAACTGCTTCATCGGCGCGCGCTCCGAGGTGGTCGAGGGCGTGATCGTCGAGGAGAACAGCGTGCTGTCGATGGGCGTGTTCGTCGGCGCGAGCACCCGGATCTACGACCGCGAGACCGGCCGCGTCAGCTACGGCCGCATCCCGGCAGGCTCGGTGGTCGTTCCCGGCACCCTGCCCTCGGCGGACGGCAAATATGCCCTCTATTGCGCGGTGATCGTGAAAAAAGTGGACGCCCGGACCCGCGCCAAGACCAGCCTGAACGAACTTCTGCGAGGCGATTAAACTAGCGAAAACCGGCGGGAGGCAGACCCATGTCCGCAATGAAGCGCTTGTTCCAGATCATGGCCGACAAGAAGGCCTCCGACATCTTTCTTTCGGTCGGAGCGCCGATCAACATCAAGATCAACGGCGTCGCGGTGCCGGTGAACCAGACCGTGATGACCGCCGAGACGGTGCAGCAGCTCCTCTACGAGGTGCTCAACGAGCGTCAGATCCGGGAGTACGACGAGGAGATGGAGCTGAACACCGCCTACACGCTGCCCGGCGTCGGCACCTTCCGCATCAGCGCCTTCCGCCAGAAGGGTTCGCCCTCGGTGGTGGTGCGCTATATCCCGGCCACCATCCCGCCGATCGACACGCTCGGCCTGCCGGAGGTGCTGAAGGAAGTGATCATGCAGAAGCGCGGCCTGCTGCTGATGGTCGGCGCCACCGGCTCGGGTAAGTCGACCTCGCTGGCGGCGATGCTCGACTACCGCAACGAGCGCAAGTCGGGCCATATCCTGACGCTCGAGGACCCGATCGAGTTCATCTTCCAGAACAAGAAGTCGATCGTCAACCAGCGCGAGGTCGGCACCGACACCAAGGCGTTCGAGATCGCGCTGAAGAACGCGCTGCGCCAGGCGCCCGACTGCATCCTGATCGGCGAGATCCGCGACAAGCAGACCATGGCGATGGCGCTCGCCTACGCGCAGTCGGGCCACCTGTGCCTCGCCACGCTGCACGCCAACAACAGCTACCACGCGATGAACCGCATCATCAACTTCTACCCGCTGGAGAACCGGCCGGCGCTGCTGCTCGACCTGGCGGCGGCGCTGCAGGCGGTGATCTCGCAGCGCCTGGTGCGCACCAAGACCGGCGCCCGCGTGGCGGCGTGCGAGGTGCTGCTCAACACGCGCAACATCTCGGAGCTGATCGAGAAAGGCGAGATCACCGAGATCAAGGACGCGCTGGAGAAGAGCCTATCGCCCGGCTCGCAGACCTTCGAGCAGGCGCTGTTCAAGCTGTTCATGGACGGCAAGATCACCCAGGACGAGGCGATGGCCAACGCCGACTCCGCGACCAACATGCTGTGGCTCATCAACCAGGCGACCGCGGGCGAGATCAGCGGCCAGGCGCTGCCGCCCAAGCCGGCCGCCGAGAAGCCCGAGGAGAGGTCGGGCAGCCAGAGCGCGCCCTCGGCCTCCTTCAACGACTTCAAGATCGACATGAATGCCTGAGCTGTCGGCTCTCGAGCTTGCTCGGGAGCTCATCGCGCGCAAGTCGGTCACGCCGGACGACGGCGGCTGCCAGCCGCTGCTCGCCGAGCGCCTGGCGCGCGCCGGATTCCGCTGCGAGCCGATGCGCTTCGGCGCGGTGGACAACCTCTGGGCGCGCCGCGGCAGCGCCCGCCCGCTGGTGTGCTTCGCCGGGCATACCGACGTGGTGCCGACCGGCCCGCTCTCCGGGTGGCACTCCGACCCGTTCACGCCGACGGTGCGCGACGGCAAGCTGTACGGGCGCGGCGCCGCGGACATGAAATCGTCGATCGCCGCCTTCGTCGTCGCGGTCGAGGCGTTCGTCCGCGAAAGGCCGCAGCACGGCGGATCGATCGCCCTGCTGCTCACCTCCGACGAGGAGGGCCCGGCGTGCGACGGCACGGCGCGCGTGGTCGAGGCGCTGAAGGCGCGCCAGGAGCTGATCGACTACTGCGTCGTCGGCGAGCCGACCTCGGTCGACTGGCTGGGCGACATGCTGAAGAACGGCCGGCGCGGCTCGCTTTCCGGGAAGCTGACGGTGCGCGGCGTGCAGGGGCATGTCGCCTACCCGCATCTCGTCAGGAACCCGGTGCACCTGCTCGCACCGGCGCTCGCCGAGCTGGCGCGCACGGAGTGGGACAAGGGCAACGACAGCTTTCCGCCGACCTCCTTCCAGGTGTCGAACATCCATGCCGGCACCGGCGCGGCCAACGTGGTGCCCGGGTCGGTGACGGTGGACTTCAACTTCCGCTTCTCCACCGAGAGCAGCGAGGCTTCGCTGCGCAGCCGCGTCGAGGCGATCCTGAAAAAGCACGGCCTCGACTATTCGGTCGACTGGGTGCTCGGCGCCAAGCCCTTCCTCAGCCGGCGCGGCACGCTGGCGGGCACCGTGCTCGAGGTGACCAAGCGCCATACCGGGCGCAACGCCGAGCTGTCGACCACCGGCGGCACCTCGGATGCGCGCTTCATCATCGACATCTGCCCGGAGGTGATCGAGCTCGGGCCGGTGAACAGCAGCATCCACAAGCTGAACGAGCACATCGCGCTCGAGGAGCTCGACATGCTGCCGCGCATCTACCTGGACATCCTGCGCAAGCTCCTTCCTTGACGCTCGCCGGGCTGATCGCTCGCGTCGAGCGGCGGCTGGCCGCCGCGCCGCTTCACTACGGTCACGGCACCGACAACGCGCACGACGAGGCCGCCTGGCTGGTGCTGCGCGGCCTCGCCCTGCCCTTCGACGCCGACCTTTCGTCGCCGGTCGACGAGGCGCAGGCGCGGCGCATCGAGCGCCTCGCCGGGCGGCGCATCCGGGATCGGGTGCCGACGGCCTATCTGCTGCGCGAAGCCTGGCTCGCCGGCGTGCCGTTCTACGTCGACCCGCGGGTGATCGTGCCGCGCTCGCACATCGCCGAGCTGCTGCCGGCGCTGCGCAGGCGCTTTCCCGCGGCGCGCCGCATCCTGGACCTCTGCACCGGCTCGGGATGCCTCGCCGTGCTCGCCGCCAGGCGCTTTCCGTCGTCGCTCGTCGACGCCGCGGACATCTCGCCGGCGGCGCTCGCCGTGGCGAGGAAGAACGTCGCGCGCCACCGGCTCGGGCGCCGCGTGCGTCTCGTGCGCTCGAACCTGTTCGACGGGTTGCAAGGACGCTACGACCTGATCCTCAGCAATCCGCCGTACGTCGCCGCGGCCGCGATGGCGAAGCTGCCGCCCGAGTACCGCCAGGAGCCCCGCGTCGCGCTGGCCGGCGGAAGCGACGGGCTGGACCTCGTGGCGCGCGTCGTCGCGGCCGCGCCGGCGCATCTCGCGCCGCGCGGCGCGCTGGTGTGCGAGGTCGGCGAAAGCCATCCGGCGGCGCGGCGGCGCTTTCGCGCGCTGCGGCTGGAATGGCTCAAGCCCGAGGTGTTCCTCTACGCGCCGGCCATGCGCTAGGCGCGCGCGAGTCGGCGCGCGGGGGAGATGGGGTGGCCGATGGGACTCGAACCCACAACAACAGGGATCACAACCCTGGACTCTACCTTTGAGCTACGGCCACCACGGGTACTGGCCTGCCCGACAAGACTCGAACTTGTAACCCCCAGCTTAGAAGGCTGGTGCTCTATCCGGTTGAGCTACGGGCAGTCCGCGAGCAAGCGCCAAACGTACAACTTTCCTGGTCGGGGCGAGAGGATTTGAACCTCCGACATCCTGCTCCCAAAGCAGGCGCGCTACCAGACTGCGCCACGCCCCGAAAATCGCGGCAAATGATACTCTTAGCGCACTCTGCGGGCAACGCACTTTGCTTGCCGCAGGGGGGTGTTTCTGGTACAAAGGCGCCTCTCTTTTTTTGGCTGTGCAGGAAATGCCGGTGGAACTGACGAGAAAAAGCTTCACGCCCTACGTCCCGAAGAAGGGCGAGGAGTACATGAATGCACAGCAGCGCAAGCACTTCCGCAAGATCCTCGAGGCGTTGAAGGCGGAGCTCTCGCAGGAGATCGACCGGACGGTGCACACCATGCAGGACGAGGCCACGGTGTTCGCCGATCCCAACGACCGGGCGAGCCAGGAGTCCGACATGGCGCTCGAGCTGCGCAACCGCGACCGCGAGCGCAAGCTGATCAAGAAGATCGACGAGACGATCGCGCGCATCGACGCCAACGAGTACGGCTACTGTGACAGCTGCGGCGTCGAGATCGGCCTGAAGCGCCTCGAAGCGCGCCCGACGGCGACGCTGTGCATCGACTGCAAGACGCTCGACGAGCTGCGCGAGCGCCAGGTCGCGAAGTGACGGCGTAGCCGTCGTTCCCGCGCCAGCGGGAATCCATCGGCCCCCGCTTGCGCGGGGGCGACTCGCGGCTTATCCCTGCTTCGCGGTCTCCTTCGGCTCGACGGCCTTCATCGAGAGCCGCACGCGGCCCTTGTCGTCGGCCTCCAGCACCTTGACCTTCACCTGCTGGCCTTCCTTGAGGTGGTCGGACACGGCGTTGACGCGCTCGTGGCTGATCTGCGAGATGTGCAGCAGGCCGTCGCGGCCGGGCAGGAGCTGCACGATCGCGCCGAAGTCGAGCAGGCGCAGCACCGTGCCCTCGTAGACCTTGCCCACCTCGACGTCGGCGGTGAGCTCCTGGATGCGCTTCTTCGCCGCCTCGCCGCCTTCGGCCGAGACGCAGGCGATGGCGATGGTGCCGTCGTCCTCGATCTCGATGGTGGTGCCCGTCTCTTCCTGGATGCCGCGGATCACCACGCCGCCCTTGCCGATCACGTCGCGGATCTTGTCCGGGTTGATCTTCATCTTGATGATGCGCGGCGCGAAGGTGGAGAGCTCGCTCCTCGAGCCCTCGATCGCCTGCTTCATGATCTCGAGGATCTGCAGCCGCGCCTCGCGCGCCTGGTCGAGCGCCACCTTCATGATGCCCTTGTTGATCGACTCGATCTTCAGGTCCATCTGCAGCGCGGTGACGCCCTTCTCGGTGCCCGCGACCTTGAAGTCCATGTCGCCGAGGTGGTCCTCGTCGCCGAGGATGTCGGACAGCACGGCGAAGCGGTTGCCTTCCTTGATCAGGCCCATGGCGATGCCGGCGACGTGCGCCTTGATCGGCACGCCGGCGTCCATCAGCGCCAGGCTGCCGCCGCACACCGAGGCCATCGACGAGGAGCCGTTCGACTCGGTGATCTCCGAGACGACGCGGATCGAGTAGCCGAACTCCTCCTGCGTGGGCAGCAGGCCGACCAGGGCGCGCTTGGCGAGGCGGCCGTGGCCGATCTCGCGCCGCTTCGGCGGGCCGACGCGGCCGGTCTCGCCGGTCGCATAGGGCGGCATGTTGTAGTGGAGCATGAAGCGCTCGCGGTACTCGCCGGTGAGCGCGTCGATGATCTGCTCGTCGCGGCCGGTGCCGAGCGTGACCGTGACCAGCGCCTGGGTTTCTCCCCGGGTGAACAGGGCCGAGCCGTGCGTGCGCGGCAGCACGCCGACGCGCACGGTGATCGGCCGCACGGTGCGCGTGTCGCGGCCGTCGATGCGCGGCTCGCCGTCGAGGATCTGGCCGCGCACGATCCTCGACTCGAGGTTGAAGAAGCTTTCCTTGATCACGTTGACGTTGGCGTCGGGCTTCTCGGCGAGCAGCTTCTCCAGCGCCGCCTTGCGGATCTCGGCGAGGCGATTGTTGCGCGTCTGCTTCTGCTTGATGCGGAACGCCTCGCGCATGTCGGCCTCGCACAGCTCGGCGACGCGCGCGATGAGCGCCTCGTCCTTGGCCGGCGGCTGCCAGTCCCAGGCCGGCTTGCCGGCCACCTCGGCCAGCTCGTGGATCGCCTGGATCGCCGCCTGCATCTGCTCGTGGCCGAACACCACGCCGCCGAGCATCACGTCCTCGGGAAGCTCGAGCGCCTCGGATTCCACCATCAGGACGCCCTGCTCGGTGCCGGCGACCACCAGGTTCAGGGTCGACTCCTTGAGCTGCGTCATGGTGGGGTTCAGCACGTACTGCCCGTTCAGGTAGCCGACGCGGCAGGCGCCGATCGGCCCGTTCCACGGGATGCCCGACAGCGTGAGCGCCGCCGACACCGCGAGCATCGCCGGGATGTCCGAGTCGACCTCCGGGTTGAGCGACATGACGGTCGCGACCACCTGCACCTCGTTCAGGAAGCCGTCCGGGAAAAGCGGCCGGATCGGCCGGTCGATGAGGCGCGAGGTGAGCGTCTCTTTCTCCGACGGGCGGCCTTCGCGCTTGAAGAAGCCGCCGGGAATCTTGCCGGCGGCGTAGGTCTTCTCGACGTAGTCGACGGTGAGCGGGAACCAGTCCTGGCCGGCTTTCGGCTCCTTGGCGCCGACCACGGTGGCGAGCACCACGGTATCGTCCATCGTGCACACGACCGAGCCGTGCGCCTGGCGCGCGATCTCGCCGGTCTCCAAAGTGACCTGGTGGGAACCGTAGGTGAAGGTCTTCTTGATGGGATTCAAAGGGGGGTCCTCAGAAAACAAAAACGCTCACCGGGGTGATGAGCGTCGTGCTGCGGCATCGGCGTGAGCGGCGTGGCGTGCTTACTTTCGCAGGCCGAGACGCTCGATCAGGCCGCGGTACTTGTCGGCATCCTTGCGCCGCAGGTAGTCGAGCAGCTTGCGGCGCTGGCTGACCAGCTTGAGCAGGCCGCGCCGCGAGTGGAAGTCCTTGACGTGCGTCTTGAAGTGCTCGGTCAGGCCGTTGATGCGCTCGGTGAGGAGGGCCACCTGCACTTCCGGCGACCCGGTGTCCTTGCCCGAGCGCTGATATCGCTTGACCACCTCCGCCTTCTGCGGAACTTGCAATGCCATTCGACTGACTCGCTTTCAATTCAAGCCCGCGATTCTAACCGAGCGCTGTCCGGGTCACAAGGTTTTTCGATGTTTATCAGCCGCTTGGCCGCTGCTGCGGGTGAGGCGAACCGGCCGCAGCAGGCCGTCGGCCTCGCCGCGCCCCAGGCCGATGACCGCGCCGTCCGAGCGATAGAGGGCGCACAGGCCCTCGCCGACGCCGCTCAGCCGGAGCTGCTGGCCGTTGCGCAGGCGCGCTTCGGCCGAGGCGTCGAGCTCGGCGCGCGGCAGGTCCTCGAGCAGGCGCGCGAGCGGCAGGACGCGCCGGCGGCGCTCCTCGGCGCTCATCGCCTCGAGCGCCTCCAGGGTCGGGGCGTCCGCGACGCGGAACCGGCCCGAGCCGGTGCGCCGCAGCGCCGCGAGGTGCGCGAGCGTGCCGAGCGCCTCGCCGAGGTCCTCGGCGAGCGTGCGCACGTACGTGCCCTTGCTGCAGCGGACGCGCAGCTCGAGCACCGGGCTGGCGTAGCGCAGGCGCTCCAGCGCGTGGATCGCCACCCGCCGGCGGGCGCGCTCGACCGTTTCGCCGCGCCGCGCCAGCCGGTAGAGCGGCGTGCCGGCGCGCTTGAGCGCCGAGTGCATCGGCGGGAGCTGCTCGATGTCGCCGCGGAAGGCGGCGAGCGCGGCGTCGATGTCGGCCTCGCTCGCGGCGACCGGGCGCCGCTCCAGCACCTCGCCCTCGGCGTCGCCGGTGCGCGTCTTCTCGCCGAGCCTGAGCGTCGCGAGGTACTCCTTGTCCGAGTCGAGCAGCATGGCGGCGAACTTGGTCGCCTCGCCGAACAGCACCACGAGCAGGCCGCTCGCCAGCGGGTCCAGGGTGCCGGCATGGCCGGCCTTGGCGGCGCCGAACAGCCGCTTCGCCCGCTGCAGGGCGGCGTTCGAGCTCTCGCCGACCGCCTTGTCGAGGAGCAGCGCCCCGTCGATCATTTCTTCTCCCGCGTCGAGTCGATCAGCCGCGCCAGGCGGTCGCCGCGCTCCACCGACTCGTCGTAGACGAAGCGCAGCTCGGGCGTGGTGTAGAGCTTGATGCGTCGCGCGAGCTGCGAGCGCAGGAAGCCGGCCGAGCGCGCCAGGCCGGCCAGCGTGTCGTCGAGCCGGCCCTTGTCGAGCAGCGTGAAGAACACCTTGGCGTGCGACAGGTCGGGCGACACGTCCACCGCGGTGACGGTGATCATGCCGACGCGCGGGTCGCGCAGCTCGCGCTGCAGCAGGTCCGAGAGCTCGCGCTGGATCAGGTCGCCCAGCTTCTCCGGGCGGCCCGACCGCCTGCCCTTCACAGCGTTCTCGCCACTTCCACCGTCTCGAACACCTCGAACTGGTCGCCTTCCTTGATGTCCGAGAAGTTCTTCAGCGACACGCCGCACTCGAAGCCGGCCTTGACCTCGCGCACGTCGTCCTTGAAGCGCTTCAGCGCGTCGATCTCGCCGGTATGGATCACCACGTTGTCGCGCAGCACGCGGATCTGCGCGCCGCGCCGCACCGCGCCTTCCTTGACGAAGCAGCCGGCCACGGTGCCGACCTTGGAGATACGGAACACCTGCCGCACCTCGACCAGGCCGATGACCTGCTCCTTGCGCTCGGGCGCCAGCATGCCGGAGAGCGCCGCGCGCACCTCGTCCACCGCCTCGTAGATGATGTTGTAGTAGCGGATGTCGATGCCCGAGGCCTCGGCGAGCTTGCGCGCCGCGCCGTCGGCGCGGGTGTTGAAGCCGATGATCACCGCGCGCGAGGCGACCGCTAGGTTCACGTCCGACTCGGTGATGCCGCCGACGCCGGCGTGCACCACCACGACCTTCACCTCGTCGGTGCCCAGGCGGGTGAGCGCGTGGATCAGCGCTTCCTGCGAGCCCTGCACGTCGGCCTTGATCACCAGGTTGAGCACCTTGCGCCCGCCCTCGCCCATCTGCTCGAACATGTTCTCGAGCTTGGCCGCCTGCTGCTTGGCGAGCTTGACGTCGCGGAACTTGCCCTGGCGGAAGAGCGCGATCTCGCGCGCCTTGCGCTCGTCGGCGAGCACCATCATCTCCTCGCCGGCGGTCGGCACGTCCGAGAGCCCCTGCACCTCGACCGGGATCGAGGGCCCGGCTTCCTGGATCGGCTTGCCGTTCTCGTCGAGCATCGCGCGCACCCGGCCGTACACCCCGCCGGTGAGCACGATGTCGCCGCGCTTGAGCGTTCCGGACTGCACCAGCAGGGTCGCCACCGGGCCGCGTCCCTTGTCGAGCCGCGCCTCGATGACCACCCCCTTCGCCGGGGCGTCGGCGGGCGCCTTCAGCTCGAGGACCTCCGCCTGCAGCAGCACCTGCTCGAGCAGCTCGTCGATGCCCTGGCCGGTCTTCGCCGACACCGGCACCACCGGCGAGTCGCCGCCGTACTCCTCGGCCACCACGCCGTGCGCCAGCAGGTCCTGCTTGACGCGCTCGGGATTGGCCTCGTGCTTGTCGATCTTGTTCATCGCCACGACCATCGGCACGTTGGCCGCCTTGGCGTGGTTGATCGCCTCGATGGTCTGCGGCATCACGCCGTCGTCGGCGGCGACCACCAGCACCACGATGTCGGTGACCTTGGCGCCGCGCGCGCGCATGGCGGTGAACGCCTCGTGGCCCGGCGTGTCGAGGAAGGTGATCACGCCGCGCGGCGTCTCGACGTGGTAGGCGCCGATATGCTGCGTGATGCCGCCCGCCTCGCCGGCCGCCACCTTGGTGCGGCGGATGTAGTCGAGCAGCGAGGTCTTGCCGTGGTCGACGTGGCCCATCACCGTGACCACCGGCGGGCGCACCACCAGCTCGCCGGCCGGCGCCTCGACCGTCTCGGCGAGGTAGGACTCGGGGTCGTCCAGCTTGGCGGCCTTCGCCTTGTGGCCCATCTCCTCGACCACGATCATCGCCGTCTCCTGGTCGAGCACCTGGTTGATGGTGGCCATGGTGCCGAGCTTCATCAGCACCTTGATCACCTCGACCGCCTTCACCGACATGCGGTGCGCCAGCTCGCCGACGGTGATCGTCTCGGGCACCGCGACCTCGCGCACCAGCGGCTCGACCGGCTGCGCGAACGCGGTCTCGCCGCCGCTCGAGGCCGACGGGCGGTGGCGGCCGCCGCCGCGCGCGTGCCAGCCGGCCACCCCGCCGCCGGCGTCGCCGCGCGTCTTGATGGTGCGCCGGCGCGCCGAGTCGTCGCGCAGGACGGTGGTCGGCTTGGCCTTCTTCGCCTTCTTGTCGGCCTTCGCGCCCTCGCTCGGCTTGGGCGCGTGCAGCGTGGTGGGCGGAGGCGCCGCCGGCGCCGCCTGCTGCGCCTTCTGCTGCTCGGCCGCGCGCTGCTCGGCTTCGCGGCGCTCGCGCTCCTGCTTCTCGCGCAGCTCCGCCTCCTGCAGCTCGGCGAGCTGCTGCTGGCGGCGCGCCTCTTCCTCGCGCAGCTCGCGCTCGCGCTCGTCGATCGGCGCGGGCGTCGCCGCCGCCGGGGGCGGCGCCGGCGCGGCGGCGGGCGGCGGGGCGGGCGTCTCGGCGGCCACCGCCGCGGCGGTGATCTCGGCCGGGTCGCGCTTCACGAACACGCGCTTCTTGCGCACCTCGACCTGCACCGTGCGGTACTTGCCGCTGGCGTCGGTCTTGCGGATCTCGCTCGTCTGCCGGCGCGTCAGCGTGATCTTGTTCTTGGCCTCCAGCGAGCCGTGCGTGCGGCGCAGGTACTCGAGCAGGCGCGACTTGTCCTGCTCCGACAGCGGATCCTCGGGCACGCGCTTGTCGACGCCCGCGGCGCGCAGCTGCTCGAGCAGCACCGACGGCGGGACTTTCAGCTCGCTCGCGAACTGGGCTACGCTGGTCTGCGCCACTAGGCGGCCTCCTTGCTCTTGTTGTCCCCCTGCTCGGCGGCGAACCAGTGCGCGCGCGCGGCGAGGATCAGCTTCTTCGCGCGCTCCTCGTCGAGCTGGGTGATCTCGGAGAGCTCGTCAACCGCGAGGTCGGCGAGGTCGTCGCGCGTCTTGATGCCCGCCTCGACGAGCTTGCCGGCGAGCGCGCCGTCCATGCCCTCGAGCTTGAGCATCTCCGGGTCGACGCCTTCCATCTTCTCCTCGTTGGCGATCGCCGCCACCAGCAGCGCGTTGCGCGCGCGGTTGCGCAGCTCGTTCACCGTGTCGGCGTCGAGCGACTGGATCTCCAGCAGCTCGTTGATCGGCACGTAGGCGATCTCCTCGAGCGTCGAGAAGCCCTCCTCGATCAGGATGTTGGCGATCTCCTCGTCGACGTCGAGCTTCTCCATGAACTGCTGCTTGATGCGGCCGCTCTCCTCCTGCTGCTTGCGCTGCGACTCTTCCTCGGTCATCAGGTTGATCTGCCAGCCGGTCAGCTCGGAGGCGAGGCGCACGTTCTGGCCGCTGCGGCCGATCGCCACGGCGAGGTTCTCCTCGTCGACCACGACGTCCATGGCGTGCTTTTCCTCATCGACCACGATCGAGCTCACCTCCGCGGGCGCCAGCGCGCCGATCACGAACTGCGCCGGGTCGGCCGACCACAGGACGATGTCGACGCGCTCGCCGGCCAGCTCCTGGGTGACCGCCTGCACGCGCGAGCCGCGCATGCCGACGCAGGTGCCGATCGGGTCGATGCGCTTGTCGTTGGTGAACACGGCGATCTTGGCGCGAATGCCGGGGTCGCGCGCCGCCGACTTGATCTCGAGCAGGCCCTCCTCGATCTCCGGCACCTCCAGCTCGAACAGCTTCATGATGAACTGCGGCGCGGTGCGCGACAGGATCAGCTGCGGCCCGCGCGCCTGGCGGTCGATCTTCGCCACCCAGGCGCGCACGCGGTCGCCGACCCGCAGGTTCTCCTTGGGGATCATGTGCTCGCGCGGCAGCAGCGCCTCGAGGCGGCCGGACTCGATGATCGCGTTGCCGCGCTCCATGCGCTTCACCGTGCCGGTGACCAGCTCGTCGCCGCGCGACAGGAAGTCGTTGAGGATCTGCTCGCGCTCGGCATCGCGGATGCGCTGCAGGATCACCTGCTTGGCGGTCTGCGCGCCGATGCGGCCGAACTCGACGTTCGGCAGCGGCTCCTCGATCACGTCGTCGACCTTGGCGTCGGCCTTGCCGCGGTCCTGCGCCTCCTCGACCGAGAGCATCTGCGCGGTGTTCCAGTCGGGAGCGTCGTCGGGAAAGACCTTCCAGCGGCGGAAGGTCTCGTAGGCGCCGGTGTTGCGGTCGACGTGCACCCGCACGTCGATGTCCTCGGCGTACTTTTTCTTGGTGGCCGAGGCGAGCGCCATCTCCAGCGCGCCAAAGACGATGTCGCGCGGCACGTTCTTCTCGCGCGCGAGCACATCCACCAGCATTACCAGCTCACGATTGCCTGCGACTTTGACTTCTGCCACTTTGACCTCTCACAGTTCCGGCACCAGCCGAGCGCGCTCGAGGTCGTCGAGCGCGAGGCGCACCGTAGTCTTTGCGTCCAACTCCACGTCCACTGCGCCGGCCGCCACGCCGCGCAGCACCCCGACGAACCTGCGCCGGCCGGTCGGGTCCGGCGTGCGCATGCGCACGTCCGCCTTGTGCCCGGCGAAGCGGGCGAAATCGGCCGCCTTGCGCAACGGCCGGTCGAGCCCCGGCGAGGACACCTCCAGCCGCTCGTAATCGACGCCTTCCACCTCGAACACCCGGCTGAGCTGGCGGCTCACCGCCGCGCAGTCCTCGACGCCGATGCCGCCGGCCTTGTCGATGAACAGGCGCAGCATCCGCCCGCCGTTCGCCGCCTGAAGCTCGACGAGCTCGTAGCCCATGCCGGACACCACCGGCGCGATGACGCTCTCCAAATTCAAATAAAACCCTGTCGCGAAAACACAAAGGCCGCATCCAGCAACTGCCGGTGCGGCCTCCAGATTCGACACCTTCACCTATGCTGCCGCTGCTTCGGGCAAGCGCCCGATCCAAGCACCGGTCAGCCAGCTATTCTATTTCAATCCGGCATTTAGCGCCAGTTCGGCGGACTTCCCGGGCGGCAGCTCGAGCCATTTGCCCTCGCCGAGCCCGCCCGGCAGCTCGACCGGTCCGTAGCGCACGCGCCGCAGGCGGCTCACTCTCGCGCCGACCGCGGCAAAGAGGCGCCGTACCTCGCGGTTGCGGCCTTCCTTGAGCACCACTCGGTACCAGCGGTTGCTGCCGCCGCCGGCGCGGGGACCGGCGGGCTCGATGTGATCGAACGCCGCGGGACCGTCTTCCAGATGCACGCCGCGCCGCAGCTTTTCAAGGTCGACCGCGCCCTGGACGCGCGCCAGGTACTCGCGCTCGATCCCGTAACGCGGATGCATCAGGCGGTTGGCGAGCTCTCCCGAGTCGGTGAAGAGCAGCAGCCCGGAGCTGTTGATGTCCAGCCGGCCGACCGCGACCCATCGGCCCGGCGGCAGGCGGGCAAACACCGTGGGCCTGCCCTGCGGATCTTCGCGCGTGACCAGCTCGCCGACCGGCTTGTGGTAGACGAGGATCCGGGCCGCGGCGCGCGCTTCGAGCCGCACTGGCCGGCCGTCGACGAGGATCCGGTCGGCCGGCCCGGCGCGTGTGCCGAGCACGGCGGGCTGCCCGTTGACCGACACCCGCCCGGCGGAAATCCAGCCTTCGATCTCGCGCCGTGAGCCGAGGCCGGCGGCGGCGAGCAGCTTCTGCAGCCGCTCAGCCTTCGGTGCCGGTGGCTGCCTGTTGCTCGGGATCGGCGCCGGGTTCTTCGAGGGGAGCTTCCGCGGAGGCTTCAGAGTTGGCCGGGCGAACGCCCGCCTCGGCGCTCGGCACGGGCTCGAGCTGCAGGGTCTTGGCGATCTCCTCGAGCGGCGGCAGCTCCTCCAGCGAGCGCATGCCGAGGTCGTCGAGGAACTTGCGCGTCGTGGCGTAGAGCGCCGGACGCCCCGGCGTCTCGCGGTGGCCGACCGCGTCGATCCAGCCGCGGCTCTCCAGCGTCTGCATGATCTGGCTGGAGACCGTTACACCGCGGATGTCCTCGATGTCGCCGCGCGTCACCGGCTGCCGGTAGGCGATGATCGCCAGCGTCTCCAGAACCGCGCGCGAGTAGCGAGGCGGTTTTTCCGGCGACAGGCGCTCGAGGTAGGGCTGGAAGTCCGGCCGGGTCTGGAAGCGCCAGCCGGTCGCGACGTTGACCAGTTCGACCGCGCGGCCGCGCCAGTCTTCGGCGATCTCGGTCAGCAGGTTGCGGATGGTGTCCGGGGCGACGTCGCCGTCGAACAGGCGCTTCAGCTCCGGGATGCCGACCGGCTCGGGAGAGGCGAGCAGCGCCGCCTCGAGGATTCGCTTCGCTTCAGCGGGGTTCTGCATGGCTTGTTCGCGTCCTGTTTTTCGTCCTGCTTCGGACTCACTGTTTGGCCGCTAATGTAACCCCTAATTTGACGTAAATGGGGGCAAAGCACTCCGATTGCGTGATCTCGACCATCAGCTCGCGGGCGAGCTCGAGCAGCGCCAGGAAATGGACCACCAGCACCGCCACCCCGCGCCCCGGGTCGAACAGCTCCGAGAACTCCATGACGCGCCGCTCGCGCAGCGAGCGCAGGATGCCGCTCATGTGCTCGCGCACCGACAGCTCCTCGCGCGAGATGTGGTGGTGGCGCGACATGCGCGCCCGGTGCAGCAGGGTGCGCCAGGCTTCGGCGAGGTCCTGCGGATGGACGTCCGGCAGCCGCTCCGTCACGGTCTTCTCGATCCACACCGAGATCGGGATCACGTCGCGGCCTACCTGCGGCCGCTCGTCGAGCGCGTGCGCCGCCTTCTTGATCTGCTCGTACTCGAGCAGCCGCCGCACCAGCTCGGCGCGCGGGTCCTCCTCCACCGGCTCGGCCGACGGCGGGCGCGGCAGCAGCAGCCGCGACTTGATCTCCATCAGCATCGCCGCCATGACCAGGTACTCGGCGGCGAGCTCGAGGTTCTTGGCGCGCATGATCTCGACGTACTCCAGGTACTGGCGGGTGAGCGGCGCCATCGGGATGTCGAGGATGTCGAGGTTCTCGCGCCGGATCAGGTAGAGCAGCAGGTCGAGCGGCCCTTCGAACGCCTCCAGCACCACCTCGAGCGCATCGGGCGGGATGTACAGGTCGGTCGGCAGCTCGATGACCGGCTCGCCGTAGATCTTCGCCACTGCCGTTGCGGTGTTCATGTATAGGTAAGTCCCATGGCTTCACGCACGTCGCGCATGGTTTCCGCGGCGTAGTGCTTCGCTTTTTCGCACCCGTCGGCGACGATGTTGCGAACCAGCGTCGGGTCGTCGAGATAGGCCTGCGCCCGCGCGCGGATCGGCGCGAGCTCGGCGTTGATCGCCTCGATCACCGGCTGCTTGCATTCCAGGCAGCCGATGCCCGCGGTGGTGCAGCCCTTCTGCACCCACTGCTTGCGCGCGTCGTCGGAGTACACCAGGTGCAGCGCCCAGACCGGGCACTTCTCCGGCGTGCCGGGGTCGCTGCGCTTCACGCGCGCCGGGTCGGTGGGCATGGTGCGGATCTTCTTCGCCACGCTGTCCGGGTCCTCGCGCAGGGCGATGGCGTTGCCGTAGGACTTGGACATCTTCTGCCCGTCGAGCCCCGGCATGCGCGAGGCCTCGGTGAGCAGCACGTCGGGCTCGACCAGGATCTTCTTGCCGCCGCCCTCGAGCCAGCCGTACAGGCGCTCGCGGTCGCCGCGCGACAGGTTCTGCTGCTCGTCGAGCAGCGCCTGCGCGCGCGCCAGCGCCTCGGCCTCGCCGTGCTCGAGGAACTTGCCGCGCAGCTCGTTCAGCAGGCGCGCCTTCTTGCTGCCCATTTTCTTCACCGCCGCCTTGGCCTTGTCCTCGAAGCCCGGCTCGCGGCCGTACAGGTGGTTGAAGCGGCGCGCCACTTCGCGCGTGAACTCGACGTGCGGCACCTGGTCCTCGCCGACCGGCACGTGCTTCGCGCGGTAGATCAGGATGTCGGCCGACTGCAGCAGCGGGTAGCCGAGGAAACCGTAGGTCGAAAGGTCCCGGTCGGCGAGCTTCTCCTGCTGGTCCTTGTAGGTCGGCACGCGCTCGAGCCAGCCGATCGGCGTCATCATCGAGAGCAGCAGGTGCAGCTCGGCGTGCTCGCGGACCTGCGACTGGATGAAGAG
>DASVDO010000046.1:0-18051 GCA_036381055.1 Burkholderiales bacterium | reverse complement strand
TGGCGCTCGGCGGCGACGGCCAGGTGACGCTCGGCAACGTGGTCGTGAAGGGCGGGGCGCGCAAGGTCCGCCGCCTGCACCAGGACCGCATCCTGGCCGGCTTCGCCGGCGGCACCGCCGACGCGTTCACGCTGTTCGAGCGCTTCGAGGCGAAGCTCGACAAGCACCAGGGCAACCTGATGCGCTCGGCGGTCGAGCTGGCCAAGGACTGGCGCACCGACCGCATCCTGCGCCGCCTCGAGGCGATGCTGGCGGTCGCCGACCGCGAGCACTCGCTGATCATCACCGGCGCGGGCGACGTGCTCGAGCCCGAGCACGGCGTGCTCGCCATCGGCTCCGGCGGCCCGTACGCGCAGGCGGCGGCGCGCGCGCTGCTCGAGCACTCGAGCCTCGGCCCGCGCGACATCGTCGACAAGGCGCTCGCCATCGCCGCCGACCTGTGCATCTACACGAACCACCAGCGCACCATCGAGGTCCTGGAATAAAGGGGTCAGAGCAATTTTCCTGTTACAAAAGCGGAGCCGCTGCGCGGCGATTTGTTTCCGGAAAATTGCTCTGACCCCTTTTTCGGAGTACCGGCAATGAGCAGCGGCATGACGCCGCAGGAAATCGTCCACGAGCTGGACAAGTACATCGTCGGCCAGGCCAAGGCGAAGCGCGCGGTGGCGATCGCGCTGAGGAACCGCTGGCGCCGCCTGCAGGTGGCCGAGCCGCTGCGCCAGGAGATCACGCCGAAGAACATCCTGATGATCGGCCCGACCGGCGTGGGCAAGACCGAGATCGCGCGCCGCCTGGCGCGCCTCGCCGACGCGCCGTTCATCAAGGTGGAGGCGACCAAGTTCACCGAGGTGGGCTACGTCGGCCGCGACGTCGACACGATCGTGCGCGACCTGGTCGAGATCAGCGTCAAGCAGACGCGCGAGCAGGCGATGCGCCGCGTGCGCACGCGCGCGCAGGACGCCGCCGAGGAGCGCGTGCTCGACGTGCTGGTCGGCGCGCGCTCGGGGGAGGGCGAGAGCGCCGCCCGGCAGACCTTCCGCAAGAAGCTGCGCGAAGGCCAGCTCGACGACAGGGAGATCGACGTCGAGGTCGCCGCGCTGCAGCCGCAGATGGAGATCCTCGCGCCGCCGGGCATGGAGGAGCTCACCTCGCAGATCCAGGGCATGCTGTCGGGCCTGGGCGGCGGGCGCCGGCGCCTGCGCCGCATGAAGGTGCGCGAGGCGATGCAGGTGCTCACCGACGAGGAGGCGGCGCGCCTGGTGAACGACGACGAGCTGAAGGCGCGCGCCGTGGCGAACGCCGAGCAGAACGGCATCGTGTTCCTCGACGAGATCGACAAGATCACCAGCCGCTCGGAGCTGCAGGGCGCCGACGTGTCGCGCCAGGGCGTGCAGCGCGACCTGCTGCCGCTGGTCGAGGGCACGACCGTGTCGACGCGCTACGGCATGGTCAAGACGGACCACATCCTGTTCATCGCCTCGGGCGCCTTCAGCCTCGCCAAGCCCTCCGACCTGATCCCCGAGCTGCAGGGGCGCTTCCCGATCCGCGTCGAGCTCGATCCGCTCTCGGTCGAGGACTTCGAGCGCATCCTGGTCTCCACCGACGCGAGCCAGATCAAGCAGTACGCGGCGCTGCTCGCCACCGAGGGGCTCGAGGTGTCGTTCACGCCGCAGGCGATCCGGCGCATCGCCGAGATCGCCTGGCAGGTGAACGAGAAGACCGAGAACATCGGCGCGCGCCGCCTGTCGACGGTGCTCGAGCGGCTGCTCGAGGAAATCTCGTTCGACGCCGGCAGCCGCGGCCCGGCCAAGGTGGAGATCGACCCGGCCTACGTCGACCGGCGCCTCGGCGAGCTCGCCAAGGACGAGGATCTCGCGCGCTACGTTCTCTGAGCGGCTTCTCGAGGCACGCGGCGTCTCGGCGTCTCGGGGACCCTTGAAAGCGCCACCGCCGCCCCTACCTTCCAGGCAACGGGGCGAAGCCCCTGACCGAACGATTGAGGAGAGCCATATGGCCAATCTAACCCGTCTCGACCCGCTGAACGAGCTGGTCGACGATCTGTTCAAGGGCTTTTTCGTCCGCCCCGTGGCCTTCGAAGGTCGCGGCGAGGCGCCGCGCATGCGCGTCGACGTCGCCGAGCGCGACGGCGCCTACCACATCAGCGCCGAGCTGCCCGGCGTGAAGAAGGAAGACATCCAGGTGACCCTCGACGGCGCGCAGGTGACGCTCGCCGCCGAGTGCCGGCGCGAGAAGGAAGTGAGCCAGGACGAGCGCCTGCTGCACCGCGAGCGCAGCTACGGCCGCACGACGCGCAGCTTCTCGCTGCCGCAGGAGATCGACGAGGCGAAGGCCGAGGCGAAGTACCGCGACGGCGTGCTCGAGCTGACGCTGCCGAAGAAAGCCGCCGCGGCGCGCAAGCAGATCAGCATCCAGTAAGCCTTTTTCGCCCGCTCACGTAGAATGGGGGCGCGATGAACGCCCCCTTCCAGCACCGCCCGGGCACGAACACGAACCAGCAGGCCGCCGACAAGGCGCGCGTGCTCGCCGAGGCGCTGCCCTACATCCAGCGCTTCCACGGCAAGACGATCGTCGTCAAGCTCGGCGGCAACGCGATGATCGAGGAGGAGCTGAAGGCCGGCTTCGCCCGCGACGTCGTGCTGCTCAAGCTGGTCGGCATGAACCCGGTGGTGGTGCACGGCGGCGGCCCGCAGATCGAGGAGCTGCTCGCCCGGCTCGGCAAGAAGGGCGAGTTCGTGCAGGGCATGCGCGTCACCGACGCCGAGACCATGGATGTCGTCGAGATGGTGCTCGGCGGCCAGGTGAACAAGGAAGTGGTCGAGCGCATCAACCAGGCGGGCGGCCGGGCGGTCGGCCTGACCGGGCAGGACGGCGCGTTCATCCGCGCGCGCAAGATGGTGCTCTCGTCCAAGGAGAACGGGCGCATCGACCTCGGCCAGGTCGGCGAGATCGAGGCGATCGACCCGGCGGTGATCCAGGCGCTGGAAGGCGCGGGCTTCATCCCGGTGGTGGCGCCGATCGCCACCGGCGCCGACGGCACCACCTACAACATCAACGCCGACCTGGTCGCCGGCAAGCTCGCCGAGGTGCTGCACGCCGAGAAGCTGATCGTCATGACCAACACGCCCGGCGTGCTCGACCGCGAAGGGCGCCTGCTCACCGGGCTCACGCCGCGCAAGATCGACGAGCTGGTGGCGAAGGGCGTGATCTCCGGCGGCATGCTGCCCAAGATCGGCTCGGCGCTCGACGCCGCGCGCAGCGGCGTGAAGAGCGTGCACATCATCGACGGCCGCGTGCCGCACGCGCTGCTGCTCGAGGTGCTCACCGACGCCGGCGTCGGCACGCTGATCCGCAGCAAGTAGTGCGCATCGCGCGCCTCCCGCCGTCGCGGCGGGTGTGGATCTTCGACCTCGACAACACGCTGCACGACGCGCGCGTGCGCATCTTCCCGGACATGCACCGGCAGATCAACGCGTACCTGCAGCGCCATTTCGGCGTCGACGCGGCGGGCGCCGACGCGCTGCGCGTGCGCTTCTGGCGCAGCTACGGCACGACGCTCAACGGCCTGATGCGCCACCACGGCGCCGACCCGCGGCGCTTCCTGCGCGAGACGCACGTCTTCCCCGAGCTCGCCGACATGGTGGTGCGCGAGAACGCGCTGCGCCACGCGCTGGCGCGCCTGGGCGGCACCAAGCTCGTGTTCTCGAACGCGCCGCGCCACTACGTCGAGGAGGTGCTGCGCCTGATCGGCCTGCGGCGCTGTTTCCGGGCGGTGTACGCCATCGAGGACGCGCGCTACCGGGGGAAGCCCGCGCTGCACGGCTTCCACGCCCTGCTGCGCAAGCACCATCTCGACCCGCACCGCTGCGCGTTCGTCGACGATTCCCTGGAGAACCTGCGCCCGGCGCACCGCCTGGGCATGTCGACCGTCTGGGTCAGCCCGCGCCGGCGCCGGGTGCCGTTCGTCGACCTGTGCGTCAGCTCGGTGGTCGAGCTGCCGCGCCTAGTCTTCCGCATGGGCTGAGACTAGAATTTCGCGGGAGTCAACGCTCACTCATGCCCCGCGCCAAAGGCGAACGCAGGCTGGAGATCCTGAAAGCCCTCGCGCAGATGCTCGAGGCCCCCCGCTGGGAGAAGATCACCACGGCCGCGCTCGCCGACAGCCTCGGCGTCTCCGAGGCGGCGCTGTACCGCCACTTCGCCTCCAAGGCGCAGATGTACGAGGGGCTGATCGAGTTCATCGAGAGCTCGGTGTTCACGCTCGCCAACCGCATCGCCGAGGACGAGGCCGACGGCCTGCGCCAGGCCGAGAAGCTCACCGAGATGCTGCTCGCCTTCGCCGAGAAGAATCCCGGCATGGTGCGCGTCATGACCGGCGACGCGCTGGTCGGCGAGCACGAGCGGCTGCAGGCGCGCATGAACCAGTTCTTCGACCGCTTCGAGGCGACGCTCAAGCAGTCGCTGCGCATCGCCGAGGACGGCGACGCCGCCGGGCGCGCCGGCGCCATGGTGCGCTACGCGATCGGCTGCATGCACCAGTACGGCAAGAGCGGCTTCACCCGCAAGCCGACCGAGAGCTTCGCCGCGCAGCGCCGCTACCTGCTCGGGTAGCAGCGGCAGGAGCTCTCGATGTTGCACATCAGCCGGCCTTCCCAGTAGCCGCCGCTGCCTTCCTTGCACACCGCCTGGCCTACGGTGCAGGTGATCGAGCATTCGGCACAGCCGTTCTTCGGCGCGACGCTGCAGCTCGAGGGCGCACGGCCCGGCGTGCGCGCCGCCGGCGACATCCCGCCCGAGCCCATGCCCTGCGCCGCGAGGTAGCGGCTCACCCAGCCCGCGCAGAGCCGGAGGGTCTCCTGCGCATGCGGGTTGTGCCCCTGCGCGCCGATCACGGCGTCGATCGGGCTCAGGCCCTCGGCGCGCAGCCGGGCGTAGGTGGCTCTTGCGCCGGCGTCGCGCGAGATCACCCAGTCGACGTTGATCTTCGCCTCGCGGCACTCGGGCGGCACGGCGTCGGCGCTCGGCGCCGGGCGCGCCGCCTCGCAGGTCATGGCGCCGAACGAGCTGCACGAGGCGTCGCCGCAGCGGATCACGAAGCTCTTCGACGGGTCGGCGACGCAGCGCCGGCAGGCGGGGCGGATCAGGATGTCGCAGTTGACGCCCGGCGGGCAGGCGATGCGCGCGCAGTCCTCCGGCGAGCCGCCGAAGACCAGCTCCGCGGCGAGCGCCGGCGGCGTGCCGAGCGCGGCGAGCAGGACGAGCGCGGCATACCGCATCAGCGGTAGGTGCATTGCGCCGTGCTGATGTTGTTGCACTCGCCCATGCCCATCGAGCACAGCGAATTGGCGTTGGCCTGGTTCTCGCGGTACATGTCGTGGTAGCGCTGGATGTTGGTGATCGTGTACGCGCAGTACGACAGGCAGGCGGCGCGCTGCAAGAGCACGTTCTGCGCCTGGCGGCTGTAGAGGCTCGTCGCGATGTCGTTGCAGCGATCGGCGATCGCCTGCAGGTCGCCCGAGCCGCCGCCCGAATCGGCCTGCGCGACCGGCGCCGCGCTCACCCCCGGGCTCTGCGGCGAGCCGCCGCCGGCGCCCAGCCCTTCGGACAGCATGTCCGCGCCGCTTCTCGCGAGGCTGGTGTCGCCCGCCTTGATGCCGACCGCCATGCTCGCGGCGCCGACCACCTGCTGCATCGATTGAAGAAAGCCCGGCCGCTCGCCGCTCGCCGTGGTGCACGCCGCGACGAAGACGAGCGCCAGAGCGCCGAGCGCGCCCTGCATCCCCCGCATATCCCCCCCTGGACAAACCTTAAGACGGCGTGTCTTTTAGGCAGCGCCCGGGAGGCTGTCAACGGATCCTTACAGTCCTTGACGCTCCGTTTTGCGCGCGCCGCACACCGTGCACACGGGGTCCCTGGCCACTTTCACCGTGCGCCACTCGCCGCTCTTCGCATCGATCACCAGCAGCCGCCCGGAGAGCGGCGTGCCGACACCGGTGAGCAGCTTGATCGCTTCGGCCGCCTGCAGCGCGCCGACGATTCCGGTGAGCGGCGCGAGCACGCCCATGGTCGAGCACTGCACTTCCTCCACTTCCGCATTCTCCGGGAAAAGGCACGAATAGCAGGGCGAGCCGTCGGCGGCGAGGTCGAAGACCATGAGCTGCGCGTCGAAGCGGATCGCCGCGCCGGCCACGAGCGGCTTCTTCGCGGCGACGCAGGCCCGGTTGAGCGCATGGCGCGTCGCGAAGTTGTCGGTGCAGTCGAGCACGACGTCGGCCTGGCCGACCAGCTCGCCGAACTCCGAGAGCCGCTTCTCCAGCGGCACGATCGCCACGTCGGGGTTGACCTGCTCGAGCGCCGCGCGCGCGGCCTGCACCTTCGCCACGCCCACCGAGTCGCGCCGGTAGAGGATCTGCCGCTGCAGGTTGGTGAGGTCGACCTTGTCGCCGTCGGCGAGGATCAGCCGGCCGATGCCGGAGGCGGCGAGGTAGAGCGCCGCCGGGCAGCCGAGGCCGCCCGCGCCGACGATCAGCGCCGAGGCGGCGCGCAGCTTCTCCTGGCCCTCGACGCCGAACTCGGCGAGGAGAATGTGGCGGCTGTAGCGGAGAAGCTGCTCGTCGTTCAGCGAATCAATTGGGCTTCGACGTCACCGTCGTCGCCGGCGGCTGCTGCTGCGCGATGGTCGGCGCCTGCTGCAGCACCGGCTGGCCCTTCAGGAAGGCGATCGCCTGCTGGAGCTGGAAATCGTCCTCCGAGCCGAGCACGGTCGGCTTGCTGTCGGCCGCCGGGGCCGGGCGGGTACGCACCGTCGCCGACTCCTTCTTCGGGTCTTCCTTGATCTCGGCGCGCGTGTTCTCGAGGTGGCGCTGCAGGTCGGCCTCGCGCACGCGGATCGCCGTGTCGTGCGGGTCCTCGACGACGATGTCGGGCGTGATGCCGAGCGCCTGGATCGAGCGGCCGCCCGGCGTGTAGTAGCGCGCCGTGGTCAGCTTGATCGCGGTGTTGTTGCCGAGCGGCATGATGGTCTGCACCGAGCCCTTGCCGAAGGTCTGCGTGCCGATGATCTTGGCGCGCTTCGCGTCCTGCAGCGCGCCGGCGACGATCTCCGAGGCCGAGGCCGAGCCGCCGTTCACCAGCACCACCATCGGCACGGTCTTCACCGCCGCCGGCAGGCGCTTCAGCACGTCCTCGCCGCGGCGCGAGTAGTCCTCGGGCACGGCGTAGAACTTCTTGCGCGAGTCCTCGGCGCGGCCGTCGGTCGACACGACCAGCGACTTGGGCGGCAGGAACGCCGCGCTCACCGCCACCGCGCCGTGCAGCAGGCCGCCCGGGTCGTTGCGCAGGTCGAGCACCAGGCCCTTGATCGGCCCCTGGCGGTAGAGCTTCTCGAGGTGGCTCACCAGGCTCTCGGGCGTCTGCTCCTGGAACTGCGAGATGCGCACCCAGGCGTAGCCCGGCTCGATGAGCTTCGACTTGACGCTCTGCACGTGGATGATGGCGCGCGTCAGCGTGACGACGATCGGCGCGCTCTCGCCCTTGCGCGAGATGGTGAGCGTGATCTGCGTGTTCGGCTTGCCGCGCATGCGCTTCACCGCGTCGTTCAGCGTCATGCCCTTCACCGGCGTGTCGTCGAGCTTGATGATCAGGTCGTTCGGCTTGATGCCGGCGCGGAACGCCGGCGTGTCCTCGATCGGCGAGATCACCTTGACGAAGCCGTCCTCCATGCCGACCTCGATGCCCAGGCCGCCGAACTGGCCCTGCGTGCCGACCTGCAGCTCCTTGAACGCCTCCTGGTCGAGGTAGGCCGAGTGCGGGTCGAGGCCGGTCAGCATGCCGTTGATCGCCTCGGTGATGAGCTTCTTGTCCTCCACCGGCTCGACGTAGTTGGCCTTGATCGCGCCGAACACCTCGGTGAAGGCGCGCAGCTCCTCGATCGGCAGCGACGAGCGCGTCGCGCGGTCGGCGATGGCCTGGAAGTTGAGGCTGACCAGCACGCCGGCGACGGCGCCGATCAGGATGAAGCCGAAACTGCGGAGTCTTTGCATAGGTGCTTTACCTGAGCTTGACCCACTTGCGGGGGTCGAAGGGACGGCCTAAGTGCCGCAATTCAAAGTATAGACCGGTTTCCTCGTTGCCACCGCTCGCGCCGGTCAGCGCGAGCGGCTCGCCGCCCTCGACGACGTCGCCCACCTGCTTCAGGAGCGCCTCGTTGTTGGCATAAATCGAGAGATAGTTCTCGCCGTGGTCCAGGATCAGCAGGTTGCCGAAGCCGCGCATCCAGTCCGCGTACACCACCCGGCCGCTCGCCACGGCGCGCACCGGCTGGCCTTCCGGGGCGCGGATGAACAGACCCGAAAAGCGCTCGCTCAGTTCCCCGCGCACCGGCAGCGGCAGCCGGCCGCGCAGTGCGGAGAATTTGGCGTCGCCGGGCGCGCCCGACAGCACGCGCGCCAGCTCGGCGACCAGGCGGGCGAGGCGCGCCTCGTCGGCGCGCAGGAGCTTCATCTGTCGCCGGTCGCGGCGCAGCTCGCCCGACAGGCTGGCGAGCACCCGCCGGCGCTCGGCGCGCTGCTTGAGCAGCGCGGCGCGCTCGGCGCGGCGCTCGGCCTCCAGCTCGTCGAGGCGCCGGCGCTGCGCCTGCGCCCGCTCGGCGAGCCGGGCGAGGCGGCGCAGGCCGTCGCGGTAGCCGTCGATCAGCGCCGCCGCGGCGCGCGACAGCTCGGCCGCGTACTGCAGCCGCCGGCCGATCGCCGCCGGGTCGTCGCCGGAGAGCGCCACGCGCAGCGCGTCGGGCGCGCCCGCCGCGTAGCGCGCGAGCAGCATGCGCTCCACCGCCTCCTGCCGGCTGGCGAGGCGCTGCTCGAGCGCCCGGCGCTGCCCGGCGAGCGCCGCGGTCTCCTCGCCCAGCGCGTCCGCCTCGGCTTCGAGCTTCTTCAGCGCGTGGTTGATGCGCGAGATGGCGCGCTCCGAGTCGCGCAGCGCGTCGCGCGCCTCGCGCTGGCTCGCCTCCTTGCGCTGCAGCTCGGCGGTGAGCGCCTCGATGCGCTTGCGCAGCGCGGCGAGCTCCTCCTCCTTGGGCGCCGCGTGCACCGCCGCGGCGGCAAGCAGCATGCCCAGGACGAGGAGGCGCGTCAGACCTTGACCTTGCCCTGCGCCGAGACCGAAGCGATGCGCCGCGCCACCTCCTCGGCGTCGCCGAGGTAGTAGTGCCGCCGCGGCTTGAGCGCGTCGTCGAGCTCGTAGACGAGCGGGATGCCGGTCGGCACGTTGAGGCCGACGATGTCCTCGTCCGACACGGCGTCGAGGTACTTGATGAGCGCGCGCAGCGAGTTGCCGTGCGCGGCGATCAGCAGCCGCTTGCCCGAGCGCAGCGCCGGCGCGATGCTCGCCTGCCAGTAGGGAACGACGCGCGCCACCGTGTCCTTCAGGCACTCGCTGCGCGGCACGGCGACGCCCTGGTAGCGCGGATCGCCGCCCTCGTAGCGCTTGTCGCCGGGCTCGAGCGCCGGCGGCGGCGTGTCGTAGCTGCGCCGCCAGGCGAGCACCTGCGCCTCGCCGAACTTGGCCGCCATCTCGGCCTTGTTCAGCCCGGTGAGCGCGCCGTAGTGCCGCTCGTTGAGCCGCCAGCTCTTCTCCACCGGCAGCCACATCTGGTCCAGCTCGTCGAGCGCGATCCACAGCGTGCGGATGGCGCGCTTGAGCACCGAGGTGAAGGCGAGGTCGAAGCGGTAGCCCTCGGCGCGCAGCAGCCGGCCGGCGGCGCGCGCCTCGTCGACGCCGCGCGGCGAGAGATCGACGTCGGTCCATCCCGTGAAGCGGTTCTCGCTGTTCCACACGGATTCGCCGTGGCGCAGGAGGACGAGCCGATGCATGGCTCAATTATAATGAGCCGCTTCCCGTGCCTGCCGCAGATCCCACCTTCGTCGAGTTCGTCCGGCAGAACTACCTGCTGGTCGCGGTGGCGCTCGTCTCGGGCGCGATGCTCGTCTGGCCGTACGTGCGCCGCGTCACCGGCGGGCCCTGGGTCACGCCGACGCAGGCGACGCAGCTGATCAACCGCGAGGACGCGCTGGTGATCGACGTGCGCGAGCCCGCGGAATACGGCACCGGCCACGTGCTCGGCGCGAAGAACATCCCGCTCGCGCGCATCGGCGCGGCCGGCGCGGAAATTGCCAAGCGCAAGGACAAGCCGGTGATCGTGTACTGCCAGAGCGGCGAGCGGGCGCCGAAGGCCGCCGCCGAGCTGCGCAAGCTCGGCTTCTCGCGCGTGGCGAGCCTCTCGGGCGGCATGAAGGCGTGGCTGGCGGCCGGGCTGCCGGCGGAGAAGTGACCGCCCGGGTGCTCATGTACTGCACCGCCGCCTGTCCGTTCTGCCAGGCCGCCGAGCGGCTGCTCTTGCAGAAGGGCGCGGCGATCGACAAGGTGCGCGTCGACCTGCAGCCCGAGCGCCGCGCCGAGATGACGCGCAAGGCGGGCGGCCGGCGCACCGTGCCGCAGATCTGGATCGGCGAGCGCCATATCGGCGGCTGCGACGACCTGTACGAGCTCGAGCGCAAGGGCGAGCTCGATCCTTTACTAAAGGCTCCTTCATGAGCGACGCGCAACAGCCCCAGCAGCAGCAGCCCGCGACCTTCCAGATCGAAAAGGTGTACGTCAAGGACGTGTCGCTCGAGATCCCGCACGCGCCCAGGGTGTTCCTCGAGCAGGCGCAGCCGCAGCTCGAGGTGCGCATCGACAGCGCCGCGGAGGGCTTCAGCGAGGGCTACTTCGAGGTGACGGTCAGCGCGACGGTCACCGCGAAGGTCGGCGAGCGCACGCTGTTCCTGGTCGAGGCGGCGCAGGCGGGCATCTTCGCGGTGCGCAACGTGCCGCGCGACGAGCTCGGCCCGCTGCTCGGCATCGCCTGCCCGACAGTGATCTTTCCCTACCTGCGCGAGACCATCTCCGACCTCGTGGTGCGCGGCGGCTTCCCGCCGGTGCTGCTCGCGCCGCTCTCGTTCGAGGCGCTCTACCTGCAGCGCCTGCAGCAGCAGCAGGCGCAGGGCGGCGGCGGCACGGCGCAAGCGGCGCGCTAGTGGGCGTCGCGGTCCTCGGCGCCGGCGCCTGGGGCACCGCCATCGCCGGCGTGCTGGCGGGCCGCATGGACGTGCGCCTGTGGGCGCGCGACGCCGCGCAGGCGCGCGCCATCCGCGAGACGCGGCGCAACGAGCGCTACCTGCCCGGCTTCGCGCTGCCGGCCGCGGTAGCGGTCACCGACGAGCTGCCGCGCGCGCTGGAGGGCGCCGAGCTCGTGCTCGCGGCGACGCCGGTCGCCGGCTTGCGCGAGGTGCTGGCGAAGCTTTCCGCGCGGCAGGGCGTGGTGTGGCTTTGCAAAGGCTTCGAGCAGGGCAGCGGCGCGCTGCCGCACCAGATCGCCGCCGAGACGCTGGGGCGCGACGCGCGCTGCGGCGCGCTCTCCGGCCCGTCTTTCGCGGAGGAAGTGGCGCAGGGGCTGCCGTGCGCGCTGACGCTCGCCTGCGCCGACGCGGCGTTCGCGCAGCAGGCCGCCGGGCGGCTGCACGGCGGGCGCATGCGCGTGTACTACAGCACCGACCTCGTCGGCGTGGAGATCTGCGGCGCGCTGAAGAACGTGATGGCGATCGCCGCCGGCATCTCCGACGGCCTCGGGCTCGGCCTGAACGCGCGCGCCGCGCTGATCACGCGCGGGCTCGCCGAGACCGCGCGCCTCGGCGCGGCGCTCGGCGCGCGGCCCGAGACGGTGATGGGGCTCGCCGGCGTGGGCGACCTGATCCTCACCGCCACCGGCGACCTGTCGCGCAACCGGCGCGTCGGCCTCGCGCTTGCGCGCGGCGAGCCTCTGGCGGCGATCCTGAAGCAGCTCGGGCATATCGCCGAAGGCGTGGGCTCCGCGCGGGAGGTGGCGCGCCTCGCCGCCGAGCGCGGCGTCGACATGCCGGTGACCGAGGCGGTGAACGCCGTGCTCTCGGGCGCGCTCTCGCCCGCGGCGGCGGTCGACCGGCTGCTCGCGCGCGACCCGAAGCCGGAACGCTAGAAAACCGGGGCGCCCGCTTTCGCGGGGGCGACGGAGATATCGCTATTGACCGCCCGCGAAGCCGAGCTGGCGCCAGGCTTCGAACACGGCGATCGCCACGGCGTTGGAAAGATTGACGCTGCGGATGCCCGGGCGCATCGGCAGGCGGATGCGGTTTTCCGGCGCGAAGCATTCCAGGATGGCCTCGGGCAGGCCCGAGGTCTCCGAGCCGAATACCAGCACGTCGTTCTCCGCGTAGCGCACGTCGGTATAGAGCCGGGTCGCGCGCGTGGTGAAGGCGAACCAGCGCCGCCCCGGCAGGGCGTCGCGCAGCGCGGCCCACGAGCGGTGCACCTGCACGCGCGCGAGCTCGTGGTAGTCGAGCCCGGCGCGCTTGAGCTGGCGGTCGTCCATCGAGAAGCCGAGCGGCTCCACGAGGTGCAGGCGCGCGCCGCTGTTGGCGGCGAGGCGGATCGAGTTCCCGGTGTTGGGCGGGATCTCGGGTTGCACCAGCACCACGTCAATCATGCGGCGGCGTGCGCGCGACCACCCAGTTGACCACCCGTTCGGCGCCCGCGTCCTTCAGCGCGCGCGCCAGCTCGCCGAGCGTCGCGCCGCTGGTCATCACGTCGTCGACCACCGCCACCGTGGCGCCCTCCAGCGGCCGCGTCACGGCGAAGGCGCCGAGCACGTTCCTGCGGCGCTCGGCGAGCGGCAGCTCCATCTGCGGCCGCCCGTCGCGCGTGCGCCGGCAGAGCGCGACGTCGACGCGTCCGCGGCCGAGCCGCCGCGCGATCTCGGCGGCGTGGTTGTAGCCGCGGCCGCGCAGCCGCGCCGCCGAGAGCGGCACCGGCACGACGACGTCGGGCGGCTCGCCGGCGATGCGCCCGGCGAGCAGCCCCGCGAGGCAGCTCGCGAGCGCCAGCTCGCCGCGGAACTTGAGCGCCTGCACCAGCGTATCGGCGGGGAAGCGGTACCACAGCGCGGCCGTCGTGGCGTCGAACGCCGGCGGCTCGGCGAGGCAGCGTCCGCACAGCGCGCCGCCGGGCGAGGCGAGCGCGCAGCGCGGGCATACTTCGGCGGGCAGAAAGGGCAGCTCCGCCTCGCAGCCCGCGCACAGCACGGCGCGAGCGGCGCCGCGGCAGAGGTAGCAGGTGCCGCCGAAAAGCGCGCCCGCGAGCTTTTCCAGCCTCGATTGGCCGATTACCATCCGCACTCTCATGTGGACTGTAGCCCAGCTCGGCGCCGATCTCGCCGCCGGCCGAACGACGAGCCGCGAGCTGGTGGAGCAGGCCCTCGCGCGCATCGCCGACCCGGCCGGGGAGGGCGCGCGCGCCTTCATGAAGGTGTACGCCGAGGCGGCCCGCGCCGAGGCCGAGCACTGCGACCGGCTCAGGAAGGCCGGCGTGCGCCGCTCGGCGGTCGACGGGCTGCCGGTGTCGCTCAAGGATCTCTTCGACGTCGCGGGCGACGTGACGCGGGCGGGGTCCAAGGCCTATGCGCAGAAGGCCGAGCGCGACGCAGGCGCAGTGGCGCGCCTGCGCGCCGCCGGCGCCATCCTGATCGGCCGCACCAACATGGTCGAGTTCGCCTTCGGCGGCGTCGGCCTGAACCCGCACTACGGCACGCCGAAGAACCCCTGGGACCGTGCCACGGGACGGGTGCCGGGCGGCTCCTCTTCAGGCGCCGCGGTGGCGCAGGCCGACGGCATGTGCGTCATGGCGCTCGGCTCGGACACGCGCGGCTCGATCCGCCAGCCGGCCGCGCTGTGCGGCATCGCCGGCTTCAAGCCCACGGCGCGCCGCGTGCCGCGCGAGGGCGCCTTCCCGCTCTCGTTCACCCTGGACTCGGTAGGGCCGCTCGCCAACAGCATCGCCTGCTGCGCGGCCTACGACGCGGTGCTCGCCGGCGAGGAAAACCCCGACCTGCCCGAGCTGCCGGCGAAAGGCCTGCGGCTGCTCGTGCCGAAGTCCTCGGCGCTGCAGGACCTCGACCCGCAGGTCGAGAAGGCGTTCTTCGGCGCGGTGGAGCGGCTGCGCGCCGCGGGCGCGCTCCTCGACGAGGTGCCGATGCCCGCCTTCGACCGCCAGGACCAGTACTTCAAGGGCGGCGGGCTCGCCGGCGCCGAGGTCGCCTATATCCACAAGCCGCTCGCCGATCGCATCGCCGAGTACGACCCGCGCGTGGGCAAGCGCATCGCCATGGGCACGACGCTGAGCGCCGCCGACTACGTGGAGCTCCTGCAGCTTCGCGCCGCGTATATCGCCGAGGTGGAGCGCCGCGCCGCGCCCTACGACGCCATCGTCATGCCGACCGCGCCCTGCGTCGCGCCGAGCATCGCCGAGGCGAGCGAAAGCGACGAGGCGTACTTCCGCTGGAACTTCCGCATCATGCGCAACACCGGGCTGGTGAATTTCCTCGACGGCTGCGCCGCGACGCTGCCCTGCCACGAGCGCGGCGCCGCGCCGGTGGGCTTCACGGTCTGCGGCGGCGCGGGGCGCGACCGGCACGTGCTCGCCGTCGCCGCCGCCGTTGAACGAGCGCTCGCCGGCGCTCGATAGGCGCCTCGTCCGCCGGCGCTTCTCGCGCGCCGCCCGCAGCTACGCCGGCGCCTCGCGCGTCGAGGCCGAGGTCGCGGCGCGCATGCTCGAGCGCCTCGACTACGTCCGGCTCTCGCCGCGGCGCATCCTCGACGCGGGCAGCGGTCCGGGGCGCGACGCGAAAAAGCTGAAACGCCGCTACCCCGGCGCGCATCTCATCGCCCTGGATTCGGCTTTCGCGGTGCTGCCGCGCGCCGGATGGCGCGAGCGGCTCTTCGGAACGAGAAGCACTCCGGTGTGCGCCGACATGCAGCAGCTGCCCTTCGCGCCGGCGAGCTTCGAGCTCGCCTGGTCGAACATGGCGCTGCACTGGCTCGACGACCCGCTCGCCGCGCTGCGCGAGCTGGAGCGGGTGCTCGCGCCCGACGGGCTGCTCATGTTCAGCACGCTCGGCCCCGACACGCTCAAGGAGCTGCGCGCCGCGGCCGGCGCGGCGCGCGTGCACGAGTTCGCCGACATGCACGACGTGGGCGACATGCTGGTCGCCGCCGGGTTCTCCGCGCCGGTGATGGACATGGAGATGCTGCACGTCGCCTACGCGAGCGGCGCGCAGCTTCTCGAGGACCTGCGCGCGAGCGGCCAGACCAGCGCGCGGCGCGACCGGCCGCGCGGCCTCGCCGGGCGCGGCTTTCTCGCCGAGTTCCGCGCGCGCGCGCTGAGCGCGACCTACGAGGTCGTGTACGGCCACGCGTGGAAGCGCCCGGCGCGCGAAGACCGCAAAACCGTCCGTGTTTTCAAGCGCATTCCTTGAGAGCGCGCGATCACCTGTGGTAATTTACGCGCCTTCCGTGAGCAAGCCACACTGCTCGATTTCCCCGGCGGGCTTCGCCTGCGTCTTCGCGTCGCTCGCCATCGTCGTCCTCGTGATCGGCGTGGGCTTCGCGATGGTGGGGGCCTGGCTGGTGCTGCCGTTCTCCGGCCTGGAGGTGCTGCTGCTCGGCGCGGCCTTCGTCTGGCACGCGCGCGACATCTCAATCAGGAACAGAAGAACATGAGGGGATCGAAGTTGAAGAACGTCCTTGCCGCGGCGAGCGGCCTGGGCGCGCTCGCCGCGGCAGGTCCGGCGCACGCGCTTGCCTGGTACTTCCAGTCGCCCGCCTCGCAGCTCGCGCGCGACATCGACAACCTGCACCAGTACGTGATGTGGCTGATCATCGTCATCTTCATCGGCGTGTTCGGCTGCATGTTCTACGCCTGCTGGGCGCACCGCAAGTCGAAGGGCCACGCCGCCGAGCAGTTCCACGAGAACACCACCGTCGAGATCCTCTGGACGGTGATCCCGGCGATCATCCTGGTGATCATCGCCTGGCCGGTCACCAAGGTGGTGATCGCGCAGAAGGACACCTCGAGCCCCGACATCACCATCAAGGTGACCGGCTACCAGTGGCGCTGGGGCTACGACTACCTGAAAGGCGAGGGCGAGGGCATCAGCTTCGTCTCGATGCTCGCCACGCCGCGCGAGCAGATCACCGGCGAGGCGCCGAAGGGAGAAAACTACCTGCTCGAGGTCGACAACCCGCTGGTGGTGCCGGTGAACAAGAAGATCCGCATCATCACCACCGCCGCCGACGTGGTGCACGCCTGGTGGGTGCCGGCGTTCGGCGCCAAGCAGGACGCCATTCCCGGCTTCGTGCGCGACATGTGGTTCCGGCCCGAGGTGACCGGCACCTTCCGCAGCCAGTGCGTCGAGCTGTGCGGCAAGGAGCACGGCTTCATGCCGATCGTGGTGCGCGTCGTCCCGCAGGACGAGTACAGCAAGTGGGTGGCGCAGAAGAAGCCGGCGCCGCAGGCGCAGGCGCAGGCCGGCGGCGCGGCCAAGCCGGCCGCGCCGGCCGAGGACGCGGGCAAGCCGTGGTCGGCGCAGGAGCTGATCGCGCGCGGCGAGAAGGTGTACCAGGCGTGCGTCGCCTGCCACGGCGCCAAGGGCGAGGGCAACCCGGCGCTCAAGGCGCCCGCGCTCGCCGGCTCGAAGATCGCCACCGGCGCGAAGGAGGCGCACATCGACATCGTGCTGAACGGCAGGCCGGGCACGGCGATGGCGCCTTTCGGCCCGCAGCTCAGCGACACCGACATCGCCGCGGTGATCAGCTACGAGCGCAATTCCTGGGGCAACAGGGCGGGCATCGTCCAGCCGGCCGAAGTCAAGGCACGGCGCAAATAAGCTGAGGTAGATCCATGAGCACTGTCGTCGACACCTCTCACGGCCACGCGCACGATCATCACGATCACCACGGCGGCTACAGCGGCCTGATGCGCTGGGTCACGACCACCAACCACAAGGACATCGGCACGATGTACCTGTGGTTCGCGGGCGTGATGTTCTTCATCGGCGGCCTGGCCGCGCTCGGCATCCGCCTGGAGCTGTTCCGCCCCGGGCTGCAGTACCTGGACCCGGACTTCTACAACCAGCTCGTCACCTCGCACGGGCTGATCATGATCTTCGGCGCGATCATGCCGGCCTTCGTCGGCTTCGCGAACTGGCAGATCCCGATGATGATCGGCGCGCCCGACATGGCGTTCGCGCGGCTCAACAACTGGTCCTTCTGGCTGCTGCCGTTCGCCGCGCTGCTGCTGATCCTCGCCTACTTCATGCCGGGCGGCGCGCCGGGCACCGGCTGGACGCTCTACTCGCCGCTCAGCGTGCAGCAGGGCATCGGCATGGACTTCACGATCTTCGCCATCCACATCCTCGGGATGAGCTCGATCCTCGGCTCGATCAACATCATCACCACCATCCTCAACATGCGCGCGCCGGGGATGACGCTGATGAAGATGCCGATGTTCTGCTGGACCTGGCTGATCACCGCCTACCTGCTGGTGGCGGCGATGCCGGTGCTCGCCGGCGCGGTGACCATGACGCTCACCGACCGGCACTTCGGCACCACCTTCTTCAACGCCGCGGGCGGCGGCGACCCGGTGCTCTACCAGCACATCTTCTGGTTCTTCGGCCACCCCGAGGTGTACATCATCGCCGTGCCCGCCTTCGGCGTGATCTCGCAGGTGATCCCGGCGTTCTCGCGCAAGCCGCTGTTCGGCTACGCCTCGATGGTCTACGCCACCGCGGCGATCGCCATCCTGTCGTTCATCGTCTGGGCGCACCACATGTACACGGTGGGCATGCCGGTGACCGGGCAGCTGTTCTTCATGTACGCGACCACGCTGATCGCGGTGCCGACCGGGGTCAAGGTGTTCAACTGGGTGGCCACCATGTGGAAGGGCTCGCTCACCTTCGAGACGCCGATGCTCTGGGCGTGCGGCTTCCTGTTCATGTTCACGCTGGGCGGCTTCACCGGCCTGGTGCTCGCGCTGGTGCCGATCGACATCCAGCTGCACGACACCTACTACGTGGTGGCGCACTTCCACTACGTGATGGTGGCGGGCGCCATGTTCTCGGCGTTCGCCGGC
>DASVDO010000045.1:0-39138 GCA_036381055.1 Burkholderiales bacterium | reverse complement strand
GACACCGAGCTCGCCGCCATCGCCGCGCCGGCGAAGATCGGCGAGAGCAGCAGGCCGAAGAACGGGTAGAGCACGCCCGCGGCGACCGGCACGCCGAGCGCGTTGTAGACGAAGGCGAAGAACAGGTTCTGCTTCACGTTGCGCATCGTGGCGTGCGACAGCCGGATCGCCTTGGCGATGCCGCGCAGGTCGCCCTTGACCAGCGTCACGCCGGCGCTCTCGATCGCCACGTCGGTGCCGGTGCCCATGGCGATGCCGACGTGCGCCTGCGCGAGCGCCGGCGCGTCGTTGATGCCGTCGCCGGCCATCGCCACGCTGCGGCCCTCGGCCTGCAGCGCCTTCACCTTCTCGGCTTTCTCCTCGGGCGCGACCTCACCGATCGCCTCGTCGATGCCGAGCTGGCGCGCCACCGCCTCGGCGGTCTTGCGCGAGTCGCCGGAGAGCATGACGATGCGCACGCCCTCGGCCTTCAGCAGCCGCACCGCCTCGGCGGTCGTCTCCTTGATCGGGTCGGCGACCGCGACCAGCGCCGCGACGCGCCCGTCGATCGCCGCGTACAGCGCGGTGCGGCCGTTCGCGCGCAGCGCGTCGGCCTGCTCGGCGAGCGCCGGCGGCACGCCGCCGAAGCCCTGCATCAGCCTGCGGCTGCCGACCGCCACCTCGTGCTCGCCGACCTTGCCGCGCACGCCCTGGCCGGTGATCGACTCGAAGCCCGCCACCGGCTCGAGCGCCACGCCGCGCGCTTCGGCGCCCTTGACGATCGCCTGCGCGAGCGGATGCTCGCTCGCGCGCTCCAGGCTGGCGATCGCGGCGAGCGCGTCCTGCTCGTCCATGCCGCGCACCACGAGGTCGGTGAGCTCGGGCCGGCCCGCCGTCAGCGTGCCGGTCTTGTCGACGATCAGCGTGTCGACCTCGCGCAGCTTCTCCACCGCCTCGGCGTTGCGGAAGAGAATTCCGTTCAGCGCGCCCTGGCCCATCGCCACGGTGATCGAGATCGGCGTCGCGAGGCCGACCGCGCACGGGCAGGCGATGATCAGCACCGCGACCGCGTTGACGAGCGCATAGACGGGCGACGGGCCGAAGAGCGCCCAGACGATCGCCGTGGCGATGGCGACGACGACCACCGCCTGCACGAAGTACGCGGCGACGAGATCGGCGAGGCGCTGCACCGGCGCGCGGGTGCGCTGCGCCTGCGCCACCCTGTGCACGATCTGCGCGAGCAGCGTGTCCGAGCCGACCTTCTCGGCGCGGATCACCAGCGTGCCCTTGCCGTTGATCGTCGCCCCGGTGACCCGGTCGCCGGGCTTCTTCGGCACCGGCACCGGCTCGCCGGTGATCATCGACTCGTCGACGTTCGAGGCGCCTTCGACGCAGGTGCCGTCGACCGGGATCTTGTCGCCCGGCCGCACGCGCAGGCGGTCGCCCACCTGCACCTCGGCGAGCGGCACCTCCTTCTCCTGCGCGCCCTCGATGCGGATCGCCGTGGCCGGCGCGAGCTGGAGGAGCTGGCGGATCGCCTGGCTCGTCTGGCCGAGCGCGCGAAGCTGCATCACCTCGCCGAGCAGCACCAGCGTGACGATCACCGCGGCCGCCTCGAAGTACGCGCCGACCTCTTCGCCGCCGTGCATGCGGAACTCGGCGGGAAAAAGCCCCGGGGCGAGCACCGCGAGCACGCTGAAGACGTAGGCGACGCCGACGCCCAGGCCGATGAGCGTGTACATGTTCGGGCTCCTGTTCGCGAGCGAGAGCCAGAACTTGTGGAAGAACGGCCAGCCGCCCCACAGGACCACCGGCGTGGCGAGCACGAGCTCGACGAACGATCGCACTTTCGGCGCCAGGCCGAGGGGCTGCATCACCCCGAAGTAGGGCGCCATGGCGATGAACACGAGCGGCAGGCTGAGCACCGCGCTGACCCAGAGGCGCCGCGTCATGTCGCGCAGCTCCGTGTCGTCCTCCTCCGCTCCCGCGACCGGCACCAGCGCCATGCCGCACTTCGGGCACGATCCGGGGCCGTCCTGGACGATTTCCGGATGCATCGGACACGTGTACTTCGAATTCGGGGACGGAGCCCGAACTCCGCGGCCTGCGTGGTGGCCAGCGTGTGCCTGGAGTTCGGGCTCCGTCCCCGAATTCAGGTGCTTCTCGGGATCGGCCTTGAATTTCGCCGCGCAGCCCTGGCAGCAGAAGTAGTAGGTCTTTCCGGCATGCTCGACGCTCGCCCGGGCCTTCGCGGGGTCGACGGTCATGCCGCAGACGGGATCGGTGGCCATGGCTTGGAGTCTCGACGTTGCCATCATTGGAAGGTCAATGGGTATGCGGCTTCGCGCCGTGCGAGTGGGAGTGCGAGTGGCCCGTCTTTCCGGCGGGCTCGCCGTGCTGCATGGGCGAGTGCGGTCCGGCCCTGGCGACGAGCTCGCGGTAGCGCTGCTCGTCCATCCCGGGGAGCTTGCGCAGGAAGGCGACGACGCCCCAGAGCGTCTCGTCGTCGTGCGTCGTTCCCCAGGCCGGCATGCCGGTCATCTTGATGCCGTGCTTGACGATCCAGAACGCCCGGCGAGGATCGACGCGCTCGCGCGTCAGGTCGGTCGGGCGCGGCTGGAGGCCTTTGCGCAGCTCCGTATCCTCCATGCCGGGCGCGAGATGGCAGCCCTGGCACATCTCGGCGTAGTGGCCGGCGCCTTCGGCGATGCGCTTCGCGTCTTCGAGGTCGGGCACGTCGATGCGCCCGGCGCGAGCTTCGATGGAGCGCTCGCGCACCAGGGCGAGCAAACGCTCGGTGAGCCGCCAGTGCGGCTCGTCGGCGGCGACGTTATAGGCGCCCGAGTAGGCAATGCCGGCGGCGGCCGCGACGAGCAGCGCCAGGACCGCGAGGATGGCGAGCAGGGCTCTCATGGCTCAATACCAGGCACGCAAGCCGAGCACCAGCGCGCTATCGCTGCCCGCGCCGACGCGGTGCGTCCAGCTCACGCCGGCGTAGGGCGCGAATTCGCGGCGCATCTCGTAGCGCAGGCGCAGGCCGAGCTCGATCTCGCCGAGGCCGCTGCGCACGCCGCGCTCCGCGTCCGAATCGCCCGACCAGGTCGCCTCGAGGCGCGGTTGCACGATCCATCGCTGCGTCAGGGGCTGATCGTACTCCGCCTCGACCCGGCCGGACACCGGACCGTCGCCGAAGAACAGGCTCGCGTCGAGCTCCAACCAGTACGGCGCGAGCCCCTGGAGCGCGACGACGCCGCTGGTGCGCGAAGGACGCGGCCGCAGCGCCTCGCGCACTCCCGCCTGGAGGTGCCAGTAGGGAGAAATGCGACGCGCGAGCAGCGCCTGCACGTCGGCGCTCTCGGCGCGCCCGCCCACCTCGCCTTCGCCTTCGCTCTTGAGCCACAGGCGGTAGCGGTCGCCGCCGTACCACGCCTGGCCGTCCCACAGCCATCCGTCGTCGCCCGATTGCGCTCGGTATTCGAGGCGCTCCAGCAGCACCATGGCGAAGAGCTCGCGGTCCATGACCGGCTGCGGCCATTCCCTCGGCGGCAGCGGGTAGGGATCCTGGCCCGACGCGCTTTGCAGCCAGAGGAGCGGGACGAAGAGGAGGAGGCGTCTCATGCCGGCCTCCGCAGCGCCCGGCCCGACACGTTGACGAAGCGGAACATGCCCATCTCCATGTGGTAGAGCACGTGGCAGTGGAAGGCGAAGTTGCCCGGCTCGTCGAAGGTGAAGTCGAACGACAGCCGCTCGGCGGGCTTGACGTTGATCGTGTGCTTGCGCGGCTGGCGCGCGCGCCCGGCGCCGTTGACGATCTCGAGGAACACGCCGTGCAGGTGCATCGGGTGCTCCATCATCGTGTCGTTGACCAGCGTGAAGCGCACCCGCTCGCCGACGCGCAGCTTCGGCTGCGCGCCGGAGTCGGAGAACTTGCGGCCGTCCATTCCCCAGACAAACGCCTCCATGTTGCCGGTCAGGTGGAACTCGATCTCGCGCTCGGGCGGGCGCGGATCGAACGACGGCTCGAGCGCCTCGAGGTCGGTGTAGACGAGCACCCGGTGGCCGACGTTCTCCAGGCCGGTGCCCGGCTCGCCGAGCCGGTTGCGCTGGATCTCGGCCACCATCTGGTTCTCCGGCCCGTGCGTGTCCGGGCCGTGGCGCGCGACGGTCGGGCTCTCCTTCGGCGGCGCCTCCTTCGGCGTCCCGCCGCCGTGGTCCCTGTGCATGTGCTCGTGGCTCGTCTGCCCCGCGCCGGCGTGGCCGTTGTGCCCATGCTCGCCGCCGCCGTGGTCCATCCCCATGTCGAGCATCGTGCGCAGCGCTCGCTCGCGCAGCGCCGGCACCGCCGCCGCCATGCCGGGACGCGGCGCGAGCGTGCCGCGCGCATAGCCGCTGCGGTCCATGGCCTCGGCGAAGATCGTGTACGCCGCGTCGGCCTTCGGCTCGACGATCACGTCGTAGGTCTCGGCGATGGCGATCTGGAATTCGTCGACCGTCACCGGCCGCACGTTCTGCCCGTCGGCCGCGACCACGGTCATGCGCAGGCCCGGGATGCGCACGTTGAAGAATGTGCCCGCCGAGGCGTTGATGATGCGCAGGCGCACCCGCTCGCCAGGACGGTAGAGCGCCGTCCAGTTGCCGTCCGGCGGCAGGCCGTTCACGAGGTAGGTGTAGACGGCGCCGGTCACGTCGAGGATGTCGGTCGGGCTCATGCGCATCTCGCCCCACATCTTTCGCTCCTGCCAGACGTCGCGGAAGCCGTTCGCCTTCGCCTCGCGGAAGAAGTCGCCCAGCGTGCGCTGCTGGAAGTTGAAGACGCCGCTTCTCTTCTTCAGCATCGCCAGCACGCGGTGCGGGTCGCGGAACGTCCAGTCCGAGAGCACGACGAAATGCTCGCGGTCGTAGCGCACCGGGTCGTGATGCGCCGGCTCCATGACGAGCGGGCCGTAATGGCCGAGCTGCTCCTGGAGCGAAGAATGGCTGTGATACCAGTAGGTGCCCGACTGGCGCACCGGGAAGCGGTAGGTGAAGGTCTCGCCCGGGCGGATGCCGGGGAAGCTCAGCCCGGGAACGCCGTCCATCCCGGAAGGCACCAGGATGCCGTGCCAGTGGATCGACGTGTCCTCGTCGAGCCGGTTGGCGACGCGCAGCGTCGCCGTCTCGCCTTCGCGGAAGCGCAGGATCGGCCCCGGCAGCGTGCCGTTGACGGTGATCGCGCTCCCGCGGTGCCCGCCGAACGAGAAGGGCGTGCGGGCGATGACGAGATCGGCGACGCGGCCGCCGCCCACGCGCAGCTCGGCGCCGGGCCCGGGAACGCCTTGCGCATAGGCGGGCGCGAGGCCGCGAAAAGCCTGCAGCAGCCCGAGCGCGGCGGTGCATTGCAGGAAGCGGCGCCGCGCGCCGCGATGTGCGAACCAATGACTCATGGACTGCATCCTCCGAAGCACGACGAACCGACGCGCGCGCCTGCGGGCGCGGCGTCACGTGACAGCGTCGGTCAGGCGGCGAGGGGAGGCGGGTCGAGCGGGTCGGGAATGAATCCCGCGAGCGAGCGCTGGTAGAGAAGCGAATGCCCGCCGGCGGGCGCTTCGGCGATCCTCGGCGGCGTATCCGAAGGCGCGAAGGCCGCGCTGGAGCAGTGCTCCACGCAGAAGCTGCACGAGGCCTCGCCGTGGGAATGCCCGGCGGCAGCCGCGGCGCCGTGGTGGTCGGTGAAGGCGCAGAAGCCGCTCGTCACCGCGGCGAGCGCGCGCACCGGCAGAAGCGCCAGCATCAGGAGCAGCACAAGCGTTTTCAGCTTATGCATTGCGAGTGAGAACCTACCACAAGGCCGGAACGCCGGCCATCGCTATGCGCCGCCGCCCAGCCGCTCGAGGATGGGGCAGTCGGGGCGGTCGTCGCCATGGCAGTGGTGCGCCAGCTGCTCGAGCGTGCTCTTCATCGCCTGCAGCTCGGCGATGCGCCGCTCCAGCTCGCGCAGGTGCGCGGTGACGAGCGCCTTCACCTTGCGGCTCGGCCGGCGCCGGTCGCGCCACAGGTCGAGCAGCTCGCCGATCTGGCCCATCGAGAAGCCCAGCTCGCGCGCCGCGCGCACGAAGCGCAGCACGTGCACGTCGGCCTCGCCGTAGACGCGGTAGTTGGCGCTCGAGCGCCGCGGCTTCTGCACGAGGCCGATCGCCTCGTAGTGGCGGATCATCTTGGCCGACACGCCCGAGGCGGCGGCCGCCTGGCTGATGTTCATCGCCCCAGTCTTTACCTTCCCATCATGGGAAGGTCAAGCGCTGTATGATCGGCGCATGGAAACCGTCGAGCTGGAAGTGCAAGGCATGGACTGCCAGGGCTGCGTGCAGAGCGTGACCCGCATGCTGAACGGCGTGCCCGGCGTGGCGAAGGTCGACGTCTCGCTGGAGCAGGGGCGCGCGCGCGTCACCTACGACCCGGCGAAATCGGGACCCGACCAGCTCAGGCGCGCCATCCAGCGCGCCGGCTACCAGACCCCCTGAATTCGGGGACGGAGCTGGACGGAGCCCGAACTCTTTCGTTATCGGATCATGAAATCCACTCTTCAGGCGGGCCTCACCGCCCGGCGCGACGTCGTCGTCGACGAGAGCCGCTGCATCGGCTTCATGGGCAGGGAAGGCATGGTGTACGCGACCCCGCGCATGGTGAGCGACGTCGAGTACACCTGCCGCGACTTCCTGCTCGAGCACCTCGACCCCGGCGAGGACTCGGTCGGCGCGCATGTCTCGATCGACCACCTCGCGGCGACGCCGCTCGGCCTGTCGGTCTCGATCTCGATCAGGATCGTCGAGGTCGACCGGCGCAAGGTGACGTTCGAGTTCTCGGTGCGCGACCCGGTAGAGGAGTGCGGCCGCGGCCGGCACGTGCGCTTCGTGGTCGACACGGCGAAGCAGCGCGAGCGCCTGGCGGCAAAGCGCGCCAAGGCCGGGCTGGCATGAAGCGCTGACATGGCGCCCGCCTGGCTGCCGCTCGCCGGGGTGCGGGTGGTCGACTTCTCGATGTTCGTGCCCGGGCCGTTCTGCTCGTCGATCCTCGCCGACCTCGGCGCCGACGTGATCAAGCTCGAGCCGCCGCGCGGCGATCCCGGCCGCAGCTACGTGCCGGTGCAGTTCCACACCGAGAACCGCAACAAGCGCAGCCTCGCCATCGACCTCAAGCATTCGGCCTCCGCCGACGTGATCCGCAGGCTGGCGGAAAAAACCGACGTCGCCATCGAAGGCTTCCGGCCGGGCGTGGCGAGGCGCCTGGGCATCGACTACCCGTCGCTGCGCCGGCACAACGCGCGCCTCGTCTACTGCTCGATCTCGGGCTACGGCCAGACCGGCCCGTGGCGCGAGCGGCCGGGCCACGACGTGAACTACGTCGCCGCGGCGGGCGGCCTCGCCTTTCCCGGCGGGTGGTTGAAGCCGCCGGCGCGCTCGTCGCTGCCGGTGGCCGACATGGCGGGCGGCAGCTTCGCCGCGATCGCCATCCTCGCCGCGCTGCGCGAGGGCAAGGGCGCCTACCTCGATCTCTCGCTCTTCGAGGCGGCGTTCTTCATGTGCGCGATGCGCCACGGCCTCGACCCGCAAGCCGACCCGCGCGCGCACATCTTCCCGGTGAACGACGTGTTCGAATGCGCCGACGGCGCGCGCCTCACGCTCGGCATCCTGGAGGAGCACTTCTGGCAGAGCTTCGTGAAGCTCGTGCCCGAGCTCGGCGACGAGCGCTTTTCCACCGATGCGAGCCGGCGCAAGCATGGCGATGCCCTGTCTTCTCTCCTCGAACGAATTTTCAAGACTCGTACTGCCGCCGAGTGGCAGCGCCTGCTCGAGGCGAACGACATCCCGGTGGATCTCTGCGTCACGCCCGGCGAAGCGGCGCGCCACCCGCAGCTCGTCGAGCGGCAGGCGCTCGAGCGCGGCCACGCGAAGTTCCCCGTCTGGGCCAACGGCGCGCGCGGCGCAGCGATCCGCAGCGGCACGCCGAAGCTCGGCGAGCACACGCGCGAGATCCTGGTAGAGCTCGGCTTCGACGACGGCGCGATCGCCGAGCTAAAAGGGGTCAGAGCAATTTTCCTGTAACAATTTCCCGTACTTCGATTCCATTTCCGGAAAATTGCTCTGACCCCTTTTTCTCTCACCGACGAGCAGGAGCACATCCGCGACGCGATCGCCAAGCTCTGCGCGCGCTTCGACGCGGAGTACTGGCGAAAGCGCGACGCCGACGGCGAGTTTCCCGCCGATTTCCACCAGGCGCTGGCGCGCGACGGCTGGCTCGGCATCGCCATGCCGCAGGCCTACGGCGGCGCGGGGCTCGGCATCACCGAGGCGGCGCTGATGATGCAGACGATCGCCGAGTCGGGCGCCGGCTTCTCCGGCGCTTCCGCGGTGCACATGAACATCTTCGGCCTGAACCCGGTGGTGGTGTTCGGCACCGAGGAGCAGAAGCAGCGCATGCTGCCGCCGCTCATCGCCGGCCGCGAGCGCGCCTGCTTCGCGGTGACCGAGCCGAACACCGGGCTGAACACGCGCAAGCTGAAGACCCGCGCCGAGAAGAAGGACGGCAGGTACATCGTCTCCGGGCAGAAGGTGTGGATCTCCACCGCGCAGGTGGCGGAGAAGGTCCTGCTGCTCGCCCGCGCGGAGAAAGGGCTGACGCTCTTCTATACCGACTTCGACCGCCGCTACATCGAGGTGCGCGAGATCGACAAGATGGGCCGCCACGCGGTGGACTCGAACCAGGTCTTCTTCGACGCGCTGCCGGTGCCCGAGGCCGACCGCATCGGCGAGGAAGGCAAGGGCTTCGAGTACATCCTGCACGGCATGAACCCGGAGCGCATCCTGATCGCCGCCGAGCTGGTCGGGCTGGGGCGCTGCGCCGTCATGCGCGCCGCCAAGTACGCGCGCGAGCGCGTGGTGTTCGACCGGCCGATCGGCCAGAACCAGGGCATCCAGCATCCGCTCGCCGCCAACTGGCTGGCGCTCGAGGCGGCCGGGCTGATGGTGCTCAAGGCCGCCGCGCTCTACGACGCGGGCAAGCCCTGCGGCGCCGAGGCGAACGGCGCCAAGTACCTCGCCGGCGAGGCGTGCTTCGACGCCTGCCAGCAGGCCGTCATGACCCACGGCGGCTACGGCTACGCCAAGGAGTACGACGTCGAGCGCTACCTGCGCGAGTCGCTGGTCGGGCGCATCGCCCCCATTACGCCGCAGCTCATTCTCTGCCATATCGCCGAGCGTGTGCTCGGCCTGCCCAAGTCCTACTAGGCGGCGCCGGAGAGCAGCGCGCGCATCTCCTGCGATAGCGAGATGATGTGCAGCAGCCGCGTGCGGTGGATGCTCGGCGCGGCGATCATCTCGTCGAGCACGAGTCGCGCCTGCTCCTCGATCTCGTGCAGCCGCTCGAGAAAGAACTCTCTGTCTTGTAGCTGTTGCATCCCGAAGCGCGCCACGTTACCAAGCACCCCGGGAAATTGCTGCCGGGAGGCCCCCGACAGGCTCGCAAGCAAGCCCCCGCTTCCGCGGGGGGCTTTGGTCTAGCCGGTGCGCTGGCCGCCGCGCACTTCGCCGCGCCATGCGCCGGTCTCGGCGCCGCGGCTCTCGATGAATTGCTTGAATTGCTTCACCGTGGTCTCGACTCGCCGGTCGAGCGCGCCGAGCGCGTCGCCGACGTTCTCCACCGCGCCCTTCGGCTCGTACTCCATCGCGAGGTGGACTCGGGTGAGGTCCTGGCCGACCGGCTCGAAGCGCACCGTGCCGGCGTTCGGCGTCTCCGGCGTGGTGCTGCGCCAGGCGATCTTCTGGTCGGGCACCTGCTCGATGATCTCGGCGTCCCACTCCTTGTCCTTGCCCCAGATCTCGGCGTGCCAGTGCTGATGCGTGTCGTCGATCTGCCGGACTTCCTTCACGCCCGACATGAACTTCGGGAACTCCTCGAACTGCGTCCACTGGTTGTAGACGGTGCGCACGGGGCAGCGCACCTCGATGCTCTTCTCGATCCGTTCCATGGCTGTCCTCGGTTGGAAAACGGCAAGGCGGACGCAAGACTCGGGCCCGGAACGCCGCTTGCCTCTGCGCGGCCGTGATCGTCTCAGTCGTCGTCCCGACCTGCGGACGGCCCGGGCTGCTCGAGCGCTGCCTCGCCGCCCTCGAGCGGCAGACGCTGCCGCGCGGGGAGTACGAGATCATCGTCAGCGACGACACCGAATTGCGCTCCGGGCCGGCCGCGGCGCGCAACCGCGGCTGGCGCAAGGCGCGCTCGCCTATCGTGGCCTTCACCGACGACGACACCGTGCCCGATCCGCGCTGGCTCGAAGCCGGGCTGGCGGCGATGCGGCGCGGCGCGGATGCCGTGGTCGGACGCACGATCATGCCGCGCTCCGATCCGCCCACCGACTACGAGCGGAACGAATCGGGGCTCGAGCGCGCCGAGTTCGTCACCGCCAACTGCTTCGTGCGCCGCACCGTGCTCGAGCAGCTCGGCGGCTTCGACGAGGCGTTCCGCATGCCCTGGCGCGAGGACTCGGACCTGCAATTCCGGCTGCTCGAAGGCGGCTACCGCATCGGCCGGGCCGGGGGCGCGGTGGTGGTGCACCCGGTGCGGCCGGCGCCCTGGGGCGTCAGCCTGCGGCAGCAGAAGAAGGTGCTGTTCGATTCGCTGCTCTACCGCAAGCACCCGCGCCTGTACCGCGAGCGCATCCGCGCGACGCCGCGCTGGGACTACTACCTGACGGTGCTGTGCCTCGCGGCCGCGCCTTTCTCGTGGATCGCCTTCGCGCTGTGGGCCGGACTCACGGGGCGCTTCATCGCGCACCGGCTGCACGGCACGTCGAAGGCGCCGAAGCACGTCGCCGAGATGGTGCTCACCTCGATCCTGATCCCGCCGCTCTCGGTGTTCTGGCGCATCGTCGGCGCGCTGCGCTACCGCTGCTAGTTCGGGGACGGAGCTGGACGGAGCCCGAACTAGAAGCTGGGTCCCCGCTTTCGCGGGGACGACCGCCCATCGCTTTGCACCAGTTCGGCACCCCGGCGGCGAAGCAGCTCGTCGAAGTAGGCGATCGTCTTCTCGAGCCCCTCGCGCAGCGCCACCCTGGGCTGCCAGCCGAGCATCGCGCGCGCGAGCCGGATGTCGGGGCAGCGGCGCGCCGGATCGTCCGAGGGCAGCGGCTCGAAGCGGATCGCCGAGCGGGAGCCGGCGATATCGACGATCCGCTCGGCGAGCTCCAGCACGGTGCATTCGTGCGGGTTGCCCAGGTTCACCGGCCCGGTGAAGTCGTCGTCGCTCGCCATCAGCCGCGCCAGGCCCTCGGTCAGGTCCGAGACGTAGCAGAACGAGCGCGTCTGGCGCCCCTTGCCGTAGACGCTGATCGGCTCGCCTTTCAGCGCCTGCACGATGAAGTTCGACACCACCCGGCCGTCGTTGGGATGCATGCGCGGGCCGTAGGTGTTGAAGATGCGCGCCACCTTGACGCGCAGGCCGTGCTGGCGCCGGTAGTCGAAGAACAGCGTCTCGGCGCAGCGCTTTCCCTCGTCGTAGCACGAGCGCCGGCCCACCGGGTTGACGTGGCCCCAGTAGTTCTCCTTCTGCGGATGCGCCGTCGGGTCGCCGTACACCTCGGAGGTGGACGCCTGCAGGATCTTCGCCTTCACCCGCTTGGCGAGGCCCAGCATGTTGATCGCGCCGTGCACGCTGGTCTTGGTGGTCTGCACCGGGTCGAGCTGGTAGTGCACCGGCGAGGCCGGGCAGGCGAGGTTGTAGATCTCGTCCACCTCGACGTACAGCGGGAAGGTGATGTCGTGGCGCAGCAGCTCGAAGCGCGCGTCGCCCAGCGCGGCGAGCAGGTTGTCCTTGCTGCCGGTGTAGAAGTTGTCCACGCACAGGACGTCGTGGCCTTCGGCGAGCAGCCGCTCGCACAGGTGCGAGCCGAGAAAGCCCGCGCCACCGGTGACCAGGACGCGCTTGCGCAATGCGTCTCTCATGCCGCGCTTCTTTCGTGCATGAGCCCGGTCACGTGGGCGAACGCGTCGTTCCAGTCCGCGACGAAGCGCTCGATGCCGAAGCGCTCCAGCGCCGTGCGCCGCGCCGCGTTCCCGAGCCGCTCGGCGAGCGCGCGATCGGCGAGCAGCGCGCGCATGCGCTCGACCAGCCGCCCGGCGTCGGTGTCGATGAAGCCGTTCTCGCCGTCGCGGATCACGGTGACCATCTCGGTGGTGGCGAGCGCGACGACCGGCAGCCCGACCATCATCGCCTCGATCACCGCGAGGCCCATGCTGGTATAGCGGATCGGGTTGAAGAGGAACCGGTAGCGCGCGGCGAAGGCGGGCAGCCCGGCGTGCAGCACCTCGCCCAGGCCGCCGATCGCCTGCGAGCCCATGCCGACCAGGTCGAGCGGCACCTGCCGGCGCGCGGTCTCGAAAATATCGAAACCGAGCCGCCGGCCGCGGCTCGCGAGGTTGTTGATCACCACGAGGCCGCGCGCCAGCTCGCCGCCGTAGCGCGCGCGCGGCGGCAGCACGCCGTGATCGATGACGCGGGTGGGCGTCTCGCCGCTGTCCCACATCAGGCGGTTGAAGTGCGTGCAGTGCACGAGCAGCACGTCGCGCGCCTGCACGATGTGCCGCTCGTTTACCGGGTTCTGCCGCGGCGGATCGTGCTCGATGTAGATCTTCGGCAGCCGGCGCTGCGCCGGCGTGAGCAGCTCGTACTGGTCGCTCAGGTACTGCGCGTCGTCCTGGAAGACGATGCAGTCGAACGACTGCTTCCTCGCCTCGCCGGCCGGCAGGTCGTGCACGTTGGCGCCCCAGGGCAGGTGACCGCAGCGTCCGCCGTAGCCGGGCGGGCGGCCGGGCCTGGAGAGCACGTAGAAGTCGTGCGGCGCCTGGGTGAGGTAGTAAAGGTAGGCGCCGTGCGTGTGCCAGGTGAGGATTTTCAGGCGGCGCACAGCAATGCCTTGCGCGTCTCTTCGACGACCGTGCGCGGCGGGATGGCGAGCGCGCAGGGATGGCCGATCGGGCACTCGCGGTGCGCGCACGGCCGGCACGCGATCTCGTGGTGGATCACCCGGTGCAGCCCGCGCTCGAGCGGCGCCCAGCGCTTCGGATCCGAGCCGCAGGCGATCACCACGCTCGGCGTGCGCGTCGCCGCGGCGATGTGCGACACGCCGGTGTCGTTGCACACCAGCAGCCGCGCCCGCGCGATGATCGCGCCGAGCGCGCCGAGCGTGGTGCGGCCGGCGAGGTCGAGCGCCGGCTCGCGCATCGCCTCTCGCACCCGCCGGGTGAGCGGCGCTTCGCCGGCGCTGCCGGTCAGCACGATGCGCAGCCCTTCGGCCGCCAGCGCGTCGCCCACTTCCGCGAAGCGCTCGGCCGGCCAGCGGCGCGACGCGAGCTGCGAGCCGGCGTGCAGCACGGCGTACTCGCCGAGCCGCAGCGCGTACCACTGCTCCCAGTCGCGGTCGCGCAGCGGGAACTCGAGCTGCGTGCCGCGCGGCTCGATGCCCAGCTCGCGCGCGAGGCGCAGCCAGCGCAGCACCTCGTGCTCGTCGTCGCGCCAGGGGAAGAAGCGCTGCGCGTCCGGGCGATAGCGCCCGGGACGGTAGTAGCCCGCGGTGAGCCTGCCGCCCATCAGCAGCGCGAGCGGATTGGCGAGCTCGCCCGAGCCGTGCATCTGCAGCACCAGGTCGAACTTCTCCGCCGACATGTCCCTGAAGAAGCCGGGGATGGCGGCCAGGTCGGGCGCGCGCTCGGGCAGACCGGGAAAGCCCGGGAACTCGGCGAAGCCGTCGAAATAGGCGCGGAAGCGCCGCGCCAGCTCGAGCGCCCAGGGCAGGCCGACCAGCGCGATGCGCGCCTCGGGGAACGCGCCGCGGATCGCGCGCACCGCCGGGATGGCGCACAGCAGGTCGCCGAGCTGGAGCGCGCGGAAGATCGCGATCTTCATTTTTCGAGCAGGAACGAGCCGATCACCAGCGCGTCGATCGGCGAGGTCCAGAAGCACTCCACCGCGTCGCGCGGCGTGCACACCACCGGCTCGCTGCGCGTGTTGAACGAGGTGTTGACCAGCACCGGAACGCCGGTCCTGCGCTGGAACGCCTTGATCAGGTCGTAGTAGAGCGGGTTCTGGCTGCGGTTGACGGTCTGGATGCGCGCCGTGCCGTCGACGTGGCGCACCGCGGGGATGCGATCGGCCTTGTCGGGCGCGACGTCGTAGACGAACAGCATGAACGGCGAGGCGCGCGCGCCGCGGAACCAGCGTCCTGCCTCTTCCTCGAGCACCGCCGGCGCCACCGGCCGGAAGTCCTCGCGGTCCTTGATCTCGTTCAGCCGCTGCTGCATGCCGGGCGAGAGCGGCGAGGCGAGGATGGAGCGCGCGCCGAGCGCGCGCGGCCCGAACTCCATGCGGCCCTGGAACCAGCCGACGATCCTGTCCTGCGCGAGGATCGCGGCCGCCTGCCCGGGCACGTCGTCGAGCTTCCGGTAGGCGAGCTTGCTGCGGCGAAGGAACGCCTCGATCTCGTCGTCGCCGTAGGCCGGCCCGAGGTAGGCATGGTCCATGTGCCAGTCGCGCAGGCGGCCGCGGCTCTGCCAGTCGATCCACAGCGCGGCGCCGAGCGCGGTGCCGGCGTCGCCGGCGGCGGGCTGCACCCAGACCGACTCGAAGTGCCCGGCGTCGCGGATGCGCGCGTTCATCACGCAGTTGAGCGCCACCCCGCCCGCCATGGCGAGGTTGCCGGCGCCGGTGCGCTCCTTCAGCCAGCGCGCGAGCTCCACTGCGCATTCCTCGAGCACGAGCTGAAGCGAGCGCGCGATGTCGAAGTGGCGCTTCTCCAGCGGCCCGCCGCGCATGCGCGGCGGGCCGAACATTTCGGCGAGGTCGGGCCTGCGAATCTCGTAGCTTCCGCCGCTCAGGCGGATCAGGCCGCGGAAGGCCGGGGCGTGCACCGGGTCGCCGTACGAGGCGAGCGCCATCACCTTGTACTCGTCGGAGGAGTGCAGGAAGCCGAGGTAGTCGGTGACCTGCTCGTAGAGCAGCCCGAGCGAGTGCGGCACCTGCACCTGCTGCAGGCGCCGGTAGTCGCTGCCGGAGAAGCTGCCGAAGCTGGTGGTCGCGAGCTCGCCGCGGCCGTCGAGCGTCATGACCGCCGACTCGCGGTACGGCGCGGCGAGGAAGGCGCTCGCTTCGTGCGAGAGGTGGTGCTCGACGAAGTGCCATTGCCAGCGCCGCCTGCTTTTCGCCGAGGAGAACCTCTTGCGGATGTGATGCGGCGCGCCGTCGACGAGCTGCCGCTCGGCGTTGCAGACGTAGGCGAGCGCAAGCGGCTCCCACGGCGACACCCAGGACTGCTTGGCGGCGAAGGCGCTCGGCTCCAGGGGCAGCTCGAGCGGGAACGCGCGCTCCTTCAGGAGCAGCGACGGGTCGAACGAATACGCCACATGATCGACCTCGGCGAGCTCGATCCCGGCCTCGGCAAGGCAGTAGTCGATCGCGTGGTGCGGCAGCTCCCACACCGTGAAGGGCAGCGGCCGCTTGCCGTGCTTGATGCGCGTGAAGCGCTCCTCTTCCGCCGCGGCGACGACCCGGCCGTCGCGCACCAGGCAGGCGGCGGAGTCGTGGAACACCGCGTTGATGCCGAGGGTGATCACGCGGGCAGCCTTTCCAGCGAAGGAAGCTGCAGCAGGTCGCGCGCCGCCGCGGCTACCGCCTCGGGAGCGACACGGCGCAGGCAATCGTGGTGGCCGGCCGGGCAGACGCTCTTGTAGCAATTGCGGCAGGGCACGTCGTGGTTGAGCACACGACTGGGCACCTGCCACGGCGTGTGCTGCGGGTTGGTGAGCGCGTAGAGGTCCACCACCGGCGTGCCGAGCGCCGCGGCGAGGTGCGCCGGCCCGGTGTTGTTGCAGACGAGCAGGTCGGCCTGCTCGATCAGCGCGGCGAGCTCGCCCAGGCCGAGCCGGCCGACCAGCGAGCGGCTCGGCCTGCGCATCGCGCCGCGCACCGTGTCCACCAGCGGCGCTTCCCAGCGCTCGCCGGTGAACAGCGCCTCGCAGCCCGTGTCGTCGATCAGCAGGTCGATCGCGCGCGCGTAGCTTTCGGGCGGATAGCGGCGCGACGCGGCGCTCGCGCCGGGGTGCACGACGACCAGCGGCCGCCTCATGCCCGCGAGCTCGCGCTCCATGCGCGCGCGCGCCGCCGCCGGCACGCGGAACGAAAGCCGCGAGTCCGCGGTAGCGCAGCCCACCGCCGCGGCCAGGTCGAGCTGGCGGCGCACCTCGTGACGCACCAGCTTCTCCGGCTCGGGATCGGCGACCCAGTCGCTGAGCAGCCGGTACGGGTTCTCGCGGCAGTGCGCGAGCCGCCGCGGGATGCCCGCCAGGTAGCAGAGATACGCCGCAGGCAGAGGGCTCTGGCTGTACACGGTGAAGATCGCCGCGGCGTCGAAGCGTCCCTCGCGCAGCCGCTCGATCGTCGCCAGGTCGTCGCCCGGCGCCTCGCCGCCCGCCTTCATCCACGGCGCGGCGAAGACCAGCGTCTCGTCGACTTCCGGCACGAAAGGCGCAGTGGCGGCGCCGGCGGCCGAGGTCAGGAGCGTCACGTGGCAGCCGAGCGTCTCGCGCAGCGCGCGGATCGCGGGCGTCGTCATCAGCACGTCGCCGATGCTGTCCAGCCGCACGCAGAGCAGCCGGCGGACGCTCGCCCAGTCGCTCATGAAGAGGCGAGCGCCTCGCGCGCCATGACGAGCGAGCGGGCGCCGGCCCAGTCGTACGCCACGTGGTCGGGCACTCGCTCCGGGGTAATTCGCCACTCGGTCTCGTTGCCGCTGTCGAGCAGCACGGTGCGGCAGCCGGCGCGCCGGCCGGCTTCCACGTCGTCGAGAATGTCGCCCACCATCCACGAGGCGGCGAGGTCGATGCCGTGCTCGCGCGCCGCGCGCTCGAGCAGCCCGGCGGCCGGCTTGCGGCAGGCGCAGCCCGCGTCCGGCGCGTGCGGGCACCAGTAGCAGCCGTCGAGCCGCGGCAGCAGCTCGCGCAGCCGTCGGGCGACGCCCTGCAGCGCGCTCTCCGGGAAGCGGCCCAGCGCGACGCCCGGCTGGTTGGAGACCACGAGCACGCGCCAGCCGGCCGCGGCGAACGCCGCCAGCGCCTCGCGCGCGCCCGGGACGAGCGCGATGCGCGCCGGGTCGACGTTGTAGGGCACGTTCTCTACCAGCGTGCCGTCCTTGTCGACGAATACCGCGCGCGTCACGGCCAGCTTCCCTCCTTCATCGGGATCACCATCACTTCCGGGATCACGCTCTCGGCGGGCAGGCTGAGGACGAAGCGCACGGTCTTCGCCACGTTGGCCGGGTCCTGCAGGATGCCGGGATCGATGTCCGGGAAGCGCTCGAGGAGGAACGGCGTGCGCATGCCGCCGGCGACCACCGCGGTGACCTTGATGCGCTGCGGCCGCAGCTCGGCGTGCAGCGCGTGCGACAGCCCGAGCAGCGCCCACTTGCTCGCGTGGTAGGCCGAGGCGTTCGCCCAGGTGCGCTTCGCCGCCGTCGAGGCGATGTTGACGATGTGGCCGCCGCCCTGAGCGCGCATCAGGCGCGCCGCGTGCCTCGCGAGCAGGAACGGCGCGCGCAGGTTGACGCCGATCACCGCGTCCCACTGGGCTACCGAGAGCTCGTCGATCGGCAGGGTGAAATCGATCCCGGCGTTGTTGACCAGCACGTCCAGGCGGTCGAGGCCGCCGAGCGCGCGGCCGATCGCGGCTTCGTCGGTCAGGTCGAGCGTCATCCGCCGGCCGACCGCCCGGTCGCCGAACTTCAGGTCTGCGGCAACGACCTCGTATCCCGCTTCCTGGAGCTCCTTGCAGATGGCGGCGCCGAGGCCGCGGCCGGCGCCGGTGACGAGCGCGACCGGCTTCATGCCGCTTCCGCCGCGACGCGGCGCTGCGGCGCGCGGATGCCGAGCACCTGGTCGTAGAAAGCGCCGATCGAGCGCGCCACCTTCGGCCAGGTGAACTGCGTCTGCACGCGGTGCAGGCCGGCGCGGCCCATGTCGCGCAGGCGCTCGCGGTCGGCGAGCAGCTCGGCGGCCTTGGCCGCGAGCGCCCCGGGATCGTTGGGCGGCACCAGCGCGCCCGTCACGCCGTCGACGACACTGAAGCGTATGCCGCCGACATCGGCGCCGATCACCGGCGTCGCGCACGCCATCGCCTCCAGCGGCGTGATGCCGAAGGGCTCGTACCACGGCGTGGTGCAGAAAAGATCGGCGGCGCTGTAGTAGAGCTTCAGGAACTCGCGCGAGCGCCGCCCGGTGAAGCACACCTGGCGCTCGACGCCCTCCTCGGCGGCGATCGCCTTCAGGCGGCCGATCTCGGGCGTGAGCGCCGGGTCGGGCAGGTCGGAGTTGCCGCCGACGACGATCAGCTTCGCCGTCACGCCGTAGCCGCGGCTCAGGCGGCCGAGCGCGCGCACCAGGTTGTCGATGCCCTTGCGCGGCGCGAGCCGGCCGACGTTGAGCAGGATCGGCCCGTCGGCGGGCAGGCCGAGCGCGCGGCGCGAGAACGCCTTGGTGATCGGCCACAGCTCGGCCTTGTCGTAGCCGCAGGGAATCACCGCGATGCGCCGCAGGTCGGCCCGGTAGAGCGTCGTCAGGTCGACGCGGTCCTGCGGGCACTCGGCGATGATGCCGTCGGCGCGCTCGATCGCCTCGTCCTCGATGGCGAGGCGCTCCGGCGGGAACTGGTCGGCGGCTCCCTGGTGCAGCCGCCGCACCCGGCCGAGCGCGTGGAAGGTCATGACGTAGGGCGTGCCGAAGCGCTCCTTGAGCCGCATCGCGGCGAGCCCGGACATGAAGAAGTTGGCGTGCGAGAGGAGGTAGCCGCCGTTCCTCGCCGCGAAGTCGCAGACGAAGCCGCAGAACTCGTCCATCAGCGGCAGCATCTCCTCCTTGCGCACGTAGCTCGGCGGCCCGGCCGGCACGTTGACGACGCGCACCCCGGGGGCGAAGGGCACCGTTTCCGCAAGCTCGGCGCTGTCGCGGCGCGTGAAGACGTCCACCGAGTACCCCATGCGGCCGAGCGCGCGGGCCACCTGCGCGACGTACACGTTCTGCCCGCCGCTGTCGATGCCGCCGACCGCGGCGAGCGGCGAGGCGTGTTCACTGATGAGCGCGAGAGTTTTCCGCAAGCGAGCCTCCGGGGACACAGGTGCGCGGGAGAAGAGCAAGGCACGTTCCACGGCGGCGACACTTATCGGACGCATGTCACTCGCGCTTGTCGCGCAAGTAATATGTGCCGGCGGGTTGTATGCTTTACCGCATGCGCGCGACCAAGATTCGCAATGCGGCGTTGCTGCTCGGCGTCGGCCTCGGGGCGCTGCTCGACGTGATCCTCTTCGAGCGCGTGCTGCACTGGCGCGTGCCCGCGGCGACGGCGCCGTGGTTCCCGGTGCTCGGCTGGGCGATGTGCCTGGCCGGCGTGCTCGTGCAGTGGTCGGCGCTGCGCGGCCCGGGGCCGCTGCCTTCCTCGCGCGTCTTCGCCGCCTGGCTGCTGCTCGGCTGGGGCGCGTTCAACGTCTGCGAGGGCGCGGTGGAGCGCTCCTGGCTGCTCGCCGCGGCCGGCGCGGCGCTGCTTGCGCTCGCCGGCGTGCTGTTCCTGCTGGCGCCTTTCCGCGGCCCCGACCGGCGCTCGGGCTACGACCGGCGCTCGCCGCTCGCTTCAAGGTACTGACGGCCGCTCATCCGCGGCGGCTGCGCCGGGCCCGGCGGCGGGCAGGCGCACCACGAACTCGCTGCCCTTGCCCGGCCCCTCGCTCCTCGCCTCGACCGAGCCGCCGTGCATTTCGACCAGGTTCTTCACCAGGAACAGCCCGATGCCCAGCCCGCCCTGCGAGCGGTCGAGCGCCGGCGCCGCCTGGCTGAACATCTCGAACACCTGCGGCAGCGTCTCGGGCGCGATGCCGATGCCGTTGTCGCGCACCGCGACGCGGATCTCGGGGCCGGCCTGCACACGCACCTCGATGCGGCCGCCGCGGTCGGTGTACTTGGCGGCGTTGTTGATCAGGTTGGAGAACACCTGCGCCAGCCGCACCGGGTCGGCCTCGACCCGGAGCGGCGCCTGCGGCGTGTCGAGCGAGAGGCGGTGGCCGCCGGCGTCGATCAGCGGCCGGCTGGCCTCGACGGCGCTTTCCAGCACCGTGCGCAGGTCGGCGCGGGTCTTCTGCAGCCGCAGCTTGCGGGTGGTGATGCGTCCCACGTCGAGCAGGTCGTCGAGCAGCCGCGCCATGTGGCTCACCTGGCGGTCGACCACGTCGCGCGCCCAGGCGATGTCGCGGTCGGCCGGCGCCTTGAGCTTGAGGATCTGCACGCTGTTGGTGATCGGCGCGAGCGGGTTGCGCAGCTCGTGCGCGAGCGTCGCCAGGAACTCGTCCTTGCGGCGGTCGGCGGCGCGCAGCTCGCTCGAGCGCCGCTCCACCTCGTCGAGCATGCGGTTGAAGGCGTCGGCGAGCAGCCCGGTCTCGTCCGCGGAGCGGTGCGGCGCGCGCACCGTGTAGTCGCCGTGCTCGATCACGCGGCGCGCCGTGTCGGCGATGTCGAGGATCGGCCGGGTGAAGATGCGCTGCAGCCAGAACGACACCAGGAAGGCGAGCGCCAGCGCGAGCAGCAGCGCCGCGCCGAGCACGCCCAGGTAGCCGCGCAGCCGCTCGTAGGCGTCGTTGCGCATGCTCAGGTACACGGTGCCGATCGCCGTGCCGTTCTGCACCACCGGGTGGAAGCCGGTGATACGCGCGCCGTCGATGCGGAACGCGAGCTCGCTGCCCGGCGCGGGCGGCACCGGCTCGCCGCCGCTGTAGGAGGCGAACAGCCTGCCCTCCGGCGTATAGAGCGCGGCGCTCAGCACATCGGGGTTCTCCTTGAGCACGCGCAGCGACGCCTCGGCGTCCCTGACGTCGCCGAAGGCAATCGCCGCGGCAGTCGCGCGCGCCAGGATCTCGGCGCGCGTGCGCGCCTCGGCGACCCGCGCTTCGCCGTAGCTCTTCACCTCGAGCACCAGCAGCGCCACGCCGTTGGCGAGCAGCGCGACGAAGGCGGTCGCCACCACCGCCGCGGTGAGCTTGGCGCGCAGCGAGACGAACCGCCTCACGGCCGGCGCCCCTTCACCTCGGCGGCCACCGACAGCATGCGCGAGCTGATGCGCAGCCCCGCCTGCTCGGCCGCGTCGAGCGCCACGGCGAAGCGCAGCCGGTCCTCTATCGCGACGAAGCCGATCATCGCGCCGTGCTCGAGCGCCTCCTCGCCGTCGGCGACGACCAGCGTGCCGCGCGGCGCCTCGAGCGCCAGCGCGCCGAGGCGCCGCGCCGAATCGGGGCCGACGAACAGCACGTGCGCGTCGCCGGGCGCCTCGCCCGGCGCGAGCGAGCGCACCGCGACCGGCCGTCCCTGGGCGCGGCGTCCCTGCACCGCGAGCCGCAGCTCGTCGGCGACCTCCGGCGCGCCGGCCAGCGCGATGACGATCGGCGCCTGCGGATCGGCGAAGCGCCCGGCGGGCCACTCGACGAAGGACAGGAAGCGGTAGAGGTACGCCGCCTTGAGCTCGCTCTCGGTGGCCTGGCGCTGCGCCGCCGCGCCGAGCGCAAACGCTGCCAGGAGAGTCGCTGCAAGCAGGCCCGGCGCGCGTTTCGCCAGCTCAGTGCTCCTGCAGGAGCGAGCCCCAGCCGGGCACGCGGTCCCTGATGCCGTAGTCGCGCAGCGCGTACCAGTAGGTCGCGGTGTTGATCGCGATGACCGGCTTGCCGAGCCAGAACTCGGCCATCGCCGCGACCTCGGCCATCGCCAGGTTGGTGCCGACCTGGACGATCGCGTCGACGCGCCCGCGGTTCACCTCGAGGATGGCGTCGCGCAGCCGCCCCTTCGACTCGTGGGCGATCAGCACCGGGCTCCTGCACTTCAGGCCGAGCAGGTTCACCACCTGGTAGCCGCAGTCGGTGAAGAAGCGGCGCACCTGCCGGTCGCCCACCGGCATGTAGGGCGTGATGATGCCCAGGCGCCGGATGCCGCGGCCGTAGGCGCGCAGCGCCTCGCGGCAGGCGTCCGAGCCCATCGCCACGCCGACGCGGGCGATCTGCCCGAGCTTTTTCTTCAGGCGACGGCTGCCGTCCAGCCCGTCCCAGAAGGTCTCCGCCGACATGCCGAGGATCACGTAGTCGGGATGGCAGGTGAGCACCGCCTCGAGCGCCGGGAAGAGCGCGCCGCGGATGCTGTCCATCATCGCGAGGAAGCCCGCGTCGTCGCGCACGCGCGTGTCCGGGATCACCAGCCGCGAGTGGTGGTGCGTCACGCCCCAGGGGCGCATCGCCTCGTACTCCGGCTGCACCGAGGTGTTGGTCGAGGGCGCGAGCACGCCGAACTTGGCGCGCGGCGCGAGCGAATCGGTCATTGGCTAGAATCGTACCGTGCGCAAGCAATTCGGGGTCAGGGTCGTAATTCGGGAAGCCGCATGAGCGCGCCGCGCGTGGTCGGCCGGGGCTTCAGCTTCGAGGACCTGCGGCCGGGATTCCGCTTCCGCACGCACCGGCGCACCATCGCCGAGGCGGACGTCGCGGCGTTCGTCAACCTCACCTGGCTCACCGAGGAGCTGTTCGCCGTCGCCGACGACGCCGATCGCGCCATCAAGGGCCGGCCGGTGCCCGGCGCGCTGGTCTACTCGTTCGCCGAGGGGCTGCTGCTGCCGACCATGCAGGACACCGGGCTCGCGTTTCTCGGCTGCACGCTCGACGTGAAAGGTCCGACGCGCGTCGGCGACACGATCCACGTCGAAGCCGAGGTGATCGAGCATCGCCTCACCTCGAAGCGCGACCGCGGCCTGGTGCGCTTCGCCAACAAGGTCATCAACCAGCGCGGCGAGACGGTGCTCGAGTACGACCCGCTACGTCTGCTGAAGCTCAGGTGACTTGAGCGGTCCGCTCGCCGGAATCCGGGTCCTCGAGCTCGGCAGCCTGATCGCCGGGCCGTTCTGCGCCAAGACGCTCGGCGACTTCGGCGCCGAGGTGGTGAAGATCGAGCCGCCGGGCGAGGGCGACGCGCTGCGCAGGTGGCGCCGCATGCGCAACGGCACCTCGCTCTGGTGGCACGTGCAGGCGCGCAACAAGAAGTCGCTCACCTGCGACCTGCGCCGGCCGGAAGGGCAGGAGATCGTGCGGCGCCTGGCGCGCCGCTCGCACATCGTGATCGAGAACTTCCGCCCGGGCGCGCTGGAGAAATGGAACCTCGGCTGGGAGGCGCTCTCGCGCGAGAACCCGAAGCTCGTCCTGGTGCGCATCTCGGGCTACGGGCAGAGCGGCCCTTACCGCAGCCGGCCGGGATTCGCCGCGATCGCCGAGGCGATGGCGGGCTTTCGCTACATCACCGGCTTCCCCGACCGGCCGCCGGCGCGCCCCAACCTGTCGATCGGCGACACGATCGCGGCGCTGCACGGCGTGATCGGCGCGCTCATGGCCCTGCATGAAGCCGGGAAGACGGGAAAAGGCCAGGTCGTGGACGTCGCGCTCTACGAGGCGATGTTCAACTGCATGGAGAGCCTGCTTCCCGAATACGACGCGCAGGGCTACGTGCGCGAGCGCAGCGGCTCGGCGCTGCCCGGCATCGCGCCGTCGAACCTGTATCCCTGCCGCGACGGCAGCCACGTGCTGATCGCGGCGAACGCCGACAGCCTGTTCCGCCGCCTGATGACGGCGATCGGCCGCGAAGACCTGCGCGACGACCCGGCGCTCGCGAGGAACGACGGCCGCGCCGCCCAGATGCAGCGCATCGACGAGGCGATCGGACAATGGACCGCGCAGCGCTCTCTCGAGGAAGTGCTCTCGGAAATGGAGAAGGCCGAGGTCCCGGCGGGGCGCATCTACACCGCCGCCGACATCGCGCGCGACCCGCACTACGCCGCGCGCGGCATGCTGGCGCAGGTCGTCGCCGGCGACGGCGAGCCGCTCAAGGTGCCGGGCATCGTGCCCAAGCTTTCCGCCACCCCGGGCGATATCCGCTCCCCCGCGCCGAAGCTCGGCGAGCATACCGAGCAGGTGCTGTCGGATCTGGGCTATTCGCGCGAAGAGATCGCCTCGTTGAAGGCGCAGCAGATTGTCTGACCGAGAAAATAAAAAGAGGGTGACTGTCACCGTTTATTAGGGGGTGACCCCATGATCGATCGCATCGACCACATCGTCCTCACCACCCGCGACACGCCGGCGTGCATCCGCTTCTATACCGAGGTGCTGGGGATGAAGCTGACGCGCTTCGCGACGCCCGGGGGCGAGCGGCTGTCGTTCAATTTCGGCGCGCAGAAGATCAACCTGCACGAATGGGGGCGGGAGTTCGAGCCGCGCGCGCACGTCGCCGTACCGGGCTCGCTCGACCTGTGCTTCGTCGCCGCGGTTCCCCTGGACGAGGTGATGCGGCGGCTGCAGGCGGCGCAGGTGCCGATCGTCGAGGGCCCGGTGGCGCGCACCGGCGCCCGGGGGCCGATGCGCTCGGTCTACGTGCGCGACCCCGACCTGAACCTGGTCGAGGTGTCCGTTTACGAAACCTAGCTACAATGCCGCCTTCCACGAGGAGGAGACCATGAGGAAAGTCTTGCTGACTTGGCTGCTGGCGGCGCTGCCGCTCGCGGCCAACGCCCAGGTGCTCGGCTTCGGCAGCGCGCCGCAGGGCTCCATCGGCTACAACATGAGCGCGGCGATCGCGCGCGTGATGTCGGAGGCGGCCGGCATCCAGAGCCGGGTGCAGCCGTATTCCGGCTCGAGCGCGGTGCTGCCGCTCGTCAACTCGGGCGAGCTCGACCTGTCGGTGTGCAACGTGCTCGAGATCGAGGAGGCGAGCCACGGCGAGGGCATGTACCAGGGCCGCCGGCAGCCCAACCTGCGCGTGCTCGGCGTGATCTTCCCGCTCTACTCGAGCATCTTCGTGCGCAAGGACTCGCCGATCCGGTCGCTCGCCGACCTGAAGGGCAAGCGCCTGCCGTACGGCTACTCGGCGCAGGTGACCCTCGAGCGCATCGTCGACGCGATCATCTCGAGCGGCGGCCTGCAGCGCAGCGACGTGGTGCCGGTGCTGGTGCCCAACGTGGTGCGCGGCGCCGACGACTTCATGGAAGGCAAGCTCGACGGCGGCTTCTTCGCGCTCGGCGCGGCCAAGGTGGCCGAGGTGCACAAGACGGTCGGCGGCATCCGCTTCCTGCCGGTGAACGACGAGCCGCAGGCGCTCGCGCGCATCCAGAAGCTGATGCCCTACGCCTACGTGACCACGGTCAAGCCCTCGCCGGCATTCGTCGGCCTCGACGGCCCGACCAAGCTGCTCGCCTACGACTACCTCGTCACCGTCGGCAAGCACGTCAAGGACGAGACGGTCTACAAGATCGCCAAGGCGATGTACGAGAACAAGCCGAAGCTCGCCGAGAGCCTCAAGGCGTTCGGCATCTGGGATCCGAACCAGATCCACAAGAAGATGCCGGCGCCCTTCCACCCGGGCGCGGAGAAGTTCTACAAGGAGAAAGGGCTCTAGCGGCCCTCCATGGCTGAGGAATTCCTCGGCGAGACGCAGCCGCGTCCGAGGACGGCCTTCGGGCCGGCGCTGTTCATCCTGCAGGCGCTGCTGATCGGCTGCGTGGTGGTCTGGGTGCTCGACCTGCAGCGCTCGCTGCTCGGGTTGAACCTCTACACCGAGCAGCTCCTGCTCGCGGTGCTCGGGCTGGCGATCGCCATCTGCTTCCTGGTGGCGCCGCGCCGGCCCTGGATCGACCTGCCGGCGGCGTTCGGCGGGCTGGCGCTGTGCCTCTATCTCGCCTGGGCCTACCCCGACCTGTCGACGCGGCTCACCATGCGGCCGCTCGACGGCATCCTCGCCTCGGCGGCGCTGGCGCTCCTGGTGCTGGAAGGCACGCGGCGCATGGCCGGCTTCTCGCTCGTCGGCTTCACGCTGGCGGGCGTGGTGTACGCGATGCTCGGCGACCACCTGCCCGGCGTGTTCCAGTCGCGGCCGGTGGAGTTCACGCGGCTCTTGGTCTACGAGAGCCTCGACACCAACGCGCTGCTCGGCACGCCGCTGCAGATCGCGGTGATCGTGATCGTGCCGTTCATCCTGCTCGGCCAGCTCCTCGGCAAGCTGGGCGGCTCGGAGTTCTTCACCGACCTCGCGCGCGGCTGGATGGGGCGCTACCGCGGCGGCTCGGCCAAGGTCGCGGTGGTCGGCTCGGCGTTCTTCGGCACGATCTCCGGCAGCGCGGTGGCCAACGTGTCGGCGGTGGGCGTGGTGACCATCCCGCTGATGGTGCGCTCGGGCTTCCCGGCGCAGACCGCCGCGGCGATCGAGGCGGTCGGCTCCACCGGCGGGCAGCTCATGCCGCCGGTGATGGGCGCGGCGGCCTTCCTGATGGCCGAGGTGCTCGGCGTGCCGTACGTCGAGGTGATGATCGCCGCGATCATCCCGGCGTTCCTCTACTACCTGGCGCTGTTCTTCCAGGTCGACGTCGAGGCGGCGAAGCGCGGCATCCGCGGCGAGCCGCGCGAGCGCCTGCCGAACGCGCTCGAGGTGCTCAGGGCCGGCTGGCACTTCCCGATCCCGTTCGTGGTGCTGGTGTACGCGCTGGTCGCCTGGCACTGGCAGGCCGAGCACGCGGCGCTGCTCGCCGCGGCGGTGCTCGCCGCGCTGTCGCTCGTCTTCGGCTACAAGGGCCGGCGCGTGCCGCTGAAGGACGTGCTGCGCGCGGTCGTCTCCACCGGCGGCACGGTGGTCGACCTGATCCTGATCTGCGCCGTCGCCGGCATGTTCATCGGCATCCTCAACATCACCGGCCTGGCGTTCGGCCTGACGCTGCAGCTCCTGGCGATCACCGGCGAGAGCCTCGCCGGCATGCTGCTGCTCACCGCGCTGATGGCGATCCTGCTCGGCCTCGGCCTGCCGACGGTGGGCGTGTACATCATCATGGCGACGCTGATCGCGCCGGCGCTCGTCAAGGTCGGCATCCAGCCGATGGCGGCGCACATGTTCCTGCTCTACTTCGGCGTCATGTCGATGGTCACGCCGCCGGTCGCGCTGTCGGCCTTCGCCGCGGCCAACATCGCGGGCTCGGACGTCGACAAGACCGGCTGGACCGCGACGCGCATCGGCTGGGCGGCGTACATCGTGCCCTTCCTCTTCGCGCTGTCGCCCACCCTGCTGATGCACGGACCGCCGCTCGCCACCGCCTGGGCGGTGATCACCGCCGCGCTCGGCATCTGGCTCGGCACGATCGGCGTCGTCGGGTTCTTCTACCGGCCGCTCCCGGCGTGGCAGCGCATGCTGTTCGTGATCGCCGGCGTGCTCACCCTCATCCCGGGCGACATGTTCCGCGGCGCCTACGCGACCGACATCGTCGGGCTGGCGCTCGGCGGGGTGCTGATCGCGCGCGAGCTCACCTTGCGCAAGGCGCCCGCGTAATTCGGGGACGGAGCGGGACGGAGCCCGAACTAAAAAGCTGGACCCCCGCGCGGGAACACGCCTTGCACGACGCTGGGCATTACCCACCGGAGGGTTCCATGGCAGGCAGCACACTCGACCCGGACAACATTCCCGCGCGGCGCGGCCGCAAGACGCCGAAGGGCCACGACAGCGGCACCCTCGGCCCGAGCGATACCTCGGACAGCGGCCAGGACGTGACCGGCGCCGGCAGGAATATCGACGGCTCCGAGCCGGACGTCAGCGCCGACAGCGACCGGAGCATCGACCGCGTGGTCGGTCCCGAGGAAGCCGGCCTGGGCGGCGGTCTCGATCAGGCGGAGGAAGCGCGGCAGCGGCCCGAGAAACAAAAGCGCTAATTCGGGCTCCCCGTCCCCCGAATTAGGAGACGGAGACCCTGATTCCGGCGCTTTCGATCGCCTGGACGAGCGCGGCGCTGTGCTCGCGGTCGCGGGTCTCGATGAGGAACTCGATGTCGGTGGCGCGCGCGGAGGCGGTGCCGAAGATGCGCTGGTGCTGTACCTCGACGACGTTGCCGCCGGCCTCGGCGATCAGCGCCGCCACCTTGGCGAGGCTGCCCGCGACGTCGCGCACGGTGACGCGCAGGCGCACCAGGCGCTGGTCGCGCACCAGGCCGCGCATCAGCACCGAGGCGAGCACCCGGCTGTCGATGTTGCCGCCCGAGATCACCAGGCCGACGCGCTTGCCGGCGAAGGGCGCCGGGTGCTCGAGCAGCGCGGCGAGCGCCGCGGCGCCGGCGCCCTCGGCGACGGTCTTCTCGATCTCGATCAGCGCCACCACGGCGCGCTCGATCGCCTCTTCCTCGACCACCCGCACCTCCTCGACGTGGCGCTGGATGATCGCGAACGCGATGTCGCCGACGTCCTTCACCGCGATGCCCTCGGCGATGGTGTCGCCGCCGACCTGCACCGGCAGGCCGGCGAGGCGCTGGTGCATCGACGGGTAGGTCTTCGACTCGACGCCGTAGACGCGGATCTGCGGCCGCAGCGCCTTCGCCGCGAGCGCGATGCCGGAGATCAGCCCGCCGCCGCCCACCGGCACGATCAGCGCGTCGAGGTCGCCCACCTGCTCGAGCATCTCCAGGCCCACCGTGCCCTGGCCGGCGATCACCCGCTCGTCCTCGTAGGGATGCACGAACACCAGGTCGTCGCGCCGCGCGCGCTCGCGCGCGTGCTCCGCCGCGCCGTGCAGCGAGTCGCCTTCCAGCACCACCTCGGCGCCGTGCACGCGGGTGTTCTTGATCTTGGTGTTGGGCGAGCCGCGCGGCATGACGATCACCGCCGGGATGCCGAGCCGCGCGGCGTGGTAGGCGACCGCCTGCGCGTGGTTGCCGGCGCTCATCGCGATCACGCCGCGCCGGCGCTCCTCGGCGGACAGCGCGAGCAGCTTGTTCAGCGCGCCGCGCTCCTTGAAGGAGGCGGTGAACTGCAGGTTCTCGAACTTGAGGAACACCTCGCAGCCGGCGAGGCGCGACAGCGTGCGGCTGGGCAGGCAGGGCGTGCGCTCGACCGCGCCGGCGATGCGCGCCGCCGCCGCGCGGACGTCTTGCGCAGACACCATGCCGCGATGTTAGCGGTTACTGCAGGCTTTTTCTCGGCTGCTGCCCGTCTTCGCGCGGCACGTTGACGTCGCTGCTCTCCTCGAGCTGCAGCGCGGTGGCGACGTAGCCGGCGAGGCCGACGATCAGCTTCAGCCGGTCGCGCGCGAGCTTCTGCGCCGCCGGCAGCTCCTCCATCGTGATGCGCGCCTGCTCCTGGATCTGGACGAGCTTGCGGATCAGGTCGTCGTTCTTGCGTGGCATGCGTTTTGACTTGTGCCCGCCCACGATAGCAAAAGCCGCCGCCCGGCGCTCGCGCCGGTTTGCCGGGCAAACCATGAAAATGCTGTAGCGATGCCACTACAGGGCATGCCGGGTATGATCGCCCCGCGATGGAACCCGACGCCCGCATCGCGCAGCTCGGCCCCGTCGACCCGGCCGACGCCCAGTTCCGCCTGCTCGTCGAGACGGTCGCCGACTACGCGATATTCCTGCTCGATTGCGAAGGGCGGGTGGTGAGCTGGAATACCGGCGCGCAGCGCATCAAGGGCTACTCGGCGGCCGAGATCGTCGGCCGCCATTTCTCGCTCTTCTACCCGGCGGAGGCGCGCGCCGCCGGGCGGCCGCAGGAGCTGCTCGAGCACGCGGCGCGCGAGGGGCGCATCCGCGACGAGGGCTGGCGCCTGCGCCGCGACGGCAGCCGCTTCCGGGCCGACGTGCTCATCACCGCGCTGCGCGCGCCCGACGGCGCGGTGACCGGCTTCGCCGAGGTGACGCGCGACCTCACCGAGCAGCGGCGCCACCGCGAGCGGGTGGCGCTGCCGGAAGCGGGGCTGCGCGCCTTCGCCGACAACAGCCCGGCGCTCATGTTCATCAAGGACGTCGAGGGCAGCTACCGCTTCGTCAACCGGCAGTTCCTGGAGCGCTTCGGGCTGCGCGAGGAGCAGGCGCTCGGCCGCACCGACGCGGAGCTGTTCCCGCACGGCCAGGCGGCGCTGTTCCGCGCCAACGACGCGCACGTCAAGGCGAGCGGCCGGCCGATCGAGGTGGAGGAGCGGGCGCGCTACGTCGACGGCGAGCACGTCAGCCTGGTGGTGAAGTTTCCCCTGTACGACGCGCAGGGCGCCCTCGCCGGGGTCGGCGGCATCGCCACCGACATCACCGAGCGCAAGCTCACCGAAGAGGCGCTCGCCGAGCAGCGCCGCCTGCTCGAGGAGGCGCAGGTGGTCGCCGGCCTGGGCTGCTGGGAATGGGACCCCGCGAGCGGCCGGCTCACCTGGTCGGAGCAGCTCTACCGCCTGTACGGGCTCGATCCGGCGAGCTCGCAGCCGAGCTTCGAGCGCTACCTGGAGCGCGTGCATCCCGAGGACCGGGCGCTGAGCGGCGAGCGCGTGGCGCGCGCGCTGATCGACGGGCACGGCTTCACCGCCGAGGAGCGCATCGTGCGCCCCGACGGGACGCAGCGCTGGCTGCGCAGCCATTGCGAGGTGGTGCGCGACGGCGCCGGCCGGCCGATCAAGCTGCTCGGCGCCTGCCTCGACATGACCGAGAGCCGCCAGGCGCAGGAAGCGCTGCGCGCCGCGGCGGCCAGCCTGCAGGCGCTGTCGCGCCGGCTGGTCGAGGCCGAGGAGGCCGAGCGCCGGCGCATCGCCGGCGAGCTGCACGACCGCGTCGGGCAGAACCTCTCGGCGCTCAACATCAACCTCGACATCGTGCTCGGCGCGCTCGGCGAGGCGGCGCCGATGGAGGTGCGCATGCGCCTGCGCGACTCGCTCGGCCTGGTCGACGGCACGCTGCAGTCGATCGAGAACGTGATGGCCGAGCTGCGGCCGCCGCTGCTGGAGGAGTACGGCCTCGCGGCGGCGCTCGGCTGGTACGCCGAGGAGTTCTTCAAGCGCACCGGCATCGAGGTCGACTTCCACGACGAGGCGCGCGAGCGCAACCGCGAGCTGCGCCGCGACGCCGCGGTGGCGCTGTTCCGCATCGCGCAGGAGGCGCTGAACAACGTCGCCAAGCACGCCCAGGCGCGGCGCGTCACGGTCACGGTGGCCGCCGAGGGCGCTCACATGAGCGTCGAGATCCGCGACGACGGCACCGGCTTCGACGCCGCCGCCGCCGAGGCGCGCGCCAGCCGCTGGGGCATGACCACGATGCGCGAAAGGGCGGAGGCGGCCGGCGGACGGCTGGATATCGCGAGCGCCCCGGGAAGTGGTACTGTGCTGAGGGCCACCGTTCCCTTCTGAGGCTCGCCTCATGCCCATCAAAGTACTCATCGCCGACGACCACGGCGTGGTCGCCGAAGGCCTGAAGCACCTGATCGAGGCGCAGCCCGACATGCAGGTGGTCGGCATCGCGGGCGACGGCCGCGAGGCGGTGCGCCTCGCGCGCGAGGCGCGGCCCGACGTGGTGCTGATGGACCTGTCGATGCCCGAGCTGAACGGCGCGGATGCGACGCGCGCGGTGATCGAGCGCGACAGCCGCTGCCGGGTGATCGTGCTCTCGATGTACGCCGAGCGCGAGTACGTGCGCCGCGCGCTGAAGGCCGGCGCGGCGGGCTACGTGGTCAAGCGCTCGGCGGCCAAGGAGGTGGTCGACGCGATCCGCGCCGTGTTCGCCGGCCAGCGCTACCTGAGCCCGAAGGTCGCCGACGTGGTGATCGACGACTACAGCGCCGAGGACAAGCAGGACCCGCTCGGCCGGCTCTCGGCGCGCGAGCGCGAGGTGCTGCAGCTCCTCGCCGAGGGCCGCACCGGCGCCGAGATCGCGGCGCGCCTCGCGCTGTCGCAGAAGACGGTCGAGACCTACCGCGCGCGGCTGGTCGAGAAGCTCGGCATCCGCGACGTGGCGGGCCTCGTCAAGTTCGCGATCCAGCGCGGCATCGTGCCGCTCGAGTAGGAAGAAAAACGACCGCTGTCGGGCGCGGCCCGACCGCTTTTGTCGGACCGGCCCGACTGACAGCGCCGCGCGGCCCGACCTAGCATCGGTCATGAGCGCGGCGGTGCAGCCCGGCAAGACGTGCGCGCTGCTCGTCGAGGACCACGACGCGCTGCGCGCCGCCCTTCGCGGCTGGCTGAGCCGGCTCTTGCCGCTCACGCTGCGCGAGGCACACGACATGGCGCAGGCGCTCGAGCTCGCCGGCGAGGCGCGGCCCGACTTCGCGCTGGTGAACGTCGAGCTGCCGGGCCCGAACGGGATCGAGACCGCGCGCGAGCTGCACCGGCGCTACCCGGGCTGCCCGATCGTCGTCATGTCGGTGCAGGACTCCGAGGCGCTGCGCCTCGCCGCGCTGGAGGCCGGCGCCGAGGCGTTCGTCTCGAAGCGCCACCTGACCGCCGACCTGCTGCCGATCCTGACGCGGCTGCTCGCGAAAGCGGGCTAGTCGAGCTCGGCGTAAACCGGCGGCTCGGCGCGCTCGCGCGCGCCGATCCTGCCCACGCGGTCGAGCCAGCGCTGCGTGTTGCGCAGCTCCCAGCCGCAGTGCGTCGCCTGCGAAGGCTGCGCCCGGCCGCAGTAGTGGTCCATCAGCCGCGCGAGGACGGTATCCGGGGCGCAGGCGTGCCCGACGAAGACGAGCGTGTCGCCGTCCCACAGCATGTACACCCCGGAGGCCGCCGGCGCGTACATGAGCACCGCCGGCGTGAAGGGGTAGCGGCGCTCGTCCATCGCCGAGAGATACGCCCGGCGCAAGACATCGCGCGACCGCGGCGTGTAGTCCTGCCGGCGCGGGTCAATCTGCGACAAGCAAATCGATGATTTGCGACACGCCGCCGCGGTGGCGGGAAATGACAATGGCGCGATGCGCCGTCACAGCGTGCTGGTGGTGGACGACGAGCCGGCGATTCGCGAGCTGCTGAAGCTGCACCTCGCCAACGCGGGCTACGAGGTGCGCGTCGCCGAGGACGGCATCGTCGCCGAGCGCGCGCTGCGCGAGTCGCCGCCCGACCTGGTGGTGGTCGACGTGGCGATGCCCTACCGCGGCGGCCTGGAGTTCGTCGCCGGGCTGACCGCCGACGCCGAGCTCTCGCGCCTGCCGGTGATCTTCATCACCGGGCACGACGGGCTCGCGAACGGCGCGCGCGCGCTCGGCGCCGGCTGCCTGAAGAAGCCCTTCGCGGTGGACGCGCTACTGGACCTGGTTGACCGGAACCTGCGAGAGCAGCGCTAGCAGCGCGTCGGGCTCGAAGGGCTTGGCGAGGTGGTGGTCGAAGCCGGCGAGCTGCGCGAGGATCCTGTCCGAGGTCTTCTTCCAGCCGGTGACCGCGATCAGCGCCGGCCGCGCGCCGCCGAAGATGCGGCGGATTTCGCGCGCCACGTCGTAGCCGGTCATGCCGGGCATGCCGATGTCGATCAGCGCGACGTCGGGATCGAAGTCGCGCACCAGGCGCAGCACCTCCGAGCCGCGGTACACCTCGCGCACCTCGTGGCCCTCGTGGTGCAGCAGCGTGGCGAGCGTGAGCACCGCGTCGCGGTCGTCGTCGACGATCACGATGCGCAGGCGGCGCGCGCCGCCCGCGTCCTGCCGCGAGGAGGGCCCGGTCACCCGGCGATGATAGGCGCGCCGCGTGACACGCGGATTTCGCCGCGGCGGCTTCTCCTGTAGTGCTTTCCCCTACACGCCGTAGCCTGTCCCGGCCCGATCCGGGGCGCCGTCGGCGCAGTGCGACAGAGGGACGTTGTAGCGGAAACGACGACACCAGACTCGTCGCCTTTCTACAGGCAGGGTGGGCTAATCTCCGACGTATTCCCGCCGAAGAAACAGGGAGAAGATCGTGAATCTTCCGCTCAAGGAATCCGCCGCCGGCGCCGTCAGCCGCGCCGAGGAGCTGGCGCTGATCCATGCCGCGCTGGCCGCGCTGCGCCGCGGCGACCCGGGTGCCAAGCTGCCGGTCTCGGGCAGCGCCGGCTTCGGCAAGGTCGCCGACGTGTTCAACGACCTCGTCGAGCAGAACGTCGCCCTGGCGGAGGAGCTGGCGCGCCTCACCCAGATGGTCGGCAAGGAGGGCAAGCTCAAGCGGCGCGCCAGCCTGCCGCAGGCGCGCGGCTTCTGGGCGCAGTCGGTGGAGAACATCAACTCGCTGATCGACGACCTGGTGCACCCGACCAACGAGGCGGCGCGCGTGATCGGCGCGGTGGCGCAGGGCGACCTCTCCAAGTCGATGGCGCTCGAGATCGACGGCCGGCCGCTGGAAGGCGAGTTCCTGCGCAACGCCAAGACCATCAACAAGATGGTGGAGCAGCTCGGCAACTTCGCCGCCGAGGTGACGCGCGTGGCGCGCGAGGTCGGCACCGAGGGCAAGCTCGGCGGCCAGGCCAAGGTGAAGGGCGTGTCGGGCGTCTGGAAGGACCTCACCGACAACGTGAACTCGATGGCCTCCAACCTCACCTCTCAGGTGCGCAACATCGCCGACGTGACGACCGCGGTGGCGAAGGGCGACCTGTCGAAGAAGATCGAGGTCGACGTCAAAGGCGAATTTCTGACCTTGAAGAGCACCATCAACACGATGGTGGACCAGCTCCGCTCCTTCGCCGCGGAGGTGACCCGGGTGGCGCGCGAAGTGGGCACGGAGGGCATCCTCGGCGGCCAGGCGCGGGTGGAAGGCGTCTCCGGCACCTGGAAAGACCTCACCGATTCCGTGAACTCGATGGCCGGCAACCTCACCTCGCAGGTGAGGAACATCGCCGACGTGACCAAGGCGGTGGCCGCCGGCGACCTGTCCAGGAAGATCACCGTCGACGTGAAAGGCGAGGTGCTGGAGCTCAAATCGACCATCAACACGATGGTGGACCAGCTCCGCTCTTTCGCTGCCGAAGTGACACGCGTCGCCCGGGAAGTCGGAACGGAGGGAAAGCTGGGCGGCCAGGCGGACGTGCAGGGCGTCGCCGGCACGTGGAAGGACCTGACCGAATCGGTGAACTTCATGGCGGCCAACCTCACCTCGCAGGTGAGGAACATCGCCGACGTGACCAAGGCGGTGGCCGCGGGCGACCTTTCCAAGAAGATCACGGTGGACGTGAAGGGCGAGATCGCCGAGCTGAAGAACACCGTGAACACCATGGTGGACCAGCTCTCCTCGTTCGCCGCCGAGGTGACGCGCGTGGCGCGGGAAGTGGGCACCGACGGCCGCCTCGGCGGCCAGGCCGACGTGCCCGGCGTGTCGGGCACCTGGAAGGACCTCACCGATTCGGTGAACTCGATGGCCGGCAACCTCACCTCGCAGGTGAGGAACATCGCCGAGGTGACCAAGGCGGTGGCCGCCGGCGATCTGTCCAGGAAAATCACCGTCGACGCGAAGGGCGAGGTGCTGGAGCTGAAGAGCACCATCAACACCATGGTGGACCAGCTCTCCTCGTTCGCCGCCGAGGTGACGCGCGTCGCGCGCGAGGTGGGCACCGAAGGCTCGCTCGGCGGCCAGGCCGAGGTGCGTGGCGTGTCGGGCGTGTGGAAGGATCTCACCGACAACGTGAACTCGATGGCGCGCAACCTCACCTCCCAGGTGCGCAACATTGCCGATGTGACCAAGGCGGTGGCGGCCGGCGACCTGTCGAAGAAGATCACGGTGGACGTGAAGGGCGAGATCCTGGAGCTCAAGAACACCATCAACACGATGGTGGACCAGCTCTCCTCCTTCGCCGCCGAGGTGACGCGCGTGGCGAGGGAAGTCGGAACCGAGGGGCGGCTGGGCGGCCAGGCCGACGTGCAGGGCGTGTCGGGCACCTGGAAGGACCTCACCGACTCGGTGAACTCCATGGCCGGCAACCTCACCGCGCAGGTGAGGAACATCGCCGAGGTGACGACCGCGGTCGCGGCGGGCGACCTGTCGAAGAAGATCACCGTCGACGTGAAGGGCGAAATTCTCGAGCTGAAGAACACCGTGAACACCATGGTGGACACGCTTCGCTCGTTCGCCGCCGAGGTGACGCGGGTCGCGAGGGAAGTGGGCACCGAAGGCAAGCTGGGCGGCCAGGCGGATGTGCAAGGTGTCGCCGGTACGTGGAAGGATTTGACGGAGAGCGTCAACTTCATGGCCGCGAACCTCACTTCTCAGGTGAGGAACATCGCCGATGTCACGAAGGCCGTCGCCGCGGGAGATCTGTCGAAGAAGATCACGGTCGACGTGAAGGGCGAGATCCTCGAGCTGAAGAACACCATCAACGTCATGGTCGACCAGCTCCGCTCCTTCGCGGCGGAGGTGACACGCGTTGCCCGCGAAGTGGGAACGGAGGGAAAGCTCGGCGGCCAGGCCGATGTGCAGGGCGTCGCCGGCACCTGGAAGGACCTGACGGAGTCGGTGAACTTCATGGCCTCCAACCTCACCTCGCAGGTGAGGAACATCGCCGACGTGACCAAGGCGGTGCAGGCCGGGGATTTGTCCAAGAAAATCACCGTGGACGTCAAAGGCGAAGTGCTCGAGCTCAAGCTCACCATCAACACGATGGTGGACCAGCTCCGGTCTTTTGCTGCCGAGGTGACACGCGTGGCCCGCGAAGTCGGAACGGAGGGAAAGCTGGGCGGCCAGGCGGACGTGCAGGGCGTCTCCGGCACCTGGAAGGACCTCACCGAGTCGGTGAACTTCATGGCCTCCAACCTCACCTCGCAGGTGAGGAACATCGCCGACGTGACCAAGGCGGTGCAGGCGGGGGACTTGTCCAAGAAGATCACCGTGGACGTCAAGGGCGAAGTGCTGGAGCTGAAGAGCACCATCAACACGATGGTGGACCAGCTTCGTTCTTTTGCGGCTGAAGTTACCCGGGTGGCCAGAGAGGTCGGAACGGAGGGCAAGCTCGGCGGCCAGGCCGACGTGCAGGGCGTGTCGGGCGTGTGGAAGGACCTCACCGACAACGTGAACTCGATGGCCTCCAACCTCACCTCGCAGGTGCGCGGCATCGCCAAGGTGGTGACCGCGGTGGCGAACGGCGACCTGAAGCAGAAGCTGACGGTCGAGGCGAAGGGCGAGATCGCGGCGCTCGCCGAGACGATCAACAACATGACCGACACGCTCGCCACCTTCGCCGAGCAGGTGACGACCGTGGCGCGCGAGGTGGGCGTGGAAGGCAAGCTCGGCGGCCAGGCCAAGGTGCCGGGCGCCGCGGGCACCTGGAAGGACCTCACGGAGAACGTGAACGAGCTGGCGGCCAACCTCACCACGCAGGTGCGCGCGATCGCCGAGGTGGCGACCGCGGTGACGCAGGGCGACCTGACGCGCTCGATCTCGGTCGAGTCGCAGGGCGAGGTGGCGGCGCTGCGCGACACGATCAACGAGATGATCCGCAACCTGCGCGACACCACGCAGAAGAACACCGAGCAGGACTGGCTGAAGACCAACCTCGCCAAGTTCTCGCGCATGCTGCAGGGCCAGCGCGACCTGGTGGCGGTGGGCCAGATGATCCTCTCCGAGCTCGCCCCGGTGGTCGGCGCGCAGCAGGCCGAGTTCTACGTCCTGTCCGGGGAGAACGGCCGGCTGCGCCTGCTCGCGAGCTACGCCTCGGGCGGCAAGGGCTCGCACGGCAAGGAGGTCGACCTCGGCGAAGGGCTGGTCGGCCAGTGCGCGCTGGAGAAGAAGAAGCTCACGCTCTGCGGCGTGGCGTCGAACGCCTTCCGCGTCAGCACCGGGCTCGCCGAGCAGGCCGCGGCCGACGTGCTGGTGCTGCCGGTGGTGTTCGAGGGCCAGGTGCGCGGCGTGATCGAGCTCGCGTCGCTCGAGCGCTTCAACCCGGCGCACCAGGCGTTCCTCGACCAGCTCACCGAGTCGATCGGCATCGTCATCAACACCATCGAGGCCAACACCCGCACCGAGAACCTGCTCAAGCAGTCGCAGTCGCTGGCGGTCGAGCTGCAGCAGACCAACGAGGAGCTGCAGGAGAAGGCGCGCCTGCTCGCGCACCAGAACGAGGAGGTCGAGCGCAAGAACCGCGAGGTGGAGCTGGCGCGCCAGGCGTTGGAGGAAAAGGCCTCCCAGCTCGCGCTCACTTCGAAGTACAAGTCGGAGTTCCTGGCGAACATGTCGCACGAGCTGCGCACGCCGCTCAACAACCTGCTGATCCTCTCCGACCAGCTGTCGCGCAACACCGAGGGCAACCTGAACGCCAAGCAGGTCGAGTTCGCCAAGACCATCCACGCCTCGGGCAACGAGCTGCTGGCGCTGATCGCCGACATCCTGGACCTCTCCAAGATCGAGTCGGGCACGGTCAACGTCGAGGTCTCGGAGCTGCGCTTCGACGACCTGCAGCGCTACGTCGAGCGCACCTTCCGGCACGTCGCCGAGACCAAGAAGGTGGACTTCCGCGTCGCGCTCGACCCGGCCCTGCCGCGCACGATGCACACCGACATCAAGCGCCTGCAGCAGATCATCAAGAACCTGCTGTCCAACGCCTTCAAGTTCACCCACGCCGGCCATGTCTCGATCGCCATCTCGCCGGCGGTCTCGGGCTGGTCGAAGGACTGCGAGGCGCTGGAAGCGGCCGACCCCGTGATCGCCTTCAAGGTGAGCGACACCGGCATCGGCATCTCGGCGGAGAAGCAGCAGATCATCTTCGAGGCGTTCCAGCAGGCCGACGGCTCGACCTCGCGCAAGTACGGCGGCACGGGGCTCGGCCTCGCCATCTCGCGCGAGCTGGCGAAGCTGCTGGGCGGCGAGATCCGGCTGGTGAGCGCGCCCGGCTCGGGCAGCGTGTTCACGCTGTACCTGCCGCTCGCCTACGCGCCGGGCCGCGCGCCGCGGCCGCGCCCGGCGGCCGAGGCGGACAAGCCCGCCGCCGCGCCGGCACCGGAAGCTATTTCTGTTGAACAAGAAATGCCGGTTGCTTTGGTCAACGAGGCGGGCGACGACCGCGAGGACATCCAGGCGGGCGAGCGCGTGCTGCTGATCGTCGAGAACGACCTCGGCTTCGCCAAGATCCTGCTCGAGGCGGCGCGCCAGAAGGGCTTCAAGGCGATCGTCTCGGGCACCGGCGCCGCGGCGCTCGCCATGGTGCGCGAGTACCAGCCGGCGGTGATGACCCTCGACATCTACCTGCCCGACATGCAGGGCTGGCGGGTGCTCGAGCGCCTGAAGGCCGACCTCGCCACGCGCCACATCCCGGTGTGCGTGGTGTCCACGGACGACGCGCGCGAGCGGGCCCTCAACTCGGGGGCGATCGGCT
>DASVDO010000044.1:0-20791 GCA_036381055.1 Burkholderiales bacterium | reverse complement strand
CGCGGCAAGGCCCGAGGCGTCGGTGGTATAGGCGTCGCAGCGCCCCTCGTCATAGGCCTGGCGCGCCTGCTCGTTGGTCTCGAACACCACCGACTTCAGCTCCATGTTGTTGGCGCGGAAGTAGTCGGCGAGGTTCTTCTCGGTCGTGGTGCCGGTCTGCACGCAGACCGATGCGCCGTTCAGCTCCAGCGCGCTCGCGACGCCGAGATCCTTGCGGACCATGAAGCCCTGGCCGTCGTAGTAGTTCACGCCGACGAAGTTCAGGCCGAGGCTGGTGTCGCGCGTGATCGTCCAGGTGGTGTTGCGCGACAGGATGTCCACCTCGCCCGATTGCAGCGCGGTGAAGCGCTGCTGCGCGGTGAGCGGCGTGTAGCGCACCTTGCGCGCGTCGCCGAACACCGCCGCGGCCACCGCGCGGCACAGGTCCACGTCGATGCCGCGCCAGACGCCCTTCGAGTCGGCGAGCGAGAAGCCGGCGAGGCCGGTGTTGACCCCGCACTGCACGAAGCCGCGCGCGCGCACCGCTTCGAGGGTCGATTGCGCCGCGGCCACCTGCGCCGCGCCGAGCAGAACCAGGAAAAGCATGCGTTTCATGGGGCCTCGCTCTCGAGAAGAAAATCGCGCACCACGGCGATCTGCTCCGGGTGCATGAGCGTCGGCGCGTGGCCGACGCCCGGGATCTCGACCACCCGGGCGCGCGGCCCGCGCTGCGCCATCGCCGCGGTGGTCTCGCGGCTGAGCAGGTCCGACTGCTCGCCGCGGATCACCAGCGTCGGGCAGCGCACCGCGTCGTAGATCGGCCAGAGCTCGAGGTCACCCTCCTCCGGGATGCTGGCGCGGTAGGCGAGCGCGATGCGCGGGTCGTAGTGCGGCCGCCAGGCGCCGTCGGGATGCCGGCGCACCCAGCGCTCGGTGAGCTTGCGCCATTGCGCGTCGTCGTGCGGCCCGTAGGGCGCCGAGATGGTGCGCACGTACTCCTCGGCTTTCTCGAAGCTCGGGAATTCCGGCGCGGCGCCGACGTAGGTGCCGATGCGCTGCAGCGAGACGCGCGAGATCACCGGGCCGGCGTCGTTCAGCACCAGCTTCTCCACCGGGCTCGCCGGCTGCGCCGCGAGCGCCATGCCGATCAGGCCGCCGAGCGAGGTGCCGATCCAGCTCACCGCCTCGCAGTCGAGCCGCGCGATCAGCGTCACCATGTCGGCGAGGTACTGCGGCACCGCGTAGAGCATCGGCTCGGCGAGCCGGTCGGAGTCGCCGCGCCCGGCGAGGTCCGGGCAGACGACGCGGAACTGGCCGCACAGCGCCTGCGCCAGCTCGTCGAAGTCGCGGCCCGAGCGCGTCAGGCCGTGCACGCAGATCAGCACGTCGCGGTTGCGCGCGTCTCCCCACTCGACGTACGCCATGCGATGCAGCCCCTTGGGCGAGGCGCACAGCACCGAGCGCCGCCTCAGCTCGGCTTGCGCCACTGCCGCTCCAGGGCCTCGCGCACCGGCGCGGCGGCCGGCTCGAGCGTGGAAAAGCTTCTCTTCGCCTGGCCGCGCAGCCAGGCGAGCTTGTCGGATTTCACGTTGGCGCCGCGCACCGGCATGCCGTAGTCGGCGTAGCGCGCACGCTCGGTGGGCGCTTCCTCCTCGTCGTACCACAGCCACTCGTCGACCAGGCGGAAGGCGATCTCCTCGAGCGCCTCGTCGGCGTCCTCGGGCGCCACCAGAACGAGCGCGTCGCGATAGCGGAAGTAGGTATGGCGCTCGCTCGTCGCCGCGTAGCCGAGCCACTCGTCGCCGCGGCGCTCGCAGACCAGCGCCAGCTCGAGCCGGCCTTCGCCGTCCAGCTCGAGCGCGACGCCGCTCGGCGGCACCGGCTCCTCGTCCCGGGTGACGCGGCCGTTCTCGATCACCGCGCGGCCGCGGACGCCGTCGTGCTGCCACTCGGCGTCGATGCGCAGCTCGGGAAAATCGCGCGACGCCTCGGCGAAGGCCGGGAAAGGGATGCCGCGCCGGGGCGTGAAGCGGTACTCGAGCGCGCCTTCCCGGTGATGCTCGGTGTAGTCCTCCGCGTCGGGGTCGCGCACCATGAGCCAGCGCAGCCGCTCGCGGAAATCCGCGAGGCGCCCCGTGCCGCTGACGCGCACCACCGCCGTGAACATGAATTCATTGTAGCCAATACCGCGCGCGCAGCCGCCGCTCGCTTTCCACGCCGAGGCCCTGCGGCGCGAGAAGGATGTGAACGGCCCCGTCGAGGTCGGTGCGCGCGATGCGCGCGCCGGCGCTGCGATAGCGCTCGAGCACCTGCGCGTGCGGATGGCCGAAGCGGCTGCGGTAGCCGACCGGCACGATCGCCCAGCGCGGCGAAACCGCGGCGACGAGCTCGGGCGTCGACGAAGTCCGGCTGCCGTGGTGCGGCACCACGAGGACGTCGCTCTTCACCGGTCCGGCCTTCACGAGCTCGAGCTCGGCGCGCCGCTCGATGTCGCCGGTGAGGAGCAGCGAGTGCCCGGCCGCGGCGATGTGCAGCACGCAGCTTCCGTTGTTGCGCGACCCGCCCGCCTCGGCGAAATTCAGGAACTCGAAGCGCACGCCGTCCCAGCGCCACGCGTCGCCGCGCCGGCAGGGGCGCGCCGAGACGGCGAGCGGCTGCAGCGCATGCGCAGCGGGCAGCGACGAGGCGAGCGAGCGCGTCTCGAAGCTCTCCAGCACGCTCAGCGCGCCGCCGAGATGGTCGCTGTCCTCGTGCGAGAGCACGACGAGGTCGAGCGCGGCGATGCCCTCGCCGCGCAGCGCCGGCACGATCACCCGCGCGCCGCTGTCGTCGTCGGCGAACGCCGGGCCGGTGTCGTAGAGGAGCGCGTGGCCGGCGGTGCGCACGAGCACCGCGAGGCCCTGGCCGACGTCGAACACCGTGATCCACGCCTCGCCCGGCGCAGGCGCGGCGGGCGGCACGAGGAAGGCCGGCGCCATGAGCGCCGCGCCGACCGGCCGCCACGGCACGCCGCGCGGCGCGAGCAGCCAGAGCGCGCCGGCGAGCGCGAGCAGCACGAGCCCGCCGCCCGGGGCGTGCTGCTGCCACAGCGCCGAAGGAAGCGCGGCGCACCACTCGAGGAACTCGAGCAGCCATTGCACCAGCCAGGCGGCGAGCTCGAGCGGCGCATCGAGCGGCACGAGCGCCGCGAGCAGCGCGAGCGGCGTGATCACGACCGAGACGAGCGGGATCGCCACCGCGTTGGCGAGCGGCCCGGCGAGCGACACCTGGCCGAAGAGCAGCAGCGCGGCCGGCGCGAGCCCGACGGTGATCGCCCCTTGCACGCGCGCCCACTGCGCAAGCCGCCGCTCGGGCGCGCTCCAGCCCGCGCCGACGTAGAAGATGAGCAGCACCGCGCCGAACGACAGCCACAGTCCGGGCGAGAGCGGCGCCCACGGGTCCATCAGCACCACCACGGCGAGCGCCAGCGCGAGCGTGCGCCACGGCGCGGCGATGCGGTCGAGCCATAGCGCCGCGGCGAACACGGCGACCATCCAGAAGGTGCGCTGCGCGGGCAGGGCGTAGCCGGCGAGCAGCGTATAGCCGAGCGCCGCGACGACCGCGGCGAGCGCGGCGCTCCTTCTCGCCGGCGCGCGCGCCGCGAGGCGCGGCACCCGGCGCCACAGCGCGGCGACGAGCCAGGCCGCGAGCCCCGAGACCAGCGTCACGTGCAGGCCGGAGATGCTCATCAGGTGCGTGACGCCGGTGCGATTGAAGAGCTCCCATTCCTCGCGCGAGATGGCGCGCTGGTCGCCCACCGCCAGCGCCGCGAGAATTCCCTGCGCGGGCGTGGGGCCGAGGACGGCGAGGAAGCGCTCTCGTACCGATTCGCGCGCCTTTTCCACAAGATCGAATGGTCCGTTTCTGACGCCCAGCTTTCGGCCTGCGCGCACGTACCCCGTCGCGCCGATGCCGCGCTCGAGGAGCCACGCTTCGTAGTCGAAGCCGTGCGGGTTGACCCCGCCGTGCGGCCGGCGCAGCCGCACCGCGAGCGACCAGCGCTCGCCCGGGTGCACGCGCGCCGCCGGGTCGTACCAGTGGAGCAGGAGCTTTTCCGGCAGCGGCGCGTCGCCCGACTCGACCTCGAAATCGAAGCGAACGCCCCGCTCGGTGGCGGCCGGCAGCCCCGCGACCACGCCGACCACCGCGAGGTCGCGTCCTTCCAGGGCAGGCGCGAGCCGCTCGTCGAGCCGCCACTGCGCCCACGCCGCCGCCCAGAAGAAGCCGGCGGCGAACGCGGCGAGCAGCCACAGCGCCCGCCAGCGCAGCGCCGCGGCGGCGAGCGGCACGAGCAGCCCTGCCCAGGCGAGCGCCGGCAGCGCGGCCTGCATCTGCAGCAAGGCCGCGCCCCCGGCGAACGCGAGGGCGGCGCGGGTCATACAGAGATGAACGCACCGCGCGGCATTGCGCCGACGCGGACGCTCGCCGGCTAGTCGGTTTCCGAGAAGTAGCGGCTCGGCGTGATGCCGAAAGAGCGCTTGAACATGCTGGTGAAGGCGCTCTGCGTCGAGTATCCCGCCTCGTAGGCCGCGTCTTTGACCGCCTGCCCGCCCGCCAGGCGGGTGAGCGCGGTGAGCAGCCGTGCCTGCTGCCGCCAGCGGCGGAATGTCATCCCGGTCTCGCGCAGAAACAGCCGCTCGGCGGTGCGCTTGCTCATGCCCACCTCGCGCACCAGCCGCGCGAGCGTCGCCGGCGCATGCAGGTCCAGCAGGATGCGATCGCAGATGGCACGCAGCTGCCCGTGCGCGGGCATCGGCAGGTGCAGCGGCAGCATGCGCGAGACGTGGATCTCGTCCAGGATCATCTGCATCAGCCGTCCGTCGGGGCCGGCGCGATCGTAGAGCACCGGCGCCTGCGCGGCGCGCAGGATCAGCTCGCGCAGCAGCGGCGAGACGTTGATGGCGCAGCACTCGCGCAGCAGGTGGCTTGCCGTGCGCGGCGCGACGTAGATGGTGCGCATCGCCACGCGGCCGATGGCGCGCGTCTCGTGCAGCATGCGGCTGGGAACCCAGACAGCGCGCTGCGGCGGGATGACCCAGGTGCTGTCGCGCGTCTTCACCACCATGACGCCCAACGTGGCGTAGACGAGCTGCGCGCGCTCGTGGCTGTGCCAGGGCGTGACGTGCCCGTCGGGCACATCGCGCGCGAAGACCGCGACCGGCCGCGGCACGTTCTGGTAATCGCGCGCATCACCGCTCGGCAGCGGGCTCATCGTTGGCGCATCCGCGATAAACACTGGCACTTTAGAGGATTTTCGCCATGGACGGAATGCCTATCATTTCCGCGGTCAACTGTCGGGAGCCGCCATGGGTGCGATGGAGCAGATGGTCAAGTCCTTCGAGGGACTGAAGGGCCGCCAGAAGGAATATTCGGAGCAGGTACACCGGCTGAACCTCATCGAGGGCTGGTGGTGGGACGCGGCGACGTTCCAGCCGCGGCCCGACCAGCCGACGCAGCCCACCACCAGCGCGGTGCCGTACCACTGGAAGTGGTCCGACCTGCGGCCGCTGGTGCACGAGATGGGCGACCCGGCGCTCGGCGTGGGGCTCGGCCAGGGCGCCAAGAAGGCCGAGCGCCGCGTCCTCGTCTACCGCAACCCCGGCCTCAACGGCCAGTACGCCATCACCAACACCTTCTTCGGCGACATCCAGATCGTGAAGAAGGGCGAGGTGGCGCCGAGCCACCGCCACACGACCACCGCGGCGCGCTTCATCTTCGAAGGCAGCGACGGCTGGACCGCCGTGGAAGGCGAGCGCGCGATGCTCAAGCCTGGCGACCTGGTGATCAACCAGCAGCTCGGCTGGCACGACCACGGCAACGACGCGGACGACGCGTTCGTGTTCTTCGACGTGCTCGACATCCCGCTGCTCACCTCGCTCGGCACCGCCACCTGGGACTTCGACTACGCCAAGTTCACCGGCGACAAGAACAAGCCGGCGCAGGATTTGCACTGGCCGCTCAACCACTCGAACAACCTCTACCAGTCCGGCGGCATCGTGCCCAGGTTCATCGGCGGCACGCGGCCCGATCACTCGCCGATGCTCTCCTACCGCTGGGAAGTGGTGCGCGAGACGCTGCACCGGCTGCGCAAGGAGAAGGGCAGCGCGTACGACGGCATCATCGTCGAGTTCGTCAACCCGGCGACCGGCGGCCCGGTCGGCCCGACCATGTCGATCTGCGCGCAGCTGCTGCGCCCGGGCGAGAAGACGCTCTCGCACCGGCAGAACATCAACACCATCTACATCGGCGCCGAAGGCAGGGGCTACACCGTGGTCGGCGACAAGCGCATCGACTGGGCGAAGCACGACGTGTTCTGCGTGCCGACCTGGCACTGGCACGAGCACGGCAACGACGGCGGCGAGGATGCGATCGTCTACTCGGTGAGCGATGCGCCGGTCATCGAAAAGCTCGGCCTGTACGCCGAGCAGCAGAGGACCCGTGAAGGCAAGGTCGCCTTCGTCGGGTGGAACGCCAACCGGCTGACGTACAAATAACAACAGCCAGCCGCCCCGGGTTCTTCGACAACGAAGGAGGAGGCTTGGTCATGAGCAGGTCGTCCCGTCTATCCATCACCGCGGCACTCGCCTGCGCCGCGGCATTCTTCAGCAGCGCCGCAGCGGCTCAAACGTATCCCAGCAAGCCCTTGCGCATCGTCGTGCCGCTTTCCGCCGGCGCCGCGGATACGCTGTCGCGCACGATCGCCGCGAAGCTGAGCGAGCGCTGGGGCCAGCCGGTCGTGGTCGAGAACAAGCCGGGCGCGGGCACCACCATCGGCACGGACCTCGTCGCCAAGGCGCCCGCCGACGGCCACACGCTGCTGATGGCGACGTTCAGCCACGCGGTCAACGCGACGTTCTACCGCAAGCTGCCGTTCGACCCGGTCAAGGACTTCGCCGCCGTGACCCTGGTCGCGTCCGCGCCGAACATCCTGTCGGTGCATCCCGGCGTGCCGGCGAAGAACGTCGGGCAGCTGATCGCGCTGGTCAAGGCGCAGCCCGGCAGGCTGCATTTCGGCTCGGCGGGCAACGGCAGCTCCAGCCACCTCGCCGGCGAGCTGTTCAAGAGCCTGAGCGGCGTCGACCTCGTGCACGTGCCCTACAAGGGCGCGGCGCCGGCGATGAACGACCTGCTCGGCGGACGCGTCCAGATGACGTTCGACCCGCTGCCTTCGGCGCTCTCTCACATCAAGGCCGGCAAGCTGCGGCCGCTCGCCGTGACGACCACCACGCGCTCGGGCGTGCTGCCCGGCGTGCCGACGATGTCCGAGGCCGGCGTGCCGGGGTACGAGCTGAACGGCTGGTCCGGGATCCTCGTGCACGCCGACACGCCGAAGGACATCGTCCGCAAGCTGCACGCCGAGATCGTGTCGATCATCAAGGCGCCCGACATCGCGACGCGCTTCAACGCCCTCGGCTTCGACATCGTCGGCAACACCCCGGAAGCGTTCCAGGCGTTCATCGACGCCGAGATCGTCAAGTGGGGGAAGGTGGTTCGCGCGGCGAACGTGCACGCCGACTGAGCGCAGCGGGCAGGCGGCGGCACGCCTGCCCCTGTTCCTGATTACAATGAGCACCGCCCCGCATGCGCCGGCCGCGGGCTCAACGTGCCGCGAAAGCTCTTTCGCAAATACCTCGCCCACCGGGACGTCCTGCTCGCCAGGCCGTGGTTGGCGCCGTTCCGGCGCTGGCTCGGCCATCCGAACCTCTGGCACCTCAACCGGCGCTCGGTGGCCGGGGCGGTGGCGATCGGCCTGTTCGCCGGCCTGGTGCCGGGGCCGCTGCAGATGGTGGTCGCTCTGCTGCTCGCGGTGCCGCTGCGCCGCAACGTGCCGGTGGCGCTCGCACTGACGTTCTACACCAACCCGTTCACCATCGTGCCGCTGTACCTCCTCGCCTACGGCTACGGGCGGTTGCTGCTGCCCGGCGCCGGCAACGGCGAGGTGGTGCCCTTCGAGTGGGACTGGAGCGATTTCTACGGCTCGCTCGAGGCGCTCTGGCACTGGATGCTGGGCCTCGGCCCGCCGCTGCTCGTGGGGCTGGTGGCGCTCGCGGTCACGCTGGCGCTGCTCGGCTACTTCGCGGTGGACCTCTTCTGGCGCGCGTACGTCGCCGCCTCCTGGCGCAAGCGCGCGCTCAGGCGCGCGCGCGAGCGCTAGACGCGCTCGGCGAGGCGGCCCTCGCGCAGCTCGAGGATGCGCCCGGCGCGCGCGCCGAGGCCGGCGTCGTGCGTGACGATGACGAACGCGGTGCCGTGCGAGGCGGACAGGCGCAGCATCGACTCGAACACGTCGTCGGCGGTGTGCGAGTCGAGGTTGCCGGTCGGCTCGTCGGCGAGCAGGCACGCCGGCTCGGTGACCATGGCGCGCGCGAAGGCGCAACGCTGGCGCTCGCCGCCGGAGAGCTCGCCCGGCTGGTGCTCGAGGCGCGCGCCGAGGCCGACCTCCTCGAGGAAGTGCCGCGCCTTGGCGAACGCCGCCGCGCGCTCGACGCGCCGGATGAGCAGCGGCATCGCCACGTTCTCCGCCGCGGTGAACTCGGGCAGCAGGTGGTGGAACTGGTAGACGAAGCCGAGCGTGCGGTTGCGCGCCTGGCCGCGCTCCGCCTCGCTCATCTCGGAGAACGCGCGCCCCTGCAGGAACACCTGGCCGGCGCTCGGCGTGTCGAGCCCGCCCAGCAGGTGCAGCAGCGTCGACTTGCCCGAGCCCGAGCGCCCCATGATGGCGATGCGCTCGCCGGGCCGCACCTCCAGGTCGACGCCGAGCAGCACCGGCACGGGCTGCGGGCCCTGGTAGGTCTTCTTCAGGCCGCGCGCGGCGAGCACCGGCTCACTCATAGCGCAGCGCCTCGGCGGGGTTGACGCGCGAGGCGCTCCAGCTCGGGTAGAGCGTCGCGGCGAAGGACAGCGCGAGCGACATCAGGCTGATCGCGACCACGTCGCCCCACTGCAGGTCGGAAGGCAGCTCGGGGATGAGGTACACGTCCTTGGACAGGAACTTGACGCGGAACAGGCTCTCGATCGCCGGCACGATGACGTCGATGTTGACCGCGGTGAGCACGCCCACCACCACGCCGACCAGCGTGCCGATCACGCCCATCAGCATGCCCTGGACGATGAAGATCTGCATGATCGAGCCCGGGCGCGCGCCGAGCGTGCGCAGGATGGCGATGTCCGACTGCTTGTCCTTCACCGCCAGCACCAGCGTCGAGATGATGTTGATCGCCGCGACCAGGATGATCAGGCCGAGGATGATGAACATCATGCGCTTCTCGATGTCCACGGCGCGGAAGAAGTTGGCGTGCGTGCGCGTCCAGTCGGTCGCGTACAGGTTGCGCGGCAGCTCGGACAGCAGCTCGCTCGCCACCTCCTGCGCGGCGAACAGATCGTCGAGCTTGAGCCGCACGCCGGTCACGTTGTCGCCGAGCTGGTAGAGCGCCTGCGCGTCCTTCAGGTGGATCAGCGCCAGGCCGCTGTCGGCGTCGGCGATGCCGGCCTCGAAGGTGCCGACCAGCGTGAACTGCTTGAGGCGCGGGATCACGCCCGCCGGCGTGACCAGCCCCTGCGGCGCGACCAGCGCCACCTTCTCGCCCGGCAGCACGGCGAGCGCGCGCGCGAGGTCGGCGCCGAGCACCACGCCGAACTTGCCGGGCTCGAGCGCCTCCAGGCGCCCGATGCGCATGTGCCGGCCGAGCTCCGCCACCTGCTCCTCCTCCTCGGGCAGGATGCCGCGCACGATCGCGCCGCGCACCGCCTTGCCCGCCGAGAGCATCGCCTGCGCCTGCACGAAGGGCGCCGTGGCGACGACGTGCCGATGGCGCGCGGCGCGCTCGGCCACCGCCGGCCAGTCGGCGAGCCGGCTGTCGAGCGAGATGATCTGCACGTGCGACGCCACGCCGAGGATGCGCTCGCGCACCTCCTTCTGGAAGCCGTTCATCACCGACAGCACGACGATCAGCGCCCACACGCCGACGAAGATGCCGATCATCGAGATGAGGGAGTTGATGCCGACGAAGCGATTGCGCCGCCGCGCCCGCGTGTAGCGCAGCCCGACGAGGAGCTCGTATCGCATTGGGTGGCGCGAGAATACTACAATGCCTCGGGATGAAGCCGCCGATTGCCGGCTAGAGGCATGGACGCCGAGACCTCCGGCCTGCTGAGATCCCTGATCCGCAACGAGCGCGTCGCGCACCTCGCGACCCTGCGCGGCGGCGCGCCGATGGCCTCGATGACGCTGTACCTGCCGGCGGCCGATTTCTCGGCGTTCTACGTGCACGTCAGCCGGCTCGCCTGGCACACGCAGGACATGCAGCAGGACGCGCGGGTGGCGCTGTCGATCAGCGAGCGCGACGACGGCCGGCCCGATCCGTTCACCCTGATGCGGGTCACGATCCGCGGCGAGGCCGAGCGCATCGCCAACGATGCCGCGGGCTTCGCCGAGCTGAAGGCGGCGTGGCTCGCGCGCTTCCCCGAGCAGGCGATCAACTTCCAGCTCGCCGACTTCTCGTTCTGGAGGATCGCGCCGCGCGATGCCCGCTTGGTCGCCGGCTACGGCCGCATCCACAACCTCTCCGCCAACGACTTGACGAAAGTGGCCCACCAATGAACGCACGGCAGCTGCGCGCCCTGCAGGCGCCGATCAAGGAGAAGTACAAGTCCGACCCGCAAGCGGCGGTGGTGACGCTGCGCGCCGAGGGCCGCGTCGGCGAGGGCATCGCCTGCCGCGTCGACACCGGCCGCGCGCTGGTCGAGGCGGGGCTGCATCCCGCCACCGGCGGCAGCGGCCTGCAGGCCTGCTCGGGCGACCTGCTGCTCGAGGCGCTGGTGGCGTGCGCCGGCGTGACGCTCAAGGCGGTGGCGACTGCGCTCGGCATCGAGCTGAGAGACGCGACGGTGAAAGCCGAGGGCGACCTGGATTTCCGCGGCACCCTCGGCGTGGCGAAGGACGCGCCGGTCGGCTTCCGCGAGATCCGCCTGCGCTTCGAGCTCGACAGCGACGCGCCGCAGGAGCAGAAACGCAAGCTGCTCGAGCTGACCGAGCGCTATTGCGTGGTGCTGCAGACGCTGCGCAGCGCGCCGCCCGTCTCAGCGTCGCTCGCGCGGTAGCAGCAGCGCGCTCAGCGCGAGCAGCGCCGCGGCGAGGAGCAGCGCCGCGGCGAAGCCGCCGTGCGCGACGAGCAGAGGCACGCTGAGCGGGCCGACCACCTGGCCCAGGGCGAACGCCGCGGTGAGCGCCGCCATGAGCGGCGCGGCGTGCTCGCCGGCGAGGCGGCGCGCCTCCTGCATGGCCGCCATGGTGACCACCACGAACGTGCCGCCGACCAGCGCCGCGGCGAGCACGATGCCGAGCGCGCCGGCGAACAGCACCGGGCTCGCGACGCCGAGCGCCATCGCCGCGATGCTCCAGCGCCACACCTGCCGGTCGCTCACTCGGCCGCGCAGCCGCGCGGCGAGCAGCGTCGACGCCGCCGCGGTGAGGCCGAAGATCGGCCACGCCCAGCCGAACACGCGCGGGTCGGGAACGAGCGCCTTCGCCATCGCCGGCACGAAGGTCGCCGGGATGATGTAGCCGAAGCCGTAGGCGCCGTAGCAGGCGACGAGCCGCAGCGCTTCCGGGGTCCATGCGAAGCGCTCGCGCCCGGCGCGGCGCGCCGGCGTCTCGCTCGCCTCGTCGAGCGCCGGCCAGAGCGCCGCGGTGAGCGCGAGCGAGAGCGCGCCGAGCGAGAACCAGGCGTGCCCGGCATTGCCGCCGCCGCGCATCAGCGCCGCGCAAAGGAGCCCCGCCGCCGCCGAGCCGACGCCGACGCCCGCGAACAGCACGCCGTCCAGGCGCAGCGCGCCGAGCGCCGCGAGCCGCGCCAGGCACCAGGCGCTCACGTGCACCAGCACCCAGGCGCTCGCCACGCCGGCGGTGAAGCGCAGCACGAGCCAGGCGGCGAGGCTCGAGGTGAGTCCCATGGCAAAGGTGACGACGCCGATGGCGAGCAGGCCGGCGCGCATCGCCAGGCCCGGCCGCAGGCCGGCGCCGGCGAACAGCGCGCCGGCGAGGTAGCCGGCATAGTTCGCCGAGGCGAGCCAGCTCCCCGCCGCAAGCGACAGGCCCTGCTCCTGCATCATCGGCAGGATCGGCGTGAAGGCGAAGCGGCCGATGCCCATCGCCACCGCCAGCGCGGCGAGCCCGGCGAGAGCGATCGAGGCGCTGCGCGGCATGCGCGCACTATACGGTCGCTTCTCCGCGAAAATGCCGCCTGGCGATGAAACCGCTCACCGTCTACGGCGTCGACTTCACCTGCGCGCCGCGCAAGGCGAAGCCGATCACCGCCGCGGTAGCGCGCCTGGAGGGCGACGCGCTGATCGTCGAGGAAATCGAGAAGCTGCAAAGCTTCGCGGCGTTCGAGTCGCTCCTCGCGCGCGCCGGGCCGTGGCTGGGCGGCTTCGACTTCCCCTTCGGGCTGCCGCTCGAGCTGGTGCGCGACCTCGGCTGGCCGTCGGCGTGGCCGCAGCTCGTGGCGCATTGCGCGGCGCTGCCGCGCCCGCGGTTCAGGCAGCTCCTGGACAGCTATCGCGAGACTCGCCCGGCGGGACGGCGCTATGCGCACCGCGCCACCGACCATCCGGCGGGCTCGTCCAGTCCGATGAAGCTCGTCAATCCGCCGGTCGCGCTGATGTTCCACGAAGGCGCGCCGCGCATCCTCGCCTGCGGCGCGCACGTGCCGGCGCTGCGCGAGGGCGACAGGACGCGCGTTGCGCTGGAAGCCTATCCCGGGCTGCTGGTGCGCCGGCAGCTCGGCCTGCGCGAGTCCTACAAGAGCGACACGAGAAGCGAGCAGACGCCGGCGCGCCGCGCGGCGCGCCGGCGCATCGTCGCCGCCCTGGCGGCCGGCAAGCCGCTCGGCATCCGGCTGAAGACGCGCCTCGACCTCGTCGCCGACGGCTCGGGCGACAGCCTCGACGCGGCGATCTGCGCGCTGCAGGCGGCCTGGGCGGCGCGCCAGCCGGGCTACGGCATCCCGGCGCACGCCCCGGCGGGCGAGGGCTGGATCGTCACTGCTTGAGCGGCGCCAGCTGGTAGCCCTTGGCGCGCATGCAGAAGTCGGTGAGCCGCGACTCCTCCAGGAAGCGGTTGCCGAAGGGGTCGGCGAACGGGCTGTAATGCGGCCAGCCGATAAAGCGGCGGCCGAAGAACGGGTCGACGAAGAGCGGCGGGCCGAAGGCGCCGTAATAGCCGAGCGACGACCAGCCCGCCTCGCGCCAAGCCTCCTGGCGGCAGGTGCGCATGTCGGCCTCGACCTGCTCCGGCGTGGCGTCGGCGCGCGTCCACTGCATCGGCGTGCAGGCGGCCAAAGCGAGAAGGAGAAGCGCGGCGGATAGGCGCGGCATGCCTGTTTGACAGCTAACATCACGGCCATGTTCACCGTGTACGGGACGAGCGACTCGGGCAATTGCTACAAGGTGCGCCTCGCGCTCGAGCAGCTCGCGCTGCCCTACCGGTGGGTCGAGGTCGACAGCACCCAGGGCGAGACCCGCACCCCCGCCTTCCTCGCCAAGAACCCGAACGGCAAGGTGCCCACCCTCGAGCTCTCCGACGGCACCTGCCTGCCGGAGTCGAACGCCATCCTCAACTACCTCGCGCACGGCACGCCGCTCCTGCCCGACGGGCGGCTGGAGCGCGCGCGGGTGCTGCAATGGATGTTCTTCGAGCAGTACAGCCACGAGCCCTACATCGCGGTGGCGCGCTCGATCCTGCGCTACCCGCCCGCGGACAGCCCGCGGCGCGCCGAGCTGCCGCGGCTGCACGAGCGCGGCTACCAGGCGCTCGCCGTGATGGAGCAGCAGCTCGCCGCCGAGCCGTTCATCGCCGGGCCGCGCTACAGCATCGCCGACATCGCGCTCTACGCCTACACGCACTGCGCCGCCGACGGCGGCTTCGACCTCGCCCGCTACCCGGCGCTGCGCGCGTGGCTCTCGCGCGTTCAGGCGCAGCCGCGCTTCACGCCGCTCGCCGCCTAGGCTACTGTACGCATATCCATGGACCTGCTCGAAGCGCCGCTCGCGATCGTCGACCTCGAGACCACCGGCACGCGCGCCGCGCGCGACCGCATCACCGAGATCGGCGTCATCGAGGTGGAACGCTTCCGGGTGGTCGGCGAATGGTCGACGCTGGTCAACCCGGGCAGCGCGCTGCCGCCGGAGATCCAGGCGCTCACCGGCATCACGCAGGAGATGCTCGCCGCGGCGCCGCGCTTCGCCGAGCTCGCGCCGGCGCTGCTCGAGCGGCTCGCCGGCCGGGTGCTGGTCGCGCACAACGCGCGCTTCGACTGCGCCTTCCTGCGGCGCGAGTTCGACCGCGCCGGCATCAAGTTCCAGGCGCGCGAGCTGTGCACGGTCAAGCTCTCGCGCCGCCTCTATCCCGGCGGCGCGCACGACCTCGACAGCGTGATCGAGCGCCACGGCATCGTCTGCCGCGCGCGGCACCGCGCGCTGGGCGACGCCGACGCGGTCTGGCAGTTCCTCGAGGCGGCCGAGCGCGAGCACGGCGCCGAGGTCCTGTCGGTGGCCGCGCGCCAGGTCGCGCGGCAGCCGGCGCTGCCGCCGCACCTCGACCGCGCCGCGATCGACGCGGTGCCCGAAGCGCCCGGCGTGTACCTCTTCTACGGCGAGCGCGGCGCGCCGCTCTACATCGGCAAGAGCCGCGCGATGCGCACGCGCGTGCTGCAGCACTTCTCCTCGGCCGCGCACTGGCTGCCGCTGGTGCACCGCATCGACTGGCGCCGCACCGCGGGCGAGCTCGGCGCGCTGCTTCTCGAGGCGCGGCTGGTCAAGGAGCTCGCGCCGGCGTTCAACCGCCGCCTGCGCCGCGAGCAGGCGCTGTGCGGCCTGGTGTTCGACGGCCGGCGCATCCGCCTCGCCGGCGCCGACGAGATCGGCGTCGAGACGCTGCCCTTCCTCTACGGCGTGTTCCGCACGCGGCGTGCCGCGCTCGCGACGCTGCGCGAGCTCGCCGACGCGCACCGGTTGTGCCTGCGCGCGCTGGGCGTCGAGCCGGGCGGGCGCGGCGCGTGCTTCCGCCACCAGGTCGGGCGCTGCGCCGGCGTGTGCGCGGGCCGCGAGAGCGTGCTCGCGCACCATGCGCGCGCGGCGGGCGCGCTCGCGCCGCTCAAGAGCCCGCCGTGGCCCTGGCGCGGCAAGGTGGCGATCGTCGAGACCGACCCCGCGCGCGACGCCACCGAGGCGCACATCGTCGACCGCTGGTGCTACCTCGGCGCGGCGCGCGACGACGCCGAGGTGAGCGAGCTGCTCGCCGCCGAGCCGCGCTTCGACTACGACCACTACCGCATCCTCGCGCGCCACGTCGGCCGGCCGGGCGTGCAGGTGCGCGCGCTGCCGTCCTGATGCACTGCGAGCTCGTCGTGCCGGGGCTGTTCGCCGGCGAGGCGGGCGCGCCGCTGCCGGCGATCGAGCTGCTGCTCGCGCGCGCGCGCGGCTCGTCCGCGGAGCGCTGCACGCTGCGCGGCTGGCTGCACGAGACGTTCGGGCTCGGCGAGGCGCCGCATCCGGCGGGCGCGCTAACCGTGCTCGGCGCCGGCGGCGATCCCGGCGACGCCTGCTGGACGCGCGCCGACCCGGCGCACCTGCGCGTGATGCGCGACCGGCTGGTGCTGGTCCCCGGCCACGCGCTTGCGATCCGCGACGACGAGGCGGCCGCGCTTTGCGAAGCGCTCGACCGCCATTTCGCGCCGCACAGCCGGTTCCGGCGCATCGACGCGGTGCGCTGGTGCGCGCAGCTCGCCGAAGACGCCTCGTACGAGACCGATTGCCCGCTCGATATCGCCGGCCGCGACGTCGATCTGGCGCGGCCGGCGCAGCGCGGCGCGGCGCACCGGCTGCTCAACGAGGCGCAGATGCTGCTGCACGACCATCCGGTGAACGCCGCGCGCGAGGCGCGCGGCGAGCCGGCGATCAACAGCATCTGGCTGTGGGGCGCCGGGCGCAGGCCGCGCGAGGTTTCGGCGCGCTGGCAGTCGGTGAGCGCCGACGAGCCGCTGGCGCTGGGCCTGGGCCGCGCCGGCGGCGCGCGCACGCTGGCGCTGCCCGCCTCGGCGCGCGACTGGCTCGAGCAGGCGCCGCCGCAGGGGCGCCACCTCGTGGTGCTCGACGCGCTGCGCGCGCCGCTCGCGCTCGGCGAGGCGGCCGAGCACCGCGAGGCGCTCGCGCGCCTGGAGCGCGACTGGTTCGCGCCGCTGCTCGCCGCGCTGCGCGCCGGGCGCATCGGCATGCTCTCGGTGCACGTGCCCGACGGCCCGGACTGCATGTGCTACGAGGCGATCCGCGGCGACCTGCGCCGCTTCTGGCGCCGGCCGCGGCGCCTGCAGGCGTACGGATGAAGATCGTCGAGCGCCCGTTCCGCGACGCCGACGTGCGCGCGCTGGTCGCCGCCGGGGTGCACCCGGTGCTCGCGCGCATCTACGCGGCGCGGCGCATCAGCTCGCCGCGCGAGCTGGACACCGCGCCGGCCGGGCTGATCGCCCCCGAGCGCATGAAGAACATCGGCGCGGCGGCCGCGCTGCTCGCCGACGCCATCCAGGCCGGCAGGCGCCTGCTGATCGTCGCCGACTACGACGCCGACGGCGCGACCGCCTGCGCGGTGGGCCTGCGCGCGCTGCGTGCCTTCGGCGCCGACGTGGACTACCTGGTGCCCGATCGCTTCAGGCTCGGCTACGGCCTGTCGCCCGAGCTGGTCGAGCTCGCCGCCGAGCGCAAGCCGCACCTGCTGATCACGGTGGACAACGGCATCGCCAGCGTCGAGGGCGTGGCGCGCGCGCGCGAGCTGGGCATCGCCACGCTGATCACCGATCACCACCTGCCCGGCGCCGAGCTGCCGCAGGCCGACTGCATCGTCAACCCGAACCAGCCGGGCTGCGGGTTCCCGTCCAAGGCGCTCGCCGGCGTGGGCGTGATGTTCTACGTGATGCTGGCGCTGCGCGCCGAGCTGCGCCGCCGCGGCTTCTTCCGCGAGCGGCGCGAGCCCAACCTGGGCGCGCTCACCGACCTCGTCGCGCTCGGCACGATCGCCGACGTGGTGCCGCTCGACACGAACAACCGCATCCTCGTCGCGCAGGGCCTGAAGCGCCTGCGCGAGGGACGCGCGCAGCCGGGCGTCGCGGCGCTGCTGCGCGCCGCGGGGCGCTCGCCGGGCGAGGCGTCGAGCTTCGATCTCGGCTTCGTCGCCGGGCCGCGCCTCAACGCCGCCGGGCGGCTCGCCGACATGAGCCTCGGCGTCGAGTGCCTGGCGAGCGACGACGCGGCGCGCGCCGCGAACTGCGCGCAGGCGCTCGACCGGCTGAACGCCGAGCGCCGGCGCATCGAGACGGGCATGGTCGAGCAGGCGATGGCGATGCTGCAGAAGATTTCGCTCGGCGAGGAAAGCACGTTCTTCTCCGCCGACTGGCACGAAGGCGTGATCGGCATCGTCGCCTCGCGCCTCAAGGAGCGGCTGCACCGGCCGGTGGTCTGCTTCGCGCGCTCGGCCGACGGCCTCACCCTCAAGGGCTCGGGGCGCTCGATCGCCGGCCTGCATCTGCGCGACTGCCTGGACCTCGTCGCCAAGCGCTCGCCCGGGCTGATCCGCCGCTTCGGCGGGCACGCGATGGCCGCGGGCCTGACCATCGCCGAGCGCGACTACGAGCGCTTCGCCGGCGCGTTCGCCGCCGCGCTCGACGAGCTGCTGCCGGCCGAGGCGCGGCTGCGCACGGTCGAGACCGACGGCAGCCTGGACGCGATGTACTGCACGCTCGACGTGGCGCGCATGCTGGAAGAAGGCATCTGGGGCCAGGGATTCCCGCAGCCGCTCTTCTGCGATACATTCACCGTGGAGACGCAGCGCGTGGTCGGCGAGCGCCATCTGAAGCTGCAGCTGGTGCGCCACGGCCGCCGTCTCGAGGCGATGCGCTTCGGCACGCCCGGGACGCTGCCGGCGCCGCTTCCGTCCCGGGTGCGCGCCGCCTACCGGCTCGCGGTGAACGAGTTCAACGGCCTGCGGTCGATTCAACTCAGCGTAGAGCACTTCGAAGCATGAGCCGCGCGTTACTCGCCGCCGCCTTCTCTCTCGTGAGCGCGTTCGCCATTGCCGCCGACCTCGAGCCGGTGAAGGACGCCGGCCCCTACGTGCCCTCGCCGCAGAGCGTGGTCGCCGACATGCTGCGCTACGCCGAGGTGGGCCCGGACGACTTCCTGATCGACCTCGGCTCGGGCGACGGCCGCATCGTGCGCACGGCGGCGAAGCTGTTCGGCGCGCGCGGCTTCGGCGTCGAGATCAAGGAGGACCTGGTGCGCCAGGCGAACGAGGCGGCGCGCCGCGAGGGCATCGCCGATCGCGCCCGCTTCTACCAGCAGGATCTCTTCACCACCGACCTCTCGCCGGCGAGCGTCGTCACGCTGTACCTGCTGCCCGACACGGTGAACCTGCTGCGCGACAAGTTCCTCGCCGAGCTCAGGCCCGGCGCGCGCATCGTCTCGCACGACTACCCGCTCACCGGCTGGGTGGCGGACAAGGAAAAGGAGTTCGAGCTCGACGAGAAGGTGCCGATCAGCGGCGTGAAGACCACGATCCTCTGGCTCTACGTGGTGCCCGCGCGGGTGCAGGGCCGCTGGGGCGTCGAGCTGCCCGCGCCGGTGAGCCGGCGCGCCGCGACGCTCGAGCTCAAGCAGCAGCTCACCTCGGTGCACGGCTGGATGCACGTCGACGGCGAGGAAGTGCCGCTCGAGGCGGTGAAGCTGCGCGGCAAGCGGCTGTCGTTCCGCCTCGCCGGGCGGCGCGGCGAGTTCAGCGGCGAGGTGAAGGGCGACACGATCGAAGGCATGGTGCAGCTCGGGCGCGCCCGCCTGCCCTGGCGCGCGGTGCTGGCGAAGGGCGCCGGATGAAGCTGCGCCTCGCCTTTCCGCAGGGCGAGCTGCTCGCCGAGCTCGGCGACTCGCCCGCCGCGCGGGCGCTCGCCGAGGCGGCGCCGTTCGAGTCGCGCGCCCAGACCTGGGGCGAGGAGGTCTACTTCACCACGCCGGTGAGCCTGCCGCGCGACAAGGACGCGCGCCAGGTGGTCGAGCCGGGCAGCGTGTGCTTCTGGCCCGAGGGCGACGCGCTCGCCCTGCCGTTCGGCCGCACGCCGATCTCCACCGACGAGCGGCCGAAGCTCGCCAGCCCCTGCAACGTGCTCGGCCGGCTGGACGACTACTCGCTGCTGAGGAAGGTGCGCGCCGGCGACAAGGTGCGCGTCGAGAAGGCCTGATGGAACGCAAGCGCGTCAACTCCTCGAAGCTGCGCTCGGTCGGCTACGACGAGAAGAGCCGCACGCTGGAGGTCGAGATGGCGAACGGCCGCGTCTACCAGTACACCGGCGTCTATCCCGAGGTGTACCGCCGCCTCATGGCGGCGCCCAACCCGACCAGCTTCTTCGACGACCGCATCGCCGAGGAATACACCGCCAAGCCCGTAAAATAGCGCCCGAACCAGAACGAAGGGAGGATGCTGCATGCGCGGCTGGGCGCTCGCCGTGCTCTTGACGTGCTGTCTTGCCGCTCATGCGGCGGCGCCGGACCGCGCCGCGGGCCCGCGGCCCGAAACCGCCGGGCTGCGCTCGATCGCCGGCTGGCTGAAGGCGCACGGCAGCGAGGGCTACCTCGGCGCGGACGTGGCGCGCGCGATCGGCGTGGCGGCCGCGGCGGTCGCGCCGCTCGACGCGCGGCAGCGCGGCTTCCGCGACGGCGCCGAGCTGCGCATCGCGCAGCTCCTGCCCGACGGCAGCCTGCTGTTCATGGTGCAGGGCGCCGGCGAGGTGGCCTTCTACCATGCGACGCCGGCCGGCGGCCTGCGCCGCGCCCTCGTCTCGGTTCCGGCGCGCGGCCTGGTGCTGCCGCTCGAGGGCGTGGAGGCGCAGGCGCGCTTCCGCGGCGAAGTGCACTATTGGGAAGGCAAGGCGGCGAACGGATCCCGGATGCCATGATGGAAGCGGAGCGACTGAACCAGATCGCCTCGAGCCTCTCCGACCTGCAGGCGCGGTCGGCGGAGCTGCGGAGGTATCTTTGACTTCGAGGCGAAGCAGGCGCGGCTCGCGGCGCTGAACCGCGAGCTGGAAGACCCGAAGCTGTGGGAGAACCCGCAGCGCGCGCAGGAGCTGGGCAAGGAGAAGAAGCAGCTCGAGGCGATCGTCGCCACGCTGTCGCGCGTCGGCAGCGGGCTCGCCGACGCGACGGAGCTGTTCCAGCTCGCGCGCGCCGACGAGGACGAGGCGACGCTGGGCGAGATCGCCCGCGAGGCCGAGCGCCTCGCGCACGAGATCGAGGGGCTGGAGTTCCGCCGCATGTTCTCCAACCCGCTCGACCCGAACAACTGCTTCATCGACATCCAGGCCGGCTCGGGCGGCACCGAAGCGCAGGACTGGGCGGCGATGCTCGAGCGCATGTACCTCAAGTACTGCGACCGCAAGGGCTTCAAGGCCGAGGTGCTCGAGCACACCGAGGGCGAGGTGGCGGGCATCAAGAGCGCGACCATCAAGGTGCTCGGCGACTACGCCTACGGCAGCCTGCGCACCGAGAGCGGCGTGCACCGCCTGGTGCGCAAGAGCCCGTTCGACGCCAACGCGCGGCGCCATACCTCGTTCGCCAGCGTGTTCGTCTATCCCGAGGTCGACGAGTCGATCGAGGTGGCGATCAACCCGGCCGACCTGCGCATCGACGTGTACCGCGCCTCGGGCGCGGGCGGCCAGCACGTCAACAAGACCGAGTC
>DASVDO010000043.1:0-6711 GCA_036381055.1 Burkholderiales bacterium | reverse complement strand
TTGCGCACTGTGACGGTGAGCCCGTAGGCCTCGGAGACCTCGCAGTCGCAGCCCTGCGCGCCGCCCGCCTTGGCGCGCGCGAGCACGAAGCTCGCCAGGTCTTCGAGCTCTCTCGGCGTGAAGCTGAATCCGTGGCGCTTCGGCATGGGGGCGCTATGATAACTGCGATGCGCGACGCGTCCGATCCGAAGATGTCGCTGCAAGCTCCGGTCGTCAGCAAGACCAGGCGCAAGCAGGAAATGCACGAGCTGCAGGCGCTCGGGGCGGCGCTGGTCGGGCTGCCCGAGTCGCAGCTCGCCGGGTTCCCGCTCGACGAGGACCTGCGCGAGGCCGTCCTCGAAGCGAAGCGCATCGGCAGCCACGAGGCGCGCCGCCGGCAGCTCCAGTACATCGGCCGCCTGATGCGCGCCGTCGACCCGGCGCCGATCCGCGCGCGGCTCGAGGCGATCGAGGGCGGCTCGGCGCAGGCCGCGGCGGCGCACCGGCGCCTCGAGCAGCTGCGCGAGCGGCTGCTCGCCGACGACGCGGCGCTCACCGATTTCCTCGCCGCGCACCCGGGCGCCGACGCGCCGCGGCTGCGCACCCTGATCCGCAACGCCCGCCGCGAGCAGAAGGAGGGCCGTCCGCCGCGCGCCTTCCGCGAGCTCTTCCGCGCGCTGAAATCCCTTGAACCTCGAGCCGCTCTTCCGGGCTGAGATCACCCTCGCGCCGGCGCAGGAGCTGGGCGATGCGCCGCTCGGGCGCCGGCGCATCGTCCCGATCACCGGCGGGCGCTTCCAGGGCGAGCGGCTGCGCGGCCGCGTGCTCGCGGGCGGCGCCGACTGGCAGATCGTGCGCGCCGACGGCGTCGCGCAGCTCGAGGCGCACTACACGCTCGAGACCTCGGACGGCGCGCTGGTCTACGTGCACAACGTCGGCCTGCGCCACGGCCCGCCCGAGGTGCTCGAGCGCATCGCCGCCGGCGAAGCGGTCGACCCCGCCCTTTATTACATGCGCGCCACGCCGCGCTTCGAGACCGGCGACCCGCGCTATCGCTGGCTGAACCGGCTGGTCTGCGTCGCGACCGGCGCGCGGCGGAGGGATTCGGTGGAGCTGGACGTTTACGAGGTGAAATGAGCGAGCTCGTCGTCGGCCTCGTCTCGATCAGCGACCGCGCCTCGGCGGGCGTGTACAAGGACGAGGGCATCCCGGCGCTCAAGGAGTGGCTTTCCTCGGCGATCGCCTCCCCCGCCTGGCGCGACGAGACGCGGCTCATCGCCGACGAGCAGCCGCTGATCGAGCGCACCCTGAAGGAGCTGGTGGACGAGAAGGGCTGCCACCTCGTGCTCACCACCGGCGGCACCGGCCCGGCGAAGCGCGACGTGACGCCCGAGGCGACGCTCGCGGTGGCCGACAGGGTGATGCCCGGCTTCGGCGAGCAGATGCGCCAGATCAGCCTGCGCTTCGTGCCGACGGCGATCCTGTCGCGCCAGGTGGCGGTGATCCGCGGGCAGGCGCTGATCATCAACCTGCCCGGCCAGCCGAAGTCGATCCGCGAGACCCTCGAAGGGCTGAAGGACGAGTCCGGCAAGCCGCTGGTGCACGGCATCTTCGCGGCGGTACCCTATTGCGTCGACCTGATCGGCGGTCCTTACATCGAGACCCGGGAGCAGGTGGTGAAGGCGTTCAGGCCCAAGTCGGCGATCAGGAAGCGCGAGACGTGAGCTTCCTCTGGCCCAAGTTGCTGTGGCTGCTCGCCCTGCTGCCCGTCCTGGCCGCAGGGTACCTGCTCGTGCTGCGCCGCCGGCGCGCCGCCGCGCAGCGGCTGTTCGCGGCGCCGATGGTCAGGCAGGCGGCGAGCGCCGGCGGCGGCTGGAAGCGGCACCTCGCGCCCGCGCTCTACCTCCTCGCGCTCGCCGTGCTGATCGTCGCCAGCGCGCGGCCGACCGCGCTGATCACCCTGCCCTCGCACCAGCGCACGCTGATCCTCGCCATGGACGTGTCGCTCAGCATGCGCGCCACCGACGTGCAGCCCAACCGCCTCGGCGCGGCGCAGAACGCGGCGCGCGACTTCGTGCGCGAGCAGCCCTCGGACGTGAAGATCGGCATCGTCTCCTTCGCCGGCACGGCGGCGCTGGTGCAGCCGCCGACGCGCAGCCGCGAGGACCTGATCGCGGCGATCGACCGGCTGCAGCTCGACCGGCACACGGCGATCGGCAGCGGCATCATCATGGCGCTCGCGACGCTGTTCCCCGACGACGGCATCGACCTCGAGTCGATCGTGCTCGGGCCGCGCGCGCCGCACGCGAGCGCGCCGAAGAAGCCGCCGGTGAAGGAGATGCCGCGCGTCGCGCCCGGCTCCAATCCGCACGCGGCGATCATCCTGCTCACCGACGGCCGGCGCACCATCGGCCCCGATCCGCTCGACGCGGCGCGCATGGCGGCGGAGCGCGGCGTGCGCGTCTTCACCGTCGGCTTCGGCAGCGCGCAGGGCGGGCCGGTGGCGTTCGAGGGCTACTCGATCTTCATGATGTACGACGAGGAGACGCTCAAGGCGATCGCCGACCTGACGCGCGCCGAGTACTTCCACGCCGCGAGCTCGGAGGAGCTGCGGACCATCTACGACGCGCTCACCAGCCGCTTCGTGCTCGAGCAGGCCGAAACCGAGATCACCGCCTTCTTCGCGCTCGCCGCGGCGCTGCTGGTGCTCGCCGCCGCGGCGTTCTCGCTCGCGCGCGCCAGCCGCATCGCGTGACCGACGCGCTGGAAATCGAGAGCGGCCGCGATCCGCAGGCCGCGGTGATCTGGCTGCACGGGCTGGGCGCCGACGGCCACGACTTCGAGCCGATCGTGCCCGAGCTGGCGCTGGCGCGGCCGGTGCGCTTCGTCTTTCCGCACGCGCCGGTGCGGCCGGTGACGATCAACAACGGCATGCGCATGCGCGCCTGGTACGACATCCTGCAGCTCGGCGGCGGCCCGGAGGACGAGGCCGGGATACGCGACTCGCAGCGCCTGCTCGAGGCGCTGATCGCCCGGGAGAAGCAGCGCGGCATCGCGCCGGCGAAGATCGTGCTCGCCGGCTTCTCGCAGGGCGGCGCGATCGCGCTGCACACCGCGCTGCGCCACGGCGAGCGCCTCGCCGGGGTGCTCGCGCTCTCGACCTACCTGCCGCTCGCGGCAAGCGCCGCCCGGGAGGCCGCCGCCGCCAACGCCGGCCTGCCGATCTTCATGGCGCACGGCAGCTTCGACGACATCATCCCGATCGAGCGGGCGCAAGCTTCGCGCAAGGCGCTGGAAGCGCTCGGCTACGCGCCCGAGTGGCACGAGTACCCGATGCCGCACTCGGTGTGCGCGCCGGAGGTCGCCGACATCGCGGCATTTCTCACAAGGCTTATCTGACCGTCCCGCCGCGGATGCGACAATACGCGCCATGGCGGAAATCCACGTCGACGGCTACCTCGTCGTGCATCCCATCGGCGAGGGCGGCCAGGCGCGCGTCTACCTCGCCGAGCGCGAGCACGACGGGCTGCGCGTGGCGCTCAAGGTGCTCGACCGCCGGCTGCGCCAGGACAAGGTGTTCCTCGAGCGCTTCGTGCGCGAGTACAAGCTCATCGCCAAGATCGAGAACGAGTACGTGGCGCGCATCTACGACCAGGGCTTCGCCGGCGAGCACGCCTACATCGCCATGGAGTTCCTGCCCTCGGGCACGCTCGCGGCGCGCATCCGCGAGGGCATGTCGACGCGCGTCGCGCTGCGCATCGCCTCGCAGATCGCGCGCGCGCTCGACGCGATCCACTCGCGCGGCATCGTGCACCGCGACCTCAAGCCCGCCAACATCCTGTTCCGCGCCGACGGCCGCCCGGTGATCGTCGACTTCGGCCTCGCCAAGGACCTCGGCGTGAACTCCACGCTCACCCTCACCGGGCGGCTGCTCGCCACGCCGCGCTACATGAGCCCCGAGCAGTGCATCGGCAAGCCGGTCGACGAGCGCTCCGACATCTACAGCCTGGGCGCGATCCTCTGGGAGATGCTCACCGGCACCAAGATCTACGAGTCGGCGGGCCCGGCCGACCTGATGCGCATGCACGTCAGCGAGCCGCCGCCCAGGCTGCCGAGCGAGCTGGCGATGCACCAGCCGCTGCTCGACCGCATGCTCGCCAAGGACCCCGCCGACCGCTTCCAGAGCGCAGCCGACCTCTGCGCCAGCATCTCGCGATGAGCGCGGTCGGCGAGCAGCAGTACCTCGACCTCCTCGCCGAGGTGCTCGCGCAGGGCACGCAGAAGGCCGACCGCACCGGCACCGGCACGCTGTCGGTGTTCGGCCGCCAGATGCGCTTCGACCTGCGCTCGAGCTTCCCGCTGCTCACCACCAAGAAGCTGCACTTCAAGTCGATCGCCTGCGAGCTGCTGTGGTTCCTGCGCGGCGAGACCAACGTGCGCTGGCTGCGGGAGCGCGGCGTCACCATCTGGGACGAGTGGGCCGACGAGAACGGCGAGCTCGGGCCGGTGTACGGCTACCAGTGGCGCCACTGGCGCACGCCCGACGGCCGCGAGATCGACCAGATCGCCCAGGTCGTCGACGGCATCCGCACGCGCCCCGATTCGCGCCGCCACATCGTCACGGCGTGGAACCCGGCGGACGTCGACCGGATGGCGCTGCCGCCCTGCCATGCGCTTTTCCAGTTCTACGTCGCCGACGGGCGGCTCTCCTGCCAGATGTACCAGCGGAGCGCCGACCTGTTCCTCGGCGTGCCCTTCAACATCGCCTCCTATTCGCTGCTCACCCTGATGGTGGCGCAGGTGACGCGGCTGCAGCCGGGCGAGTTCATCATCGTGCTGGGCGACGCGCACCTTTACCTCAACCACCTCGAGCAGGCGCGCGAGCAGCTCACTCGCCACCCGCGCCCCTTCCCGAAGATGCGCCTCAACCCGGCGCGGCGCGAGATCTTCGACTTCCAGTACGAGGACTTCACGCTGGAGCACTACGACCCGCACCCCGCGATCAAGGCGCCGATCGCGGTCTAGCGCCACACGATCGCCGTGTCGAGCGCCTTCGCCTTCCTCCACCATCTCGCGGCGTTCGCGCTGGTCGCGGCGCTCGCCGTGGAGTTCACCCTGGTCAGGGGCGAGCTGACCGCCCGCAGCGCGCGCGCCCTGCTCGCCGCTGACGCGATACTCGGCATCTCCGCCGGCGTGGTGCTCGTCGTCGGCCTGCTGCGCGTCTTCTTCTTCGAGAAGGGCGCGGCGTACTACTTCCAAAGCGCGCCCTTCCTCGCCAAGCTGTCGCTCTTCGTGCTGATCGGCCTGCTCTCGATCTATCCCACGGTGCAGTTCCTCTCGTGGCGAGGCGCGCTCCGCGCAGGCGCCGCGCCCTCCCCTGACGCGGCCAAGCTCCGCCGCATCAGGCGCATCGTGCACTGGGAGCTCGCCTGCCTCGTGGTGCTGATCCTCTGCGCGGCCCTCATGGCGCGCGGCATCGGCTACTTCGGAGGCTGACCGGCCCCGCCGGCCGCGAATGAACCGGCTTTCGTTACTCGGGGCCGGGCTCCTGGCCCTCCTGAACGGCTGCCAGCCCGCCGCCCGGCCGATGCAGGCCTGCACCATGATCGGCTGCTCGGACGGCGTCACCGTCGTGGTGCGCGACGCGCCGCCCGCTCCCTATGCGGTACGGCTGACGCTTCCCGACGGCACCCGGCGCGTCGCCCGCTGCGAAGCGGCACGCGGCTGCGCCGCCGGCCTGTTCGTCCCGGACGTGTCCGGCGACGAGCTGCAGGTGGAAGTCCTGGGACCCGTCGCCACGAGCACCGTCGTACACCCGCGCTACACCGAGTCGCGGCCCAACGGGCCGTCCTGCCCTCCCGTCTGCCGCCAGGCGCGCATCGAGATCCGCTACACGCCCTAGGCGGCGAGCCCGCCGTCGAGCGGGCTGGCGACGCTCGAGCAGGTGCGTGGCGAACGAGTGGCGCAGCGTGTGGCAGGTGACGTGCTTCGCGATGCCGGCCATCCTCGCCGCCTCTTTCACGCCCCGGATCAGGAAGTTCTCGTAGAGATGGTGGCGGCGGAGCGCGCCGGTGCGCGGGTCGAGCGACAGCTTGTGCGACGGAAAGACGAACTGCCACGCCCACTCCTGCGGCGCGCGGGGATACTTCCTGGCAAGCGCGTCCGGCAGCTCGACGTTGCAGCATCCGCGAGCGAGATCGCGCCGGTGCAGGCGGCGCACCCGCTCCAGGTGCGCCTGCAGCGGCGCGGCGACCGAGCCGGGCAGCATCGTCACGCGATCCTTCGCGCCCTTGCCGTCGCGCACGACGATCTGGCGATAGCCGAAGTCGAGGTCCTTCACGCGCAGCCGAGGCACTCGCGCAGGCGCAGCCCCGCGCCGTACAGCAGGCTCGCCATCAGCCACTTCGTGCCGCGCATGGCGGCAAGCAGGCGCCGCACCTCCTCGCGCGTCAGGACCGCCGGCACGCGCACCGGCCCCTTCGCCCGCTCCAGGCCGTCGAGCCACGGCAGCGGCGCGCCGATCACCTCCCGGTAGAGGAAGAGCAGCGCCGAAAGCGCCTGGTTCTGCGTCGCCGCCGCCACCGTCCGCTCGGGCGATGTCCCGTAGCATGTTGAACGAAGCGCGGTAGCGGCTCCGGGTTTCCATGTTACGCGACCTTTCGTTCGCTGTTCGGTGAGGGCGTGGCGCGATGCCGCTCGAGGGCCGCGCAGAGCTTCGGCATGTCGCGCATG
>DASVDO010000042.1:0-44750 GCA_036381055.1 Burkholderiales bacterium | reverse complement strand
AATGAGCGGCGCGACCGAGGTCCATCCCAGCGCGATCGTCGAGCCGGGCGCGCGGCTCGGCCGCGGCGTGCGCATCGGACCCGGGTGCGTGATCGGCCCGCAGGTCGAGCTCGGCGACGGCTGCTGGCTCGGCGCGCACGTGGTGATCGACGGGCGCACGCGCATCGGCCGCAACAACCGCATCTTCCACTTCGCCTCGCTCGGCGCGCCGCCGCAGGACAAGAAGTACGCCGGCGAGGACACCGCGGTGGAGATCGGCGACAACAACACCATCCGCGAGTACGTCACCATCAACCGCGGCACGGCGCTCGACGCGGGCGTCACGCGCGTCGGCGACGACAACTGGATCATGGCCTACGTGCACTTCGCGCACGACTGCCAGATCGGCAGCCACGCCATCTTCGCCAACGCCTGCCAGCTGGCGGGCCACGTCACGGTGGGCGACTGGGCGATTTTCGGCGCGACCACCCTGGTGCACCAGTTCGTGCACGTCGGCGCGCACGCCTTCACCGGCATGGGCACCTACCTGGCGCAGGACCTGCCGCCCTACGTGAAGGCCGCCGGCAACATGGCGCGGCCCTACGGCATCAACAGCGAGGGCCTGCGCCGGCGCGGCTTTTCCGCCGAGGCGATCGCCGGGCTGAAGCGCGCCTACAAGACGCTCTACCGCAGCGGCCTGCCGCTCGAGGAGGCGAAGCGCCAGCTCGAGGCGCAGGCGGCCCAGTGCCCGCCGGTCGGGCTGATCGTGGAATTTCTGAAGAACAGCAAGCGCGGCTTCATTCGCTAGATGGCCAAGCCAGCGCGCGTCGCCATGGTGGCCGGCGAAGCTTCCGGCGACCTGCTCGCCGCGCACCTGATCGCGGCGCTGAAGGCGCGCCGCCCGGGCATCGCCTTCGCCGGGATCGGCGGGCCGCGCATGGCCGCGCAGGGCTTCGTCTCGCATTTCCCGATGGACCGGCTCTCGGTGCGCGGCTACGCCGAGGCGCTGCGCCATTACCGCGAGATCATGGGCATCCGCCGGCGCCTGGCGCGCTCGCTGCTCGAGGACCGGCCCGACCTGTTCATCGGCGTCGACTCCTCGGACTTCAACCTGGGCCTCGAGCGCACGCTCAAGGACGCCGGCATCCCGGCGGTGCACTACGTCAGCCCCTCGATCTGGGCCTGGCGCCGCTGGCGCATCAAGCGCATCGCCCGCTCGGTGAGCCGCATCCTGGTGATGCTGCCCTTCGAGGCGCCGCTCTACGAGAAGGCCGGCGTGCCGGTGACCTACGTCGGCCACCCGCTCGCCGACGTGATCCCGCTCGAGCCGAAGAAGGACGAGGCGCGCGCGCAGCTGCGCCTGCCCGCCGGCAAGCTGATCATCGCGCTGCTGCCGGGAAGCCGCCGCTCCGAGCTCGAGTACATGGGGGCCGCGTTCCTGCTCGCCGCGCACCGCTTCCGGCAGGAGGTGCACGACGTGCACTTCGTCTGCCCGACCGTGACGCGCGAGACGCGCGACATCTTCGAGCGCGCCCTGCACGAGCACCAGCGCACCGACCTGCCGCTCACCCTGCTGTTCGGCCATTCGCACGAGGCGCTCGCCGCGGCCGACCTGGCGCTGGTGGCGAGCGGCACGGCGACGCTCGAGGCGGCGCTGTTCAAGACGCCGATGGTGATCGCCTACCGTCAGTCTCCGATAACATGGGCGCTGATGAAGCCGATGCTCTACCTGCCTTACGTCGGCATGCCGAACATCCTCGCCGGCGAGCGCCTGGTGCCGGAGCTGCTGCAGGACGAGGCCAACCCGGCGAGCCTCGCCGGGGCGCTGCTCGCGCTGCTGCGCGACACCGCGGCGCAGCGCCGGCAGGTCGAGCGCTTCCGCGAGCTGCACGCCGTGCTGCGGCAGAACAACGCCGAGAAAGCCGCCGATGCCGTCCTCGCCTTCCTTCCCTAGGCTCATCTGCGGCGTCGACGAGGCGGGGCGCGGGCCGCTCGCCGGGCCGGTCTACGCGGCGGCGGTGATCCTCGACCCGGCGCGGCGCATCAACGGCCTCGCCGACTCCAAGATCCTGGATGCCAAGAGGAGGGAGGTCCTGGCGGCGCGCATCAAGGAGCGCGCCCTCGCCTGGTCGGTCGCCTACGCCACGGTCGAGGAGATCGACCGGCTGAACATCTTCCACGCCTCGATGCTCGCCATGCGGCGCGCCGTGGCGGGCCTGTCGCCGCAGCCCGAGGAAGCCTGGATCGACGGCAACAGCTGCCCGCCGGCGCTGCCTTGCCCGGCGCGGGCGTTCGTCGACGGGGACGCGAAGCACAAGCCGATCTCGGCCGCCTCGATCCTCGCCAAGACGGCGCGCGACGCGGAGATGACCGCGCTGCACGACCGCTTTCCGCAGTACCGCTTCGACCGGCACAAGGGCTACGCGACCGCCGAGCACCTCGAGGCGCTCGGCCGATTCGGGCCGTGCGAGATCCACCGCCGCAGCTTCTACGCGGTGGGCGTGTTCTTCCAGGGCAACCTGTTCGCCGACACCTGGGCGGCCATGGCGGAGCCGCTGCGCATCCGCAGCTACCGCATGTACTGCGACGCGATCAAGCTGTGCGCCGGCGCCACGCTGGCCGGCGAGCGCGAGAAGCTCGCCCGCTTCGACCAGCACCGCAAGCGGCTCAGGCGCCGCTACGCCGACGTGCTCGGCGCGCCGGAGGCGACGCCGCACACCGACCTCGTCGACGACATGCTGAGAAAGGCCCGGCAGGAACTCAAGTCTTGAGCGGCCTGCGCTCGCGCGACAACCCGCAGGTCAAGCGCTGGGCGAAGCTCGCCCGCGAGAGCCGGCTGCGGCGCGCCGAGGGCAGGGCGCTGATCGAGGGGCCGCACCTCCTGGACGCGCTGCTTGCCAGCGGCCTCGCGCCGGTCGCCGTCCTCGCCACGCAGGCGGCCATGGCCGATGCCGAGATCGCCTCGCTCGTCCGGCGCAGCGGGCTCGCGCCGGTGATGCTGTCGGAGAGCGCGTTCAAGGCCATCTCCGATACCGAGACGCCGCAGGGACTGGCGGCCGAGATCGCCATCCCGAGCGTACGCCGCGAGGGCGCCTGGGTGTTCCTCGAAGGCGTCCAGGACGCCGGCAACGTCGGCGCCATCGTGCGAAGCGCGGCGGCCTTCGGCGCCGGCGCGGTGATCGTCGATCGCGCCTGCGCCGACCCGTGGTCGCCGAAGGTGCTGCGTGCCGGCATGGGCGGGCATTTCGTCCTGCAGGTCCAGCAGGTCGACGCGCTCGCCGCGACGCTCGAGGGCTTTCCCGGCCGCCTGATCTGCACCGTGGCGCGGGGCGGCACGCCGCTGCGCGAGGCCGACCTGTCGGGCCGGCCGGGCTGGATCTTCGGCAGCGAGGCGCGCGGCGTTTCTTCCGCCGTCGCCGCGATGGCGCACACGCGGGTGACCATCCCGCTCGCGAGCGGCAGCGAGTCGCTGAACGTGGCGGCCGCGGCCGCGGTGTGCCTGTACGAGGCGTTCAGTAGACCTGCCGCGAAATCCTGAGCTCGCGCAGGATCGTGGTGGCGATCTCCTCGATCGACTTGGAGGTCGAGTTGATGCTGCGGATGCCTTCGCGGCGCATCAGCGACTCGGCCTCGTCGACCTCGTAGCGGCAGTTCTCGAGCGCGGCGTAGCGGCTGTCGGGGCGCCGCTCCTTGCGGATCTCGTGCAGCCGCTCGGGCGCGATGGTGAGGCCGTAGAGCCGCGGCTTCTGCGAGCGCAGCGCCTCGGGCAGCTTGCCGCGCTCGAAATCCTCCGGAATCAGCGGGTAGTTGGCCGCCTTCACGCCGAACTGCAGCGCGAGATATAGGCTGGTCGGCGTCTTGCCGCTGCGCGACACTCCGATCAGGATCACGTCCGCCTGACCCAGCTCGCGGTGCGAGGCGCCGTCGTCGTGCGCCATGGCGAAGTTGATCGCCTCGATGCGCTGCTGGTACTCCTTCTTGTCCATCGCGCTGTGCGAGCGGCCGATGGTGTGGCTGGACTTGAGGCCCAGGCCGGCTTCCAGCGGATCGATGAACGTCTCGAAAAAGTCGAGCACCAGCGCCGGCGCCCTGCGCACCACCTCGCGCACGTCCTGGTTGACGAGCGTGGAGAAGACGATCGGCGTGCCGTTGCCGTTGGCCGACTCGGCCTCGATGCGCGCCAGGCATTCCTCGGCCTTGTCCGCCGAGTCGACGAAGGGCAGGGTCACCTGGTTGAACTCGACGCCTTCGAACTGGGTGAGCAGGCTGTGCCCGAGCATCTGCGCCGTGATGCCGGTGCCATCGGAGACGAAGAAAACCGTGCGGCGCTGCGACATGGAGGAATAAAATACTAGGCCAATGCGCGTAGCCTGGCTCAAGGATTTGCGACTCGCGGACCTGCCGCAGGTGGGCGGCAAGAACGCATCGCTCGGCGAGATGACGAGCGCGCTCTCGGCGGCCGGCATTCGCGTGCCGGCCGGTTTCGCCACCACCGCGGATGCGTTCCGCGAATTCCTCGCCGCGAGCGACCTCGGAGAGAAGATCGACGCCGAGCTGAAGAAGCTCGATCCGTCGGACGTGAAGGCGCTCGCGGCCTGCGGGAAGAAGATCCGCGGCTGGATCGCCGAAGCCCCATTTCCGGCAGAGTTCGAACGGGAGATTCGCTACTTTTATCAAGAGCTTGAAGCGCAAACTTCGAGCGAATGCTCGTTCGCTGTCCGTTCTTCCGCGACCGCCGAGGACCTGCCCGAAGCCTCCTTCGCCGGGCAGCAGGAGACCTACCTCAACATCCGCGGCGCGGACAACGTGCTGGAAGCGATCCGGCATGTCTTCGCCTCGCTCTACAACGACCGCGCGATCTCCTACCGGGTGCACCAGGGCTTCGGCCACGGCGAAGTCGCGCTCTCGGCCGCCGTGCAGCAGATGGTGCGCAGCGACCTCGGCGCCTCGGGCGTGCTGTTCACGCTCGACACCGAGTCCGGGTTCCGCGACGTGGTGTTCATCACCGCGGCCTACGGCCTGGGCGAGATGGTGGTGCAGGGGGCGGTCAACCCGGACGAGTTCTACGTCCACAAGCCGATGCTCGAGCGCGGCAAGCCGGCGATCGTGCGCCGCGCGCTCGGCTCGAAGCTGCAGAAGATGGTGTTCGCCGGCAGCCAGAAGGCCGGCAAGTCGACCCGGACGCTGGACGTGCCGGAAGCCGAGCGGCACCGCTTCTCGCTCAGCGACGCCGAGGTCCTCGAGCTGGCGCGCTACGGCGTGGCGATCGAGCGCCACTACGGCCGGCCGATGGACGTGGAGTGGGCGAAGGACGGCGTCGACGGCCGGCTCTACGTCCTGCAGGCGCGTCCCGAGACGGTCAAGTCGCGCGCGCGGGACGTCGAGGAGCGCTATGCGCTGAAGGGCAGCGCGCGCGTCCTGGCGACCGGCCGGGCGATCGGCAGCAAGATCGGCAGCGGCACGGTGCGCGTGGTGCCCGACGCCTCGCAGATGCAGCGCGTCCGGAAGGGCGACGTGCTGGTCACCGACATGACCGACCCGAACTGGGAGCCGGTCATGAAGCTCGCCGCCGCCATCGTCACCAACCGCGGCGGCCGCACCTGCCACGCGGCGATCATCGCGCGCGAGCTGGGCATCCCCGCGGTGGTCGGCTGCGGCGAGGCGACCGAGCGCCTGAAGGACGGCCAGCCGGTTACCGTGTCGTGCGCCGAGGGCGACACCGGCAACGTCTACGAGGGGCTCATTCCCTTCGAGGTGTCGAGCCGCGAGCGCGGCGAGATGCCGCGCATCCCGGTCAAGATCGCCATGAACGTCGGCAACCCGGACCTGGCATTCGAGTTCGCGCAGATCCCCAACGCCGGGGTCGGCCTGGCGCGGCTCGAGTTCATCATCAACAACGAGATCGGCGTCCATCCCCGCGCCTGCCTCGAGTACCCGAACCTTCCCGCCGAGCTGAAGCGCCAGCTCGAGCAGAAGAGCCGCGGCTATGCCGACCCGCGCGCCTTCTTCGTCGGCAAGATGGTGGAGGGCGTGGCGACCATCGCCGCCGCGTTCTGGCCCAAGCCGGTGATCGTGCGCCTGTCGGACTTCAAGTCCAACGAGTACCGCAAGCTGCTCGGCGGCGAGCGCTACGAGCCCGACGAGGAGAACCCGATGCTCGGCTTCCGCGGCGCCTCGCGCTACATCGCCGAAAGCTTCCGCGAGTGCTTCGAGCTCGAGTGCGCCGCGCTGCGCAAGGTGCGCGACGAGCTCGGCCTCGCCAACGTCGAGCTGATGGTGCCGTTCGTGAGAACGATCGGCGAGGCGCGCAAGGTCCTGGACCTGCTGGAACGCAACGGGCTCAAGCGCGGCGTCAACGGGCTGCGGATCGTCATGATGTGCGAGCTGCCCTCGAACGCGGTGCTCGCCGAGCAGTTCCTGGAGCTCTTCGACGGCTTCTCGATCGGCTCCAACGACCTGACGCAGCTCACGCTGGGCCTCGACCGAGATTCCGGGCTGGTCGCCGACGGCTTCGACGAGCGCGACGAGGCGGTGAAGCTCCTGCTCGGCGCCGCGATCCGCGCCTGCCGCAAGCAGGGCAAGTACGTCGGCATCTGCGGCCAGGGGCCTTCGGACCACCCGGACCTGGCGCGCTGGCTGATGGAGCAGGGCATCGAGAGCCTGTCCCTCAACCCGGACACGGTAGTCTCGACCTGGCAGGCGCTCGCCGCGGCGGCGCCGCCCGATTCGGCGAAAAAGTCAGCGGCTGCGTAGCAGCCGCTGCTTCTCCCGGTTCCAGTCCCTTTCGCGCAGGTCGGCGCGCTTGTCGTGCTTGAGCTTGCCGCGCGCCAGGGCGACCTCGAGCTTGATGCGCCCCTTGCTGTAATGCAGGTTGAGCGGGATCAGCGAGTAGCCGCGCTGCTCGACCTTGCCGACCAGGCGCCGGATCTCGTCGGCGCGCATCAGCAGCTTGCGCGTGCGCGTCGGGTCCGGGACGAAATGCGTGGAGACGGTCGGCAGCGGGCTGACGTGCGAGCCGATGAGGAACAGCTCGCCGCCGCGCACCATCACGTAGGCGTCGGCGATCTGCGCCCGCCCGGCGCGGATCGCCTTGACCTCCCAGCCCTCCAGGGCGAGGCCCGCCTGGTAGCGCTCCTCGATGAAATAATCGTGGAAGGCCTTGCGGTTCTCCACTATGGACATGATTCATTCTAGGCGATGAAGCGCATCGCCCGCTCCGCGATCGTCGAGCACAGCGCCGAGGAGATGTTCGCGCTGGTCGACGACATCGAGCGCTATCCGTCGTTCCTGCCCTGGTGCACCGAGGCGCGCGTCGAGCAGGTCGGCGAGCGCAAGCGCGCCACCCTGACCGCCAGCCTGCGCGGCCTGCGCCAGTCCTTCACCACGCTCAACGAAAACCGCCCGGGCGAGGCGATCGACATGCAGCTCGTGGCCGGGCCGTTCCGCCGCTTCGCCGCGCGCTGGCGCTTCCGGCCGCTCGGCGCTCGGGCCTGCGCCGTCGAGTTCGTCCTGGAATACGAGTTCGCCAGCCGCGCGCTCGGCCGCCTGCTCGAGCCGCTGTTCGACCACATCGCCGACACCATGGTCGACGCCTTCAAGCGGCGCGCCGATGCCTGAGCGCACGATCCGGGTCGAGGTGGTCCATGCGCTTCCCGATGCGCACGACGCGATCGTCGTCGAGCTGCGCGAGGGCGCGACGGTCGCCGAGGCGCTCGCCGCCTCGGGAATCGCGCGCCGCCGTCCCGGCATCGATTTGACGCGCCTCGGCATCTTCGGCAGGAGGGTCGACGCCGCCGCGCGGCTCGCCGACGGCGACCGGGTGGAGGTCTACCGCCCGCTCGCGCTCGATCCGAAGGAAGCGCGCCGCAGGCGCGCCCGGCGCAAAGGCTAGCTACACCAGTCCGCCACCGCCTGCCGCGCGCGCGCCGCCTGCGCCGCGCGCTGGCTGTCGTCGAGGTAGACGCGCTCGCCCGCGGCATTGACCGTGGAGACGCGCTGGCCGCTTTCCATGATGCGCAGCTGCGTCTGCGCCGCCTGGCAGTTGGCCCGCTTGGCCTCCGCCTCGGCGCGCGCCTTGGCCGCCTTCTCTTCGGCTTCCAGGCGTTCCTGGCGGCGCTTCTGGAACGCCTGCTCGGGCGTGAGGGGCTTCTCGGCCTTGTCGTCCTTCGCGTCCTTCGCGTCCTCCGCCGGCGGCGGCGCGGGCCGCGCGGCGGGGGCGCGGATCTGCGTGGCCTGCACGCCCGGCGGCGGAATGTCGCCGTAGCGCGTGCGCCCGTCCTTGTCCTTCCACTTGTAGAGCTGCGCCGAGGCGCCCGCGGAGAAGGCGAGGGCGGCGGCGACGAGAAGAAGTTTTTTCATGGCGTTTCGAGTTTTTCCCTGGAACGGCAGGACACTACCGCATTCCGCCGCGGAGCGCTCGGTATAATGCCGCTTTGCCAGCGAGCCTGACCTCATGCGGGTAATCCAGAAGGCGCTGACCTTCGACGATGTCCTCCTTCTCCCCGCCCACTCGCGCATCCTGCCGCGCGACGCGTCCCTGAAGACCCGGATCAGCCGCAAGATCGAGCTCAACATCCCGCTCGTCTCGGCGGCGATGGACACCGTGACCGAGGCGCGCCTCGCGATCGCCATCGCCCAGGAAGGCGGCGTGGGCATCGTGCACAAGAACCTGCCGCCGGCGAAGCAGGCCGCCGAGGTGGCCAAGGTGAAGCGCTTCGAATCGGGCGTGCTGCGCGACCCGATGACCATCCCGCCCGAGATGTCGGTGCGCGACGTGGTGGCGCTGCAGCAGACGCACAAGATCTCCGGCTTCCCGGTGGTGAAGAACGGCGGCAAGGTGGTCGGCATCGTCACCAACCGCGACGTGCGCTTCGAGACCCAGCTCGACCAGCCGGTGAAGAACATCATGACGCCGCAGAAGAAGCTGGTCACCGTGCGCGAGGGCGCGAGCCGGGAGGAAGCGACACGGCTCATGCACCAGCACCGCCTGGAGCGCGTGCTGGTGGTGGACGAGGAGTTCCGGCTGAAGGGCCTGGTCACGGTGAAGGACATCCTCAAGGAGACCGAGCATCCGAACGCGTGCAAGGACGCGCACGGCAAGCTGCGCGTCGGCGCCGCGGTCGGCGTGGGCGAGGGCACCGACGAGCGGGTCGCGGCGCTGGTCGAAGCCGGCGTCGACGTGCTGGTGGTCGACACCGCCCACGGCCATGCGCAGGGCGTGCTCGACCGGGTGAAATGGATCAAGACCCGCTATCCCGACGTGCAGGTGATCGGCGGCAACGTCGGCACGGGCGACGGCGCGCGCGCGCTGGTCGACCACGGCGCCGACGGCGTCAAGGTCGGCATCGGCCCCGGCTCGATCTGCACCACGCGCGTGGTCGCCGGCGTGGGCGTGCCGCAGATCACCGCGATCCAGAGCGTCGCCGAGGCGCTGGAGAAGACCGGCGTGCCGCTGATCGCCGACGGCGGCATCCGCTACTCCGGCGACATCGCCAAGGCGCTCGCCGCCGGCGCGCACGCGGTGATGCTCGGCTCGCTGTTCGCGGGCACCGAGGAGTCGCCGGGCGAGATCGAGCTGTTCCAGGGCCGCTCCTACAAGTCCTACCGCGGCATGGGATCGCTCGGCGCGATGCAGAAGGGCGCGGCCGACCGCTATTTCCAGGACTCGGAGATGAACGTCGACAAGCTGGTGCCCGAGGGCGTCGAGGGCCGGGTGCCGTACAAGGGCAGCGTGGTGTGGGTGATCCAGCAGCTCGTCGGCGGCGTGCGCGCGAGCATGGGCTACACCGGCTGCGCGACCATCGAGGAGATGCACCGCAAGGCGTAGTTCGTCGAGATCACCTCGGCGGGGGTCCGCGAGTCCCACGTGCACGACGTGCAGATCGTCAAGGAGGCGCCGAATTACCGGGTCGAGTAGCCATCAGAAGATCCTGATCCTCGATTTCGGCGCCCAATACACGCAGCTCATCGCCCGCCGGGTACGCGAGGCGCGCGTGTACTGCGAGATCCATCCCTGGGACGTGAGCGACGCGTTCGTGCGCGGCTTCGGCGCGAGCGGCGTGATCCTGTCGGGCAGCCACATGTCCGCCTACGAGGAATCGACCGCGCGCGCGCCGGCGGCGGTGTTCTCGCTCGGCGTGCCGGTGCTCGGCATCTGCTACGGCATGCAGACCATGGCGCAGCAGCTCGGCGGCCGGGTCGAGGCGGGCAGCGTGCGCGAGTTCGGCTACGCCGAGGTGCGCGCGCGCGGCCACACGCGGCTGCTCGAGGGCATCGAGGACTTCCGCACCCCGGAAGGCCACGGCATGCTCAAGGTGTGGATGAGCCACGGCGACAAGGTGGTCGAGATGCCGCCCGGCTTCAGGCTGATGGCCTCCACCGACTCTTGCCCGATCGCCGGCATGGCGGACGAGGAGCGGCGCTTCTACGCCGTGCAGTTCCACCCCGAGGTCACGCATACCCGGCAGGGGGCGAAGCTGCTCGCGCGCTTCGTGCGCGACATCTGCGGCTGCCGCGGCGACTGGAACATGCCGGACTATGCTTCTGAATCCATTGAGCGTATTCGCGCTCGGGTGGGGAAAGACGAGGTTATCCTGGGCCTCTCGGGCGGCGTGGACTCCTCGGTCGCCGCGGCGCTCATCCACCGCGCGATCGGCGAGCAGCTCACCTGCGTGTTCGTCGACCACGGCCTGCTGCGCTACCGGGAAGCCGAGCAGGTGATGGACACGTTCGCAAAGCACCTGCACGTGAAGGTCGTGCATGTCGACGCCGCCGGGGAATTTCTCTCGGCTCTGAAAAACCAGTCGGATCCGGAAGCGAAGCGCAAGATCATCGGCCGCCTGTTCGTCGAGGTGTTCCAGCGCGAGGCGAAGAAGGTGAAGAACGCGCGCTGGCTCGCGCAGGGAACGATCTATCCGGACGTGATCGAGTCGGCCGGCGCCAAGACCAAGAAGGCGCAGAACATCAAGTCGCACCACAACGTCGGCGGCCTGCCCGAGACGCTGCACCTGAAGCTGCTCGAGCCGCTGCGCGAGCTGTTCAAGGACGAGGTGCGCGAGCTCGGCCTGGCGCTCGGCCTGCCGCGCGACATGGTGTATCGCCATCCCTTCCCCGGACCGGGCCTGGCGGTGCGCATCCTGGGCGCCGTGGAGAAGCCCTACGTCGAGCTGCTGCAGCGCGCCGACGCCATCTTCATCGAGGAGCTGCGCTCGAGCGGCTGGTACGACAAGACCGCCCAGGCCTTCGCGGTGTTCCTGCCGGTGCGCTCGGTCGGCGTGATGGGCGACGGGCGCACCTACGAGCACGTGGTGGCGCTGCGCGCGGTGCAGACCACCGACTTCATGACCGCCGACTGGGCGCCGCTGCCGCACGAGCTGCTCGCCCGGGTGTCGAACCGCATCATCAACGAGGTGCGCGGCATCAACCGCGTGACCTACGATATCTCCTCCAAGCCGCCCGCCACCATCGAGTGGGAATGAGCGACGAGCGGTTCATGCAGCGCGCGCTCGAGCTGGCGCGGCGCGCCGAGGCGGAAGGCGAGGTGCCGGTCGGGGCGCTGGTGGTCCTCGAGGACCGGATCGTCGGCGAGGGCTGGAACCGGCCGATCGCCGCGCGCGATCCCACTGCCCACGCCGAGATCCAGGCGCTGCGCGCGGCCTCCGCCAGCGTCGACAACTACCGGCTGACCGGCGCCACCCTCTACGTGACGCTCGAGCCCTGCGACATGTGCGTCGGGGCCATGTTCCACGCGCGCATCGCGCGCGCGGTGTACGGCGCCACCGACCCGAAAAAGCTGGTGCTGAAGAACCAGGTAAAGCTCGAAGGCGGGCTGCTCGCCGCGGAATGCGGCGCGCTGCTTACCCGCTTCTTCGCCGGCCGCCGATGAAGCGCATCGTCATCGAGGCCGGCAGGCAGGAGCTGACGCTCTACGAGGACGAGCGCGTGCTCGGGCGCTACCCGGTATCGACGGCCAAGAACGGCCTGGGCGAGAAGAACGGCAGCTTCTGCACGCCGCGCGGCAGGCACATCATCCGCGCCAAGATCGGCGCCGGGCAGCCGGAGAACACGGTGTTCGTGCGCCGGCGGCCCACCGGGGAGATCTGGTCGCGCGAGCTGCACGAGAAGTACCCGGGCCGAGACTGGATGCTCACTCGGCTGCTCTGGCTCTCGGGCTGCGAGCCGGGCAAGAACCGGCTCGGCGACGTGGACACCATGCGCCGCTACATCTACATCCACGGCTCGCCGGAGACCGCGGAAATGGGCAAGCCGGGTTCGATCGGCTGCATCCGCATGCGCAACCGCGACATCATCGAGCTCTTCGACCTGGTGCCGCCCTATACGCCGGTCGACATCAGGCCCTGAATCTTCTCCCGGGTGGGGCGCAGGACGACGCCTTTCTCGCAGATGATGCCGGTGATCAGCTCGGCGGGCGTCACGTCGAACGCGGGATTGCGCACGCGCACGCCGCGCGGCGCCCAGCGCGCCTGCCGGTAGCCCGTCACCTCGCCGGGCGGCCGCTCCTCGATCGGGATGCGCGAGCCGTCCGGGATCGACAGGTCGAAGGTCGAGAGCGGGGCGGCGACGTAGAACGGGATGCCGTGGCGCTGCGCCAGGACCGCGAGCGGGTAGGTGCCGATCTTGTTCGCCACGTCGCCGTTGGCGGCGATGCGGTCGGCGCCGACGATCACCAGGTCGACCTCGCCGCGGCTCATCAGGTGGCCCGCCATGCCGTCGGTGATCAGCGTGCACGGGATGCCTTCCTGCAGGCATTCCCAGGCGGTGAGGCGCGCGCCCTGCAGGTAGGGGCGTGTCTCGTTGGCGATCACCGAGATGCCCTTGTCTCTCGATGAGCGGATGACGCCGAGCGCGGTCCCGTAGCCGGCGGTCGCCAGCGCGCCGGTATTGCAATGGGTCATGACGCGCGCCTTCTCCGGCACCAGCTCGGCGCCGAGCCGGCCGAGCGCCTGGTTGGCCGCCAGGTCCTCGTTGAATATCGCGAGCGCTTCGGCTTCGAGGTCTTTCGCCTTCTTCATGCGCTCCAGCGCCCAGAAGAGATTGACCGCGGTCGGGCGGCTCTTCGCGAGCGCCTCGAAGGCCGAGGGCTTGCCTTTCGAGAGCGCTACGCCGAAGGCCGCCGCACAGCCGATCGCCGGCGCGCCGCGCACCACCATGTCGCGGATCGCCTTCGCCACCTGGGCGGCGGTGCGGCAGGTGACGTACTTCTTCTGCCCGGGCAAGAGCCGCTGGTCGAGCAGCTCCAGCCGGTCGCCTTTCCAGCGGATCGGCTCGACCCGGGAAATGCGCTTCCTAGACAACGCGCTCGTTGCCGCCGTCCACCGGCACCTGGGCCGCCGTGGTCTTGGCGAAGAGCGGCCCGCACATCTCCGCGGCGAGCTCCGCGACGTCGCGCGAGGACACCTCGGTCCTGAGCAGGTTGTTCTTCCGGTACTGCTCGACGGTCATGTTGTAGGCCCTGGCGCGCGAGGCGAGCACCTCGTCGGTCCACAGGCCGGTGTCGAACACCTGGTTGGGATGCAGCGAATTGATGCGGATGCCGTCCTTCGCCCACTCCAGCGCGGCGACGCGCGCGAGCTGGTTGAGCGCCGCCTTGGAGGCGGAGTAGGCCGCCGCGCCCGGCCCGGGCGCCGGCACGTTCTTCGAGCCGATGACCACCACCCGCCCGCCGCGCGGCGCGAGCTTGAGCAGCGAATGGCAGGCCTGCATGAGGGCGAGGTTCGCCTCCACGTTGACCGTCATCGCCGAGCGCCAGCTTTCCGCCGCGATGTCCTGGATCGGCGCGGAGGAGGGGAAGATGCCGGCGTTCAGCACCAGCATGTCGGCGCCGCCGAAGCGCTTCACCGCGGCGTCCAGGCTCTTCCCGATCTGCTCCCTGCTGGTGAGGTCGCAGGTGACGCCGAGCACGTCGACGCGCTGCCACAGCGTCTCGATCGCGGGATTGCGGTCCAGCGCCACCACCGCCGCGCCGCGCCTGAGGAACGACTCGACGCAGGCCTTGCCGATGCCGGACGCCGCGCCGGTGACGATCGCCACTTCGCCGGCGAAGGCGGGCGGCGCGCCGGGCCTGCGCAGCTTGGCCTGCTCGAGGTCCCAGTACTCGATGTCGAAGGTGTGGCGCTGATCGAGCGCGCGCCAGCCGCCGAGCGCCTCGGCGCGCAGGATGACGTCGACCGTGTGCTCGTACAGCTCCTCGACGATCGCCGCGTCCTTCGCGGTGCGCCCGGCGGCGACGAAGCCGAGCCCGGCGTCGAGCGCCATGCGCGGCGCCGCGTCGAGCATGGTCTTCTTCTCCTTCGCCTGCGCGGCGAAGCGCTCGAAGTACTCGCGATAGCGCCGCGCATATGCCGCGACGTCGCGGCCGAGCATCGGGAAGGGCTTGGTGCGGATGACGTGGTCCGGCGTCGCCGGTCCCTGCTGCGAAAGCTTCTCCACGTCCGGGCGCTGCGCGAAGGCGAGCAGCTTGTCGCCGTCGTTCACGCGCACGACGAGCGGAAAGCCCGCCTGGTCGGAGATCGCGCGGCGCAGCCGCGCCACCTCGGTTCTCGAAAAGGCCGCGGCTTTCGCCGGGCGGGAAGCGACGTGCCAGGCTTTCTTCTTCTGCAGGTATTCCTCGGCCATCGAGACGAGCGCGATCATGCGCTCGTAGGACTCGCGCGCATCTGCGCCGAACGAGAAGATGCCGTGCGAGAGAAGCACCATGCCGATGGTGTTGCGGCCGGCCTGCTTCGGAAACTCGCGCGCGCAGTACGCCGCCAGGTCGAAGCCGGCCATGATGTAGGGAATGACGACGACCTTGTCGCCGTAGATCTCGCGCACCCGCCGCTCGCCCTCCGGCGAGTTCGACACCGAGAGCACCGCATCGGCGTGCGTGTGGTCGACGTACTTGTGCGGCAGGATGGCGTGCAGGAGGGTCTCTACCGACGGCGCCGGCGCGCCGGCACGCAGGCTGTGGCTGTTCAGCTCGTTGACCATCTGCGGGTCGGAGAGCGCCGGAAGCTGCGCCAGCTTCCTGACGTAGGAGAGATCGACCGGCGTGAACCCGGCCGCCTCGATCGTCTCCAGGTCCCAGCCGCTGCCCTTCACGTAGAGCACCTCCTGCTCCTCGCCGAACAGGTTCTTCTCGCGCAGCTTGACCGAGGTGTTGCCGCCGCCGTGCAGGACGAGCGAGCGGTCGCGGCCGAGCAGGCGCGAGGTGTAGACGCGCGGGCCGAGAGGGCCGGCGAAGCTCGCCGCCTCCGCGTCGCTCCAGAGGCTTTTCATGGCGGGCAATTATACTTTTCGCGTCATGCCGAGAATCGAGCTCGCGCCCTGGAGCGCCGCGCAAGCCGACGCGCAGCGCATTCGCTTCGCCGTGTTCGTGGAAGAGCAGGGCGTGCCGCCCGAGCTCGAGATGGACGACATGGACGAGCGCTGCGTGCACGCGCTCGCGTACGAGGGCGACGCCGCCGTGGGCACCGGCCGCCTGCTGCCCGACGGGCACATCGGCCGCATGGCGGTGCTCAAGCCCTGGCGCGGCCGGGGCATCGGCGCGGCGCTGCTGCTGCGGCTGGTGGACGCGGCGCGCCGGCGCGGCGACGCCGAGGTGCTGCTCTCGGCCCAGGTGCATGCGCTCGGCTTCTACCGCGCGCACGGCTTCTCGGCCTACGGGGAGGTGTACGAGGAAGCCGGCATACCGCACCAGGCGATGCGGCTAGCGCTGCGCTGACAGCTCGAAGTAGACGGTCTCGCCTTCGGCGCCGTCCGGCGCGAAGCTGCGCTCGGCGTAGCGGATGGTCTCGCCGATCATGCACACGGTGGAGCAGCGCGTTCCGTACTGCTCGCCGACGATGCGCGCGGCCGCGGTGAGGGAGAAAAGCGGCTCCACGCCCGGCGCGGCGTCGATCACCTCGCGCGCCCGCTCTTTCAGCGGCAGCACGTCCGGCGAGTCGAGCAGCAGGTTGCCGAGCGCGTAGCAGCCCGGCTCCAGGCGCCGCGGCCCGGAGTCGCGGTTCGAGGTCCACCAGAGCTCTCGGCCGTCGCAGGCGAGCAGGTTGTAGCCGCTGTAGCTCGCCTGCCTTTCGACGACCTGCCGGACGTATTCCGCCGCGGGAGAAGATGCGTCGAGAAACCGCGTGACGAGCGCACCGCGCGATTCCGCCGCCGAGGGCTCGTGCGCGCCGCGATAGTTGGTCACCGCCGCGAAGCGCCCGGCGCGGCTCACCGCCATCCAGGTGCCCTTCGCCTGCAGGTCGCGGCCGCCCAGGACATGCGGGCGGTCGCTCCAGAAGCCGGCCGGCGAAGCGGGGCGGCCGTGGAACTCGTCGCGGTTCGCCGCGACGATCAGCGGCCAGTCGGGATGCACCCGCCAGGCGGCGACGATCAGGCACATACGAAGCGCTCCAGGCGCCGCGCCACGCCGAGCTTCGCGCCCTCGCGCTCGAGCAGCGCCTCGAAGGCGGCCTCGTCGGTCACGCCCTCGTAGACCTCCATGTAGGTCGCCGGGTCGTCGCGGCGGCGCATCCAGCGGCCGCGCACGCCGCACTCCTTCTCCACCGCGGCGAACAGCTCGTCGACCTTGCGCCGCAGCTCCGCCAGCCGCGCGAGGTCGACCTTGTAGTAGACGTAGTAGTTCAGATCGGCATCACGGCGAGCAGCTCGCTGCCGTTCTCCGCGGGCGCGACGTCGACCACCGTGCCGCCGTTGAACTCCTGGCCGGGCGCAAGCTGCACGCCGGCGGGCGCCTGCGCCCGCACCATGCGCCGCTTCACCTGGCCGCGGTACTGGGCGCGCGCGACGATTTCCTGCCCGGGGTAGCAGCCTTTCTTGAAGTCGACGCCGCCGAGCTGCTCGAGGTTGACCATCTGCGGCACGAACTGGTCCTGCGTCGCCGCCGTGATCAGCGGCCGGCCGGCGCGGATCTCCTGCAGGACCCATTGCGCTTCTTCGGCGTTCGGCGTCTCCGAGTCCCGCTCTTTCGGGACGAGCTGCAGATAGCGCCGCTCGCCGACCCGCACCGTGGCGCGCTCGCCGTCCCAGGCGACCTCGGGCTGCTCGAAGCTCGCATCCCAGACGCCGTACTGCGCCCAGGCGTCGCTCGCGTCGGTAATTTTTACCTTGGCGCGCAGGATGAACATCGATAAACGTTTCGCCACCGGCGCGGCGAGGTCGCGCGCCAACTGCAGCAGGAAGCCTTCGGGACCGGGGATGACGAGAAAAGTGGCGAGCAGGCGGCCTTTCGCCGAGCACCAGCCGGCGAGCGACGCGCGGTCCGGCCCGAGGTTCGCTATGTCGTTGGTGAGCTGCGCGTGCAGGAATGCACGCGCGTCCGCGCCCGTCACCGAAAGGAGGCCGTAGCGGCCGAGTCTCGCACGCTGCATCGTAGAATCCTGATTTTACAGGCCGGGTGATCTGAAGAAGCTATTTGCACTGTTCGTGCTGGCGCTCGTCGCCGCGGCGGGCGTCGGCGTGTGGTACGCGACGACGCCGCTCGAGGTGGCCGCGCTGCCCGCGGAGATCGAGATTCCCGCCGGCGCGGGCTTCCGCGCCGCCGCCCGGCAGCTCGAGCGCGGCGGCGTGCGCGTGCAGCCCCTGCAGTTCGAGCTGCTCGCCCGGCTGCTCGGCAAAAGCCGCGACATCAAGGCGGGCAATTATTTCTTCACCGAGGCGCCGACCCCGCTCGAGCTGCTCGACAAGCTGACGCGCGGCGACGTGCTGCAGGCGGAGATCCGCCTGATCGAAGGCTGGACCTTCGCCCAGTTTCGCGCCGAGCTCGACGCGAGCCCCGACCTGCGCCACGACACGAAGGGGCTGGACGACGCCGAGATCCTCAGGCGGCTGGACGCCAGGGAGACGCATCCCGAGGGCCTGTTCTTCCCGGACACCTATCTCTTCGCCAAGGGCTCGAGCGACCTGATGGTGCTGCGCCGCGCCTACCGGGCGCAGCAGCGCCACCTCGAGACGGAATGGCGGCAGCGCGCCGCCGACGTGCCGTACAAGACGCCGTACGAGGCGCTCATCATGGCCTCGATCATCGAAAAGGAAACCGGGCGGCCGCAGGAGCGGGAGATGATCGCCGGCGTGCTGGTGAACCGGCTGCGCATCGGCATGCGCCTGCAGGTCGATCCGACGGTGATCTACGGCCTCGGCGACGCTTTCGACGGCAACCTGAAGAAGGCGCACCTCACGGAGGACGGCCCCTACAACACGTACACGCGCGCCGGCCTGCCGCCGACGCCGATCGCCATGCCCGGGCTCGCCTCGCTGCGCGCCGCGCTGCGTCCGGCGAAGACCGACGCGCTCTACTATGTCTCGCGGGGCGACGGCTCGAGCCACTTCTCGCGCAGCATCGCCGAGCACAACAAGGCGGTGTCCCGCTACCAGAGGCGCGGGCGGTGAAGGGATTGTTCATCACGCTGGAAGGCGTCGACGGGGCAGGGAAGTCGTCGCATCTCGAGTACATCGCCGACGCCGTGCGGGCGGGCGGCCGGCGCCACGTGGTGACCACGCGGGAGCCGGGCGGCACCGAGCTCGCCGAGCGGCTGCGCCAGGCGATCCTGTCGGAGCCGATGAGCCCGCTCATGGAGACGCTGCTCGTCTTCGCCGCGCGCGCCGACCACGTGGCGAAGGTGATCCGGCCGGCGCTGGAGGCGGGCACCTCGGTGATCTGCGACCGCTTCACCGACGCGACGTTCGCCTACCAGGGGGCGGGGCACGGCGTTCCGGAAGATCTCATCGCGCGCCTCGCCGAGGCGGCGCACGGCGGGCTCGCTCCCGACCGCACGCTGGTCTTCGATTGCGCCTACGACGTCGCGCGCAAGCGCCTGGACAAGACCGGGCGCGCGCTCGACCGCTTCGAGCGAGAGGACGCCGCTTTCCACGAGCGCGTGCGCCGCGCTTACCAGGCGCTCGCCAGCGCCGAGCCGGCGCGCTTTCGCATGATCGACGCGAGCCGCGATTTCGAGTCGGTGCGCCGCTCCATCCAGCAGGCGCTGGAGGGGCTGTGATGCATCCCTGGAACGAGCCGCTGCTTCGCGAGTTCAAGGCCCGCCTGGAGCGCCTGCCGCATGCGCTCCTGGTGCACGGCGCGCCCGGGGTCGGAAAGCTCGCGCTTGCCGAGCGCATGGCGCAGCTCCTCCTTTGCGAGCACGCAGAAGCCGCGCGCAGGCCTTGCGGCGAATGCGACGCCTGCCGCTGGTTTGCCGCCGGCAGCCATCCCGACTTCCGCCGCGTCGAGCCCGAAGCGCTGGCGAAGCAGCCGCTGGAGAGCGAGGAGGGGGAGGAGGGCACAGGCGATGCCTCCCCTGCCCGCCGCACTCGCCAGCCGAGCCTGCAGATCAGGATCGAGCAGGTGCGCGCGCTCGCCGACTTCCTTAATTTGCGTTCGCACCGCGGCAGGTTGCGCGTCGCGCTCGTCCATCCCGCCGAAGACATGAACGAGAACGCGGCCAACGCGCTGCTGAAAGGGCTCGAGGAACCCCCCGCCGGCGCGGTGTTCATCCTCGTCTCTCACCGCCCGGCGCGGCTTCTCCCGACGATTCGCAGCCGCTGCGTCGCCGTGGCGGTGCCGTTGCCCCCGCAGAAGGTCGCGCTCGAATGGCTGGCCGCGCAGGGCGTCAAGGACGCCGAGCGCTGGCTCGCCTACGCCGGCGGCGCGCCGCTTCGGGCGCTTGCCTACGCCGCCGAGGCGCCGGTCCTCGAGCGCCTGCTCCGCTCGCCCGGGATAGTCGAGGACAGGGAGGGGATAGAGCGCCTGGCCGAGGCGCTTCAGAAAATCGCGTACGACCGCGCCTTCTCCGCTTTCGGCCTGCCTCCCAAGTTCCGTACCGGCAACGCCGCCGTGCCCGCGCATCAGGCTCGCGCCTGGATCGCCTATGCGCGCTGGATGAACGAGAACCGTGCCCTCAGCCGGCATCCGCTCAATCCGAAGCTCTTTTCTGCCGAGATGGTGGGGGCCATGCCGAAGGGCTGAGCTGCTGCTTTAGTGGCAGAGTATTTTACATAATACACATTGTGTGACGTTCAAGACCGTCACAGCGTCGAAGCTCTTTACGAACCACCCGGATTCGCCGACCAATGCAAGCACCCTCCACGACGCCCCCTTCGTCTCGCAATCCACGATTCACGGAAAACAAGCACTCAACGAATCCTGGAGCTTGAAGACGAGCTTCAATGAACGTTCTACCCGGGAGGATTAGCCGGATTGGCCAAGGCGTAGTCGCAGGGCTCTCCGTGCGATTGCCGCGGGCCTGTTAAGGGCGTACCGTGCTGCCAAGGGAACGTCCCGGGGGGGACTGAGGTGGAAAATCTGGGGAGGGCCTTTCAGCGTAACGCTGACGGCTCGTGGACCTGCGTGCAGGCAACGACGCTCGACGGGCCCAATGGCCGCATCCAGGTCGCTGAAGGCACCACCTACCGCCGCGGCGTGCTGTTCATGGGCGTCGAGCTGGCGAAGTGGCTCGACGAGCAGTTCGGGCTTGACGATAAGCGGCGCTGAGGCCGCTCAGTTCGGCCGCTCGGGCGGAAGCGGCAAGCGCACCACCGGGATGCCTTCGTCGACGAGGGCGTCGTGCTCTTCCCGCGTCGCGTGGCCGCGGATCGGCCGCGCGGGCGCTTCCTCGTAGAAGATCTTTCGCGCTTCTTCAGGAAAGCGGCGGCCGACGTCTTCGGTCTTGGTGAGCAGCTCGTCCAGCATCCGCGAATAGAGCATCTGCGCGATGGCGAACGGGTCCTTGCCCTCCATCTCCGGCGTCTTGACCGGCTGGCCGGGCCGGGGCTGCGGGGCCGGCCGGGGCGGCTCGGCGCCGAAGTTGACCCGCGCCGCGGACGGGACGCGCTGCACTTCCGTGGACCCGCAGGAGGGACAGGAAAGCAGCCCGCGGCCGCGCTGGGAAGCGAAGTCCTCCGCCGATCCGAACCACCCTTCGAACCGGTGTCCCTCCGAACAAAGAAGGTCGAAAACAATCATTTAGGTGATTCTACAATGCGCGGCATGCACACGTACGCCATGGGTAAGTACCGCAGCGACCCGAGGGCCCTGCGGAGCCTGGTCGAGGACGACAGGGTGCACCGCGACGTCTACACGAGCCAGGAAATATTCCAGCTCGAGATGGAGCGGCTCTGGTCCCGGACCTGGGTCTACGTCGGGCACACGAGCCAGGTCCCCAACCCCGGGGATTACATCACGCTCGACATCGGCACCCAGCCCGCCATCATGGTCCGGCACACCGACGGCTCGATCCGCGTGCTGCTGAATCGCTGCGCGCACAAGGGCACCAAGGTGGTCTACGACTTCGCCGGCAACACGGGCAAGACGTTCCGCTGCCCGTACCACGCTTGGACCTACCGCACCGACGGCACCCTGCTCCACATCCCGCTCAAGGAAGGCTACGAGGGCACTCGCCTCGCCGGCAGCGAAGCGAGCCGCGGGCTGCCGCAGGTGAAGAACGTCGAGATCTACCGGGGCTTCGTCTTCGCCCGGCTCGCCGACAGGGGCATCGGCTTCCGCGACTACTTCGGCGACTCGCTCTCCTCGATCGACAACCTCGCCGACCGCGCGCCCGAGGGCGAGCTCGAGATCACCGGCGGCTGCCTGCGCTATCTCCACAACTGCAACTGGAAGATGTTCGTGGAGAACCTGAACGACACCATGCACCCGATGATCGCCCACGCCTCCTCGGCGGGCACGGCGAAGAAGCTCTGGGAGAACGAGCCGGCCGACAAGCCCAAGCCGATGGCGATCGAGCAGATCGTGCCCTTCGCCTCGGACTACAAGTTCTTCGACGACATGGGCGTGCGCGTCTACCCGCACGGGCACAGCTTCTCGGGCGTGCACTTCTCCATCCACTCGAGCTACTCCGCGCTCGGCGACTACGAGGCGCTGATGAAGAAGGCATACGGCGAGGAGCGCGCCAGGAAGATCCTCGGCACGGTGCGGCACAACACCGTCTACTACCCGAGCCTGACGATCAAGGGCGCCATCCAGTCGATCCGCGTCGCGCGGCCGATCGCCGCCGACCGGACCCTGATCGAGTCCTACACCTTCCGCCTGAAGGGCGCGCCGGACATCCTCCTGCAGCGCACGGTGGCGTACAACCGGCTGATCAACTCGCCGATGTCGGTGGTCGGCCACGACGACCTGCACTGCTACCGCTCGATCCAGGAAGGCCTCGCGGCGGACGGCAACGAGTGGGTGAGCCTGCATCGCAACTACGCCCCGGAGGAGACGTTCGAGCTGCGCGAGAGGTCCGAGCTGACCTGCAACGGCACGAGCGAGATCTCGATGCGCAACCAGTTCCGCGCCTGGGCGGAGTTCATGGCCGAGGCATGAACGCGCCGTCGGACGCCGAGCTGGCGAGGTTCGTCAAGCGCGAGGCGCGCCTGGTCGACGAGAAGCGCTTCGACGAGTGGTACGAGCTGTTCGCCGAGGACGGGCATTACTGGGTGCCGGCGGCGCCGCGCCAGACCGATCCCCTGCTCCACAACTCGCTCGCCTACGAGGACAAGCTGCTGCTCAAGCTGCGCGTCGAGCGGCTGAAGAGCGACCGCGCGTATTCGCTGCACCCGGAGATCCGCTGCCTGCACGTGCTGCAGGAGCCGGAGGTCGAGAAGCGCGATGACGGCCGTGGCGAGTACCTGATGCGCACGCCGTTCCTGTACACCGAGACGCGCGGCGACGAGTCGCAGCGCTACGCGGCGACGGCGTGGCATACCCTGGCGCTGATCGACGGGCAGCTGAGGATCCGCCTGAAGCGCGTCGACCTGCTCAATTGCGACGCGGCGCTGCCGTCGATCCAGCTCTTCCCGTGAGAATTACGACCCTGACTCCGAATTCATGGCGGCGGTAGTGACCGGCGGCAGCGCGGGCATCGGGCGGGCGATCGCCCGGCGGCTGCTCGACCAGGGCCGCGAGGTGATCTCGCTCGACGTGCAGCCCTCGGGGCTGGCGCATCCGAAGCTGCGGCACGTGCATGTCGACCTGACCGACGCCGAAGCGACGCGCCGCGCGGCCGCGGAGGTCGCTCGAGATCACGCCATCACGGCGGTGATCCACAACGCCGGGGTCATCCGTCCCGCCCTGCTGCCCGACGTCAAGCTCCAGGACGTGCAGGCGCTGGTCAACCTGCACGTCTCGGCGGCGGTCCTGCTGGTGCAGGCCGCGCTGCCGACCATGAAAAGCGCGGGCTACGGCCGCGTGGTGCTGGTCTCGTCGCGCGCGGTGCTCGGCCTGCCTACGCGCACCGCCTATTCGGCGACCAAATCGGCGATGCTCGGCCTCGCGCGCACCTGGGCGCTCGAGCTTGCGCCGCACGGCATCACGGTGAACGTGGTCGCGCCCGGGCCGATCAAGACGGCGAACTTCCACGGCGTTATCCCGGAAGGCAGCCCGCAGGTCGACCGCGTCATCCAGTCGATCCCGGTGAAGCGGCTAGGCCAGCCCGACGACGTCGCGCGCGCGGTGCTCTTTTTCGCCGACCGGGAAGCGGGGTTCGTCACCGGGCAGGTGCTGTACGTCTGCGGCGGCACGAGCGTCGGCACGCTCACCCTCTAGCAGCCGCGCCAGGAGCTTGTCCTGCGCCGGCAGGCAGATGCTGCGCAGGTCGTAGTTCTCCACCACGGTGCGGCGCGCATTGCGTCGCAGTTCCAGTAGATGGCTTTTTCTCTTAAGGGCAAATTCGATGCGTTCAGCGATTGCCTCGGGGGAGAAGAAGTCCACCAGCAGCCCGTTCTCGCCGTCGCGGATCACCTCCTGCACCGGCGGCGTGCGCGAGCCGATCACATGGCAGCCGGCCGCCATCGCCTCGAGCAGCGACCACGACAGCACGAACGGATAGGTAAGGTAGACGTGCACCGAGGAGCGGCGCAGCAGCTCGAGGTAGCGCGCGTACGGAACGCGGCCGGTGAAGTGCACGCGCGAAAGGTCGATCCTGCCCTCCAGCTCGCGCAACATGCGCGCGCGATAGGTCTGGCCCGCCGGAAGCCGCGGCGAGTAGCTCACCTCGTCGCCGCCGACGACGACGATGCGCGCGTTCGGCCGCCGGCGCTGGATCTCCGGGATGGCGCGCATGAAGACGTGGAAGCCGCGGTACGGCTCCAGGTTACGCGCGACGTAGGTGACCAGCTCTTCCGGCTGAGAAGGCGCCTCGGCCGGCCGCACCGCCTGCGTGTCGATGCCGTCGTGCACGACGGCGATGTTGGGCCGGTGGACCGCCGGGAACTGCGCCTGCTGCCAGCGCGTCGGCGCCATGCCGGCATCGGCCGCGTCGAGCGACATGAGAAGCGGCGCGTTCATCACCCGCAGGTGCAGAAGCTTGTCGGCGCCGGCGGGAAACTCGGGATCGAAGCCGAAGTCCGAGCCGCGCGAGCGGTAGAAGAACTCGCAGTAAAGCAGCATGCGCGCCTCGGGGAACACGTCCTTCAGGAACAGCGCCTCGCCCCAGCCGATGTGCGCGAAGACGACGTCTGGCCGGAAGCCCGAGGCGCGCAGCGCCGCCGCGCCGCCGGCGACCCGCCTGCCGCGCGCGAGCGCCTTCTGCAGCGAGTCGCCCTGCACCGCCGGCATGTCGTAGCCGAGCACCTTGACTCCGGCAGGCGACCGGACGCGCGCGACGTTGCGTTTCTCGCCAACGCCGACCACCTCGTGACCTAGCGCCGCGCAATGCGCCGCCAGGTGCCGGTACTGGCCGGGAAAGTTCTGGTGCACGAAAAGCAGCCGCATCACACCGGCTCGCGCATGGCGCGCCGCAGGTACTCGGTGACCGGCGCGAAGAGATAGTCGAACACCGTGCGGCTGTCGGTGCGCATATACACCTCGGCCGGCATGCCGGCCTGCATCTCCAGGCCGCGCAGCGAGACGCGGTCGACGGCGATGTGCACCGAGTAATACGCCGCGCGCGTCTCGTCGTCGACCAGCCGGTCGCCCGAGACGTAGCTCACCGTCCCGTCGACGAGCGGCGTGGTGCGCTGCTTGTACGCGGTGAGGCGGATCTCCGCGGGCGAGCCCTTGCGCACGTAGTTGATATCCTCGGGCCGGATGCGCGCCTCGACGATCAGGTCCTCCTCCGCCGGGACGATCTCCATCAGCACGTCGCGCGGGCCGATCACCGAGCCGGGCGTGAAGACGCGCAGGCCGACGATCTCGCCCGAGATGGGCGCGGTGATGCGCTGCCGCTCGGCGGCGTCCTTCGACGGGCGGATGCGCTCTTCCAGGTCGAACATGCGCGCCGTCGCCTCCTTCAGCTCGTCCGCAGCGCTCTGCGCGTACTCGTTGCGCAGCGACAGGATCCTCAGCTCCAGCTCGGTCGCGCGCTGGCGCGCCTGCGAGGCCTGCGCCTGGTGCTCGCCGAAGCGCGCCTCGTACTCGGCCACGGCGCGCTCGAGGGTCAGGATGCGCGTCTTCTGCACGTAGCCCTGCTCCAGCAGCCGCCGGTTCGCCGCGAGCTCCTCCTTCTGCAGCCTGAGCGCCCGCTCCTCGGCGGCGAGCTGCGCGGAGAGCGCTTTTTCCTCGGCGCTCGTCTCGGCGATCTGCCGGTGCAGCACGGCGATCTGCGTGTCGAGCGCCTCGCGGCGCGCGCGGAACAGGTTCGACTCTCGCGCCAGCAGCTCGGCGATCTTCGGATCCTGCCGGCGCTTGAGGAGCGACTTCGGGAAGGCCGGACGGGCGGCATAAGCACGCTCGGCCTCGAGCCGCGCCGCCTTGGCGAGCTCGGCGTCGAGCTGGGTGCGCAGCAGGTCGAGCTGCGCATCTATGCGCACGTCGTCCAGGCGGATCAGCTCCTGCCCGGCCTGCACATGGTCTCCGTCGCGCACGAAGATTTCGCGCACGATGCCGCCCTCCTGGTGCTGCACCACCTTGCGGTTCAGGTCGACCTTGACGACCGCCGGCGCGACGATCGCGCCGGTGAGCGGCGCGAGCGCCCCCCACGCGCCGAGCGCGCTCGCGCCGACGGCGAGGATCGCGCCGCCGGACAGCACCAGGCGCCTAAGCTCGCTCACGGCTCATGCCGCCCGCCGCACCATGCGCGGCATGATCTCGGCGCGCGGTCCGAAAGCCTCGACCAGCCCGTCGCGCAGCACGAGCAGCTTGTCGACGCCGGAAAGGAGCGACGGCTTATGGGCGATGATGACGACCGTCACGCCGTCGGCTTTCAGCCCGGCGAGCGCGCGAAGCAGCGCCTGCTCGCCTTCCGAGTCGAGGCTCGCGTTCGGCTCGTCGAGGACAACCAGCCGCGGATCGCCGTACAGCCCGCGCGCGAGGCCGATGCGCTGGCGCTGCCCGGGCGAGAGCCCGCCCGCGACCTCGGTGTCGTAGCCCTTGGGCAGGCGCAGGATCATCTCGTGCGCATGCGCGCGCTTCGCCGCGCGGATCACTTCCGCGTCGTCGGATCCGGCCAGGCGCGCCACGTTCTGCGCCACCGTGCCCGGGAAGAGCGCCACGTCCTGCGGCAGGTAGCCGATATGCGGGCCGAGCTCGGCGCGCTCCCAGGCGGCGACGTCGGCACCGTCGAGCCGCATGTGCCCCGCCACCGGCCGCCACACGCCGACCATCAGCCGGGCGAGCGTCGACTTGCCGGATCCGCTCGGCCCGATCACGCCCAGCGATTCGCCCGGCGCGAGCTGGAACGACACGCCGCGCAGGATCGGCCGCTCGGCGCCCTTGAGGCCGAACACCACGTTCTCGGCGGCGAGCCTGCCCTCGGGCGACGGCAGTGCCGTGGGATCCCGCGGCTCTTCGTCGCCGGAGAGCAGCTCCGTCAACCGTCGCCATGCAGCCCGCGCCTCGACCAGCCCGCGCCAGCCGGCGACGAGCTGCTCCACCGGCGAGAGCGCGCGCGAAAGCAGGATCGTCGCCGCGATCATCACGCCGGCGCTGACGTGCTGCTGCAGCACGACATAAGCACCGATCGCGAGCATGCCGGTCTGGATGAGCTGCCGCGCCAGGCGCGTCAGCCCCGAGATGCGCGCGCCGGCGCGCGCCGCCTGCATCTGGCGCTCGGAGGCCGACTCGTTGAGCGCCGCCCAGCGGCCGGTCACGGCGTCGAGCATGCCGAGCGCGCTCACCACCTCGCAGTTGCGCGCGCTGGTATCGATGAAGGAGGCGGCGCGCCGCGCCTCGGCCTGGGCATGCTCCAGCGCGCGGCGCGTCAGCCGCTCGTTCGCCGCGGCGAGCGCCAGCATGACCAGCGCGCCGCCGAGCGCGAACCCGCCCATCAGCGGGTGGAAGAGAAAGATCACCAGCAGGAAAACCGGCAGCCAAGGCAGATCGAACAGGGCCAGGATCCCGGCGCCGCCGAAAAACGCGCGCACGCACTGGGCGTCGCGCAGCGCGTTGGCCTGCTCGCCCGCGCCCTTGCGCGCCGCCTCGCCGAGCAGCCGCTCCAGCACGCGCGCGCCGAGCGCCCGGTCGAGCGCCGCGCCGCCCGCGGCGAGAAGCTGTGTCCTCACCATGTCGAGCCCCGCCATCGTGGCGAGCGCGAGCGCGGCGCCGAGCGTGAGGAAGACGAGCGTCTCGTAGCTGCGGCTCGTCAGCACGCGATCGAACACCTGCAGCATGTACAGCGGCGGGACGAGGAGGAGCAGGTTGATCGCCAGGCTGAACAACCCGGCGAACGCGACATACGGCCTGAGCGCGGCCCTCACCTGTTGCACCGGAGGACTGTTGCAGAACCCCTATTCCGATGCCATGCCGCCGCGGACGCCGGTCGGCACTGTGACCGCCCTGCGACAGCACCGGCGGTCTATCGACGCTGGAGTATGCCGGGGCTACAACGGTCGCTCGTGCCAACTCGTGGGGAGTTGCCGTGGCCGTCTACGCTTTCAGCACCCTGTCCGACGGACAGGCGATCTCCTTCGATCCCGATGCCGACGTCCTGAGGTTCGACCAGAGCTCGATTTCCGCCGCCGATCTCGTCGTGGCAGCGGAGGGCGCGAACGTGCGCATCACCGCGGCGGGCAAAAGCGTGCTGCTCCAGAGCGTCTCGCCGCTCGAGCTCGCTACCTCGAACGTCACCTTCGCCAACGGCAGCCGCCTGCTCTTCGGCGACAACTCGCCCGCTTCCGTCGCGGACGACTCTGCCAATGGCCTGACCGGCAGCCCCGGCAGCGACCTGGTGCAGGGCTTCGGCGGCGCCGACACCGTGTGGGCCGGCAGCGGAGCGGACGTCATCGCCGGCGGTGCCGGCAACGACGACCTGCACGGCGAAGCGGGGCGCGACTGGCTCGAGGGCGGGCTCGGCAATGACGCCGTCGGCGGCGGCGGCGACCAGGACCACCTGGTGTTCCGCGAGTTCGGCGCGGCGAACGCCGACACCGTGGTGAGCTTCGCCTCGAACTGGGACGACATCCGCCTCGACGTCGCCGCCTTCGATGCGCTCGGCGCCAACGGCCGCTTCGCTTCGGGGGACATGCGCTTCTTCGCTGCCGCCGGCGCGAGCGCCGGCCACGACGCCGACGACCGCATCGTCTACGACACGGCGAGCGGCCGGCTCTGGTACGACGCCGACGGCTCCGGATCCGGCGCGGCGCAGCTCGTCGGCACGATGCAGGGCGCCCCGCTCGTGCGCGCCTCCGACATCTGGGTGTTCGGCACCCCTGCCCCGTCCGGCGGCGGCGCGATCGACGGCACCCCCGGCGACGACATGCTTACGGGAACGCCCGACGACGACACGATCAACGGATTCGCCGGCAACGACACGATCGACGGCCGGGCGGGCGCCGACAGCATGGTCGGCGGCACGGGGAACGACCTCTACTTCGTCGACGATTTTGGCGACGCGGTGGTCGAGCTCGAGAACGAAGGCATCGACGAGGTGCGCACCGCGCTCTCTGGCTACACCCTCACCGCGTGGGTCAACAACCTCACCCTGCTCGACCCGGGCCAATCGTCGATCACGGCAGCGGGCAACGACATCTCGAACCGGCTCGATGCGAGCGCGCTCGACGTCATCCTGCAGCTCGACGGTTTCGGCGCCGGCGACACGCTGATCGGCGGCTCGGCGGGCAACGAGCTGAACGGCTGGGCCGGCGACGATTCCATGATCGGCGGCGAAGGCGACGACACCTTCGACGGCTTCAACCATCCGCAGGACGGCAACGACACGATGGACGGCCGCGCCGGAAACGACGCCTTCTTCGTCAGCCCGGGCGACGTGATCGTCGACTCGAGCGGCAACGACACCGTGTTCGCGCAGAGCTCGTGGACGCTCGCCGCGGGCCTGGAGAACCTCACCTTCTGGAACGCCACGTTCGACGAAGGCATTCCCGGCCTGGTCGGCATCGGCAATGCGGCGGCCAACGTCATGGACGGCCGCGGCGGCGACGGCGTGCGCCTCGACGGCAAGGCAGGCAACGACACGCTGATCGGCAGCGGCTTCGCCGACCAGTTCGTGTTCAGCACAGCGCCCGGCAGCGGCAACGCCGACGCGATCACCAATTTCTCGGGCGACACGATCGTGCTGGACGGCGGCGCCATGCCGGCGGTCGGCGCCTCGGGCCGGTTCACGACGGGCGACCCGCGCTTCCACGCGGCGGCCGGCGCCAACGCCGGCCACGACGCCGACGACCGCGTGGTCTACAACACCTCCACCGGCCAGCTCTGGTACGACGCCGACGGCTCGGGCGCGGCGCAGCTCATTGCCACGCTGCAGGGCGGCCCTGCCCTGTCGGCGAGCAACATCACGGTGGAGAACGGCCCCACCGCGCCGCCGCCCGGCGGCATCAACGGCACCGAGGGCAACGACTCCCTGAACGGCACGGCCGACGACGACGTCATCAACGGCCTCGGCGGGAACGACACCATCTGGCCGAACGCCGGCGACGACACGGTGATCGGCGGCCCGGGCAACGACCTCCTCGGCGGCAACGCCGGCCGCGACTGGGTCGAAGGCGGCACCGGCAACGACACCATCGGCGGCGGCGGCGACCAGGACCACTTCGTGTTCCGCGAATTCGGCGCCGCCAACGCCGACACGGTGATTACCTTCGCCTCGAACTGGGACGACATCCAGCTCGACATCGCCGCGTTCACGGCGCTCGGCGCCAACGGCCGCTTCGCCTCGGGCGACGCGCGCTTCTTCGGCGCCGCCGGCGCATCCGCCGGCCACGACGCCGACGACCGCATCGTCTACGACACCACGAGCGGCCGGCTCTGGTACGACGTCGACGGCTCCGGCGCAAGCGCCGCCCAGCTCGTCGCGACGCTCGACGGCGCGCCGCTCCTTCGCGCCTCCGATCTCTGGGCGTTCGGCACGCCCTCTTCGGGCGGCACGATCAACGGCACGGAAGGCGACGATCAGATCAGCGGCACGGCGGGCGATGACACGATCGACGCGCGCGGCGGCAACGACTCGGTGTTCGGCGGCGCAGGCGACGACCATATCGTGGGCGGCTCCGGCGCAGACCTGCTGGACGGCGGGGACGGCAACGACACGCTGGAAAGCAGCGGCGCCCACCCGGAGGCCGACCCGTCTGACGTCAATACGCTGCAGGGCGGCGCCGGCAACGACACGTACTTCGTTTTCGCAAGCGATATCGTCGAAGACGTCTCGGGCGTCGACAGCGTGAATGTCGTGACCGACGACGGCTACACGCTTCCGGGAGGCATCGAGAACCTCGCCGTCTCGGCCACGGGGGCCAGCGACCACCTGACGATAGTCGGCAACGACCTCGCCAACCGCATCAGCGGCTCCGGAACCGCGGACGCGATCGACGGCCGAGCCGGCGGCGACACCTTGCTCGGCAACGCGCACGACGACAGCCTGAGCGGCGGCGCAGGCAACGACTCGCTCGACGGCGGATTCGACCAGGACACGCTGAGCGGCGGAACGGGCGTCGACACGCTCACCGGAGCGCAAGGGTTCGACGCCTTCGAATTCGACGTAGCCCCCGGCGCGGCGAACGCGGACTTCATCACCGACTTCTCGTCCGCCAATGATGACCTCGTGCTGGAGGGCACGGCTCACGCCAACTCCGGCCCGTCGGGTCAGTTCTCGGCCAACGACCCGCGCTTCCACGCCGCCCCCGGCGCCGACGCAGGCCATGACGGCGACGACCGGGTGGTGTACGACACCACCACCGGACGGCTCTGGTACGACGCCGACGGCAGCGGCTCGAGCGCGGCGCAGCTCGTCGCCACGCTCCAGGGCGCCCCTGCCCTCGCGGCAAGCGACATCGTCATCGTCAACGGCAGCTCCGCCGGGACGATCAACGGCACCGAGGGCGACGACACGCTGGTCGGCACCGAACAGCCCGAAACCATCAACGGGCTCGGCGGCAACGACTCGATCATCGGCAACGAAGGCGCCGACCGGCTGAACGGCGGGGACGGCAACGACACGCTGGACGGCTGGGACGCCCCGTTCGCCTCGACCGACAGCAATACCGAGGTCCTCGACGGCGGCCTCGGCGACGACTGGTTCCGCGTCGACAACGCCGGCGACGTGCTGGTCGACCCGGGCGGCGTCGATACGGTGGTGGCGAAGAACACCAGCTGGACTCTGGCGGCCGGATTCGAGAACCTGGTGATGAACAACGGCGAGTTCGAGAGCCGCCTCGACGGTATCGGCAACGATCTCGACAACCTGCTCGACGGCCGCAGCGGCAACGTCATGACCACCGGGGGTGACGGCTGGCATGTCTATTTCGAGGGCCGCCTGGGCGACGACACGCTGCTCGGCAGCGTGCAGGAAGACACCCTGCTCGGCGGCGAGGGCGACGACAGCCTGGCGGGCGATACCGGCTTCGACACGATGCACGGCGGCATCGGCAACGACGCGCTGGACGGCGGCTTCGGCGACGACAGTCTGGCCGGCGGCGCCGGAAACGACACGCTTACCGGCAACGACGACTTCGACTTCTTCGTCTTCGACGTCGCGCCGGGGGGCGCGAACGCCGACGTCGTCACCGACTTCACGTCAGCGACGGACGCGATTCAGCTCGACGGCACGGTCCACGCGAATAGCGGCCCGTCGGGCCGCTTCGCCTCCGGCGATGGCCGCTTCCACGCCGCGGCGGGCGCGAACGCCGGCCACGATGCAGACGACCGCGTCGTCTACAACACGTCCACCGGCCAGCTCTGGTACGACGCCGACGGCTCGGGCTCCGGCACGGCGCAGCTCGTCGCCACGCTGCAAGGCGCGCCGGCGCTTTCGGCGACCGATATCTTGATCGTGAACGGCAGCCCTTCCGGCAACACCATCAACGGGACTGCGGGAAACGACACGCTGATCGGCACAGCCGGCAACGACGTCATCAACGGTTTCGCCGGAAACGACCTCCTGAACGGCATGGACGGCGCCGACGTACTGGACGGCGGCACAGGCATCGACACCCTGGACGGCGGCCTGGGCGACGACGTCTTCATCGTTACGGCCGGCGACGTGCTGCTCGATTCAGGGGGCATCGACACCGTTCAGAGCGACGGCAACTGGAACCTCGGCGCCGCGTTCGAGAACCTCACCTTCCTCGGCACCGGCAACTGGCAGGCGCAGGGCAACAACCTCGCCAACGTGATGACCGGCAACAGCGGCAACAACTATTTCAACTCGCGCGCCGGGAACGACACGCTGTTCGGCATGGACGGCGACGACTACTTCGACATTTCGAACGGCGGCACGGCGAGCTACGGCAACAAGCTCGTCGATGGCGGAAACGGCATCGACGCGGTCGATTTCGACGGCTATGCGCATTCCGCGGTCAACGCCAATCTCGCCACGGGCGCCATAGCGGGCGGCGGCGACGGCGGCGCGGGCACGGTGCAGGTGACGAGCATCGAGCGCTTCATCGGCGGCTCGTTCAACGACTCTATCGTCGGCTCGGCGGCGGACAACTACCTCGACGGGCGCGGCGGCAACGACACGGTGGAGGGCGGCGCGGGCAACGACACGCTGATCAGCCAGGCCGGGAGCGACCTGTTCGTCTACCGCGAATTCGGCGCCGGCAACGCCGACCAGCTCAGCGGCTTCGCGAGCGGCGCGGACCGGCTGGCCTTCGACGACGCGGTGTTCTCGGCGTATCGCGGCGCCGGCGACTTCGGCACCGGCGGCGACGCCGACGACCGGCTGATCTACAACACGGCGACCGGGCAGCTCTCCTACGACGACGACGGCGCCGGCGCGCACGCGGCGCAGCTCGTCACCACGCTCACCGGCGCGCCGACGCTCGCGGCGAGCGACATCACGCTGATCTAGTCGACGAAAAGCTCGGCGTCGCCGAGGCCCGCGACGGAGAAGCGGACGACGTCGCCCGCCTTCACCGGCTTGCTCGTGATCATGCTGCCGGTGATCACGACGTCGCGGAACACGAGCCCCCGGCTGTGCGCGGCGAGGTGGTTGGCCACCCAGGCGACGGCGTCGAGCGGGTGGCCCATCGCCGCGGCGCCCACGCCCTCGCCCACCACGTCGCCGTTGATGGTCGCCACGCCGCGCAGCGCGGCGAGGTCGAGGTGCTTCCAGTCGGTGACCGGCCTGCCCAGCACCGCGCCTTCGCTCCACGCGTTGTCGGCGATCAGCTCGAAGGGGTGGCGGGCGAGCTCGGCGTAGTCGGCGTTGCGGTCGTCGGCGAGCTCGATCGCCGGCATCACGGCGCGCACCGAGGCGGCGACGCGGCTCCTGGAGAACGGCGCGTCCGCGGCCGGCAGGTCCACCGCGAGCTGCACGGCGATCTCGAACTCGACGATCAGCCGCACGTAGTCGGCGGCGCGCACGCGCGCCGGGCTGGTGTGCAGGGTCGATTCCAGCATGACGCCCGCCTGGGGCGAATCGACGCCCACGAAGCGCTGCATTTCCCTGGAGGAGAGCGCCACCTTGTACCCGGCGATCGCCCCCAGTCGGTGGGCGCGCAGCGCCACGTAGGCGTCCTGGATGGCGTAGGCGTCCTCCGCGGTGCGCGGCGCGAGCGGCGCGGGCAGCGGGCGGAAGCGCTCCCGCGCCTGGTGCGCCTCGATGAGCCGCGCCGCGGCCTGGTGGATGGACAGCGACACGCGGAGATTGTAGGACCGTCCGAACGAACTAGGGCGCACGCGGGCCAAAGACCGGCCGCGCCGCTTAACTTCGCGGCTGCCATGTGCGGCATTGCCGGATATTTCGCGCTGACGCCGCGCCCCCTGCCCGGCCGCGAGGTGCTCGAGCGCATGGTCGATGCGGTGCGTCACCGCGGCCCGGACGACTCGGGCATCTACCTCGACGAGCGCGCCGGCCTGGGCCACCGGCGGCTGTCGATCATCGACCTTGCGGGAGGCCGCCAGCCCCTGCCGAGCGGCGACCGCGCGCTCTGGGTGACCTTCAACGGGGAGATCTTCAACTACGTGGAGCTGCGCGACGCGCTGCTCGGCCGGGGCCGCCCGTTCCGCACCCGGAGCGACACCGAGACGATCCTCCACGCCTACGCCGAGCACGGGCTCTCCGGCACCGCGCTCCTGAACGGCGACTTCGCCTATGCGCTGTGGGACCGGCGGCGCGGCCGGCTGCTCCTCGCGCGCGACCGCATGGGCGTGCGGCCGCTCTACTACGCGGTGCGCGACGGCGTGCTGGTGTTCGCCTCCGAGGTGAAGTCGCTGCTGCGCTATCCCGGCCTGCGCGCCGAGCTCGATCCGCTCGCGCTCGACCAGTGCTTCACGTTCTGGGCGCCGCTCGCGCCGCGCACGGCGTTCAAGGACATCCTGGAGCTGCCGCCCGGCCACCAGCTCGTCGCCGAGGGCGGCCGCATCACCCTGCGGCCGTATTGGCAGCTGCGTTTCCCGCCGCGCGACGAGCGCGTCGGCGCAGCGGAAGCAGAGCTGGCAGACGAGGTGGAGACGCTGCTCGACGATGCGACGCGGATCCGCCTCAGGGCGGACGTCCCGGTCGGCTCGTACCTGAGCGGCGGCTTCGATTCGTCGGCCACCACGATGCTCGCGCGCCGCCACAACGGCGAGCGGCTGCGCACCTTCTCGCTGGAATTCGAGTCGCCGGAGCTGAACGAGGCGCCCTGGCAGCGCGCGATGGTCGAGGCGCTCGGCACCGAGCACAGCGCGCTGCATTGCCGGCGCGCCGACATCGCCGCGCATTTCCCGGACGTGATCCGCCACACCGAGCGGCCGATCGTGCGCTCGGCGCCGGCGGCGCTCTACCTGCTCGCGCGCCGGGTGCGCGAGCACGGCTTCAAGGTGGTGCTGACCGGCGAAGGAGCGGACGAGGTCTTCGGCGGCTACGACATCTTCAAGGAAGACAAGGTGCGCCGCTTCTGGGCGCGCCGGCCCGACTCGCGATGGCGGCCGCTCCTGCTGCGCGGCCTGTATCCGTACCTCGGCAGCCTGCAAGCGCAGCCGGCGCGCTACCTCGAGGCGTTCTTCCGCACCGGCCTCGAGCGCCGCGACGACCCGCTGTTCTCCCACCTGCCGCGCTTCGCGCTCGCGCGGCGCATCGGCCAGCTCTATTCGCCGGCGCTGCGCGCCGCGCTCGACGGCTACGACCCGCTGGAGGAGCTGCGCGCCAGCCTGCCCGCGGAATTCGCCTCGTGGCACCCGCTGTCGCGCGCGCAATACCTCGAGGCTCGGTACCTGCTGCCGGGGTACATCCTGTCCTCGCAGGGCGACCGGGTGGCGATGGCGCACGCCGTCGAGGGCCGCTTTCCGTTCCTCGATCACCGGGTGGTCGAGCTCGGCGCGCGGCTGCCGCCCCGCCTGAAGCTGAAGGGCCTGCGCGAGAAGCACCTCCTGCGCCTCGCGCTCGGCCGGCACCTGCCGGCGGCGATCGTCGAGCGGCCGAAGCAGCCGTACCGCGCGCCCGACGCCGAGAGCTTCGCCGGGCCGGATGCCCCCGAATACGTCCGGGAGCTGCTGTCGGCGCCGGCGATCGCGCGGGCCGGCTACTTCGAGCCGCGCGCCGTGGCGCACCTCGTGTCGAAGTGCGCCCGCCCGCCCGCCGCCGTCTCGACCGGCGACAACATGGCCTTCATGGCGGTGCTGTCGACGCAGCTCCTGCACTCGCAGTTCGTCAGCCCTTTGATCTGAAAGGCGCGCCGCGGCGCTAATCCGGTGTCACGAAGGTCCGCTATCGTCCGAGTCGCCCCTTATTCCGATCGCCCATGAACCACGACATCAGCCAGGCCGTACGCCGTTTCATCGCCGAGAACTTCCTGTTTCGCGACGAGGCCGACGCGATCGCAGCGGACGCCTCGCTGCTCGACGCGGGCATCATCGACTCGACGGGCGTGCTCGAGCTCGTCTGCTTTCTCGAGACCGCCTTCGGCATCCAGGTCGCCGACGAGGACATGCTGCCGGAGAACCTGGATTCGATCCGGGCGATCACCCAGTACGTCAGCCGCAAGCTGAGCGAGCGCCGTATCGAGCTGGTCGCCTGAGCCCGTGCGCGTCGAACGGTTCCTGTGGCAGGCCGCGGAACGCTTCCCGGCCAAGACGGCGATCGTTTGCGGCGAAGCGCGCCTCGGCTACGCGGAGCTGGCCCGGCGCGCCGCCGGCTTCGCGCGCGAGCTGAAGCGCCTCGGCCTGCGCCGCGGCGACCGGGTGGCGCTCTTCCTGCACAACTCGATCGATGCGGTGGTCGGCGTCTTCGGCACGCTCGCCGCCGGCGGCGTGTTCAGCGTCGTCAATCCCGGCACCAAGGCCGACAAGCTCGCCTACATCCTCAACAACGCGCGCGCGGCGGCGCTGATAGTCGAGCCGCGGCTCGCCGCCGTGGCCGACGAGGCATGCGCCAGCGCGCCGTCGGTCGTCATCCGTCTTGCGCCGCCTTTCCTGGACGAGGACGACGCGCGGCCGGTCGGCGGCATCGACCTCGACCTAGCGATGATCGTCTACACCTCGGGCTCGACCGGCTTTCCGAAGGGCGTGATGATGACGCACGCCAACGTCGACGCCGCGGCGGACGCGATCACCACTTACCTGGAAAGCCGGCCCGACGACGTGGTGCTCTCGGTGCTGCCGATGGCGTTCGACTACGGCCTGTACCAGGCGCTGCTGTGCGCGCGGGTGGGCGCGACGCTGGTCCTCGAGAAAGGCTACGCCTACCCGGCCGTGGTGCTGGAGAAGCTGCGCGCCGAGAAGGTGACCGGCCTGCCGCTCGTGCCGACGCTCGCGGCGATGCTGCTGCAGATGAGGAACCTGCAGCCGGGCGCGTTCCCGCATCTGCGCTATCTCACCAATACCGCGGCCGCGCTGCCGCCGGCGCACATCCGCCGCCTGCGCGAGCTGTTCCCGCAGGCGCGGCTGTACTCGATGTACGGCGTCACCGAATGCAAGCGCTGCACCTACCTGCCGCCCGAGCAGCTCGACGCGCGTCCCGGCTCGGTCGGCATCCCCATCCCGGGCACCGAAGCCTGGATCGTCGACGACGCCGGCGAGCGCGTGCCGCCGGGAGCGGTCGGCGAGCTGGTGATCCGCGGCCCGCACGTCATGAAAGGCTACTGGGAGAACGAGGAGGCGACGAAGCGCGCGCTGCGCCCCGGCCCCTACCCCTGGGAGAAGGTGCTCTATACCGGCGACCTGTTCAGGGCGGACGAGGAAGGCTACCTGTACTTCGTCTCGCGCAGGGACGACATCATCAAGACGCGCGGCGAGAAGGTGAGCCCGCGCGAGGTCGAGAACTGCCTGTACGAGCTTGCCGGGGTGCGCGAGGCGGCGGTCGTCGGCGTGCCCGACGCGCTGCTCGGCACCGCCATCAAGGCGGTGATCGCCGTCGATCCGGAAAGCCGGCTCACCGAGCGCGACGTGATCCGGCACTGCGCGGCGCGGCTCGAGGAGTTCATGGTGCCGAAGCACGTCGAGTTCCGCGTCGAGCTGCCGAAGAGCGAGAACGGCAAGATCGCGCATCGGCAGATCGCCGACGAGGCGCTTCGGGGAACGGCCGCGGCAGCGGCGGCCGAGGCCGTCGCGTGAGCGAGCTGTCGGAGCCGATCTCGCTCGCGATCGATGCCGCCGCCGAGAGCGAGCGCATCTGTTCGGCGCTGCGCGAGCAGGTGCTGAAGCGCCTGCGCCGGCGCGGCGTGGTGCTCGGCCTGTCGGGCGGGGTCGACTCGAGCGTCGTGGCGGCGCTGTGCGTGCGTGCCTTCGGCCCCTCGGCGGTGTTCGGCGTGCTGATGCCCGAGCAGGACTCCGACCCCGACAGCCTGCGCCTGGGGCGCACCGTGGCGAGCTGGCTGGGCGTCGACTTCGCGATCGAGGACATCACGCCGATACTCGCCGCGGCGGGCTGCTATCGCCGCCGCGACGAGTTCATCCGCCGCATGTTCCCGGCGTACGGCGCAGGCTGGCGCTCGAAGATCGTGCTGCGCAAGGCCGCCGGCTACAACGTGTTCCACCTCGTCGTGCGCAGCCCGCAGGGCGAGGAGCAGGAAGCGCGCATGCCGCTCGAGGTCTACCTCGGCGTGGTGGCCACCACCAGCATGAAGCAGCGCACGCGCAAGCAGCTCGAGTACTACCACGCCGACCGCCTCAACTTCGCCGTCGCCGGCACGCCGAACCGCCTGGAGTACGACCAGGGCTTCTTCGTCAAGAACGGCGACGGCGCCGCCGACGTCAAGCCGATCGCGCACCTGTACAAGTCGCAGGTCTACGAGCTCGCGGCGTACCTCGGCGTGCCGGAGGAGATCCGCCGGCGGCCGCCGATCACCGACACCTATTCGCTCGCGCAGACGCAGGAAGAGTTCTTCTTCGGCATTCCGCTGCGCACCCTCGATGCGTGCATGTACGCGCTCGATCACCAGATCGCGCCCGAGGTCGCCGCGCCCCTGGTCGGGCTCACGCCCGCGCAGGTGCGCGAGGTGTACCGCGACATCGTCGGCCGCCGCCGCACGACGCGCTATCAGCACGAACCGCCGCTGCTCGTCGATGGGCCCGGCTGTTAAGCCCCGCTCGCGTCTCGCCTGGAACCAGGTCGCCGACGGGTCGCGCTTCGCGCTGCACCACACCTCGTGGTGGCGGCACATCTATCGCGACTACCGCCGCTACGCGATGACCGGCGAGCCGTTCCTGCGCACGGTGTTCCTCTCGCAGGGTTTCTGGGCGAGCTGCGTCTACCGGCTGAGCCGCGCCATGGTGCATGGCGCGAAGCCGGCGTTCCTGCGCCCGCTGCTCCGGCCGGTCGCGGCGCTGCTGCAGAAGCTGACCGAGATCGTCACCGGCATCTCGCTGCCCGCCGACTGCGAGATCGGAGAGGGCTTCTACATCGGCCACTTCGGCGGCATCGTGCTCTCCCCCCGCGTGCGCATCGGCCATAACTGCAGCATCGCGCAGAACGTGACGCTCGGCAGCGTCGGCGCCGAGGCGACGGCGGGCGCGCCGACCATCGGCAACCGGGTGTTCCTGGGCGCGCATTCGGTGGTCGTCGGCGACATCACGATCGGCGACGACGCCATGATCTGCGCCGGCTCGATGGTCAACCGCTCCGTGCCGGCGCGCGCCGTGGTGCTGGGCAACCCGGCGCGCGTCATCTCCTACGAAGGCAGCTTCGGGCACGTCAACTACGACGGCATGGAAGCCGACGCGGCGCGGCGCCGCTCGGCGGAGGCCGAGGCCGACGAGCCCGCCTAGAACACCAGCGTGCCGAGCCAGACGCCGAAGATCAGCACGATCAGGAAGATGGCCAGGGCGACGAAGAACAGCACCTTGGCGATCGTCCGGGCGGTCGAGGCGACGCCGGTGAAGCCGAAGAAGCCGGCGACCAGCGAGATGACGAAGAAGAGGAGCGCCAGCTTCAGCATCGGCCGAGCCTCAGCAAGAGGCGCGCCGCTGCCGTAAATCGTCTACGCTAGTCCCAGAGACGCTCGGGAAGCGGCAGGCCCGAAAGGTCTTCCGTGGTCAGCCGCCCCTGCGGCTCGATGCCGAACCGCTCCAGAACCGCGATGAGCTGCCGCGCATGCTGGGCCGAGTGCCACGCCGAGCGCTCGAGCAGCATGTGCACGGGCTGCGCGCCGAAGAAGGTCTTCACCCTGCCCTTGCACGCCTTGTCGGCGCAGCCCGCCCACCACTGCTCGATCCTGCGCGCCACGCTCGCGCCGTAGCCGGCGATCTCCTCGCCCGAGGTGAAGCGGCCCTCCTCGGGCGGCACGTTGGCCGCGGCGGCGGTGTACTCCATGCCGTCGGCGGCCGTCTCGAGGAACGCCTCGCCGATGCGGAAGATGTGGTGGCTCATCACCCGGATCGAGCGGTCCCGGTTGTCGATCACGCGCTCCTCGAGGCGCTCCGGCGGGAACTGGCGCACGTAGCGCTGCACCGCGCGGTAGACGTTGAGCCATTTGGCGACGATCTGCTCCGGCGGCAGCGGCGTGTGCGCGCCGCCCTGCAGGCCGACGAACTCGGCGACGTCGTCGATGTTCTGCGCGAACACGTACTGCCCGCCCCGGGCCACGACCGGCACCGTGCGAACGCCGAGCGCCAGGAGCTTGTCCCGGCCGCCCGAATCGTTGACTACATCGACGGCGACGTAGTCAATGCCTTTGCGCGAAAGAAACTCTTTCGTCCGGAGGCAGGAGCTTCACCCGGGCTGGGTGAACAGGATGAACTTGTCGTCGGTCATGGCAGAGCGCCGATTATAGGTGGCGTGCGTTTCGCTGGTGCCCGGGGCCGGAGTCGAACCGGCATGCCTCGCGGCGGGGGATTTTAAGTCCCCTGCGTCTACCTGTTTCGCCACCCGGGCGTCGCCCGGATTATCGGCCTAAGCCGGAAAACGTGGTCTGTCCCTGGTTTAGGGTTGGAGGCGGGAGTCGGAATCGAACCGGCGTCCACGGCTTTGCAGGCCGCTGCATGACCACTCTGCCATCCCGCCGCATGTGAAAAGGGAAGGTGCGGCGGACCGGACCTTCCCTCGAGAACCTGGAGCGGGAAACGAGTCTCGAACTCGCGACCTCAACCTTGGCAAGGTTGCGCTCTACCAACTGAGCTATTCCCGCGCGGGCGCCATTATATCAACTGCCCACCGCCGCATGGGGAAGCGCCTTGCGCATGTAGTAGAGCATGGAGACTACGGTGAGCACGGCGGCCACGTTGATCAGGAGCGTCCCCCACCACTGCGAGTCGAGGCCGGCGACCTCGTCGTGGTAGAGCAGCAGCGGGATCGCCACCATCTGGAACGCGGTCTTCAGCTTGCCGATGTAGGCCACCGCGACGCTGCGCGCCTGGCCGACTTTCGCCATCCATTCCCGCAGGGCGGAAATGGCGATCTCCCGGCCGATGATGATCAGGGCGACCAGCATGTCGACCCGGCCGAGGTGCAGCAGCACGAGCAGCGCGCCGGCGACGATCAGCTTGTCGGCGACCGGGTCGAGGAAGGCGCCGAAGGCGGACATCTGGTTGAGGCGCCGCGCCAGGTAGCCGTCGAGCCAGTCGGTGAACGCGGCGACCGCGAACACGACCGCGGCCGACAGGTTCTTGCCGGCCGCCGAGAGCCAGGCATCGGGCAGGTAGTAGATCCCGATGATGAGCGGGATCAGCACGATGCGCGAGAAGGTGATGACGTTCGGGACGTTGACCACCCGCTTCATGCCGCCCTCGCCTCCCCGCCTTCGTGCAGGTGCCGGTAGATGCGCTCGGCGAGCGGCCGGCTGATGCCTTCGACCTTGGCGATGTCGTCGATCGCCGCCGCCTGCACGCCGCGCAGCCCGCCGAAGTGCTCGATCAGCGCCTGGCGCCGCTTGGCGCCGATGCCCGGGATCTCGTTCAGCATCGAGGTGGTCCGCGCCTTGCCGCGGCGCGCACGGTGGCCGACGATCGCGAAGCGGTGCGCCTCGTCGCGGATCGCCTGGATGAGGTGCAGCCCGGGGTGCGACGGGGCGAGCTCCAGCGTGCGCGCTTCGGCCTCGATGACGAGCTCCTCCTGGCCGGGCTTGCGCTCCGGTCCCTTGGCGACGCCGACCACGCAGACCTGGTGCAGGCCGAGGTCGGCGAGCGCGGCGCGCGCCGCGCTCACCTGGCCCTTGCCGCCGTCGATCAGCACCAGGTCGGGGATCCGGCCGGCCTCGGCGCTGACCCGCTCGTAGCGGCGCGACAGCACCTGGCGCATCGCCGCGTAGTCGTCGCCCGGCGTGATGCCCTTGATGTTGAAGCGGCGGTACTCGGATTTCTGCATCTGGTTGCGATCGTAGACCACGCAGGACGCGACCGTCGCCTCGCCCATCGTGTGGCTGATGTCGAAGCACTCGATGCGGCTCGCGCCTTCGGGCAGGCCGAGGGTTTCGCGCAGGGCGAGCAGCCTCGCTTCCTGCGTCGCCCGGTCGCGCACCCGCTGGCCGATCGCCAGCTCGGCATTCTTGCGCGCCATGTCGAGCCAGACGCGCCGCTCCCCGTGCGACGGGGTCACCACGTGCAGGTTCTCGATCTCGAGCGGCTCTTCCGCCACGACCAGCGCGGGCGGCGGCTGGTCGACGTAGTGCTGCTCGAGGAACGCCGCCACGACCTCGGCGCGCGCCGCGCCTTCCGCGTTCTGCGGGAAGAAGCTGCGGTCGCCGACATGCCGGCCGCCGCGGATCATCACCAGGTTGACGCAGGCGATGCCATTCTCGATCGCGCAGGCGACGACGTCGGCGTCGACGCCGCGGTCCGACTCGACGTACTGGCGCGCCTGCACGCGCGCCAGCGCGCGCACCTGGTCGCGGTAGGCCGCCGCCTCCTCGTAGCGCTGCGCGTCCGAGGCGGCGTGCATCCTGGCGTTCAGCCGCTGGATCACGTCGTCCTCGCGGCCCTCGAGGAACAGGATCGCGTTGGCGACGTCCTCGGCGTAGGCCTCGGGCGAGATCCTGCCCGTGCAGGGCGCGGTGCAGCGCTGGATCTGGTGCAGCAGGCAGGGCCGCGAGCGGTTCTCGAACACCGAGTCCTCGCAGGTGCGCAGGCGGAACACCCGCTGCAGGAGCTGGATCGACTCGCGCACCGCGTAGGCGTGCGGGAAGGGGCCGAAATAGCGGTGGCGCCGGTCCTTGGCGCCGCGGTGAAAGCCGAGCCTCGGATAGCGGTCTCCGGTGACCACGAGATAGGGATAGGACTTGTCGTCCCGGAACAGGATGTTGTAGCGCGGCGCGAGGCTCTTGATGAAATTGTTCTCGAGCAGCAGCGCCTCGCCCTCCGAGCGCGTCACCGTCACCTCGATCGAGGCGACCTGCGAGAGCATCATCTCGATGCGGGGACTTGCGATACTCTTGTTGAAGTACGAGCCGACGCGCTTCTTAAGGTCGCGCGCCTTGCCGACGTAAAGCGCCTCGCCGCCCGACCCGAGCATGCGGTAGACGCCGGGCAGGCCGGGCAGCCCGGCGACGAAGGACTTCGGGTCGAACGCCATTGATTTCATTATAAATCGTGTAAAATTCGCGCCCTTTCCGGCACCCGATACCATGGCAAAAGTCGAAGCAGTCGAGATCCGCCCGGGCAACCTCCTCGAGTGGAACAAGCGCGTCTGGCGCGTGCTGAAGAGCTATCACGTGCACGTCGGCGGACGCGGCGGCGCCTTCATGCAGGTCGAGATGAAGGACATCGAGGCCGGCACCAAGACCAACCAGCGCTTCCGCACCGAGGACAAGGTCGAGCGCGCCTTCGTCGAGCCGCGCGAGATGCAGTACCTCTACCAGGACGGCGACAGCTACGTCTTCATGGACAAGGAGAACTACGAGCAGCTCTCCCTGCCCGCGGACTTCCTCGAAGGCCAGGCCGGCTACCTGCTGCCCAACACCGACGTGCAGATCAACTTCTACAACGGGCGGGCGATCGGCGTGGAGCTGCCGCCGAACGTGGTGCTGACGGTGGTCGAGACCGAGCCCGGCATCAAGAACGCGACCGCGACCAACACCTTCAAGCCGGCCAAGATGGAGACCGGCATCACCGTGCAGGTGCCGCCCTTCATCAACACCGGCGAGAAGATCAAGATCGACACCGCCGAAGGCACCTACATGGAGCGCGCCTAGCGCTCAAAGGGTGACAGTCACCCTTTAAGCCTTGAGGCGTCCCAGCATTTCCTGCGCGTCGCGGTAAGCAACGCTCCTGCGCAGGTCGCGCCCGCCGCGCTTGCGCATGCCCGCCAGCCGCTCGGGCTGCGCCAGCGCCACGTCCCGCAGCGATTCGAGCAGGCGGTCCAGGCCCGGCGGGTCGTTGCAGAGCAGCACCATGTCGCAGCCCGCCTCGAGCGCGGCGCGCGCGCGCTCCGGCGGCCCGCCCACCGCGCTCGCTCCTTCCATCGACAGATCGTCGCTGAAGATAAGGCCGCGGAAGCCGAGCCGGCCGCGCAGGATGTCCTGCAGCCAGACGCGCGAATAGCCCGCCGGCTCGCGATCGACCTGCGGATAGACGACGTGCGCCGGCATGACCGCGGCGAGGCCCGCCTCGATGGCGCCGCGATAAGGCACCACGTCCTTCTTGAGAATCTCCTGCAGCGAGCGGTTGTCGACCGGCGCCGCGATGTGCGAGTCCGCCTCGGCGAAGCCGTGCCCCGGGAAATGCTTGCCCACCGCCGCCATGCCGGCGTCCCGGAACCCGTTCACCAGCTCGCAGGCGAGCGCCGCCACCGCGGTCGGGTCGAAGTGCAGCGCCCGGTCGCCGATCACGCTGCTCGAGCCGTAGTCGAGGTCGAGGACCGGCGCAAAGCTGAAATCCACGCCGTGCGCGCCCAGCTCGGCGCCGATGAGGTAGGCCGCGGCGCGGGCCGCTTCCCGCCCGCGGGGCCGATCCCGGTCCCACAGCCGGCCGATCTCGCGCATCGGCGGAATGGCGCTGAATCCTTCGCGAAAGCGCTGCACCCTTCCGCCTTCGTGGTCCACGCAGATCGGCAGTGCCGGCTCGCGCAGCCGCTGGATCTCATCGGTGAGAGCGC
>DASVDO010000041.1:0-123448 GCA_036381055.1 Burkholderiales bacterium | reverse complement strand
GTGCCGAACGTGCTGAACCAGGTGCGCGCCGGCAAGCTGCGCGCCCTGGGCGTCACCGGCAGCCAGCGCTGGCCCGATATGCCGGACGTGCCGACCATCGCCGAGGCCGGCGTGCCGGGCTACGACGCCTCGCTCTGGCTGTGCATGCTGGCACCTGCCGGTACGCCCGAGGCGATCGTCAACAAGATGAGCGACGCGATCGGCAAGGCACTGCACGACCCGGACACCGTGCAGAAGCTGCGCACCGCCGGCATCGCGCCGAGCTACATGGGCCCGAAGGAGTTCGGGCCGTTCCTGCGCGCGGAATACGACAAGTGGGGCAAGGTGGTGAAGGAAACGGGCGCGACCGTGAACTGAAATTCGGGGACGGAGCCCGAACTCCGGTGAGGCGTAGCTGAAGGAGTTCGGGCTCCGTCCCCGAACTTACATGCTGCGGCGATACTGGCCGCCGACCTCGAACAGCGCGTGCGTGATCTGCCCGAGCGAGCAGACGCGCACCGCGTCCATCAGCACCTCGAAAACGTTCTCGTCGCGCATCACCGCCTGGCGAAGTCGTTCCAGCATTGCCGGGGCCTGATCCGCATTCCGGGCCTGGAATTCCCTTAAACGGCTGAGCTGCGAGCGCTTCTCGTCCTCGCTGGAGCGGATCAGCTCGAGCTTTTGGGGCACCGGGTCGGCGTGCGGATTGCGGAAGGTGTTCACGCCGACGATCGGGTAGGAGCCGTCGTGCTTCCGGTGCTCGTAGACGAGCGACTCGTCCTGGATCTTGCCGCGCTGGTAGCCGGTCTCCATGGCGCCGAGCACGCCGCCGCGGCTCGAGATCGCCTCGAACTCCTTGAGCACCGCCTCCTCGACGAGGTCGGTGAGCGCCTCGATCACGAACGAGCCCTGGTTCGGGTTCTCGTTCTTCGCCAGGCCCCATTCCTTGTTGATGATCAGCTGGATCGCCATCGCGCGGCGCACCGACTCCTCGGTGGGCGTGGTGATCGCCTCGTCGTAGGCGTTGGTGTGCAGCGAGTTGGTGTGGTCGTAGGTCGAGATCAGCGCCTGCAGCGTGGTGCGGATGTCGTTGAAGGCGATCTCCTGCGCGTGCAGCGAGCGGCCCGAGGTCTGCGAGTGGAACTTGAGCTTCTGGCTGCGCTCGTTGGCGCCGTAGCGCTCGCGCATCGCCACCGCCCAGATGCGCCGCGCCACCCGCCCGAGCACCGCGTACTCCGGGTCCATGCCGTAGGAGAAGAAGAACGACAGGTTGGGCGCGAAGTCGTCGATGGGCATGCCGCGCGCGAGGTACGCCTCGACGAAGGTGAAGCCGTTCGCCAGCGTGAAGGCGAGCTGCGAGATCGGGTTCGCGCCCGCCTCGGCGATGTGGTAGCCGGAGATCGACACCGAGTAGAAGTTGCGCACCTGGTTGGCGATGAAGAACTCCTGGATGTCGCCCATCACCTTGAGCGAGAACTCGGTGGAGAAGATGCAGGTGTTCTGCCCCTGGTCCTCCTTCAGGATGTCGGCCTGCACCGTGCCGCGCACCGTCGACAGGGTTTTCGCCCGGATCTCCGAATATTCCCTGTCCGAAGGTCTGCGCTGGTTCTCCCGCTCGAACTTCTCGACCTGCTGGTCGATCGCGGTGTTGAAGAACATGGCGAGGATGGTCGGCGCCGGGCCGTTGATGGTCATCGACACCGAGGTCGACGGGTCGCACAGGTCGAAGCCGGCGTAGAGCACCTTCATGTCGTCGAGCGTGGCGATCGACACGCCCGAGTTGCCCACCTTGCCGTAGATGTCGGGCCGCTCGTCCGGGTCGAAGCCGTAGAGCGTCACCGAGTCGAAGGCGGTCGAGAGCCGCTTCGCCGGCATGTCGCGCGAGAGCAGGTGGAAGCGCTTGTTGGTGCGGAACGGGTCGCCCTCGCCGGCGAACATGCGCGTCGGGTCCTCGTTCTCGCGCTTGAAGTGGAACACGCCGGCCGTGTACGGGAACTCGCCCGGCAGGTTCTCGCGCATGCGCCAGCGAAGCAGCTCGCCGTGGTCCTCGAAGCGCGGCAGCGCCACCTTCGGCACGGGGGTGCCCGAGAGCGAGGCCTGGGTGAGGCGGGTGCGGATTTCCCGGTCGCGCACCCTGACCACCTGCTCGTCGCCCGAGTACGCGCGCACGGTCTGCGGCCAGGTATCGAGCAGCCGTTTCGCTTCCGCCTCGAGCGCCCGTTCCTTTTCGCCGATCAGCTGCTCCAGCTCGGGCAGCGGCGCGGAGAGCATCGCTTGCGTCGCCCGGAGCTGCTGGCGCTCGCGCGCGATGCGCGCCTGCCGCTCGGCGCGCGCGTGGTAGCCGCGCACCGTCTCGGCGATCTCGGCGAGGTAGCGCTGGCGCGCCGCCGGGATCAGCGGGTGGATGCGCGTCGAGGCCTTGCCCGCGGGCCGCGGCAGGCGCCCGCCGCCGCGGCGCAGGCCCTTGTCGACCAGGCGCGCCGCCAGGTCGTGGTAGAGCGCGGTGACGCCGTCGTCGTTGAAGCGCGCGGCGATGGTGCCGTACACCGGCAGCGACTCGGGCGGCTCGCGGAACGCCTCGCGGTTGCGCTGCACCTGCTTGCGCACGTCGCGCAGCGCGTCCTCGGCGCCCTTGCGGTCGAACTTGTTGATCGCCACGAGGTCGGCGAAGTCGAGCATGTCGATCTTCTCGAGCTGGCTCGCCGCGCCGAACTCGGGCGTCATCACGTACAGCGACACGTCGACGTGCGGCACGATCGCCGCGTCGCCCTGGCCGATGCCCGCGGTCTCGACGATCACCAGCTCGTAGCCCGCCGCCTTGCACGCCGCCACCGCGTCGCCGGTCGCCGCCGAGAGCTCGCTGCCGGTGCCGCGCGTCGCGAGCGAGCGCATGAAGATCGCCGGGCTGTGGATGGCGTTCATGCGGATGCGGTCGCCGAGCAGCGCGCCGCCGGTCTTGCGCCGCGTCGGGTCGACCGACAGCACGGCGATGCGCAGCGTGTCGCCGTAGTCCAGGCGGAAGCGCCGCACCAGCTCGTCGGTGAGCGAGCTCTTGCCGGCGCCGCCGGTGCCGGTGATGCCGAGCACGGGCGCCTTCGCCGCGCGCAGCTTGCCTTTGAACTTGGCGAGCTCGAGCGCCGTGATGACCTGCGCCAGCGCGCGCGGGTTGCCCGGCTCGAGCTCGGCCGGCGCGTAGCGCGCGAGGTCGAAGTCGCACTGCGAGAGCATGTCGTTGATCATGCCCTGCAGCCCCATGCGCTGCCCGTCCTCGGGCGAGTAGATGCGCGCCACGCCGTAGCGCTGCAGCTCGTCGATCTCGGCGGGCACGATCACGCCGCCGCCGCCGCCGAACACCTTGATGTGCGCGCCGCCGCGGGCGCGCAGCAGGTCGATCATGTACTTGAAGAACTCGAGGTGCCCGCCCTGGTAGGACGAGACCGCGATGCCCTGCACGTCCTCCTGCAGCGCCGCGTCGACGATCTCCTCGACCGAGCGGTTGTGGCCGAGGTGGATCACCTCGGCGCCGGAGGCCTGCAGGATGCGGCGCATGATGTTGATCGATGCGTCGTGGCCGTCGAACAGGCTGGCCGCGGTGACCAGGCGGACCTTGTGCCGCGTCTTGGTGAGGAGCTTCCCGGAGTCGGACAGGTCCGTCATGGCGCGAGGCTAGTTGACGTTTACGTAAACGTCAATCTGGCTCATTCGCGGTACGAGGGGTCCTGGGCGTCGATCCGGCGCACCAGCGCCGCGAACACGTCCTCGCAGGTGCGGCTCTCGCCCGGCCCGGACTCGTCGAGCATGCGCCGGATGACCTGCGGCGAGAGGCGGATGCGCTCGCCGCCCGCCTGCCCCGCCGCCACCTGCACGTCGCAGGCGCGCTGCAGGGTCCAGAGCCGCAGGTAGGCCTCGGCCACCGTGCGCCCCCAGGCGAGCAGCCCGTGGTTGCGCAGGATCATCACGTGCTTGTCGCCGAGGTCGCGCACGATGCGGCTGCGCTCGCCGGTGTCGACCGTGACGCCCTCCAGGTCGTGGTAAGCGACCCGGCCGTGCAGCATCGCGCCGTAGAAGTTGTCGCTCGACAGGCCCTCCTTCAGGCACGACACGGCGACGCCGTTGGTGGTGTGCGTGTGCATCACGCAGTGCGCCTCGGGCAGCGCGCCGTGGATCGCCGAGTGGATCACGAAGCCGGCGCGGTTCACCGGCCAGCCGCTGTCACGCAGCACGTTGCCTTCCAGGTCGATCAGCACCAGGTTGCTCGCCTTGACCTCGCGGTAATGCAGGCCGAAGGGATTGATCAGGAAGCGCGCCGATGGAAGACCCGGAACTTCAGGCCCGGGCACGCGCAGCGTGATGTGGTTGAAGATCATCTCGGTCCAGCCGAGCATGTCGAAGATGCGGTAGCACGCCGCGAGCTCGACGCGCGCCTTGCGCTCCGCCTCGGTCATCGACGGCGCGGCGCGCGCCGCCTTCTGGTGCATGTAGATGGTCATGGGGTCCTCGCGCGGCTAGTTTAACCGCGCAGGCGCCGCCCGAAGTCGCGCAGCACCTCGCGCGCGCAGTTGCGCCCCGGCGCGCCGGTGACGCCGCCGCCGGGATGCGCGCCCGAGCCGCACAGGTACAGCCCCTTAAGCGGACCGCGGTAGTCCGCGTAGCCCAGGAGCGGCCGCGCCCACCAGAGCTGGTCGAGGCTCAATGCGCCGTGGAAGATGTCGCCGCCGACCAGGCCGAACTCGCGCTCCAGGTCGGCCGGCGAGAGCGCGCTGTAGCCCAGCACGCTCGCCCTGAAGCCGGGCGCGTGCGACTCGACCACGTCGAAGATGCGCCGCACCGCCTCGTCCTTGCGCGAAGCCCAGTCGGCCTGCGGGTCGAAGTGCTGGCAGAAGAGGCTCGCCACGTGCGCGCCGCGCGGCGCCAGCGTGTCATCCAGGGTGCTCGGGATCACCATCTCGACGATCGGCTGTCGCGACATGCCCTCGGCGCGCGCCTCAAGGTAGGCGCGATCCATGTAGGCGAGCGAAGGCGCCATGATGATGCCGGCGCCGTGGTGCGGGCCGGGCTCGGGCAGGCAGGCGAAGCGCGGCAGCCGGGAAAGCGCGACGTTCATGCGGAAGGTGCCCGAGCCGCACTTGTAGCGCGCCATGCGCGCGACGAACTCGGGGGGCAGCTCGCTGCGATCGACGAGCTCGAGGTAGAGCAGCCTGGGATTGACGTTCGCGACAATCGCCTTCCCGGCCAGCTCTCGCCCATCCTTGAGGAAGACTTTGCCGTGCGAGATGCGCTCGACAGGGGCGCCGCACTCGATCTCCACGCCCAGGCGGCGCGCTTCCGCCGCCATCGCCTGCGTGATCGCGCCCATGCCGCCGATGGCATGGCCCCAGGCGCCGCGCTTGCCGTTCACCTCGCCGAACACGTGGTGCAGCAGCACGTAGCCGGTGCCCGGATGGCAGGGGCTCGCGTAGTTGCCGACCACCGCGTCGAAGCCGTACACCGCCTTGATCGGCTCGGACTCGAACCAGCCGTCGAGCAGCTCCGCGGCGCTGCGCGTGAAGAACGCCAGCAGGTCGCGCCGCGCCTCCATGTCGAGGCGGCGCAGCAGCCGTCCGGCGCCCAGCGCGCGCAGCAGGTCGTGCACGCCGCCGCCCGCGTTGGGCGGGCAGCGCAGCACCAGCTCGCGCAGCACGTCGGCCACGCGCTCGACCGTCGCCCAGTACGCCGGCAGCCGCTCGGCGTCGCGGCGCGAGAAGCGCGCCACCTGGGCGGCGGTGTCGGCGCCGCCGCCCACCATCAGGTAGCCGCCGTCGAGGGGCAGGAAGTTCGCCACCGGCCGCTCGACGATGCGCAGGCCGTGGCTCGCGAGCCGCAGCTCCGCGATCACCTTGGGCTGCAGCAGGCTCACCGTGTACGCCGCGACCGAGTTGCGGAACCCCGGATGGAACTCTTCGCTGACGGCGGCGCCGCCGACCACCGGGCGGCGCTCGAGCACCTTCACCTTCAGCCCGCCGCGCGCCAGGTAGCAGGCGCATGCCAGGCCGTTGTGGCCCGCGCCGACGACGATCGCGTCGAGCTTCATCGCCGTCAGTCTATACGGCGGCCGCTCCCGGGGTCGAAGTAGTGGGCTTTCACGGGGTCGTAGCGCAGCGCGAGGCGCCCGGTGCGCGCGTCGATCGAGGAATGCAGGCGCACCGCGATGCGCCGCTCGGGATCGTCGGCGAGATGCCCGTACACCAGGGTCTCGGAGCCGAGCGGCTCGATCAGGTCGATCGCCGCGACCAGGTTCGCGTCCGACTCGCCGCAGGGCTCGAGGTGCTCCGGGCGGACGCCGAACAGCACCTCGGCGCCGTTGCGCCGCATCGGGATCAGGTTCATCGGCGGCGAGCCGATGAAGGCGGCGACGAACACGGTGGCCGGCCGCGCGTACACCTCGAGCGGCGCGCCGATCTGCTCGGCGCGCCCGGCGTTCATCACGATCATGCGGTGCGCGAGCGTCATCGCCTCGACCTGGTCGTGCGTGACGAACAGGCTGGTCGTGCCCAGGCGCCGGTGCAGCGCCTGCAGCTCGGCGCGCATCTGCACGCGCAGCTTGGCGTCGAGGTTGGAGAGCGGCTCGTCGAACAGGAACACCGACGGCTCGCGCACGATGGCGCGCCCCATGGCGACGCGCTGGCGCTGGCCGCCGGAGAGCTCGCGCGGCCGGCGCGACAGGAAGGGCTGGAGCTCGAGGATCTCGGCGGCGCGCGCCACGCGCGCCTCGATCTCGCGCCGGGCGAAGCCGCGGATGCGCAGGCCGTAGGACATGTTCTCGCGCACGCTCATGTGCGGGTAGAGCGCGTAGTTCTGGAACACCATGGCGATGTCGCGGTCCTTGGGCTCGAGCGCGTTGACCACGCGCCCGCCGATGGCGATCTCGCCCGAGGTGATCGGCTCGAGGCCCGCCACCATGCGCAGCAGCGTCGACTTGCCGCAGCCCGAGGGGCCGACGATCACCACGAACTCGCCGTCGGCGATGTCCATCGACACGCCGTGGATCACCTCCAGGTCGCCGTAGCGCTTGCGGACGTCGCGGAAGCTTACGTCGGCCATGCGGCGCCCGTCCTCATTTCTCGGTCTCCACCAGGCCCTTGACGAACCACTTCTGCATGAGCAGCACCACCAGCGCGGGCGGCAGCAGCGCGAGCATCGCGGTGGCCATCACCACGTTCCACTCGGTGAGCGCGTCGCCGGTGGCGATCATGCGCTTGATGCCGATCACCGCGGTGTACATCGACTCGTCGGCGGTGATCAGCAGCGGCCACAGATACTGGTTCCAGCCGTAGATGAACTGGATGACGAACAGCGCGGCGATGCTGGTCTTGGACAGCGGCAGCAGCACGTCGACGAAGAAGCGCATCGGCCCGGCGCCGTCGATGCGCGCCGCCTCGGCGAGCTCGTCGGGCACCGTGAGGAAGAACTGGCGGAACAGGAACGTCGCGGTGGCCGAGGCGATGAGCGGCAGCGTCAGCCCGACGTAGGTGTTGATCATGCCGAGGTCGGAGACGATCTTGAAGGTCGGGATGATGCGCACCTCGACCGGCAGCATCAGGGTGACGAAGATCATCCAGAAGAAGAAGTTGCGCAGCGGGAAGCGGAAATAGACGATGGCGAACGAGGCGATGATCGAGATGGCGATCTTGCCCACGGCGATCGCCAGCGCCATGATCAGGCTGTTCAGCATCATCCGGCCGACCGGCGCTCCCGCGGCGTTGCTCACGCCGGCGGTCAGCGCCTGGCGGTAGTTCTCCCAGAGCTGCCCGCCCGGCACGAGCGGCATCGGCACCGAGACGATCTCCTCCAGCGTGAGCGTCGAGGCGACGAAGGTGACGTACAGCGGAAAGGCGATCACCGCGATGCCGCCGATCAGTACCGCGTGCGCAAGCACCGTCAGGCCGGGCCGGTTCTCGACCATCAGTACTGCACCTTGCGCTCGATGTAGCGGAACTGCACCACCGTGAGCGCGATGACGATGGCCATCAGGATCACCGACTGCGCCGACGAGCTGCCCAGGTCGGCGGCCTTCACGCCGTCGTAGTACACCTTGTAGACGAGGATCTGCGTCGCGCCCGCCGGCCCGCCCTGCGTGGTGGCGTCCACCACGCCGAAGGTGTCGAAGAACGCGTAGACCACGTTCACCACCAGCAGGAAGAAGGTGGTGGGCGAGAGCAGCGGGAAGACGATGCTCCAGAAGCGCCGCGTCGGGCCGGCGCCGTCGATCGCCGCCGCCTCGACGAGCGAGCGCGGGATCGACTGCAGCCCGGCGAGAAAGAACAGGAAGTTGTAGCTCACCTGCTTCCAGGTGGCGGCGATCACGATCAGCAGCAGCGCCTGGTCACCCTGCAGCAGCCAGTCCCAGTGCACGCCGAGCTGGCGCAGCGCGTAGGTGGCGATGCCGATCGACGGCGCGAACAGGAACAGCCACAGCACGCCCGCCACCGCCGGCGCCACCGCGTACGGCCAGATGAGCAGCGTGCGGTAGGCGAGCGCGCCGCGGATCACGCGGTCGGCCATCGCGGCGAGCAGCAGCGAGACGGCGATGCCGCTCCCCGCCACCAGCACGCTGAACAGCGCCGTGACCTTGAACGAGGCGAGGTAGTTGTCGTCGCGAAACAGCGCCGCGAAGTTCGCCAGCCCGACGAACTCGGTGCGCAGCCCGAAGGCGTCCTGCAGCTGGAACGAGTACCAGATCGCCTGCACCGCCGGCCAGAAGAAGAACACCAGGGTGACGGCGATCTGCGGCGCCACCAGCGCGAACGGCAGCCAGGCGGAGCGGAAGACGACCCGCTTTTCCACCTGGACTACCGAATCGGGAGGTGCGGGGGAAGGCTCATCCTCCCCGGCACCCTACTGGTTGGCCGCCTGGAAGCGCCGCAGGATCTCGTTGCCGCGCCGCACCGCGTCGTTCATCGCGCGCTTCGCGTCCTTCTTTCCGGCGAACACGGCTTCCATCTCCTCCTCGATCACCTCGCGCCCCTGCACGAAGTTGCCGAAGCGCAGGCCCTTGGAGTTCGCCGTGGGCGGCTTGAAGTTGAGCTGCTTGATCGCCACCTCGGCGCCCGGGTTCTTCTTGTAGTAGCCCGAAGCGCGCGTCATCTCGTAGGCCTTGAGCGTGATCGGCACGTAGCCGGTGCTCATGTGCCAGTCCATCTGGATCTCGGGCTGCGACAGGAAGGCGAAGAACTTGGCCACCCCGCGGTAGTCCGCCTGCGGCTTGCGGCCCATCACCCAGAGCGACGCGCCGCCGATGATCGAGTTCTGCGGCGCGCCCTTCACGTCGTCGTGGTAGGGAATGAAATTCACCGACCACTCGAACTTGGCGGTGCGCCGGATCGTGCCCTGCGCGCCGGTGCTCGAGGTGAGCATCGCGCACTCGCCGCTGGCGAAGCGCGCCTCGGCCTCGTTGCGCCGCCCGCTGTAGGTGAACAGGCCCTTCTTCGCCATGTCGCCGAGCATGGCGACGTGCCGCACGTGCAGCGGCGAGTTGATCCGGAACTCGGTGTCGAGGCCCGCCATGCCGTTCTGCCGGGTGCCGATCGGCACGTTGTGCCAGGCGCTGAAGTTCTCGATGTGCATCCACGACGGCCAGCCGGTCGTGTACACGCACTGCTGGCCGGCGGCTTTCAGCTTTTCCGCGGCGGCGCGGAACTGCTTCCAGGTCTTGGGCGGATTGTCCGGGTTCAGCCCGGCCTTCTTGAAGGCGTCCTCGTTGATGTAGAACACCACCGTCGAGCTGTTGAACGGGAAGGACAGCATGTTGCCCCGGCGGTCGGTGTAGTAGCCGGCCACGGCGGGCAGGTAGGCCTTGGGATCGAACGGCTCCTTGGCGTCCGCCATGACCTTGGCGACCGGCACGATGGCGCCCTTCGCGGCCATCATGGTCGCCGTGCCGACCTCGAACACCTGCAGGATGTGCGGCGCGCTGCCCGCCCGGAAGGCGGCGATCGCGGCGGTCATCGACTCGGGATAGCTGCCCTTGTAGACCGCGACGACCTTGTAGTCCTTCTGCGATGCGTTGAACTTGGCGGCGAGCTCGTTCACCTTGTCGTTGTTCGCCCCGGTCATCGAGTGCCACCATTGGATCTCGGTCTGGGCGTGCGCGAGCGGCGCGCAGGCGAGGGCGAGCGCGAAGGCCACGGCGCGTCTGGCTGCTTTCATGGATGCCTCCCTGGAGTGGTGTGCGGGTAGCTTAACGCGCCGAGATTATTCCACCGTCACCGATTTCGCCAGATTGCGCGGCTTGTCGACGTCGGTGCCCCGGGCGAGCGCCGCGTGGTAGGCGAGGAGCTGCAGCGGCACGACGTGCAGGATGGGCGAGAGCGCCCCGGCGTGCGCCCCCAGCTCGATCACCCGCACGAAATCGGAGGCCGGGAAGCGCGCTCCCTGGTCGGCGAACACGTACAGCTCGCCCCCCCGGGCGCGCACCTCCTCGAGGTTGGACTTCAGCTTCTCGAGCAGGGCGTCCCCCGGGGCGATCGCCACGACCGGCATGTCGCGGTCGACCAGCGCCAGCGGGCCGTGCTTCAGCTCGCCGGCCGCGTACGCCTCGGCGTGGATGTAGGAGATCTCCTTAAGCTTGAGCGCGCCCTCCATGGCGACCGGCCAGTGGATGCCGCGGCCGAGGAACAGCGCGTGCTCCTTGCCGGCGAAGCGCCGCGCCCACTCGGCGACCTGCGGCTCCAGGCGCAGCACCTCCCCGAGCGCCGCCGGCAGATGGCGCAGCGCCTGCAGGTGCGCCGCCTCGCTCGCCGCGTCGAGCCGGCCGCGCAGCCGCGCGATCACCAGCGCGAGCAGGAACAGCGCGCCGAGCTGGGTGGTGAAGGCCTTGGTCGAGGCGACGCCGATCTCCGGGCCGGCGCGCGTCAGGAAGCGCAGCCGCGAGGCGCGCACCAGCGACGACTCGGGCACGTTGCAGATGCTCGCCGTGGCGCGATAGCCGAGCGTCTTGGCGTGCTCCAGCGCCGCCAGCGTGTCGGCGGTCTCGCCCGATTGCGAGATGGTGAGGAACAGGCCGTGCGGATCGGGCACCGAGCGGCGATAGCGGTATTCGCTGGCGATCTCCGCGCGCGTCGGTATGCCGGCGATGTCCTCGAGCCAGTAGCGGGCGACCAGCGCGGCGTGGTAGCTCGTGCCGCAGGCGACGATGTGCACCGAGCTCGCCGCGCGCAGCAGCGCCTCGGCTTCGGCGCCGAACAGGCCCGCCTGCAGCGAGGCCGCGCCGGTAACGATCTCCAGCGTGTTGGCGAGCGCGCCCGGCTGCTCGTGGATCTCCTTCTGCATGTAATGGCGGTACGGCCCGAGCGCCACGGCGGCGTCGCTCACCTCCGAGAGGTGCACCGGGCGCTCGACCGGCGCGCCGCGCGCCGCGATGCGGTAGCCGCGCGGGCTGATCTCGGCGCAGTCGCCGTCCTCGAGATAGATCACGCGCCGCGTCACCGGCACGAGCGCCGAGACGTCCGAGGCGGCGAAGTTCTCTCCCTCGCCCAGGCCGAGCAGCAGCGGCGCGCCGCGGCGCGCCACCACCGCGGTCCCCGGATCGGAGGCCGAGACGAGCGCCAGCGCGAAGGCGCCCTGCAGCTCGGCCACCGCCTTCTGCGCCGCGTCGAAGAGCGACGCCGCGCGCTTGCGGCATTCGGCGACCAGGTGGGCGATCACCTCGGTGTCGGTCTCCGAGGCGAACTCGTAGCCGAGCGCCTTCAGGCGGCTGCGAATCGCCTCGTGGTTCTCGATGATCCCGTTGTGCACCACGGCGAGCGCGCCCGAGACGTGCGGATGGGCGTTGCGCTCGGTGGGCGCGCCGTGCGTCGCCCAGCGCGTGTGCGCGACGCCGGTATGCCCGGCGACCCTCCGCGCCGCCGCCTGGCTGGCGAGCTCGGCGACGCGCCCGGCGGCGCGCACGCGCTCGAGCGCGCCGCCCGCCACCACGGCGATGCCGGCCGAGTCGTAGCCCCGGTATTCGAGCCGCCGCAGGCCTTCCACCAGCACCGGGACGATGTCGCGGCGCGCGGCGGCGGCGACGATGCCGCACATCGGCTCAGCCCTTCTTCTTCGGCGGCCGCCACGCCGGGACCGACACCTGCCGCGCCCGCGCGAGCGTGAGCTGCCCCGCCGGCGTGTCGCGCGTGATCGTCGAGCCGGCGCCGATGTAGGAGCCGCGCGCGATGCGCACCGGCGCGACCAGCGTCGCGTCGGAGCCGATGAAGCAGTCGTCCTCGATCACGGTGCGGTGCTTCGCCACCCCGTCGTAGTTGCAGGTGATGGTGCCCGCGCCGACGTTGACCCGCGCGCCGAGCTCGGCGTCGCCGACGTAGGAGAGGTGGTTCGCCTTGGCGCCGGCGCCGAGGCGGCTCGCTTTCACCTCGACGAAGTTGCCGATGTGCACCTCGTCGGCGAGCGCCGTGCCGGGGCGCAGGCGCGCGTACGGCCCGAGCCGGCAGCGCGCGCCGATCTCGGAGGCGTCGAGGTGGGAGAAGGCGTGCACCTCGCTGTCCTCGCCGATCGCCACGTCGCGCAGCACGCAGTTCGGCCCGATGCGCACGCGGTCGCCGAGCACCACGCGGCCCTCGAACACGCAGTTGACGTCGATCGATACGTCGCGGCCGCAGGCGAGCGTGCCGCGCACGTCGATGCGCGCCGGGTCGGCGAGGCTCACGCCCTCGTCCATCAGGCGCCGCGCGTGGCGCCGCTGCAGCGCGCGCTCGAGCGCCGCCAGCTCGCGCTTGGAGTTCACCCCGGCCACCTCGGCCGGGTCGTCGACCTTCACCGCCGCGACCGCGACGCCTTCGTTCACCGCCAGCGCGACGATATCGGTCAGGTAGTACTCGCGCTGCGCATTGCGGTTGCCGATCTTCTCCAGCCAGGCGCGCAGGCGCGCCGCGCCGAGCGCCATGAAGCCGGCGTTGATTTCGCGCACCGCGCGCTCGGTGGCCGAGGCGTCCTTCTCCTCGACGATGCGCTCGACGCCGCCCGCCGGGTTGCGCAGCACGCGGCCGTAGCCGGATGGGTCGTCCAGCTCGGCGGTCATGATCGCCACGCCCTCGCGCGCCGCGGCGGCGAGGCGCTGCAGGCTCGCCGGCTGCACGAGCGGCACGTCGCCGTAGAGGACGAGCACCTCGCCGTCGCCGGCGAGCTGCGGCAGCGCCTGGCGCACCGCGTGCGCGGTGCCGAGCTGCTCGGCCTGCAGCACCCAGGTCAGCGCCTCGCCGGCGAACGCGGCGCGCACCCGCTCGGCGCCGTGGCCGTGCACGACCACCGTGCGGCGCGGCGCGAGCGCGCGCGCCGCGTCGAGCACGTGCGCGAGCAGCGGCCGCCCGGCGAGCGGATGCAGCACCTTCGGCAGGTCCGAGCGCATGCGCTTGCCCTGCCCCGCGGCGAGCACGATCACGTCGAGTGGCATCGCGGCATTTTAGCTAATATGGATCGGCGTGCTGTCCGAGGAACTCGCCGAGCGCTTCGCGCGCGTCGCGCTGGCCAACATCGCGCGCGATTATCCGCGGCGCATCGACCACGTTCTCGCGGACGCGGACGACGAGCTGCGGCCGCGCGTAGTCCATCCGGCGTTCTACGGCGCCTTCGACTGGCATTCCGCGGTGCACATGCACTGGACGCTGGTGCGCGTGCTGCGCCTGTATCCGGCCTCGCGCGTCGCGCCGGCGATCGGCGAGGCGCTGGACGAGCACCTGCATGCCGACGCGCTGGCACGCGAGCTGGCCTATTTCCGCTCCGGCGCCGGCCGCACCTTCGAGCGCCCGTACGGCTGGGCCTGGGCGCTGGAGCTGCACGCCGAGCTGCTGCGCGCGCAGGGGCGCTGGGCGGGGGCGCTCGCGCCGCTTGCCGGCGAGCTGGCCCGGCGCCTGGGCGAGTTCATCGCCGCCGCGCCCTATCCGGTGCGCGCCGGCAGCCACGGCAATACGGCGTTCGCCTGCCTGCTCGCGCTCGACTACGCGCGCAGCGCGCGGGACGACGCGCTGGAGCGCGCGATCGGCCGCGCCGCGCGCCGCTGGTACGGCAACGACCGGGACGCGCCGCTCGCCTACGAGCCTTCGCTCGACGACTTCCTCTCGCCCAGCCTGTGCGAAGCGGCGCTCATGCGGCAGGTGCTGGCCGAGGACGAGCTCGCGGGCTGGCTCGAGCGCTTCGCGCCGCAGGACTTCGCGGCGCTCGGCGAGCCGCCCGCCGGATACGATCATGCCGATCCCAAGCACAGCCATCTCGACGGCCTTTGCCTGTCCCGCGCCTGGTGCCTGATCCGCCTGGGCGACGCGGCGAGCGCGCGCCGGCTGATCGCCGCGGCCCTGCCGCACGTCGCGGGCGGCGACTATGCCGGCGAGCACTGGCTCGCCAGCTTCGCCCTGCTCGCGCTCGGCGCCGATCGCCTGCCGAGCCCATGATCGTTCTCTTCGTCAACAAGCATGCCTGGAAGCGCCCCGGCCCGATCGTCAACGTGCTGGTGCGCAACGCGCATTCGTTCGCCGAGATCGGCATCGAGACGCACCTGTGCCTGGAGAACGACGGCGGGCCGCCCGACGTGGCCGCCGACCTGCGCCGGCACTACGGCGTCGAGCCGAGCGCCTCGCTGCGTGTGCACCGGGTCGACCGCTGGAAGCTCGGCGGCTCGCGGCTGAGCATCCCGATCTTCCTGCACGCGGCGCGCCTCGCGCGCGAGCTGGCGAAGCGCGACCGCGTGGTGGTCATCACCCGCGAGACGAGCTTCCTGCCCTACCTCGCCCGGCTGGTGCGCGACGAACGCATCCGCGGCTTCTGCGAGCTGCACGACCTCTATGCCGACCTTTCCTGGCGCGAAGGCAAGGTGAAGCTCGCCGACCGGCGGCTCGGCTGGCTGGAGCGCCGCTACCTGCCGCGCCTGTCGGGGCTGATCTGCATCACCGAGGAGCAGCAGCGGCTCTATCGCGCGCTGTTCCCGGCGCTGCCGTCGATCGCCGCGCCGCTCGGCACCGATCCGCGGCCGCCGGGCGACGTGGCGCGGCGCTTCGCCGCGCGGCGCGCGGTGTTCGTCGGGCACCTGCACGGCGCGAAGGGCGTGGCGATGCTGGTCGAGGCGACGCGCGAGCTGGCGCGGCGCGGCATCCGCACCGCGTTCTGGGGCGGGCACGAGCGGCAAATCGCCGAGCTGCGCGCGCGCACCGAGGCGCTCGGCTCGAGCGCCTTCGTCGAGTTCGCCGGCTTCCGCCCGCCGAGCGAGCTGGCGCGCGCGCTCGCCGAGGAGGCGAGCGTGGGCGTCGCGCCGCTGCAGGACACTTTCTACAACCGCTACCTCACCTGTCCGGTCAAGGTGCTCGACTACCTGTCGCACGGCCTGCCGGTGATCGGCAGCGACCTGCCGTCGGTGCGCGAGGTGGCCGCCGGCGCAGGGCGCTACGTGCGCGCCGAGCACGCCGACGCGCTGATCGAGCACGTCGCGGCGCTGCTCGAGCGCCGCGACGCCTACGAGGCGGCGGCGGCCGCGGCGCGCGCGCGCGCGCGCGAGCTCGCCTGGCCGGTGCGCGCTTCGCGCATCGCCGAGTTCGCTAGCGGGCGATCGAGGCCCGCCACCTGAAGGCGCGATGCTCGAGACGGGCGAATACGCCGTGCTCGAGGATCAGCATCAGGATGACGAACATGACGATCCAGGCGAGCACCTGGATCATCTCGAACTGCGCGAACCAGAAGAAGAACATGTAGCCGATGCCGTACTTCAGGCCGAAGGTCTCGGCGAGCGCGACGATCTTCCAGGTCACGCCGAAGGCGTAGCGGAACGCGGAGAAGATGTAGGGCATGAGCTGCGGCAGGTAGACCCTGCGCACGAGCAGCGACCGGTCGGCCTTGAACGTGCGCGCCATCTCGATGAGCGACTTGTCCATGGCCTTGGCGCCTTCGAAGATGTTCACGGCGACGTAGGGCGTGACCACCGCCATCACCGCGACCAGGCCGCCCGCCTCGCTGAACCCGAACCACATCACGGCGAGGAACACCATGAGGATCGTCGGCATGGTGAGCATCAGGGGAATGACGGCGAGCAGCGCGCGCTGCAGCAGCGTGCTCAGCCCCATCGCCAGCCCGATGCCGATGCCGGCGAGCATCGCCGCGCTGAAGGCGATGAGGATCCGGCCGAGCGTCAGGGCGACGTGGAAATAGCCCGGCTTGCCCTCCGGCCCGGGGCTCGTCACGTTCCCGGCGATCGTCTCGGCGATCACCAGCGGCTCGGGCAGCACCTCGGGATCGTTCATGAGCCGCGCCGCGCCGGCCCAGAGCAGCAGCAGCACGACGACCGAGGCGACCCGCAGGGCGATGTTCCGCAGGGTCGGCGACACTAGCGCTTCGCCTCCAGGACGGCGAAGAACTCGCGCACCAGCGCCTTCTCCAGGTCGATGATCGCCGCATCCTCCGGCTTGCGCGGCCGCGGCACGTCGACCGGCACCTCCTTGAAGATGCGCGCCGGCCGGGTGTTCATCATGTAGATGTGGTCGGACAGGAACACCGCTTCGGCCAGGTCGTGGGTGACGAAGAGGATGGTGGGCTTGTCCCTTGCCAGGATCTCCATCAGGTCGAAGCGCATCCGGCGCGCGGTGATGGCGTCGAGGTGGCTGAACGGCTCGTCCATCAGCAGGATGTCCGGTTCGATGGCGAGGGCGCGGGCGATGGCGACGCGCTGCTGCATGCCGCCCGAGAGGTTGAGCGGATAGTTGCGCTCCTGTCCCGCGAGTCCGACCCGCTGCAGCTGCTTCGCCACGCGCTCGCGCCACAGCTCGCGTGGCACGTTCTGCGCCTCGAGCACGAAGCGGATGTTGTCCTCGACGGTCAGCCAGTTGAGCAGCCGCGGGCTCTGGAACACGTAGCCGATGCGCGGCGGCGCGTTCGCCGCGCCCGAGCGGCGGCAGACGCCGACCGATCCCTCGTCGTAGCCCTCGATGCCGGCGATGATGTTGAGCAGCGTCGACTTGCCGCAGCCGGACGGTCCGACGATGCTGACGAACTGGCCCTCGCGCACCGTCAGGCTCACCGAATCGAGCACCGTGAAGCGGCTTTCGCCGCCGGGGGCGGCGAATCGCTTGCTCAGGTTCCGGACGACGACGGCGTCTACCACGCGCGCCCGCGCAGCTCACGTGGCAACTTGCGGCCTCCAGGCGAAGACGCGGCGCGCCCACAAGCGGAACAGGAAGACGTCGATCAGGACCATCACCACCATGAAGCTCAGGCCCCAGGCGAGCATCAGATCGACGCGCGTGTCCTGGAAGGCGTTGACCATGTGCTGGCCGACGCCGGCGCCGGCGCCGAACGCCTCGGCGACGAGCGCGATCTTCCACGACAGCGACAGGGCGAGCCGCAGCGACGAGAAGAGGTAGGGCATGAGCTGCGGGATGACGACCTTGCGCAGCGTGAGCAGGCGGTCGGCGCGGTAGACCTGCGCCAGCTCGCTCAAGTCCCTGCCCAGCGCCTTGGTGCCCTCCCAGACGTTCATCACCACGAACGGGAAGACGATGAGCACGATGGTGAGGACCGGCGCCGCCTCCGACAGGCCGAACCACAGCACCGAGAGAAACGCCCAGCAGACCGCAGGCACCGTCAGCAGCACCATGATCCAGCTGTCGAAGAACACCTCGATGTCGCGCTTCAGCCCCATCAGCAGGCCGAGCGCCGTGCCGACCAGCATGGAGATCGCGAAGCCTTCGAAGATCGCGCGCAGCGTGTTGCCGACGGCGGCGTACGACTCCGCCTGGCTGTAGATGTCGAGCACGCGCTCGGCGAGCTCCAGCGGCCCGGGGAAGATGATCGGCAGGAAGAACAGCGAGATCACCCACCACACGAGCACGAGCAGCAGGGAGCTGATCAGGACCGGCAGGGCTTCGCGGCTGGCGCTTTTCACTCCCGCCGGGGCCCGGTGTTGCCGCGCGCTCGGCCCGCCGCCTCAGTGCTCAAAGATCACCGCGTGCGTCTTCTTGTCCGGCACCGCCTTCAGGATGCCGTGGCGCTTGGCCATCTCGAGGAACTGCCACTGGGAATCGACGACTTTCGGATTCCACTCGGCGAGGAAGATGCGCTTCTCGCCGAGCAGCTTCTTGTAGATCGCCACGGCCTCGGCCGTGGTGACCCCGGCGAGCTTGCCGTGCTTCTTCACCGCCGCGTCGAAGTTCTCGGGCCTGCGCAGCCAGCGGAACGATTCCTCGACCGCCGCGGAGTAGCGCTTGGCCCGCTCCGGGTTCTCGTCGACCCAGCTCTTCCAGGCGACGAGCGGCGCCGTCCAGACGACCGGATAGCCGGTCTTCTTGCGCCAGTATTCGTTGGGCGAGAAGATCGAGCGGAACTTGTCCGGCTCGGCGAACGCCTTCATCGTGAAGGAGCTGATGTTGATCATCGCGTCGACGTCGCCCCGCTGCAGCAGCTTGAACAGCGCGGGCGGCGCGACCTGAACCAGCTTGGTGTCCTTCTCGATGTCGAACCCGGCGGCGTCGGCGACCGCGGCGCGGATCGAGATGTAGGCGCCGGCGCCGGTGGACCAGGTGCCGAGCCGCTTGCCGCGCAGGTCCTGGATCGACTGGATCGGCGAGTCCGCGCGCACGAAGATGTCCTGGATCACGGTCAGCCCGCCGCCGATCACCTGCCAGGGCAGGCCGTTGTTCATCTTCGCGACGGCTTCCATGCCCGAATAGGTCACCGCCATGGTCTGCTTCGCCGGCAGGCCCGCCAGGAAGCCGGCGAACGGCCGCACATCGACCGTGAGGTCGATGCCATGCTTGCTGAAGATCCCGGCATCCTTTCCGCCCATCCAGTTCAGCACGAACACGCTGTTCTGGGGGATGACCGCGGTGACCTTCTCCAGCTTCCCGCCCGCCGCGACGGCGAAGGGTGCCTTCACGAGGCCGGAGCCGAGCGCGGCCAGAGACGCGACAATGACTTGCCTTCTCTTCATCCTTGCCTCCTCACGAGCTTTGCGCAGGGCCCGCCACGCGCCAGCCGGCGCAGGGGAACAAATGTAGGGAGGGCAGCCTTAAGCCGCCCTTAATTAGCGGGGCAGCTCGGAGGAGCCCATCAGGAATTCGTCGACCGCGCGCGCGCACTGGCGTCCTTCGCGGATCGCCCAGACGACCAGCGACTGGCCGCGGCGCATATCGCCGGCGGCGAACACCTTGTCGGCGGAGGTGCGATACGCCGCGGCGCCCTCGGTCTCGGCGCGCGCGTTGCCGCGCGCGTCTTTCGCCACGCCGAGCTCGTCGAGCAGCGACTGCAGCGGCGAGACGAAGCCCATCGCGAGCAGCACCAGGTCCGCCGGCATCTCGAACTCGCTGCCCGGGATCTCGCTCGGCTTGCCGTCCTTCCATTCCAGGCGCACCGCGCGCAGCGCGCGAACCGCGCCGTTCTCGCCGAGGAACGCCTTGGTGGCGATCGACCAGTCGCGCTGCACGCCCTCCTCGTGCGACGACGAGGTGCGCAGCCGCGTCGGCCAGTAGGGCCACACCGGGTTGCGCTCGACGTCGGGCGGCATCGGCAGCAGCTCGAGCTGCGTCACCGAGCGCGCGCCGTGGCGGTTCGAGGTGCCGACGCAGTCCGAGCCGGTGTCGCCGCCGCCGATGATCACCACGTGCTTGCCGGCGGCGCTGAGCTCGGGCACCGCGCTGTCGCCCGCGACGCGCCGGTTCTGCAGCGGCAGGAACTCCATCGCGAAGTGCACGCCGTCGAGCTCGCGGCCCGGGACCGGCAGGTCGCGCGGCTGCTCCGATCCGCCCGCGAGCACGATGGCGTCGAACGCGCGCGCCAGCTCTGCGGGGGCGATGCTCTCGCGCGCATCGCTGCCGACGCCGCGGCCGGGCGGGCGCACGCCGACGAACACCCGGGTGCGGAACTGCACGCCCTCGGCGCGCAGCTGCTCGAGCCGGCGATCGATCACGCCCTTGTCGAGCTTGAAGTCCGGGATCCCGTAGCGCAGCAGGCCGCCCAGGCGGTCGCTCTTCTCGAACACCGTCACCTCGTGGCCGGCGCGCGCGAGCTGCTGCGCGCAGGCGAGCCCCGCCGGGCCGGAGCCGATCACCGCGACGCGCTTGCCGGTGCGCTGCGCGGGGCGCTGCGGGCGCACCCAGCCCTCCTCCCAGGCCTTGTCGGCAATCGCGTGCTCGATGGACTTGATGCCGACCGGGTCGTCGTTGATGCGCAGCACGCAGGCCTCTTCGCAGGGCGCCGGGCAGACGCGGCCGGTGAACTCCGGGAAGTTGTTCGTCGAGTGCAGCGCCTCGATGGCCTGCTTCCACTGCTGCCGGTAGACGAGGTCGTTCCAGTCCGGGATCAGGTTGTTGACCGGGCAGCCCGACATGCAGAACGGGATGCCGCAGTCCATGCAGCGCGCGCCCTGCACGCCGGCCGCCTCGTCGGCGAGCCGCATGTAGAACTCGCGGTAATGCTTCTTCCTCGCCTCCGCGGCCTCGTGCGGCTCCTCCAGCCGCTCGAACTCGAGGAATCCGGTGATCTTGCCCACTTGGCTCTTCGCGGCTATGCCGCCGCCTTGGTCCCGGCGGCGAGCTCGCCCAGGGCGCGCCGATACTCCTTCGGGAACACCTTGACGAACTTGCTCCGGTACTGCGGCCACTTGTCGAGGATCTCGGCGGCGCGGCGCGAGCCGGTGTGGCGCGCGTGGTTCTCGATGAGCCGCCGGACGATCGCCTCGTCGGACTGCTTGTCGTGCCACAGCGCCGAGGGCAGCCGCGCCTGCTGCTCCGACTCGGGCAGCAGCGGCTCGAGGTCCACCATGGCGGGATTGCAGCGCTTCGCGAAATCGCCCTCGAGATCGAGCACGTACGCGATGCCGCCCGACATGCCGGCGGCGAAGTTGCGGCCGGTCGCGCCCAGCACCACCACCGTGCCGCCGGTCATGTACTCGCAGCCGTGGTCGCCCACGCCCTCGACCACCGCGCGCGCCCCCGAGTTGCGCACCGCGAAGCGCTCGCCGGCGACGCCGCGGAAGTACGCCTCGCCGGCGATCGCGCCGTACAGCACCACGTTGCCGGTGATGATGTTCTCGGCCGGGTCGCCGCGGAACTTCGGCGAGGGCTGCACCGAGATGCGCCCGCCCGAGAGCCCCTTGCCGCAATAGTCGTTGGTGTCGCCCACCAGGTCGAGCGTCACGCCGCGCGCCAGGAAGGCGCCGAAGCTCTGGCCCGCCGAGCCGGCGAGGCGCACGTGGATCGTGTCGTCGGGCAGGCCTTCGTGGCCGTAGCGGCGCGCCACCTCGTAGGACAGCATCGTGCCGACGGTGCGGTTGATGTTGCGGATCGGCATCTCGATGGTCACCTTCTCGCGCCGCTCGAGCGCCGGCGCGGCGAGCTCGATCAGCCGGTTGTCGAGCGCCTTCTCCAGGCCGTGGTTCTGGGCTTCGTTGTGGAAGCGCGAGACCTCGGGCGGCATCTGCGGCATGGCGAAGATGCGCGAGAAGTCCAGGCCGCGCGCCTTCCAGTGCTCGATGCCCTTCTTCATGTCGAGCAGCTCGGTGCGGCCGATCAGCTCGTCGAGCTTGCGCACGCCGAGCTGCGCCATCAGCTCGCGCACCTCCTCGGCGACGAAGAAGAAGTAGTTGATCACGTGCTCGGGCTTGCCCTCGAACTTGCGGCGCAGCACGGGATCCTGCGTGGCCACCCCCACCGGGCAGGTGTTGAGGTGGCACTTGCGCATCATGATGCAGCCCTCGACCACCAGCGGCGCGGTGGCGAAGCCGAACTCGTCGGCGCCCAGGATCGCGCCGATCACCACGTCGCGGCCGGTCTTCAGCTGGCCGTCCACCTGCACCGCGATGCGGCCGCGCAGGCGGTTGAGCACCAGGGTCTGCTGCGTCTCGGCGAGGCCCAGCTCCCACGGCGTGCCGGCGTGCTTGATCGACGACCAGGGGCTCGCGCCGGTGCCGCCGTCGTGGCCGGCGATGGTCACGTGGTCGGCCTTGCCCTTCGCCACGCCCGCGGCGATGGTGCCGACCCCGACCTCGGAGACGAGCTTCACCGAGATGGCGGCCTTCGGATTGGCGTTCTTCAGGTCGTGGATCAGCTGCGCCAGGTCCTCGATCGAGTAGATGTCGTGGTGCGGCGGCGGCGAGATCAGCTCGACGCCCGGCGTCGAGTAGCGCAGCTCGGCGATGTATTCCGACACCTTGCGCCCGGGCAGCTGGCCGCCCTCGCCGGGCTTCGCGCCCTGCGCGATCTTGATCTGCAGCACCTCGGCGCTCGCCAGGTACTCGGCGGTGACGCCGAAGCGGCCCGAGGCGACCTGCTTGATCTTCGACTTGAGCGAGTCGCCTTCGCGCAGGGGAATGTCCACCTCGACGCGCGCCTTGCCCAGCCTCGACTGCAGGGTTTCCCCCTTCTTCACGACTTCATACCTGCGCCGGTCCTCCCCCCCTTCGCCGGTGTTCGACTTGCCGCCGATGCGGTTCATCGCCACGGCGAGGGTGGTGTGCGCCTCGGTCGAGATCGAGCCGAGCGACATGGCGCCGGTGGAGAAGCGCTTGACGATCTCGGCGGCCGGCTCGACCTCCTCGAGCGGCACCGGCCGGCAGCGGTCGAGCCGGAACTCGAACAGGCCGCGGAACGTCATGTGGCGGCGCGACTGGTCGTTGATGAGCGCCGCGTATTCCTTGTAGGTCGCGTACGAGTTGGCGCGCGTCGCGTGCTGCAGCTTGGCGATCGACTCCGGCGTCCAGGCGTGGTCCTCGCCGCGCACGCGCCACGCATACTCGCCGCCGGCATCCAGCATCGAGGCGAGCACCGGGTCGCGCTCGTTGAACGCCGCGCGATGGATGCGCATCGCCTCCTCGGCCACGTCGAAGAGATCGATCCCCTCGATGTTGGAGGGGGTGCCGGTGAAGTACTTGTCGACCAGCGAGCGCGCGAGGCCCACCGCCTCGAAGATCTGCGAGCCGGTGTAGGACATGTAGGTCGAGATGCCCATCTTGGACATCACCTTCTTCAGCCCCTTGCCGATCGCCTTGGTGTAGTTCTTGATCGCCTTCGAGCCGGCGGCGCGGTCGCCGGGATGCAGCGCGAGCACCGTCTCGAGCGCGAGGTAGGGGTGCACCGCCTCGGCGCCGTAGCCGCCGAGCAGCGCGAAGTGGTGCACCTCGCGGGCGCTGCCGGTCTCGACCACCAGGCCGGTCGAGGTGCGCAGCCCCCTGCCGACCAGGTGCTGGTGGATGGCGGAGAGCGCGAGCAGCGCCGGGATGGCGACGCGCTCGCGGTCCACCAGGCGGTCCGAGATGATGATGATCGAGTAGCCCGAGCGCACCGCGTCCTCGGCCTGCGCGGCGAGCGAGGCGAGGCGCGCCTCGACCGCTTCCTTGCCCCAGGCGACCGGATAGGTGATGTCCAGCTCGCAGGACTTGAACTTGCCGCCGGTGTAGCGCTCGATGTGCCGGATCTTCTCCATCTCGTAGAAGTCGAGCACCGGCTGGCTCACCTCGAGGCGCAGCGGCGGGTTCAGCTCGTCGATGCCCAGGAGGTTGGGCTTGGGCCCGATGAACGAGACGAGCGACATCACCAGCTCTTCGCGGATCGGGTCGATCGCCGGGTTGGTCACCTGGGCGAACAGCTGCTTGAAGTAGTGGTAGAGCGTCTTGTTCTTGTTCGAGATCACCGCGAGCGGCGAGTCGTTGCCCATCGAGCCCACCGGCTCCTCGCCGTTGGCGGCCATCGGCTGCACGATGAACTTCAGCTCCTCCTGCGTGTAGCCGAACGCCTGCTGGCGCTCGAGCAGCGGCACGGCGGACTTGAGCGGCGGCGTCTTCTCGCTCTCGACCTCGTCCAGCTTGACGCGGATGCGCTCGATCCACTCGGCGTAGGGCCGCGCGCTCGCCAGCGAGTCCTTCAGCTCCTTGTCGTCGATGATGCGGCCCTTCTCCAGGTCGACCAGGAACATCTTGCCCGGCTGCAGGCGCCACTTCTTGACGATCTTCTCCTCGGGCACCGGCAGGCAGCCGCACTCCGAGCCCATGATCACCAGGTCGTCCTCGGTGACCACGTAGCGCGACGGCCGCAGGCCGTTGCGATCGAGCGTGGCGCCGATCTGGCGGCCGTCGGTGAAGGCGATCGACGCCGGGCCGTCCCAGGGCTCCATCATCGCCGCGTGGTATTCGTAGAACGCGCGCCGCGCCGGCTCCATCAGCGCGTGGTTCTCCCACGCCTCGGGAATCATCATCATCATGGCGTGGGCGATCGAGTAGCCGCCCATCACCAGCAGCTCCAGCGCGTTGTCGAACGACGCCGAGTCGGACTGGCCGTCGTAGATGAGCGGCCAGATCTTCTCCAGGTCGCGCCCTAGGATCGGCGAGGAGATGGCGCCCTGGCGGGCGCGGATCCAGTTGACGTTGCCGCGCAGCGTGTTGATCTCGCCGTTGTGGCAGATCATGCGGAACGGGTGCGCCAGGTCCCACGACGGGAAGGTGTTGGTCGAGAAGCGCTGGTGCACCAGCGCGAGCGCCGACTCGACGCGCGCGTCCTTGAGATCGAGGTAGTACTCGCCGACCTGGTAGGCGAGCAGCATGCCCTTGTAGCACACGGTGCGCGCCGACATGGAGGGCACGTAGAACTCCTTGCCGTGCTTGAGCTGCAGCGCCTGGATGGCGTGGCCCGAGGCCTTGCGGATGATGTAGAGCTTGCGCTCGAGCGCGTCGGTGACCGTCACGCCGCGCCCCCGGCCGATGAACACCTGGCGGATCACCGGCTCGAGCTTCTTCGCCGGCTCGGCGAGGTCGCTGTTGTCCACCGGCACGTCGCGCCAGCCGAGCAGCACCTGGCCCTCGTCCTTGATCGCGCGCTCGATCTCGTACTCGCAGGCGATGCGCGAGGCGGGGTCGCGCGGCAGGAACACCATGCCGACGCCGTACTGCCCGGCGGGCGGCAGCTTGATGCCCTGCTTGGCGAGCGTTTCGCGATAGAACCGGTCGGGGATCTGGATCAGGATGCCCGCGCCGTCGGAGAGCTTCGGGTCCCAGCCCACGGCGCCCCGATGCGTGAGGTTGCGCAGCACCGTAAGGCCCTGCTCGACGATGGTGTGCGACTTGCGGCCCTTGATGTTGGCAACGAAGCCGACGCCGCAGGCGTCGTGCTCGTGTCGCGGGTCGTACAGCCCCTGAGGTTCTAAGGCCATGATCTGGCGGGCGCGGCCGCGTCGATGCGGCTGCGCACAATAAAATTGGTCGAACCGCTGAATATACCGTTGCGCTACCGCAGCTACAAGCGCTATTGCGCCGCAGCGACGCTCGCCGCGAGCACCTGGCGCAGGAGCGATTCGTCGATGCCGCTCTTCAGCGCCGCCTTGCCGAGCGCGTCGAGCAGGACGAAGCGCGTGCGTCCCTGCGCGCTCTTCTTGTCGAGCGCCATCAGCTCCAGCCAGCGCGCCTCCTCGAGGCGCGGCGGCACGACCGGCAGACCGGCGCGCGCGATCAGCCGGCGCAGCCGCGCGCTGTCGGCGGCGGGCAGCAGGCCCGCGCGCGCCGACAGCTCGCCGGCGAGCACCATGCCGGCCGCGACCGCTTCGCCGTGCAGCCACGCGCCGTAGCCGCTGCCCGCCTCGATGGCGTGGCCGAACGTATGGCCGAAGTTGAGCAACGCCCGGGCCCCGGACTCGCGCTCGTCCTCGGCGACGATCGCCGCCTTCAGCTCGCAGGAGCGGCGCACCGCGTAGGCGAGCGCGTCGCGCCGGCGCGCGAGCAGCGGGCCGATGTTTTCCTCGAGCCACTCGAAGAACACCGCGTCGAGCGCCGCGCCGTGCTTGATCACCTCGGCGAGCCCGGCGCGCAGCTCCCGGTCGGGCAGCGTGTCGAGGGTCGCCACGTCGGCGATCACCGCGCGCGGCTGGTGGAAGGCGCCGATCATGTTCTTGCCGCGCGGGTGGTTGATCGCCGTCTTGCCGCCGACCGAGGAATCGACCTGCGCGAGCAGCGTGGTCGGCACCTGGAGGAAGGCGATGCCGCGCTGGTAGACCGCGGCGGCGAAGCCGGCCAGGTCGCCCACCACGCCGCCGCCCAGCGCGACGATCACGCTGTCGCGGCCGCAGCGCGCGGCGAGCAGCGCGTCGAACACCTGCTCGAGCACCTGCCAGCGCTTGGCCTGCTCGCCGTCCTCGACGAGGATCGGCACGACGCGCGCGCCGGCGGCCTCGAGCGCCGCCTGCACGCGCGGCAGGTAGAGCGGCGCGACGCGCGGATTGGTCACCACCGCCGCCACGCCGGCGAGGTGCGGCGCGTAGAGCGCCGGCTCGCCGAGGATCCCGGCGCCGATGTGGATCGCGTAGGAGCGCTCGCCGAGCGCTAGGCGGAGGCTTTCCATTGCTCCCCCAGCCGGGCGATCAGCTCGCGCGCCAGCGCCTGCACCGACTGCCTGCCGGTGTCGACGATCAGGTCGGCGACCGCCGCGTACAGCGGGTCGCGCTCGGCGTGCAGCTCGCGCAGCCGGCGCAGCGGGTCGGCGGTGGCGAGCAGCGGCCGGTTGCGGTCGTGGCGCACCCGGCTGTACAGGTCCTCGGGCCGCGCCCGCAGGTAGATCACCGTGCCGCGCTCGGCGAGCCGGCGCCGGTTCTCGGCGGCGAGCACCGCGCCGCCGCCGGTGGCGAGCACGATGCCCTCCAGCCCGGTCAGCTCGGCGATCACCTCGGCCTCGCGCGCTCGGAAGCCCGCCTCGCCCTCGATCTCGAAGATCAGCGGGATCTTCACGCCGCAGCGCCGCTCGATTTCGTGGTCGCAGTCGAGGAAGCGCAGCTTCAGCCGCCGCGCCAGCAGCCGGCCGACGGTGCTCTTGCCGGCGCCCATCATGCCGACCAGGTACAGGCTGCCCGCGTGCATCATCAGCGCATTCTAGAAACAAAAACGGCCGGGGGTGCCGGCCGTGCGCGAGAGGGGGCGAAGGCGCCTATCGGATGCTCAGCCGCTCGTTGACGATGCGCGGCGTGATGAACACCAGCAGCTCGGTCTTGCCGTTGGTCTGCGAGCGGTTCTTGAACAGCCAGCCGATGAGCGGCAGGTCGCCGAAGAACGGCACCTTGGTGACGTCGGTGCGCTCGTTCTGCTCGTAGATGCCGCCGATCACCACCGTGCCGCCGTTCTCCACCAGCACCTCGGTCTTGACGTGCTTGGTGTTGATCTGCACGCCCGCGGCGGTGGTCGCGCCGGGCTGGTCCTTGTTCACGTCCAGCGTCATGATCACGTTGCCTTCCGGCGTGATCTGCGGCTTCACCTTGAGCGCCAGGTTGGCCTTGCGGAAAGACACCGAGGTGGCGCCCGAGGAGGTCGCCTGCTGGTAGGGGATCTCCGTACCCTGCTCGATCACCGCTTCCACCTGGTCGGCGGTCAGCACGCGCGGGCTGGCGATGATCTTGCCCCGGCCGTCGGCCTCCAGCGCGCTGATCTCCAGGTTGAGGAAGCGCGTCATCGAGTTGTTGAACAGCACGAACGAGAACTGCCCGGCCTGGAAGCCGTTCAGGCCGTTGGCGCGCATGTTGTTGCTGAGCGAGTTGGCGAGGAAGTCCGGCTGCGTGGCGGTCTGCCCGGTGTGGAAGCCGGTGTCCTCCAGGCCGCCGCCGATCACGCCGCGTGCGCCGCCCGCGATCGGGAAGCCGGTGCCGTTGTCGTGGTAGCCGAGCCGCGAGCCGAGGTTCTTGCTGAAGGTCTCGTCCGCCTCGACGATGCGCGCCTCGATCATCACCTGGCGCACCGGCACGTCGATCTTGGCGAGCAGGCGCCGCACCTCTTCCAGCCGGCTCGGCGTGTCCTGCACGAACAGCGTGTTGGTGCGCGCGTCGACCACCGCGCTGCCGCGCTTGGAGAGGATGCGCTGGTTCGGGTCGGCGAGCAGCTTCTGCACGTCGGCCGCCTTCTGGTAGTTCATCTGGAACGACTCGGTGCGCGTCTGCTCGAGGTCGCTGATCTGCTGCTGCGCCTCGAGCGCCAGCTTCTCGCGCGTCGCCAGCTCGTCGCGCGGCGCGATCCAGATCACGTTGCCGTTGCGCCGGCTGTCCAGCCCGCGCGTCTGCAGGATGATGTCCAGCGCCTGGTCCCAGGGCACGTCCTTCAGGCGCAGGGTGATGTTGCCGGTCACCGTGTCGCTGGTGATGATGTTCAGGTCGGTGAAGTCGGCGATCACGTTCAGCACGGCGCGCACTTCGACGTTCTGGAAGTTGAGCGACAGCTTCTCGCCGGTGTAGCGGCCGCGCTGCGGGCGCGAGGCGTCGGCGACCACCGGCTTCACCTCCAGGACGAACTGGGTGTCGGTCTGGTAGGCGTTGTGCTCCCATTGCCCCTTGGGCTCGATCACCATGCGCACGTTGTCGCCCTGCTGGAACGTGCTCACGCTGTTGACCGGCGTGCCGAAGTCCACCACGTCGAGGCGCCGGCGCAGGTTCTCGGGCAGCGCGGTGGCGAGGAAGTCGACGATGATGTTCTGCCCCTGGGTGCGGATGTCGATGCCGGTGCTGGTGTCGGAGAGCTCGACCACCACGCGCCCTTCGCCGCCGCGGCCGCGCCGGAAGTCGATGTCGCGCACCGCGTGCCGCGCGTCCGCCCGGCCCTCGGCGAACTGCGCCACCTGGCCGCCGGGGGTCGGCGCCACCACCGCCGGCTCCGACAGCGTCACGAGGACGCTGCGGCCGTCGACGCTGGTCTCGTAGGGCACCGGGCGGCGCAGGTTGAGCACGATGCGCGTGCGGTTGGCGCCCTGCACGATGTTCATGCTGCGCAGCTCGCCTTCGCCGATCTCCTGCGCGGAGCGGCCGAGCGCGTTGACGGTGTTCGGCAGGTCGAGGGCGATGCGCGCCGGGTTGGCGACCGAGAAGTTGGGCGGTACGGCGCCCAGCGGCTCCTTGGTCGTGATCCTGACGATGATCTTGCCCGCCTGCTGGCTGACGTCGAACGACTCGATGCTGTTCGCCTGGGCGAGGGCGACCCCCGTTGCGGCAAGCCAGAGCGCGAACCCGTACAAGGCCGTTATCGCTTTCATCTCTTTGCCTCCACCAATTGGAGCGTGCTCGTGCGCTCGACCCATTCGCCGCCGCTGTCCTGCACCAGCTCCTTCAGGCTGATCTGCGCCTCGTCGATGCTCGTGATGACGCCGAAGTTCTGCCCCATGTAGTTGCCCTTGCGCACCCGGTACAGGTTCGGGCCGGCCTTCACCAGGGCGAAGGTCTCGTTGCCGCGGGTGATCGTGCCGAGCATGTGGATCGACTCGAGCGGGAAAGCCTCGAGCGGCTCGGGCGGCCGCTTGCGCTGCTCCTCGATCAGCTTGGCGTTGCTGCCGCCGCGCCGCGCCTGCGCCACCTCGATGCGCTCGGGGCGGAACGGATCGACCAGCCCTTCGCTGGTGTACGGCACCGGCTCGTACGGCTTCACCTGCGGCAGGGGCTCGACGCGGCCACGGAAGCCCTTGGTGAGCTCGGCGAGCTCCTTGCGCAGGTCGCCGTGCTCCTCGCCGCCGCAGCCGGCGAGCAGCGCGGCCGCGGCGAGCGCTGCCACCCGGGCCCGGCTCATCGGCGTCTCGGCGCCTTCTTGCGCGCCGCCTTGCGCTGTGCCGCGATCTCGTCCTCGTCGAGGTACCGGAAGGTGCGGGCCGTGGCGTCCATGGTGAGCACGCCGTCCTTGCCGGTCTGGATGCTCACGTCGTTCAGCGTGACGATGCGCGAGAGCTGCCCGACGTCGCTCGCGAAGGCGCCCATGTCGTGGTAGTTGCCGACCACCTTCACGGTGATCGGCAGCTCGGCGTAGAACTCGCGCACGATCTCGCGCGGCGCCGGCCGGAACAGCTCGAACTGCAGGCCGCGCCCCAGCCCCGCCTGGTTGATGTCGACGAGCAGCGCGTCCATCTGCGACTTGTTGGGCAGCTGGCGCAGGAGCGCGCCGAACTGCGTGTCGATCTCGCGCAGCTGCTGCCGGTAGAGATCGAGGTTGACCGCGAGCTTCTTCTTGTCGAGGTATTGCCGCTTCAGCGTGTTCTCGGTGTTGCGCAGGTTCTCCAGCTCCTCGATCTGCACGCTGGTGTCGACCAGGTAGCCGGCCACCGGGATGGCGACCAGCACGGCGAGCAGCACCAGCAGCTTCGGCGCGGCGCCCCAGGTGCCCGGGTCCTTCCAGTTGGTGCCGCGGATCTCCTCGACCAGCGCGTTCAGGTTGACGTTCAGCGCCATGGCGTCAGCCCTTCTTGCCCGGCGCCGGCTTGCCGGCCGCGGGCTTCTGCGCGTCGGAGACGACCCGCTTGAGCGACATGTACATGTTGAATTCGGAGATGCGCCGCTTGTCGACGGTGGCCGCCTTGACCTCCACCAGCTCGGGGTTCTGCAGCCAGGGCGAGGCCTCGATGTTGCGCATCAGCGTCGACACCCGGGCGTTGGACTGCGCGTAGCCGGTGACGTTGATGCGCAGGCCCTTCTGGGTCAGCGACTTCAGGTACACCCCCTCGGGCATGCGCTTCACCAGGTCGTCGAGCAGGTGCACGGTCTGCGCGCGGTCGGCCTGCAGCGTCTCGATGATCTGCTTGCGCGCGAGCAGCGCCTGGATCTCGTCCTTGAGCTTGTTGATCTCGGCGATTTCCTTGTCGAGCTTGGCGATCTCGGTCTTCAGGTACTGGTTGCGGCCCTGCTGCGCGTCGATCTTCTCGGCGTAGTAGGTGTGCATCAGGCCGACGATCAGCGCGCCGAGCACCGCCGTGCCGCCGATCACGACGTAGAAATGGCTGCGCGCCCGCTTGCGCCTTTCCTCGCGGTGCGGTAGCAGGTTGATGCGTGCGTTGCTCATGCCGGGTCGAATCTCCTCATCGCGAGCCCGCAGGCGACGATCAGCGACGGCGCGTCGACCATGAGACGGCGCAGCTGAACGCGGGGCGAGGTCTGCATCTGCGCGAACGGGTTGGCGACGCTGCTCGGCACCTGGGTGCGGGCGTTCACCACCTCGTCCAGCCCGGGGATCACCGCCGAGCCGCCGCACAGCAGGATGTGCTCGACGCTGTGGTACTGCGTCGAGGTGAAGAAGAACTGCAGCGCGCGCTGGATCTCGCCCGACAGGTTCTCCATGAACGGGCGCAGCACCTCGGCCTCGAAGTCGTCGGGCAGGCCGCCCGAGCGCTTGGCGTTCTCCGCCTCCTCGACGCTCATGCCGTAGCGCGTCACGATCTCCTGGGTGAGCTGGTTGCCGCCGAAGGCCTGCTCGCGCGTGTACACCGACTGGTCGTTGCGCAGCACGGTCACGTTCATCACGTTCGCGCCGACGTCGACCACCGCGACGTTCTGGTCCTTGCCGGCGTTGGGCAGCGCCTGCACCACGAGCGACAGCGCCGTCTGCTGGGCGAACGACTCGACGTCCATCACCAGCGCCTTGAGCCCCGCCGAGTCGGCCACCGCCACGCGGTCCTCGACCTTCTCCTTGCGCGTGGCGGCGATCAGCACCTCCTGCTCCTCCGGGTTGTTGGCGGAGGGGCCGATCACCTGGAAGTCGAGGTTCACCTCCTCGAGCGCGAACGGGATGTACTGGTTCGCCTCGCCTTCCACCTGCACCTCGAGCTCGGCCTCGCGCAGCGCCGCCGGCACGATGATCTTCTTGGTGATGACCGCGCCGGTCGGCACGGCCATGGCGACGTGGCGGGTGCGCGTCCCCAGCCGCTTGTGGGCGCGGCGCACCGCGTCGGTCACCGCCTCGAGGTTGTTGATGTTGCCGTCGACCACCGCGTCGCGCGCGAGCGGCTCGATGGCGTAGCGTTCGACCCGGTACGCGCCCTTGCCCGCGTCGACGATCTCGAGCATCTTCACCGAGGACGAGCTGATGTCCAGCCCGAACAGCGGCGGCGCCTTCGGCGTGAACAGCTGGGACAGACGCATTATTTATTTTCCCCTTTGCGTATCGAATCTTAGCGTCGATACGTAGAATTGGCGTTAAATGCTAGCAACAACCCCTACGGGTGTCTAGTTAATTTTCCACCGTACCCATGCGGGTATCATGCGGCGATTGCTTAGGGTGCCGGTCAGAGGCCGGCGGTAACCGGTAACTCCCAGATGTGGCTCCGCTTTCTCGGGCTTTCGGCGGCGGTCGCGGCAGGTATGGTCGCCGCCGGCGTGCTCGTGGTCGGCCTGGTGGTCGTACTCGCCTACCCGAACCTGCCTTCGCTCGACGGCCTGACGACCTACCAGCCGAAGGTGCCGCTGCGCATCTACACGGCCGACGGGGTGCTGATCGGCGAATTCGGCGAGGAGCGCCGGGCGATCGTCAGCATCGCCGACGTGCCGCTCGACCTCAAGCACGCGATCATCGCCGCCGAGGACGAGCGCTTCTACGAGCACCCGGGCATCGACTACCTGGGGGTGCTGCGCGCCGCGTACGCCAACCTGGTGGCGGGCGGGCGGCGGCAGGGCGCGAGCACCATCACGATGCAGGTGGCGCGCAACTTCTTCTTGAGCTCCGAGAAGACGCTCAACCGCAAGCTCTACGAGGCGCTGCTCGCCTTCAAGATCGAGCACAGCCTGTCGAAGGACAAGATCCTCGAGCTCTACATCAACCAGATCTACCTCGGCCATCGCGCCTACGGCTTCGCGGCGGCGGCGCAGACCTATTTCGGCAAGGCGCTGCAGCAGCTCAATCTCGCCGAGCTCGCCCTGCTCGCCGGGCTGCCCAAGGCGCCTTCGCAGTACAACCCGTTCGTCAACATGCCGCGCGCGAAGCAGCGCCAGCACTACGTGCTGCGGCGCATGCACGAGCTGGGCTACATCACCCAGGCGCAGTACGACGAGGCGCTCAACACGCCGCTGCGGCCGCGCAAGGAGGTGGTCGACTTCTCGCTGCACGCCGAGTACGCGGCGGAAATGGTCCGCCAGGCGCTCGCCGAGCACTATCCGGACGACGTCTATACCCGCGGCTTCCGCGTCTACACCACGCTGCGCAAGGCCGACCAGGAGGCGGCCTACGAGGCGCTGCGCGCCGGGGTGCTCGACTACGACCGCCGGCACGGCTACCGGGGGCCGGAGGGCTATGTCGAGCTGCCGGCGCAGGCGGGCGAGGACGAGCTCGAAGAGGCGCTCTCGGAGCATCCCGACAGCGACGACCTGCTCGCCGCGGTGGTGCTCTCCGCCGACGCCAGGGAAGTGCGCGCCGCGCTGCGCACCGGCGAGGCGATCCGCATCAGCGGCGAGGGCCTGCGCTTCGCCGCGCCCTCGCTCGACGCCAAGGCGCCCCTGCAGCGCCGCCTGCGCCGCGGCTCGATCATCCGCGTGCAGCGCGAGGGCAAGGCCTGGCGCATCGTACAGCTGCCCGAGATCGAGGCGGCGTTCATCTCCATGGATCCTCAGGACGGCGCGATCCGCGCCCTGGTCGGCGGCTTCGACTTCGGCCGCACCAAGTTCAACCACGCGACCCAGGCGTTCCGCCAGCCCGGCTCGGCGTTCAAGCCGTTCATCTACTCGGCCGCCCTGGAGAAGGGCTTCACGCCGGCGACCATCGTGCCCGACGAGCCGGTGGTGCTGGAAGCCGAGGAGACCGGCAGCCAGCGCTGGGAGCCGAAGAACTACGACGGCAAGTTCGAAGGACCGATGCGCCTGCGCACCGCGCTCGTCAAGTCGAAGAACATGGTGTCGATCCGCGTGCTCGATGCGATCGGGCCGAAATACGCGCAGGAGTACATCACCCGTTTCGGCTTCGACGCGGACCGCCATCCCCCCTACCTCACCATGGCGCTCGGCGCCGGCTCGGCCACCGCCTGGCAGATGGCGCGCGCCTACGCGGTGTTCGCGAACGGCGGCTATCTGGTGGAGCCCTACTTCATCCACAAGATCGTCGACGACCGGGGCAACGTGCTCGCGCTCGCGCAGCCGCGCCGCGCCGGCGACGAGGCGCTGCGCGTCATCGACGCGCGCAACGCCTTCATCATGGACAACATGCTGCAGGACGTGACCCGCGTCGGCACCGCGGCGCGCGCCGCGCGGCTCGGCCGCCTGGACCTCGCGGGCAAGACCGGCACGACCAACGAATTCGTCGACGCCTGGTTCGCCGGCTACCAGCCCTCGCTGGTCGCGGTCGCCTGGGTCGGCTACGACCAGCCGCGCACGCTGGGCAAGAACCAGACGGGCAGCGTGGTCGCCCTGCCGATCTGGCTGGGCTACATGGAGCAGGTGCTGAAAGACGTGCCCGACATGCCGCGCGAGATGCCGCCGGGGATCGTCGTGCTGCCGACGGGGCCGTACCCGGCGCTGGCGGGCGAGACGAAGCTCGTCCCCGAGTTCTTCTACCAGGAGTCGGTGCCGCCGCCCGAGGTGCTGCGGCCGCCCGCGCCGCCGGTGCCGCCCGTGCCGCCGGGCGTGCCCGGCCCGTCCGATCCGTCCGCGCCGTCGGTCGCGCCGCCGCTCGCGCCGCTGCAGGAGCGCACGCTGCCGCCGCTGCCCAGCCCGCCCGCCTGAGCGCCCCGCCGCGCTAGGCGCGCAGGATGACCGCCTGGCCGCTCTGCGCGGAGACGAGCCGCGAGAGCGCGGCGAAGAGCTCCGTGCCGTCGCGCGTGTCGCGCCAGGCGCTGCCGTCCCAGCGGAAGTGAAAGCCGCCGCTCTTCGCCGCCACCCAGATCTCGCGCGCCGCGCCGTGCCGGTTGATGATCATGCGCGAGCCGTCGGCGAACTCGAGCTCGAGAATGCCGCCTTCCTTGCGCTCGAGGTCGACGTCCACGCCGCTCTCCTCGAGCGCGGCCTCGACGCGCGCCAGCGTACGCTCGGCGCGCTCGGCGAATTGGGCCTCGTCCATGGGTTACCATGCCGATTTTATGCGCCTCCGGCTGCTCCTCGCCGCGCTCACGCTGGCCGCAGCCGCGTGCGGACAGCGCGGGCCCCTCTATCTGCGCGACAACCCCCCGCCCGGCGTCACGCCTCCCCGGCCAGAGCCCTACGAGCCCGTCCCCTATCCCGAGGACATGCGCTCGGGCGCGCGCGAAGAGCGCTGAAGCCATGAGCTTCGCGTACCGCCGCGGCGCGCTGTGCGCCGACGAGCTGCCGCTGGAGGAGGTGGCGCGCCGCTTCGGCACGCCCTGCTACGTCTACTCGGCGAGCGCCATCGAGCGCGCCTACAGCGAGTTCGCCGCGGCGCTGCGCGGGCGAGACGCCCTGGTCTGCTATTCGGTCAAGGCCAACTCCAATCTCGCCGTGCTGGCGCTGCTCGCGCGGCTCGGCGCGGGCTTCGACATCGTCTCGGGCGGCGAGCTGGAGCGCGTCGCCGCCGCCGGCGGCGACCTCGGCAAGACGCTGTTCTCCGGCGTCGCCAAGAGCGACACCGAGATCGCCGTTGCGCTCGAGCGCGGCATCGGCTGCCTGAACCTGGAATCCGAGGCGGAGCTGGAGCGGGTGGCGCGGATCGCGCGGCGCCTGGGCCGGCGCGCGCCGATCGCTTTCCGCGTCAACCCGGACGTCGACCCGCGCACCCACCCGTACATCTCGACCGGCCTGCGCGAGAGCAAGTTCGGCGTGCCGCACGGCGAGGCCGAGCGGCTCTACGAGCGGGCCGCGGCGATGCCCGAGATCGCGGTGCGCGGCATCGGCTGCCACATCGGCTCGCAGCTGATGGACGCCGCGCCCTACGGCGCGGCCGCCGAGCGCCTGGTCGCGCTCGCCGACCGCATCGAGGCGCGCGGCATCGCGCTGGCGCACGTCGATTTCGGCGGCGGCATCGGCATCCGCTACGGCGAGGCCGAGCCGCAGCCGATCGAGCGCTTCGTCGCGGCGGCCGTGCGCGCGCTCGGCGCGCGCAGCAAGCGGCTGATCGTCGACCCGGGGCGCGCCATCGTCGGCAACGCGGGCGTGCTGCTCACCCGCGTCGAGCAGCTCAAGCACGGCGAAGCGCGCAATTTCGCGATCGTCGACGCGGCGATGAACGACCTGATCCGTCCCGCGCTGTACGACGCCTGGCACGCGGTGCGCCCGGTGCGCGAGCCGCCGCCGTCCGCGCCGGGCGGCGCGCGCTACGACATCGTCGGCCCGGTGTGCGAGAGCGGCGACTTCCTCGCGCGCGACCGCGCCCTGGCGCTGCGCGAGGGCGACCTGCTTGCCGTGATGTCGGCCGGCGCCTACGGCATGGTGATGAGCTCGAACTACAATTCGCGGCCGCGCGCGCCCGAGGTGCTGGTGCGCGGCGCCGAGGCACGCCTGGTGCGCCGGCGCGAGACCCTGGCGGACCTGCTCGCCGCCGAGAACCTCGACACCTGACAAGGGGGCCCCGCTGGCCAACAGTTCCACTACCGGATCCGCCAACCTCGCCGTGTTCTGCGACTTCGAGAACGTCGCGCTCGGCGTGCGCGAGGCGAAATACGCGCAGTTCGACATGAACAAGGTCCTCGAGCGGCTGCTGCTCAAGGGCTCGATCGTGGTGAAGAAGGCCTATTGCGACTGGGAGCGCTACAAGGAGTTCAAGGCGGCGATGCACGCCGCCTCGTTCGAGCTGATCGAGATCCCGCACGTGCGCCAGTCGGGCAAGAACTCGGCCGACATCCGCCTGGTGGTCGACGCGCTGGACCTCTGCTACACCAAGTCGCACGTCGACACCTTCGTCATCGTCAGCGGCGACTCGGACTTCTCGCCGCTCGTCTCCAAGCTGCGCGAGAACGCGAAGACGGTGATCGGCGTCGGCGTGAAGAACTCGAGCTCCGACCTGCTGATCGCCAACTGCGACGAGTTCATCTACTACGACGACCTGGTGCGCCAGGACGAGCAGAAGCGGCGCGCCGCGAAGAAGCGCCGCGAGGCGGCGCCGCCCGGCGAGGACAAGAAGCAGGAGGCGTTCGACCTGCTGCTCGAGACGCTGCACGCGCTGATCGCCGAGCGCGGCGAGGGCGAGCGCATCTGGGGCTCGATGGTCAAGCAGGCGCTCAAGCGCCGCAAGCCCGGCTTCAACGAGTCGTACTACGGTTTCCGCGCCTTCTCCGATCTCCTGGAAGATGCCGAGAAGAAAGGCCTCGTGCGCCTCGAGCCCGACGAGAAGTCGGGCGGCTACCTCATCACGCCGGCCTAGCGGCCCGCCGCAGCGGCCGAGCGCCGCCGCGCTCGCCGCGGCGCGCGGCCGGCGCCTGCGCGACGTGATCGCGCCCGGGCTGGCGGTGCTCTTCTGCGGCATCAATCCCGGGCTCTACTCGGGCGCGACCGGGTATCACTTCGCGCGGCCGGGCAACCGCTTCTGGCCGGCGCTGCATGGCGCCGGCTTCACGCCGCGCCTGCTCGATCCGTCGGAGCAGGCGCTGCTCATCGACTACGGCTGCGGCATCACCAACCTGGTCAACCGCACCACCGCCACCGCCGACGAGCTTGCGCCCGAGGAGTTCGTCGCCGGCCGCCGGCGCCTGCTCGCCAAGCTGCGCCGCTACCGCCCCGGCACCGTCGCCTTCCTCGGCGTCGGCGCCTACTGCCACGCCTTCGGCCTGCGCCACGCGGCGCTCGGCGAGCAGCCCGGGCGCCTGGCCGGCGCCCGGGTGTGGCTGCTGCCCAATCCGAGCGGCCTGAACGCGAACTACCAGCTGCCCGAGCTCGTCAGACTGTTCAGGTCACTCAAGGAAGCGACGCGCCATGGCGACAAAGCTCGATAGGCCGCTCAAGCGGGAGCTCGGCGTGGACGGCCGGGCGTTCATGCTGACGATCAGCCCCGAGGGCCTGAAGCTCGTGCCGAAAGGCCGGCGCAAGGGCCTGGAGCTGTCGTGGAAATCCCTCGTGAGCGGCGAGGCGGCGCTTGCCGCGGCGCTCAACGCCTCGCTCTCGCGCTAGGGCTCGAGCTGCTTGTAGACGAGCTCGGCCACCTTGAGCAGCTCCTCGCGCCCGAGGTCGGACGAGGCGATGGCGTAGCCGCAGTCGCGGTCGATCCAGTAGAAGACGCTGACGTTGCGCTCGCGCGCGTAGCGGAACGCGGTCTCGACGTGGCGCGGCGGCTCCTGGCGCACGTAGAGCGTCAGGCGCCGGCCGTTCGGCATCTCGTACATGAACTGCGCGACCGGCCCGGTCTCGCCGGGCAGCAGCCGCCCGCCGACCAGCGCGAAGCCCGCCTCGTGCAGCTTGGGCGCGCGCACCCGCACGCCGAGCCGCTTGGAAAGCCAGGCGACCAGATGCGCCTCCTGGTCGGCGCCGACTTCCACCGGATGACGCACTTCCGGGGAATACGTGGCGTGGGCGATCGCCGCGCGGCGCGCCATCACCACCTCGCCGCCGGGCGCGACGCTCGGCGCCACCGGGCGCAGCTCCAGGGTCGCGAGGGTCCCGAGCGCCGCGCCGAGCGCGAGCCAGGCCGCGGCGAGCGCCGCCTGCCGCAGGCGCGGCCGGCGGCGCGCGAAGCGCGCCACGCCCTCGGGCAGCGGCTCGGCAACCATCGTCTGATAGGCAGCGCGCACCTCGGCGCCGAGCCGGCGGTACGCGGCGACGCGCTCGGCTTCCTCGGGCCGCGAGGCGAGCCAGGCGTCCACCGCCGCGCGGCGCTCGGGGTCGAGGCGGCCGTCGACGTAGGCCTGCAGGTCCGCTTCGGTCACCGGCGTCACTTCACCACCTTCAGCTTGGTCGCGGGCGGCGTCTCGCCGAGCATCATCGCGCGCAGCTTCTCGCGCGCGCGCGACAGGCGCGACATCACCGTGCCGATCGGGATGCCGAGCGTGCGCGCCACGTCCTCGTAGCTCATCTCCTCGAGCGTCACCAGCAGCAGGACCGCGCGCTGGTCGGCGGGCAGCCGGCCGATGGCGCGGTCGAGGTCGCGCACGAGCAGCGCGTCGGCCTGCGAGGCGCGGCCCGCCAGCTCGAGCATGTCCTCGTCGAGCGAGTCGGTCGGCCGGACGGCGCGCAGCTTGTTGACATGTACGTTGTGCATCACCGTGAAGAGCCAGGCGCGCAGATCGGTGCCGCGCCGGTAAAGATGCAGCTTCGACCAGGCCCGCTCGAGCGTGTCCTGGACGAGATCGTCGGCGCCGGAACGATCGCCCACCAGCGCCCGGGCGTACCGGCGAAGGCGCGGAATAAGGTCGACCAGGCGCTGCGCTTCATCCATAGGGGAACAGGCGCGACGGCCGCCTATTCCACGCTATTTCGGCTCGTCCGGCAACGGCGGCAGCGACCGCAGGTAGGCGATGAGCGCGTCCAGGTCGGCCCGGGTGAGCTGCCCGGTGGTGTTGCGCACCACCTCGCCCATGGTCTCGCCGAGCACGTCGCCGTCGGGCAGCAGCCCGGCCGAGAGCACGTCGCGCAGCTCGTCGTCGCTCCATTTCTTCAGCCGGGCGGGCGTCAGGTTGGGCGCCGAAGCGCCTTCGGGCGTCTCGGCGCCGGCGAGGAAGCGCTCGCGCTTCAGCGCGCCGAGGAAATTGCGCGGCGTGTGGCACTCGCCGCAGTGGCCGAGCGCGCGCACGAGATAGGCGCCGCGGTTGATCGTCGCGCTTTTCTGCGGATCGGGCCGGAGCGGCCCGCGCTCGAAGTACAGCCACTTCCAGATGCCGAGCAGGAAGCGCGCGCGGTAGAGCAGCCCGAGCTCGTGCGGCCGGCTCGGCTGCGCGCTGGGCGGCAGCGAGCGAAGGTAGGCCCACAGGTCGCGCAGGTCGGCGTCGCCGATGAACGTGAAGGAGGTGTAGGGGAAAGCCGGGTAGTAATGCGAGCCGTCGGGCCGCCGGCCCTCGCGCATGGCGCGCACGAAGTCCGCCTCCGACCAGCGGCCGATCCCGGCCTGCGGATGCGGCGTGATGTTCGGGCCGTAGAACGTGCCGAACGGCGTCTTGATCGCGCGGCCGCCGGCAAAGGGCGTCGCGCCTTCGCGCGCTTCGGTGTGGCAGCCGATGCAGCCGCCCGCCTTGGCGAGGTACTCGCCGCGCTTCGCGTCGCCCTGCGCCGCGGCGCCGAGCGGTGCGAGCAGCAGGCACAAAACGAAAAGCCCCGCCGCAGCGGGGCCGGCCGGCGCCACGCGCGCGAGGCTTATTGCTTCTCCCGGTACTTGTCGTGGCAGCCGCCGCAGGCCTTGCCGACCGCGCCGATTTGCGCTTTCACCGCCGCCTCGTCGCCGCGCTGCGCGAGCTCGTAGAGCTTGTGCGCCTCGTTCTCGAGGCGGCTGATCGCCTGCTTCACGCCCGCGGCGTCGCTGAACAGCTCGTCCTTGGCGCGACTCTTCACCCCTTTGGTGCTCGGCTGGAAGCCGTCCCAAGGCATGCGGCTGAGGTTGTCCAGGAAGCCGGCGTTGCGCTTCACCACGTCCGCGTCGTACGGGGCCTTGCCTTGCGCCATCGCGGCGAGCGGGCCGAAATACTTGCCCATGAGCGTCATCGCCGCCTGCCGCTGCTTCACCAGCACCTCGGGCTTCGCCTGCGCCAGGACGCCGCCGGCCGCCAGGCCGAGCGCCAGGGCAGCCACGGCTGCCACACCGCTTTTCTTCATGTTCCTCTCCTCGAAGTCTTAAGGTTCGCGCGGCCCAGTGCCGCTTGCGAGGAAAACACCCTTGCGGGCCGGCTATTCCAGGCTAGCGCAGCCCGGCGATGTATTCGGCCAGGGCGCGGATCTGCGCGTCGGTGAGGCCGGCCGCGACGCCGCGCATCATGCCGCCCGGATCGTTGGCCCGGGTGCCGGAGCGAAACGCCTGCAGCTGCGCCACGATGTATTCGGAGAACTGCCCGGCGAGCCGCGGGAACTGCGCCGGTATGCCGGCGCCGTTGGGCCCGTGGCAGCCGTTGCACGCCGGGACGCCGCGCTGCGCGTCGCCGCCGCGCCAGAGCTTCTCGCCTTCGGCCGCGAGCGACTTGTCCTTCGCCGCCGCGGGCTTGAGCGGCTGCGCGGCGTAGTAGGACGCAAGCGCCTGGATGTCGGTGTCGGAAAGGTTCGCCACCATGCCGTTCATCACCGCGCTCTCGCGCAGCGGCTTCTTGCCCTTCTGCGGCATGAAGTCGCGCAGCTGCTTCTGCAGGTACTCGGCCAACTGCCCGGCGAGCTTCGGGTTCGCCGCCGCGACGCTGTTGCCGTCCACGCCGTGGCAGGCCGCGCACACCTGCGTCGCCTGCGCCGGCGGCTTGTCCTGGGCGAAGACCTCGCCGCGAACGAGCACGGCCAATGCGGCCGCAAGCACGACGGCGCCTGCGCGGTTCATCTGCGATCGCTCCCTGAAAGCGAAAGGCGCGATTTTATTAGAATTCCCGGCCTAGGCGATGATGGGCTTTGCGAACGCGGCGTTCCTGCGCGCCGCCGGCGCGCCGGCGGATCTGCCTCCGGAAGGGCCGCCCGAGGTGGCGTTCGCCGGGCGCTCCAACGTCGGCAAGTCGAGCGCCATCAACGCGCTGCTCGGGCGGCGCAGCCTCGCGCGCACCAGCAAGACGCCCGGGCGCACGCAGACCATCAACTTCTACGAGGTCGGCGAAGCGCGCCTCGTCGACCTTCCGGGCTACGGCTTCGCCCGGGCGCCGCGCGAGCTGCGCGAGCGATGGCGCTCGCTGGTCGGGGCGTACCTCGCCTCGCGCGCGACGTTGCGCGCCGTGGTGGTGGTCATGGACGCGCGCCATCCGCTCATGCCGCTCGATCTTCAGCTCGTCGAGTGGCTCGGCGCCGTGCCGCTCATCGTGCTGCTCTCGAAAGCCGACAAGCTGTCGCGCGCCGCGCAGGCCGAGACGCTGCGCGCCGTGCGCGCGCGCCTGCCGGCCGCGCGCGTCGAACTCTTTTCGAGCGTTACGCGACAGGGGGTCGCGGAAGCGCGCGACCTGCTGCAGCGTTCGCTGCGAGCAGGCCGCGAAGAATAAAAAACCCCCGGCAAAGGGGATGTAAACCGGGGGAAAAACGCCTTAGTCTTGCGATTAAGGCACCCGCTCAGGGAGGAGAAGCGGGAGACGATCAACTCGTCTGCAGGGTAAGATGTCGCCCCCCGGGAAAAGTTCCCGCGCGAAAAACCCAGACGGCATGAGCGTTTACGGCAGCTTCCCGGCGCTGCGCATGCGGCGCATGCGGCGCGACGATTTCTCGCGCCGCCTGATGCGCGAGGCGGTGCTCACCGCGGACGACCTGATCCTGCCGGTGTTCATCATCGAGGGCAAAGCCCGCACGCAGAAAGTGGATTCCATGCCAGGCGTCTCGCGGCTCACGCTCGATCGCCTCGCGCCGATCGCCGAGCAGTGCCTGAAGCTCGGCATCCCGGCGATCGCGCTTTTCCCGGCCATCGATGCGCGCCTCAAGACCGCGGACGGCCGCGAAGCGTGCAACCCCGGCGGGCTCATCCCGCGCGCCGTGGCGATGCTGAAGAAGCGCTTCCCCGCGCTCGGCGTGATGACCGACGTGGCGCTCGACCCGTATACCTCGCACGGCCAGGACGGCGTGATCGACGAGCAGGGCCATATCCTTAACGACGAGACGCTCGACATCCTCGTCGAGCAGGCGCTGGTGCAGGCCGCCGCGGGCGTCGACATCGTCGCGCCCTCCGACATGATGGACGGGCGCATCGGCCGCATCCGCGCCGCGCTGGAGAAGGCGGGCCACATCCACACGCGCATCATGGCTTACTCGGCGAAGTACGCGTCGGGCTTCTACGGACCGTTCCGCGACGCGGTCGGTTCCGCCCGGCACCTGGGCAAGAGCGACAAGAAGACCTACCAGATGGATCCGGCCAATTCGGACGAGGCGCTCCGCGAAGTGGGGCTCGATCTCGCCGAGGGCGCCGACATGGTGATGGTCAAGCCGGGCCTGCCCTACCTCGACATCGTGCGGCGCGTGAAGGACGAGTTCCGCGCGCCGACCTACGTGTACCAGGTCTCGGGCGAGTACTCGATGCTGCGCGGCGCGGTGGCGAACGGCTGGCTGCCCGAGAGCTGCATCATGGAGGCGCTGCTCGCGTTCAAGCGCGCCGGCGCCGACGGCATCCTCACCTACTTCGCGCTGGAAGCCGCGCGCGCGCTGCGCGGCCGCTAGGCCGGCAGCAGATCGACGCCGTGCAGTCGCACGGCGGATTGGAGCCCCGCGATGTGCAGCGCCGGCGGCGCGCCCCAGCGAACGCTCGCCGGCGCGCCCTCGAACGGCGCCGCGTGCGGAAAGTGCACCGCCGCCAGCTCGCGCGCGCCGTTGGCATGCGACTGCCACTCGGGCCGCCACACCAGCTCGCGGGTGAGGTGCTGGCAGAGGAACAGCTCGGGCGAGACCTGCACCAGGCGAAAACGCGCCGTGCGCCGCTCCGCGCCGAGGTGCACCGGGCGCGCGAGGTCCATCGGCGGCTGCGCCGCGACGCCCTGCGCGAGGAGCGCGCGGTACGAGGCCTCCGCGTCGCCGGTGGCGAGGGCGAGCGCCGCAAGACCGTCGCCGCGCGAGATGCACTCGCGGTAGTGGGCGAGCCAGGGATGATCGCTCGCCGGCTCGAGCAGCTCGAGGTAGCTCGTGGCGAGCATGATGCAGTGGTTGCGCGAGCCGATGCTGTGGCGGCCGAGCGGCGTGAGCGTGAATCCGGCCGCGGAAAACGCGTCGGCCGCGACCGCAAGGTCGCGGACCGCGATCACCGCGTGATCAATGGCGAGCGCGGGCAAGCGTGCGCAGGAAACGCTCGGGCGGCTGGTAGCCGATGACCCGCAGGCCCGGGATCTCGCGCCCGGACGCGTCGAAGAAGATGATCCCGGGCGGCCCGAACAGCGAGAAGCGCTTGAGCAGCTGCCGGTCGGCCTCGTCGCCCTCGGTCACGTCGGCCTGCAGAAGCAGCATGCCCTCGAGCTCGGCGCGCACGCGCGGATCGGAGAAGGTGAACTTCTCCATCTCCTTGCACGACACGCACCAGTCGGCGTAGAAGTCGAGCATCGCCGGCCGCCCGCCGGCGGCGAGCGCCTGCTCGAGCTCGGCGAGCGAGGCGACGCGCCGCCACGGCGTCGGCGTCTCGACGCGCGCCGCCTCGCCGACCAACCCGGCGAGCGGGCGCAGCGGGTCGCGGCTGCCGGCCAGCGCGCCGACCAGCAGCGCCACGCCGGCGACGAGCAGGGTCACGCCCGCGCCTTTCCACAGGCGCCACCAGCCGGACGCGCCGGCGGGCAGCGGATCGAGCGCGCGCAGGAACACCGCCGAGCCGATCAGCAGGGCGGCCCAGGCGAGCATCACCGCCACGTCGGGCAGCACCGGCGTCACCAGCCACAGCGCCACGGCGAGCAGCAGCACGCCGAAGAACCGGCGCACGCTCTCCATCCAGGCGCCGGCGCGCGGCAGCAGCGCGCCCTCGAACACGCCCACCGCCATGAGCGGCGCGCCCATGCCGAGCGCCATGGCGAACAGCGCCGCGCCGCCGAGCAGCACGTCGCGCGTCTGCGAGATGTAGAGCAGCGCGCCGGCGAGCGGCGCGGCGACGCACGGGCTGACGATCACGGCCGAGAGCGCGCCCATCGCCGCCACCGAGGCGATGCGCCCGCCGCGCAGCTGCCGCTGCGCGCCGTCCAGGCGCTGCTGCAGGAAGCCGGGCAGGCGCAGCTCGTAGAAGCCGAACATCGACAGCGCGAGCGCCACGAACACCAGGGCGAAGGCGCCGAGCACCCAGACGTTCTGCAGCGCCGCGGCGATCAGCAGGCCGGACGACGCGGCAGCCACGCCCGCCGCGGCGTAAGTGAGCGCCATGCCGAGCACGTAAGCCGCCGAGAGCGCCGCCGCGCGCGGCTTGCTGAGCGCGCGGCCTTCGCCGGCGATGATCCCGGAGAGGATCGGCACCATGGGCAGCACGCAGGGCGTGAAGGTGAGCAGCAGCCCGAGCACGAAGAAGCCGGCGAGCACCAGCAGCACGCTGCCCTCGAAGAGCCGCGCGATGTCGATGTCGCTCGCGAAGAGCGAGAAGCGCGGCCCGGCGAAGGGCGCCGCGGCGCCCGGGGAGACGCCGTCGAGCGCCGCCACGCGCAGCCGCGCGCGCGACTCCATCGGCACGTAGCACACGCCGATGTCGGCGCAGCCCTGAGAGGTCACCTTGAGCTGGAACGGCCCTTCGCCGCGCACCGGCACGCGCACGCTGACCTCGTCGCGGTAGATCGGCGTCTCGCCGAAGAACTGATCCTTGTGCGGCAGCGCCGGCGGGAACTCCGGCGCGCCGAGCGCCACCTGCGCGCCCTCCTCCACCGCGAAGCGCATGCGGTCGCGGTAGAGGTAGTAGCCGGGCGCGATGGCGAAGCGCACCTCGACCGCCGGGCCGGCCACCATGCGCGCCGAGAAGCGGAACGCCTGCTCGGGCTCGAGCAGCTCCTGGGCAAGGGCGCCGAGCGCGGCGGCGAGCAGCGCAGCGAAGGCGAAGAGGCGCTTCAAGGCGTCGTTTCGCCGGCCACCCAGTCGAGATAGGCGGGCAGGCCGCGCTCGACCGGGAAGGCGACGATCTCGGGCAGCTCGTAGGGATGCGCCGCGCGCAGCGCCGCCTCGAGCGCGGCATAGCGCTCGGTGGTGGTCTTCACCAGCATCGGATGCTCTTCGTCGTGCTGCACGGCACCTTTCCAGCGATACACCGAGCGGCAGGGCGCGAGGATGTTCACGCAGGCCGCCAGCCGCTGTTCGACAAGCATGCCGGCCAGGCGTTCCGCGGCGGCGCGGTCCGGGACGTTGGTCAGGACGAGGAGCGTGGCCATGGCCGTCCTATTCTATTTCGCCGAGATAGGCGGCACGCACGCGCGGGTGCTCGAGCAGGCGGCGCGCCTCGCCGGCGAGCGCCACCGTGCCCGACTCCATCACGTAGCCGCGGCTCGCCACCTCGAGGGCGAGGCGGGCGTTCTGCTCGACCAGCAGGATGGTGACGCCCTCGCGCGCGATGTCGCGCACCAGGTCGAAGATGCGCGCCACCATGAGCGGCGCGAGCCCCATGGAGGGCTCGTCGAGCAGCAGCAGGCGCGGCCGCGCCATCAGCGCGCGCGCGAGCGCGAGCATCTGCTGCTCGCCGCCCGACAGCGTGCCGGCGATCTGCTTGCGCCGCTCGCGCAGGCGCGGAAAGCGCTCGAACTGCTCGGCCGGGTCGGCTTCGCCGGCGCGCACGTAGGCGCCCATGGCGAGGTTCTCCTCGACGGTGAGCTGCGGGAAGATGCCGCGCCCCTCGGGTACCATCACCAGGCCTTTGCGCGGCAGCTCGTGCACCGGCGCGCGGCCGATGTCCTCGCCGTCGTAGACGATGCGGCCGCTCTTCGAGCCGACCAGGCCGCAGATCGCGCGCAGCGTCGAGCTCTTGCCCGCGCCGTTGGCGCCGATCAGGCACACCAGCTCGCCCTCGGCGACCTGCAGGTCGATGCCGGCGACGGCGCGGATGCCGCCGTAGTGCACCTCCAGCCGCTCTATCTCAAGCAGCGTGCGGGGCACCCAGGTAAGCCTCGATGACCTTCGGATCGCGCGCCACTTCGGCCGGCACGCCCTCGGCGATCTTCTGACCGTAGTCGAGCACCAGCACGCGGTCGCAGACGTTCATCACCAGGCGCACGTCGTGCTCGATCAGCAGCACCGTCGTGCCGTCGTCGCGGATGCGCCGGATGAGCTGCCCGAGGGCCAGCCGCTCCGCCGGGTTCATGCCCGCGGCCGGCTCGTCGAGCGCGAGCAGCTGCGGCTCGGTGGCGAGCGCGCGCGCGATCTCCAGCCGGCGCTGGTCGCCGTAGGGCAGGCTCGCCGCGCGGTCGTTGGCGCGCGCGCGGATGCCGACGTAGTCGAGCAGCTGCAGCGAGCGGCGCACGATCGCCTCCTCCTCGGCGCGCGTGCCGCGGTCGCGCAGGATCGCGCCGAGCACCCCGGCGCGCGTGCGCGCGTGGCGGCCGATCATCACGTTCTCGAGCGCCGACAGGTTGCCGAACAGCCGGATGTTCTGGAACGTGCGCGCGATCCCCGCCTGGGCGATGCGGTGCGCCGGCAGGCCGGTGATGTCCTGGCCGGCGAAAGTGAAGCGGCCCGCATCGGGCACGTAGACGCCGGTGAGCAGGTTGAACAGCGTGGTCTTGCCGGCGCCGTTCGGGCCGATCAGCCCGTAGATCGCGCGCTCGTCGATGGCGAACGACACGTCCTCGAGCGCCTGCAGGCCGCCGAAGCGCTTGCTCAGCGCCTCGACCGAGAGCAGCGCGCTCATGCGTCCTGCCCGGTGAGCTCGCGCTTGCGCACCGCCGAGGGCAGCAGCCCGGCCGGCCGGAACAGCATGATCAGCACCAGCGCCAGCCCGTAGAGCAGCATGCGGATCACCTCGGGGTCGACGATCGAGCGGCCGAACAGCGCGCGCTGCAGCGGGTCGACCGTCCAGCGCAGCACCTCCGGCGTGAAGGACAGCAGCAGCGCGCCGAGGATCACGCCCCACACGTTGCCCATGCCGCCCAGCACCACCATGGAGACCACCATGATCGACTCCACCAGCACGAAGCTCTCCGGCGAGATGAAGCCCTGGATCGCGGCGAACATGCCGCCCGCCACGCCGCCGAAGGTGGCGCCCATGGCGAAGGCGAGCAGCTTGAGCGTGGTGGTGTTGATGCCCATGGCGCGCGCGGCGACCTCGTCCTCGCGGATCGCCTCCCAGGCGCGGCCGATGCGCGAGTCGTGCAGGCGCAGGTTGACGGCGATGATCGCCAGCAGCAGCACGAGCAGCGCGTAGTAGTACTTCACCGGCCCGGAGAAATCGAGCCCGAGCCAGGTCTGCGGCTGCGAGAAGCTGAAGCCGTCGATGCGCAGCGGGTCGATGCGCGTGATGCCCTGCGGGCCGTTGGTGATGTTGACCGGCCGCGACAGGTTGTTGAGGAAGATGCGCACGATCTCGCCGAATCCCAGCGTGACGATGGCGAGGTAGTCGCCGCGCAGCTTGAGGGTCGGCGCGCCGAGCAGCACGCCGAACAGCGCCGACAGCGCGGCGCCGATCGGCAGGATGATCCAGAACGGCAGGTGCAGCCCGAAGTGCGGGCTGGCGAGCAGCGCGTAGGCGTAGGCGCCGACCGCGTAGAAGGCGATGTAGCCAAGGTCGAGCAGCCCGGCTAAGCCGACCACGATGTTCAACCCCAGCGCGAGCAGGCAATAGAGGATCGCGTAGTCGGTGATGCGCACCCAGGTGGTGCCGGCCTGGGCGAGCAGGAAGGGCAGCACGGCGAGCGTGCCGGCGACCAGCGCGAGGCCCGCCCACCGGGCGTTCCTCACGCGCGCTCTCCCACGCGCTCGCCGAGCAGGCCCGAAGGCCGGAACACCAGCACCAGGATCAGCACCACGAACGCGAACACGTCCTGGTAGTTGGAGCCGAAGATCACGAAGTTCCCGCCGTCACGGCAGGCGTCGAGGTGCGGCGCGAGCAGCGCGTACGCGCACAGGTTGGTGAGGTCGCCGATGTAGCCCGCGCCGAGCGCCTCGACCACGCCGAGCAGCACCCCGCCGAGCATCGCGCCCGGGATGTTGCCGATGCCGCCCAGCACCGCGGCGGCGAAGGCCTTCAGGCCGAGGATCGAGCCCATCGTGTACTGCGCGATGCCGTAGTAGCTGCCGACCATCACGCCAGCCACCGCGGCGAGCGCCGCGCCGATGACGAAGGTCGCGGCGATCACCCGGTTGATGTCGATGCCCATCAGCCCGGCCACCTGCGGGTTCTGCGCCGTGGCGCGCATCGCCGTGCCGAGCCGCGTGCGGTAGACGAGCCCCGCCAGCCCGCTCATCAGCAGCACCGACAGGCCGATGATGACGAGCTGCACGTTGGTGATGCTCGCGCCGGCCACGACGTAGCTGCGCGTCTCGATGATCTGCGGGAAGGCGAGCACGTTGCGGCTCCAGACGAGTAGCGCGAGGTGCTGCAGGATGATCGACACGCCGATCGCCGTGATCAGCGGCGCGAGGCGCGGCGCGTGGCGCAGCGGCCGGTAGGCGAGCCGCTCCATGCCGTAGGCGACCGCCATGCACACCGGGATCGCGCAGGCGGTGCCGGCCAGCACCACCAGAACCGCCGGCAGCCCGCTCGGCGCCAGCGCGCCGATGACCGAGAACGCGACCATCGCGCCGATCATCACCACCTCGCCGTGCGCGAAATTGATCAGCTGGATGATGCCGTACACCATGGTGTAGCCCAGCGCCACCACGGCGTACACCGCGCCGAGCGTCAGGCCGTTCACCACTTGCTGCAGGAAAACGTCCACCGCGGCGAAGCCTAAACCAAAAACGCGAACGGCACCCGCCGGTGCCGTCCGCCGGTCACGCGCCGGAGGGCCTTTATCTTCCGGCGCTCATCGTCTTCAGGAACTCCTCGAAGGGCACCGTCTTGCCGCTCTTCACCACCGCGATCGGCACGATCTTGCCGCTCTTCATCGTGAAGATGGTGATCTCGGCGTCCTTGCGATCGCCTTTTTCGTCGAAGCTGATCGGCCCGGTGGCGCCGGTGTAGCTGATCTTGTGCAGCTCGGGCAGGTACTTCGCCGGCTCCACCGCGTCGGCCTTCTTCATCGCCTCGATCATCAGGTTGGCCGCGTCGTAGGTGAACGGCGCGTAGAGGATCGGGTCCACGTTGAAGCGCTTCTTGTAGGCGTCGAGGAACTTCTGCGACGCCGCCTGCGGCGGGATGCCGGCCTGCGAGCAGAGCAGGCCCTCGGCCGCCTCGCCGGCGAGCTCCTGCATCTTGTCGGTGCACGCGCCGTCGCCGAAGGCGAACACCGCTTTCATGCCCAGCTCGCGGCCCTGCTTGATGAGCGGCCCGCCGGTGGCGTCCATGCCGCCGAAGAACACCGCGTCGGGCCGCTCGCCGCGCAGCTTGGTGAGGATCGCCTTCCAGTCGGTGGTCCGGTCGGTGCCCTTCTCGCGCGGCAGCACCTTGACGCCCGCGGCCCGGAGCGTCTTCTCCACCTCGTTGGCGATGCCTTCTCCGTAGGCGGTCGCGTCGTCGATCACGGCGACGACCTTCGGCTTGGTCTGCGCGGCGAGATAGCTGGCGATCGCCGGCCCCTGCTGGTCGTCGCGGCCGACGATGCGGAACACTTCCTTGAAGCCCTGCTCGGTGAGCTTGGGATTGGTCGCGGAGCCGGTGACCATCGGAATGCCGGCCTGGTGGTAGACCGCCGAGGCGGGAATGGTCACGCCGGAATTCAGGTGGCCGACCACGCCGTTCACTCTCTCGTCGACCAGCTTCTGCGCCACCGTGGTGCCGGTCTTCGGATCGGCCTGGTCGTCCTCACCGAGCAGCACGAACTTCACCGGCTTGCCGCCGATCTTGATGCCCGCGGCGTTCGCCTGCTCGACGGCGAGCAGCGCGCCGTTCTCGTTGTCCTTGCCGAGGTGGGCGATGGCGCCGGTGAGCGGGGCGGCGTGGCCGATCTTCACTTCCAGGACGCCGGACTGGGCGGATTCGTCCTGCCCGCAGCCGGCGAGGGCGAGCGCGACGGCGGCGGCAACTGCGGCGAGATTTGCGGTCTTCACGGCATCGTCCTCCGTGGTGGTCGAAAGCGCCGCGTATGATACCCGCGGCTTCGCCCGGCGATCCGCCTCGCCGTTATGACTCGACTACTTCAGCGAGAGGATCCAGGCGATCAGCCGCTCCAGGTCCGCGTCGGGCACCTGCGGGTTGGCCGGCATCGGCACCGGGCCCCAGACGCCCGAGCCGCCCTTCTTGACCTTGTCGAACAGCTTGGCGGCCGCGGTCTTGTCGCCGCGATACTTCTCGGCGACCTGCTTGTAGGACGGACCGACCACCTTCTTGTCGAGGGCGTGGCAGGCGAAGCAGTTGTGCTTCCTGGCGAGGTCTTCCTGCGCGCTGGCGCTGGAAACGACGACGAGGGCGGCGAGGCCGGCGGCGGCGCGGACGGCGATTTTCATGCGGCTGATGGCTCCTTGCAGAGGAACCGCAATTCTACGAGATCGTCGAGCGGCTCGAGGCAGGTCGCGCCGCGGCACAGCCAGCCGCTGGCGCTCGCCGCGCGCGGCGGCTTGTCGAGCACCGCCGGCAGGCCCGGCGTGCCGTCGGGGATGGCGACGACCACGGTATCGGGCAGGTACTCGGCGGCGAGCGCGTCGCGCCAGCGCGCGAGCTCGTCGCCGCGCCCGCGCAGCACCAGCAGCGCGGGCGGCGCGAGCTGCTCGGCGAGCGCGGCCGCCAGGGTCGCGAAGCCACCGGGCTGCTGGCTCATCAGCGGATAGAAAAGCGCCACCGTGCGCTCGGCCGCGCGCGCATAGCGCGGCTCGCCGGTGAGCGCGCTCAGCCGGCCGAGCGCCCAGGCCGCGACGGCGTTGCCCGAGGGCGTCGCCTGGTCCTGGCCGGGCTTGGGCCGGTGGAACAGCCGCTCGTGGCTGCGCGCGGTGAAGAAGAAGCCGCCGAGCGCCTCGTCCTCGAACTGATCGAGCAGCACGTCGGCGAGCTGGCGCGCCCAGTCGAGGTCGCGCAGCGAGAACTCGGCCTGCAGCAGCTCGAGCAGCGCGGCGAGGAGGAAGGCGTAGTCGTCGAGGTAGGCGTTCAGCTCGGCGCGGCCGTCCTTGTAGCAAGCGCGCAGGCGCCCGTCCCGCCACATCCGGCTGCGCACGAACTCGAGCGCGCGGCGCGCCGAAGCGAGCCACGGCGCCCGGCCGAGCACGCGCCCGGCGTGCGCCATGCCGCGAATGGCGAGCGCGTTCCACGAGGCGAGGATCTTCTCGTCGCGCGCCGGGCGCACGCGGCGCTCGCGCGCCGCGAGCAGCTTGGCGCGCGCCGCCTCGAGCAGCGGCGCCGTGCGCTCGTCCGCGGGCGCGACGCCGCGCAGGTGCCAGGCGCGGCCCTCGAAGTTGGGCGGCCCGTCCAGGCCGAAGCGCCGCGCCGCCGCGGCGTACTCCTCGGGCGAGAGCAGCGCGCGCGCTTCCTGCGCCATCCAGACGTAGAACTTGCCCTCTTCGTGCTCGCTGTCGGCGTCGAGCGAGGCGTAGTAGCCGCCCTCGGGCGACTGCATCTCGCGCATCAGCCATCGCGCGGTCTCGGCGGCCGCGGCTTCGAAGCGCGGCTCGCCGGTCACGCGCCGCAGGTCGGCGAGCAGGCCGAGCAGCGGCCCGTTGTCGTAGAGCATCTTCTCGAAGTGCGGGATGTTCCACTGCGCATCGACGCTGTAGCGGTAGAAGCCGCCGCCGAGCTGGTCGAACACGCCGCCTTCGCACATGCGCTCGAGGCTCGTGCGCACGATGCCGACCTCGCCGCGGCGCAGGCACAGCTCGAGCTCGGGCACGTGCGGAAACTTCGGCGCGCCGCCGAAGCCGCCGTGCACCTTGTCGAAGCTCGCGCGCAGCGCCTCGAGCAGGGCGTCGATCGGCTGCGTCGAGAGCTGGCCCGGCTCGGCCGGCGTGCGCGGCAGCAGCTGCTCGAAGGCATCGCCGAGCGCGGCGTTCTGCGCCGCGATGTCGGCCTGGCGCTCGCGCCAGATTTCGGCGATGCGCTCGCACAGCTGCACGAAGCCGGGCAGCCCGTAGCGCGGCTCCTTCGGGAAGTAGGTGCCGCCGAAGAACGGCGCGCCCTCCGGGGTGAGGAACATGGTGAGCGGCCAGCCGCCCGGGCGCCGGGCGAGCAGCTGGTGCGCCGTCTGGTAGATCTGGTCGAGGTCGGGCCGCTCTTCCCGGTCCACCTTGACGTTGACGAACAGCCGGTTCATCACCGCCGCGACCTGCGGGTCGGCGAAGCTCTCCTGCGCCATGACGTGGCACCAGTGGCAGGCCGAGTAGCCGATGGAAAGCAGGATCGGCTTCGCTTCCGCGCGCGCCCGCGCCAGCGCTTCGTCGCCCCAGGGATACCAGTCCACGGGGTTGGCGGCGTGCTGCTGCAGGTACGGCGAGGTCTCGTGCGCGAGGCGGTTGGGCATGAGCGGCTGAAAGCAAAACCCCCGCCAGGCGAGGGGTCGGCGAAAGGCAACGACTAGCGCAGCGAGCTTAACATCGCGCCATGACCCCCGACAGCCTCGCGCGCGAGGTGCTCGCCTTCTGGTTCGGCACGGGCGACGACTACGGCAGGCGGCACAAGCGCTGGTTCGAGAAGGACGCGGCGTTCGACGAGGAGATCCGGCGGCGCTACTCGGCGCTCGTCGAGGCGCTGCTCGCCGGCCGCCACCGCGACTGGCTCGACGAGCCGCGCGCCTGCCTGGCGCGCGTCGTCGCGCTCGACCAGTTCCCGCGCCAGATCCATCGCGGCTCGGCGCGCGCCTTCGCCGCCGACGCGCTCGCGCTCGAGGCGGCGCGCCATGCCGTCGCGCGGCGCTACGACGCCGACCTGCTGCCGGTGGAGCGGCTGTTCCTCTACCTGCCGTTCGAGCACAGCGAGTCGCTCGAGGACCAGGAGCGCGCCTGCGAGCTGATGCGGCCGCTCGCGCGCTTTGCCGAGACCGAGGACGCGCTGCGCTATGCCGAGGCGCACCGCGCCGTCATCGCGCGCTTCGGCCGCTTCCCCCACCGCAACGCCGCGCTCGGCCGGCCGAGCAGCGCCGAGGAGATCGAGTTCCTGCGCCAGCCGGGATCAGCTTTCTGAGTCGGTGATCGCGCCCTTCGAGGCGGTGGAGACCAGCCGCATGTACTTGGCGAGCAGCCCCCGGGTGTAGCGCGGCTTCGGCGCGCGCCATTGGCGGCGCCGCGCGGCGAGCTCCTTCGCCGGCACGTTGAGCTGGATGAGGCGCTGGTCGGCGTCGATGGTGATCGAATCGCCGTTGCGCACCAGCGCGATCGTGCCGCCGACGTACGCCTCGGGCGCCACGTGGCCGACCACCATGCCCCAGGTGCCGCCGGAGAAGCGCCCATCGGTGAGCAGGCCCACCGAGTCGCCCAGCCCCTGGCCGATCAGCGCCGAGGTGGGCGCGAGCATCTCCTGCATGCCGGGCCCGCCCTTCGGCCCCTCGTAGCGGATCACCACCACGTCGCCCGGCTTGATGCGCTTCGCCATGATCGCCTTCATGCAGGCGTTCTCCGAGTCGAACACGCGCGCCGGCCCGGTGATCGAGGTCTTCTTCAGCCCGGTGATCTTCGCCACGCAGCCTTCCGGGGCCAGGTTGCCCTTGAGGATCGCCAGGTGGCCCTGCCGGTAGAGCGGCCGCGACCACGGGCGGATCACCTCCTGGTCGGCGCGCGGCTCGGGCGGCACGTGGTGCAGCATCTCGGCCATGGTCTTGCCGTGGATGGTCATGCACTCGCCGTGCAGCACGCCGTTCTCGAGCAGGATCTTCAGCACCTGCGGCACGCCGCCGGCGCGGTGGAAGTCGACCGCGACGAAGCGACCCGAAGGCTTGAGGTCGCACAGCACCGGCACGCGGCGGCGCACGCGCTCGAAGTCGTCGATCGTCCACTTCACGCCGGCCGCCGCGGCGATCGCCAGGTAGTGCAGCACCGCGTTGGTCGAGCCGCCGGTCGCCATGACCAGCGCGACGGCGTTCTCGATCGACTTGCGCGTGATGATGTCGCGCGGCTTGAGGTCGCGCTTGATCGCCTCGACCAGCACGCGCGCCGACTCGGCCGCCGAGTCGGCCTTCTCGGCGTCCGGCGAGGCCATCTGCGAGGAGCCGAGCAGGCTCATGCCGAGCGCCTCGAACGACGAGCTCATGGTGTTGGCCGTGTACATGCCGCCGCAGGCGCCCACCGACGGGCAGGCGTTCTTCTCGATGCCGACGAAGTCCTCCTCGCTCATTTTGCCGGCGCTGAACGAGCCCACCGCCTCGAACGCCGAGACGATCGTCAGGTCCTGGCCTTTCCATTTGCCCGGCTTGATGGTGCCGCCGTAGACGTAGATGCCGGGCACGTTCATGCGCGCCATCGCCATCATGCCGCCCGGCATGTTCTTGTCGCAGCCGCCGACCACCAGCACGCCGTCCATCGCCTGGCCGTTGACGCTGGTCTCGATGGCGTCGGCGATCACCTCGCGCGACACCAGCGAATACTTCATCGCCTCGGTGCCCATGCCGATGCCGTCGGTGACCGTCGGCACGCCGAAGGTCTGCGGCTTGGCGCCCGCCGCCTCGAGCGCCGCGACGGCGCGCTCGACCAGCGGCTGGATGCCGGCGTTGCACGGGTTCATCGTCGAGTGGCCGTTCGCCACGCCGACGATGGGCTTCGCGAAATCGGCGTCGCCGAAGCCCACCGCGCGCAGCATGGCGCGGTTCGGCGAGCGGGCGACGCCCTGGGTGATCAGTCGGGAGCGGCGGTTGTAGTCGGCCATGGCAGTCTCGCGGAGCGCTTCGCGGGGGCGATTTTGCATCAGCTGTAATACTCTCGGGAAATGCTGGTTCACCCGGACATCGACCCGGTCGCCTTCTCGATCGGCCCGCTCGCGGTGCGCTGGTACGGGCTGATGTACCTGCTCGGCTTCGGCCTGGCGTGGTGGCTCGGCCTGCGCCGCATCGCGGCCGGCGGCGCGCCGATCGACCGGCGGCAGTTCGACGACCTGATCTTCTACGCCGTGCTGGGCGTGATCCTCGGCGGGCGGCTGGGCTACGTGCTCTTCTACAAGCCCGCCTACTACGCGAGCCACCCGCTCGAGATCTTCGCCGTGTGGCAGGGCGGCATGTCGTTCCACGGCGGGCTGCTCGGCGTGATGCTCGCCATGTGGCTCGCCGCGCGCAAGCACCGCATCGACTACCTGCGCCTCATGGACTTCCTCGCGCCGCTCACGCCGCTCGGCATCGGCGCCGGGCGCATGGGCAACTTCATCAACGGCGAGCTGTGGGGCCGGCCGACCGACCTGCCCTGGGGCATGGTGTTTCGCGGCGCCGGCGCGCTGCCGCGCCACCCGTCGCAGCTCTACGAGTTCGCGCTCGAGGGCCTCGCCCTGTTCGCGCTGCTCTGGTGGTTCTCGGCGAAGCCGCGCGCGCGCGGCCAGGTGTCGGCGATGTTCCTGATCGGCTACGGCGGCCTGCGCTTCCTCGCCGAGTTCGCGCGCGAGCCCGATGCGTTCCTCGGCATCCTCGCCCTCGGCATGACCATGGGCCAGTGGCTGTGCCTGCCGATGCTCGCCGGAGGGCTCTGGCTCTACGCGTGGAGCGCGCGGCGCTAGAGACGCTTCTCGCGCCCGTGCTCGGCGCGGCGTTCCCGGTGTTCGCGCTGGTCGGCTGCGGCGTGCTCGCCGGACGCCTGCGCTTGATCACCCCGGGCTCGAGCGAGGCGCTGAACCGCTTCGTCTACGCCTTCTCGCTGCCGGCGCTGCTGTTCGTCGCCGTCTACCGCGGCTCGCTCGACGAGATCCTGAGCGGCTGGTTCTTCCTCGGCGTGGTCGCCGCGACGCTCGGTACGGCGCTCGCCGGCTACGCGCTCTCGCGCTACGCCTGGCGCGCGCCGCGCGGAGAGAGCGTGCTGCGCGGCCTGAACGCCTCGTTCGCCAACACCGGCTATCTCGGCATCCCGCTGGTCAGCGTCGCCTACGGCGAGGCGGCGGCGCTGCCCGCCGCGCTCGCCACGGTGGCGACCAACATCGTCTCGTTCGCGCTCGCCATCGCCTGCCTGGAAATGCTCGCCGATCCGCGCCGCGGCGGCACGGCGCGGGCGCTCGCCGGCGTGGCGCGCAGCCCGCTCATCTGGCCGATCGCCCTCGCCTTCGTCGCCGTCTGGCTCGAGCTCAAGGTGCCGCTGCCGGTGGAGCGTTTCCTCGGCCTGCTCTCCGCGGCCGCCGGCCCGTGCGCGCTGTTCGCCATCGGCCTGTTCGTCTCGCAGCTTTCCATCCGCGAAGGCTTCGCCGCGAGCTGGCCGACCACGGCGCTCAAGCTGGTCGTTCATCCGGCGCTGATGGCGCTGCTCGCTTACGCGGTGCTGCCGATCGACCCTTTCTGGGCGAAGATCGCCGTCGTCTGCGCGAGCCTGCCGCTCGGCGCGACGGCGTTCGTGCTCGCGCAGCGCTACCGGCTGCTCGAGGCGGAGACCTCCACCGGCGCGGTGCTCTCCACCGGCGCCTCGGTGATCACCGTCTCGCTGGTCATGATGCTTGTCGCGGCTCGCTGAGCGCCGCCTCGAGGAAGCAGGCGACATGCATCGCGGCGCGCGCGCTGCCATGCGCGATCTGCGCGCGGCAGCTCGTGCCGTCGGCGAGCAGCACGGCGTCGGCGGCGGCGCGCACCGCCGGCAGGAGCGAGAGCTCGGCCATCTTGAGCGAGGTCTCGTAGTGCTCGGCCTCGTAGCCGAAGCTACCCGCCATGCCGCAGCAGCTCGCCTGCACCGTGCTCAGCTCGACGCCGGGCACGCTGCGCAGCACCTTCTCCACCGCGGGCATGGCGTCGAAGGCTTTCTGGTGGCAGTGGCCGTGCAGCAGCACCTTGCGCTTCATCTCGCGGAAGCGCAGGCGCTCGAGGTTCCCGGCGAGGAACTCCTCGAGCAGCCAGGCCTTGCCGTCGAGCGCGCGCGCCTCCGGGAGCAGCACGGCGAGCTCGTCGCGCAGCGACAGCAGGCACGAGGGCTCCAGCCCGACCACGGGCGCACCGCGCGCCAGGTAGGGCGCCAGCGCGGCGATGAAGCGGCGCGCCTCGCGCTTCGCCTCTTCGGCGAGCCCGGCCGAGAGGAAGGTGCGGCCGCAGCACAGCGGCCCCGGCGCGTGGACGCGAAATCCCGCCGCCTGCAGCAGCCTGAGCGCGGCCCAGGCGTTCTCGGGCTCGAAATAGCGGTTGAAGGTGTCGACGAACAGCACCACGTCGGCGTCGCTGCGCTCGATCGCCGGGAAGACGTCGCTGCGCCAGCGCGGCAGCGGTCGCTCCGCGGCGAAGCCGAGCCGCGCCCTGGCGAGGTCCGACGCCGCGTTGGCGAGCGGCGCGAGGCGCGCCGCCCACGCCGCGTAGCGCGGCAGGTAGGCGATCAGCCGCTCGCGCAGGCTCGGCGCGTGGCGTTTCCGGTACTGCGCCAGGAACTCCACCTTCATGCGCGCCATGTCGACGCCGGTCGGGCACTCGCGCTTGCAGCCCTTGCAGGACACGCAGAGGTCGAGCGCTTCCTTGACCGCCTCCTCGCCCTGCTCGCCGAGCTGGCCCGAGAGCGCGAGCCGCAGGGTGTTCGCCCGGCCGCGCGTCAGGTCCTTCTCGTTGCGCGTGACGCGATACGACGGGCACATCGTGCCGGCGTCGAACTTGCGGCAATGGCCGTTGTTGTTGCACATCTCCACGGCCTTGTCGAAGCCGCCCCACTCGCTCCAATCCAGATGTGAATCGAGAGCAATCGTCTGGTAGCCGGGCTTGAAGCGGAACAGCTCCCGCGCGTCCATCTTCGGCGGATCGACGATCTTGCCGGGGTTCATCAGGCCTTTCGGGTCGAGCCAGGACTTGATCTCGGCGAGCGCCGCGGTGAGGCGCGGCCCGAAGAACGGCGCGATCCATTCCGAGCGCACCAGGCCGTCGCCGTGCTCGCCCGAGTAGGCGCCCTTGAACTCCTTCACCAGGGCGCACGCCTCTTCGGCGATGGCGCGCATCTTCTGCGCGCCGTCGCGTCGCATGTCGAGCACCGGCCGCACGTGCAGCGTGCCAACCGAGGCGTGCGCGTACCAGGTGCCGCGCGTGCCGTGCTTCTCGAACACGCGCGTCAGGCGCTCGGTGTACTCGGCGAGGTGCTCGAGCGGCACGGCGCAGTCCTCGATGAACGACACCGGCTTGCCGTCGCCCTTCATCGACATCATGATGTTCAGCCCGGCCTTGCGCACTTCCCAGATGTCGCGCTGCCGCGCCGCGTCGCTCACCTCGACCACGCTGCCCGGCAGCCCGAGGTCGGCCATCAGCTCCGCGAGGCGCCGCAGGCGCGGCGCCGGGTCGTCCTCGCCCGAGAACTCGACCAGCAGGATCGCGTCGGGCTCGCCGCGGATGAACGCGTCGACGGTCTTGCGGAAGGCGGCGATGCCGCGCGCCAGCTCGATCATCGTGCGGTCGACCAGCTCCACGGCGCTCGGCCCGAGCGCGACGATATGCCGGGTGAGGTCCATCGCCGTGTAGAACTTCGGGAAATGGCATACGCCGAGCGCGCGCCGCGGCGGGATGCGCGAGAGCTTGAGGTGCAGCCGCTCGGAGTAGGCGAGCGTGCCCTCGGAGCCGACCAGCAGGTGCGCGGCGTTGGCGTGCGGCGGGCCGAGGTGGTCGAGGTTGTAGCCCGCGACCTTGCGCAGCAGCTTGGGAAAGCGCGCCTCGATCTCCGCCTTTTCCCGCTGGTAAAGGTCTTTCAGCCGGGCAACAAAAGCCTGGTAGGCGGGCGGTCCGCCGGCGTCGTCCATCGGCCCGAACGTCCAGCGCTCGCCGCCGACCGTGCACGCTTCGATGGCGAGCACGTTGTGCACCATGTTGCCGTAGGCGATCGAGCGCGAGCCGCACGAGTTGTTGCCCGCCATGCCGCCGAGGGTGGCCTGGGCGCTGGTCGACACGTCGACCGGGAACCAGAGGCCTTTCGGGCGCAGCGCGGCGTTGAGCGCGTCGAGCACCACGCCGGGCTGCACCACCGCGCGCTCGCCCTGCACGTCGACGATGCGGTTCAGGTACTTGGTATGGTCGATGACCAGCGCCGCGCCCACCGCCTGCCCGCACTGCGAGCTGCCCGCGCCGCGCGGCAGTATCGGCACCCCCTCCTCGGCGGCGATGGCGATCGCCGCGCGCGCCGCCTCCTCGGTGCGCGGCACCACGATGCCGAGCGGCTCGATCTGGTAGATCGAGGCGTCGGTGGAATAGCGGCCGCGACTCGCGCGGTCGAACAGGACCTCGGCGTCGAGCGCCTTGCGCAGGCGCTGCGCGAGCCGCGGCTCGGCGAAGCGCACGGGGGAAGCGGGGGCATTCATGCGGGGGCGAAGTAGAATAGCTTAAGGAGACTCCCTGCATGAGACGCGCCGGACGCCACTTCCTCCAGATCCCGGGACCGACCAACGTGCCCGACCGGGTGCTGCGCGCGATCGACGCGGCCACCATGGACCATCGCGGGCCCGATTTTGCCGAGCTCGGCAAGGCGGTGCTCGCCGGCATGAAGCGCGTCTTCAAGACGAGCCAGGGCGAGGTGGTGATCTACCCCGCCTCGGGCACCGGCGCCTGGGAAGCGGCGCTGGTCAATACCCTCTCGCCCGGCGAACGGGTGCTGATGGCGGAGACCGGCCATTTCGCCACGCTGTGGCAGAAGATGGCCGGCCGGCTGGGCGTCGAGGTCGATTTCCTGCCCGGCGACTGGCGCCACGGCGCGGATCCCGAGCAGATCGAGAAGCGCCTGCGCGCCGACACGCAGCAGCGCGTCAAGGCGGTCTGCGTGGTGCACAACGAGACCTCGACCGGCGTTACCTCGCGCATCGCCGAGGTGCGCCGCGCAATCGACGCCGCCGGGCACCCGGCGCTGCTGATGGTCGACACCATCTCGTCGCTCGCCTCGATCGACTACCGGCACGACGAATGGGGCGTCGACGTCACGGTGGCCGGCTCGCAGAAGGGCCTGATGCTGCCGCCGGGGCTGTCGTTCAACTGCATCTCGTCCAAGGCGCTCGCCGCCGCCAGGTCGGCGCGCCTGCCGAAGAGCTACTGGGCCTGGGACGACATGATCGCCAACGGCAAGGGCGGCTACTTCCCCTACACGCCGGCGACCAACCTGCTCTACGGCCTGCGCGAAGCGCTGACGATGCTGCTCGACGAGGAAGGGCTGGACGCGGTGTTCGCGCGCCACCAGCGGCATGCCGAAGCGACGCGGCGCGCCGTGCGCGCCTGGGGCCTGGAAGTGCTGGCGCTCGACCCGCGCGAGTACTCCGCCTCGCTCACCGCCGTGCTGCTGCCCGCGGGCCACGACGCCGACCGGGTGCGCAAGGTGATCCTCGAGGCGTTCGACATGTCGCTCGGCACCGGGCTGGGCAAGCTCGCCGGCAAGGTGTTCCGCATCGGCCACCTCGGCGACTTCAACGATCTCATGCTGCTCGGAACGCTCGCCGGCATCGAGATCGGCCTGGCGCTCGCCGGCGTGCCGGCGCGCAAGGAAGGCGTGCGTGCGGCGATGGATTATCTGGCGCAGTGCCGGGCAGAGCCGGCGCGCGCCGCGGCGTAGCAGGTAGCAGCAGCCCAACCACCACGGAGGAGGACCACATGAAGATGCGCATCGCGATGGCGGCGTTCGCCGCCGCGTTCTCGGCGTCGGCGCTCGCCCAGACCGAGATCAAGTTCGGCCACGTCGGCGAGCCCGGCTCGCTGTTCCAGAGCTCGGCGGAGGAGTTCGCCAAGCGCGCCAACGCCAGGCTCGGCGGCAAGGCGAAGGTCGTGGTCTACGGCTCGAGCCAGCTCGGCGGCGACAAGGAGCTCCTGCAGAAGCTCAAGCTCGGTACGGTCGACATGGCGCTGCCCTCGACGGTCATGTCGTCGGAAGCGGACCTGTTCGGCGTCTTCGAGATGCCCTACCTCGTCAAGGACCGCGAGCACATGAAGCGCATCGAGCGCGAGGTGTTCTGGAAGACGCTCGCGCCGGCGGCCGAGGCGAAGGGGCTGAAGGTGATCGCGGTGTGGGAGAACGGCTATCGCCACATCACCAACTCCAAGCGCCCGATCAACACGCCCGCCGACCTGCAGGGCATCAAGCTGCGCGTGCCCGAGGGCAAGTGGCGCGTGAAGATGTTCCAGACCTACGGCGCCAACCCCTCGCCGATGAAGTTCTCGGAGGTGTTCACCGCGCTGCAGACCGGCGTGATGGACGGCCAGGAGAACCCCTTCACGCAGATCTACAGCGCCAAGTTCCAGGAAGTGCAGAAGTACCTGTCGCTCACCGGCCACGTGTACACGCCGGCCTACGTCACCGTCGGCGCGAAGAAGTGGGCCAGCCTGCCGGCCGACGTGCGCAAGACGCTGGAGAGCGTCGCCAAGGACGCCCAGGCCTACGTCTACGAGACGGCCGCCCGGGCCGAGGACGACCTGCTCGGCAAGCTGAAGGCCGCCGGGATGCAGGTGAACACGCCCAACAAGGACGCGTTCATCGCCGCCTCCAAGCCGGTGTACGAGGAGTTCGCCAGGGAAGTGAAGGGCGCGAAGCAGGTGATCGATCGCGCCATCGCGCTCGGCAAGTAGCCGCGCGCGGATGCTGGCCGTCTGGCGCAGGCGCTACGAGCGCCTGCTGGAGTCGGTCGCCATCGTCCTGATGGCGGCGCTCGCCGTGGAGGTAACGGTGGGCGTGGTGTTCCGCTACTCGGGGCACTCGCTCGTCTGGTACGACGAGGTGGCGACCATCCTGCTCGCCTGGGTCACCTTCTACGGCTCGGCGCTGGCGGTGCTGAAGCATGCGCACATGGGCGTGCCCGAGATCGTGCGCATGCTTCCGCCCGCGCTGCGCGTCGGCGCCACGGTGCTCGCGCAGCTCGCCACGCTCGGCTTCTACGCGCTGCTCGCCTGGATCGGCACCGTGGTCCTCGAGGTGCTCGCCACCGACCGCCTGGTGTCGCTGCCCGATATCCCGGTCGCCTACGCGCAGTCGGTGATACCGATCAGCGCGCTGCTGATCATCGTCGCGCAGCTCATGGTCCTTCCCGAGGTGCTGCGCGAGGCGCGCCGCGGCACGATCGACAAGGCCGAGGAAGTGATATGACCGGCTTCCTGGTGTTCGTCTCGGTGATCGCGCTGGTGCTGATCAACGTGCCGATCGCGGTGGCGCTCGGCATCGCGGCGGTGGCGGCGATGCTCGCCACGCAGGGCAGCGACGCGCTGCTCAACGTGCCGATCGCGCTCTACCAGGGAGCGACCAGCTTCCCGCTGATCGCCATTCCGCTCTTCATCCTCGCCGGGGCGATCATGAACACGTCCGGCATCTCGCAGAAGCTGATGGACTTCTGCACCGCGCTGCTCGGCTGGATGAAGGGCGCGCTCGCGCAGGTGAACGTGCTCACCTCGATGTTCTTCGCCGAGATCTCGGGCTCGGCGGTCGCCGACATCGCCGCCACCGGGCCGATCATCATCCCGGCGATGAAGGCGCGCGGCTATCCCGGGCCGTTCACCGCCGCGGTGACCTCCTCCACCGCCTCGCTCGCCATCATCATCCCGCCGTCGATCCCGATGATCCTGTACGCGGTGATGGCGGGCGCCTCGGTAGTGCAGATGTTCGTCGCCGGCATCGTGCCGGGGCTGATCGCCGGCTTCGTGATGATGGGGCTGTGCCACTGGTACGCGGTGCGCTACGGCTGGCCGGTCGAGGAGATCTTCCAGTGGGGCAAGCTGTGGCGCGCGTTCAAGGACGCCGCGTGGGCGCTCACCCTGCCGTTCATCATCCTCGGCGGCATCTTCGGCGGCGTGGTCACCGCCACCGAAGGCGCCGCGCTGGCCGTGCTCGCCGCGCTGTTCGTCGGCGGCGTCGTGTACCGCGAGCTCAACTGGCCGCGCCTGCGCGCGGCGATCGTCGACGGCACGGTGCAGACCGCCTCGGTGATGCTGCTGGTCGCCGCCTCGGCGCTGCTCGGCCTCTACCTCACCGAGGCGCAGCTGCCGCAGAACATCGCCCGGGCGATGATCTCGATCACCAGCGACAAATGGGCGGTGCTGGCGATCCTCAACGTCTTCTTCCTCGTCATCGGCATGTTCCTGCATTCGGCCGCGGCGATCATCCTGGTGGTGCCGATCGTCATGCCGGTGGTGACCGCGGTGGGCATCGACCCGGTGCACTTCGGCGTGGTCGTCACGCTCAACCTGGCGATCGGCCAGCAGACGCCGCCGGTGGCGAGCGTGCTGATGCTCACCTGCTCGATCGCCAAGGAAAGCGTCTGGGACGTGACCAAGGCCAACCTGCCCTTCATCGGCGTGCTGCTCGCGACGCTGCTGCTCATCACCTACGTGCCCGTCACGACGCTCGGGCTGGTCGAGCTCTTCTACCGCTAGCGGGTGCGCACCTCGCCCATCAGCGTGTCGGGCAGCCAGGTGGCGATGTCGGGGAAGAAGCACAGGATGACGATCGCGAGCACCATGCACAGCACGTACGGCATGCTGCCCCAGAACACGCGCATCACCGGCACGTCGGGGGCGATGGCGTTGACGATGTAGAGGTTGAGGCCGACCGGCGGCGTGATCAGGCCGACCTCCATGTTGATCGTCAGGATGACGCCGAACCAGACCGGGTCGAAGCCCGCCGCGGTGATGATCGGCAGCAGGATCGGGCTGGTCATGAGGATGATCGCCGCCGGCGGAATGAAGCAGCCGGCGACCAGCAGGAACAGGTTGATCATCGCCATCAGCACCCAGCGGTTCACGTCCGCCTCGGCGATCGCCTGCGCGAGCGTCTGCGTCAGGTACAGCGAGGTCAGCATGTAGCCGAACAGCACCGAGGCGGCGATGATCATCAGGATCATCACCGACTCGCGCGTCGTGTCGCGCAGGATCTGCCACCAGTCGCGCGGCTGCCACATGCGGTAGATGACCAGCGCGAGCAGCACGCACAGCGCGGCGCCCACGCCGGCCGCTTCCGAAGGCGTGGCGATGCCGCCGTACAGGGCGTACATCACGCCGACGATCACCGCCAGGAAAGGCGCGACTTTCGGGACGGCGGCGAACTTCTCCTTCCACGAGTAGCGGAACGCCGCCGCATGCGAGCGGAAGCCGCTGCGCCAGACGGCGAACAGCGTCCACAGGATGAACAGGCCGGTGAGCAGCGCCCCCGGCAGCACGCCCGCCAGGAACAGCCGGCCGATCGACGTCTCGGTGGCGATGCCGTAGAGAATGAGCGTGATCGACGGCGGGATCAGGATGCCGAGCGTGCCGCCGGCGCAGATCGAGCCGGTGGCGATCTCCGCCGGGTAGCCGCGCCGGCGCATCTCGGGAATGCCCATCTTGCCGATCGCCGCGCAGCACGCGGGCGACGAGCCGGTCAGCGCCGCGAAGATGCCGCAGGCGCCGAGGTTGGAGATCACCAGTCCGCCGGGCAGGCGGTAGAGCCAGCGGTCGAGCGCCTCGTAGAGATCCTTGCCGGCGTTCGACGAGCCGATCGCCGCGCCCATCATGACGAACATCGGGATCGACACCAGCGTGAAGTCGTTCAGCCCGGCCCAGAATGTCTCGGCCACGACCTGCAGCGCGTCGAACCCCTGGAAGGCGACCAGGAAGCCCACCGCCAGCGCGCCGAGGGCGAACGCCACCGGCGCGCCGGAGAGCAGCACGAGCAGCGTGACCACGAGGACGATCGCCCCCTGCGTGGTGGGGCTCATGCCGGCTTGCGGATGCCGAAAGGCGGCTCGCGGCCGCTGAGCAGCGCCTCCAGGTCGGCGACGTACTGCAGCACCAGGATGCCGAGCCCGATCGGCATCGAACTGTAGGGAATCCACATGCGCGCGCGCCACATGGTGTCGGAGACCCAGTTCTGCTCCCAGGCTTCGAGCCAGAACCGGCAGGCGAGCCACAGCAGCACCGCGCAGAAGGCGAGCGAGAGCGAGATCGCCGCGAGCGCCAGCCACCAGCGGGCGCGCTCGCCGAGGTAGAGCGGCAGCACGTCGACGTTGACGTGGCCGCGCGTGAGCAGCACGTACGGGCTGCCGACGAAGGCGGCGGCGACCAGGCTCCAGGTGACGAAGTCGGTCTGCCAGATGGTGTTCTCGTTGAGCACGTAGCGAATGAACACCATCTGGCATACGACCAGCACGCCGAGCGCGATGAGCGCCGCGGCGACGACGCCGCAGAGCTGCGAGAGCCGCGCGACCGCGGCGGCGAAGCGGCTCACCCCTACTTGACGCTGAGCGCCTGCTCGATCAGCCGGCTTCCGTTCGGCACCTGCTTGGCGAACTCGGCGTACGAGCTCCTGCGCGCCACGTCGAGCCAGGCGTCGTACTCCTGGGCGGTCAGCGTCACCACCTCGACGTTGTGGTCCTTGAACACCTTGACCATCTTGTCGTCGAGGCCTGGCGCCTCCCTGGCGAAGTACTGCTCCGACTTCCTGCCGGCCTGCAGCAGCACGTCCTGCTGCTTCTTGTTCAGGCGGTTGAAGCTGCGCTTCGACATGAGCACCGGCTCGTACATGAACCACAGCGCGTTCTCGCCCGGGGCGGTCAGGCACTTGACCTGCTCGTAGATGCGGAAAGACACGAAGCTGCCGGAGCTGGTGTCGGTCGCCTCGGCGACGCCGGTCTGCAGCGCGTTGTAGACCTCGTTCGACGGGATCGAGACGATGGTCGCGCCGGCCGCCTGCCACATCTGCGCGAACGTCGGCCCGGCGGAGCGGATCTTCACGCCTTTCAGGTCCTCGGGCTTGCGCACGCAGCCGCGCTTCGAGGCGACCGCGCCGGCGAGCCAGGCGTCGGCCAGCACCACCACGCCGGCCTTGTCGATCTGCGCCTTGATGTCCTTCATGAACGCCGAGTTGTTCAGGCGCTGCGCGCGCTCGTGGTTGCGCACCAGGCCCGGCATCAGCGTCGCGCCGAACGCGCGCACCTTGCCGCTCGCGTAGTCGAGCGGGAAGGACGAGATGTCGAGCTGGCCATTGACCAGCGCGTTCCACTGCTCGCTGGGCTTGAAGAGCGAGGCGCCCGGGTAGACCTGGATCTCCAGGTCGACGCCGGCGGCCTTCGCCTCGCGGGCGATGATCTGCACCATCTCGTCGCGCACGTCGCCGCGCCCGCCCGGGAACTGGTGCGAGGCGCGCAGGGTGGTGGCGGCAAAGGGGGTCGTGCTGAGTGCAGCGAGCGCGGCTGCGAGCGCCGCGCGCTGGAGCGGCTTCATGGCGGTCCTCCTGTCTGAGTTGGGCGGCGTAATCCTAAAGCTATATGACGCCGGAAGCACGCAGCCGCGCGATCTCGCGCTCGTCCTTGCCGAGCAGCTCGCGCAGGACCTCCTCGGTGTGCTCGCCCAGGAGCGGCGGCGCGAGGCGGTATTCCAGGGACGTGCGCGAGAAGCGCATCGGGCTCGCCACCAGGGGGAGCTTCCCGGCCGCCTTGTGCTCGAGCTCGATCTTCACGCCGCGCGCCCGGACCTGCGGCTCCTCGAAGACCTGCGCCACGTCGTTGATCGGCCCGTTGGGCACCCCCGCCGACTCGAGCAGCTCGAGCCATTCCCGCTTGCTGCGCTTCGCGAACACCTCGCCCAGCAGGCGCGTCAGCTCCGCCCGGTTCTCGACCCGCTTGCCGTTGGTGGCGAAGCGCGGGTCGCTGGCGAGCTCGGGGCAGCCCGCCACCTCGCAGAACTTGCGGTACAGGTTGTCGTTGCCGCAGGCGAGGATCACCTCGCCGTCGCTCGCGCGAAACGGCTGGTAGGGAACGATGTTCGGGTGCAGGTTGCCGATGCGCCTGGGCGGCACCCCGGTCGCGAAGTAGTTGGTGTTCTGGTAGGCGAGCAGCGCGATCTGCGAGTCGAGCAGCGCGAGGTCGAGATGCTGGCCCTCGCCCGAGCGCTCGCGGTGCGCGAGCGCGGCGCAGATGGCGATGGTGGCGTACATGCCGGTGATGATGTCGGCGATCGGCACGCCGGCGCGCTGCGGCCCGCCGCCCGGCGCGCCGTCGGGCTCGCCGGTCACGCTCATCATGCCGCCCATGCCCTGGATCATGAAGTCGTAGCCCGGGCGCTCGCGGTAGGGGCCGGTCTGGCCGAAGCCGGTGACCGAGCAGTACACCAGGCCCGGGTTCAGCGCCCGCAGCTGGTCGTAGCCCAGCCCGTAGCGCGCCAGGTCGCCGAACTTGTAGTTCTCGATCAGCACGTCGCTCTTCGCCGCCAGCTCGCGCGCGATCGCCTGGCCTTCGGGCACGGCGAGGTTCAGCGTGAGCGACTTCTTGCCGCGGTTGGCGGAGGTGAAATAGGCCGAGTCGCGCGTGTCCTTGCCCGTGCGGTCCTTGACCCAGGGCGGGCCGAAGGCGCGCGAGTCGTCGCCGACTTTCGGGCGCTCGACCTTGATCACCTCGGCGCCCAGGTCCGCCATGTTCTGACCGGCCCACGGGCCGGCGAGCACGCGGGACAGGTCGAGCACGCGGATATGGGAAAGAGGGCCAGCCATTGGGAAGCTGCGAGTTTACCCGCTACGATGGCCGGCGATGATCCGGCACGTCGTTCTCTGGCGCCTCAAGCCCGAAGGGCGGGAGCGTTTCGCGGAAATCCGCGCGGCGCTCCAAGCGCAGCAGGGCCGCATTCCCGGCCTGCTGCGCGTCGAGGTCGGCCGCAGCTTCGCCGCCGGGCGGCGCGCCGTCGACTTCGCGCTCACCTGCGATTTCGAGAGCCGCGGCGCGCTCGAGGCGTATCACCGGCACGAGGCGCATCAGGCGACGCGCGCGATCGTCGATCCGCTCGCCGAGGAGCACTGGATCGCCGACTACGAGCTGTAGTCACCACAGGCCGATCAGCATGCGTACCGCGAAGACGTAGAGCAGCAAGGCGAACGCGGTGCGCAGCCGCTTGACCGGCAGCCGGGGAGCTCGCGCGTGCTCGAGGGCTTAAGGTCGAGCAGCAGCTGCGTCGCCGCATAGAACACCAGCGCCGTGAAAAGCACCGCGAGCGGCCGCGTCGGTATCCCGCCGGCGATCAGCGCCGCGAGGAACGAGCCGGCCAGCATGCCGGGCGACATGGCGCGCGCGATCTTCCAGTCCACCGCGCCGTGCGCATGGTGCGCCCTCATGCTTGCCGTCGCGGTGAGCATCATCACGGCGAGCGCGGTGCCGAGCGCGACGTGCAGCACGTGCTGCGCCGGCACGCCGTGCTGCGTCAGCACCAGGACGAGGAACGGCACCAGCACGACCCCGCCGCCGATGCCCAGCAGCCCGGCGAAAAAGCCCACCACGGCGCCGAGCGCCAGGTATGCCAGCGCCTCGCTCACCGCGGCGGCGCGAGCAGCCGCTCGGCGAGCTCGGCGAAGCCCGCGCCCGCGGGCGCCGCGGTGACGAACTTCGGCTCGGCGGCCAGCCGGCCGGCGAAGCGCCGCACGTTCGCCACGCCCACCGAGTTCTCGAAGAAGCCGAACATCGGCGCGTCGTTCGGCGAGTCGCCGGCATAGACGATGCTGCGGTTGGCCGCGTCGAGGTCGAGCGCGAAGCGCTCGGCGAACAGCCGCCGCGCCATGACGAGCTTGTCGTAGTCGCCGAACCAGCCGTTGACGTGGATCGAGCTCACCTTCGCCGTCAGCCCGGCGGCGCGCATCAGCTCGGCGATGCGCTCGGCCTCGGCGAGCGGCAGCGCCGGCACGTCCTCGCAGTAGTCGATGGCGAGGTCGGTCTCGCGGTAAGCCTGGTCGGCGGCGAGCGCGGCGCCCGGCACCTGGCGCAGGATCTCGCCGGCGAGCCGCTCGAGCCGGGCGCGCTTGTCGCGCCGGATCTCCGGCGGGTCGGCATAGCGCCGCTGCAGCCGCCCGTCGGCGAAGAAGAAGTAGAACGCGCCGTTTTCGCCGACCACCGCGTCCACCGGCCACATGCGCGCGATGTGGTCGCACCAGCCGGCAGGGCGGCCGGTCACCGGCACGACGAGCTTGCCGGCGGCGTGCAGCCGCTCCAGCGCGCCGTAGGCCTGCGCGGTGAGCCGGCCGTCGCTGGTCAGCGTGTCGTCGATGTCGACCAGCACGGCGCGCACGCCGCGCGCGTCGAGCTCGGCGAGCGGCCTCATCGGCCGAGCACCTCGGCGACGCGCGCGCGCTGCGCCTCGCTCATGTGCAGGCCGCACTTGGTCCTGCGCCACAGGACATCCTCGGCGCTCGCCGCCCATTCGTGCGCCACCAGGTAGCGCAGCTCGCGCTCGGTGAGGCCGGCGCCGTAGTGCTCGCCCACGTCGCCGTCGCCCAGCACCTCGCAAGCCTCGATGCCGTGGCGGCGGAACACGCCGCGCACCACCGCCTCGGGGAGCGCCCGGTAGCGCTCGAACACTTCGGCGCGCGCCTGCTCGCGCGTCGCGAAGCGGCTGCCGGGCAGCGGCGTGTCGGCGGTCCACGGCGGCTTCATGTGCGCAAAGAAACGGCCGAGCCGCTCCAGCACCTCCTCGGCGAGGCGCCGATAGGTGGTGATCTTGCCGCCGAACACCGACAGCACCGGCGCGCCCCCGTGCGCGTCCAGGCGCAGCGTGTAGTCGCGGGTGATGGCCGACGGGTCCTTGCTGCCGTCGTCGTAGAGCGGACGCACGCCGGCGTAGCTCCACAGCACCGACGACGGCGCCACCGGGCGGGCGAGGTAGCGGTTCACCGCCGCGCAGAGATAGCGCACCTCGTCCTCGCTCGGCGCGCCGGCGGCGCAGTCCTGCACCGGCACGTCGGTGGTGCCGACCAGCGTGAAGCGCTCCTCGTAGGGGATCATGAAGATGACACGCCGGTCGTCGTTCTGCAGGATGAACGCGTGCTCGCCCTGGTACAGGCTGGGCAGCACGATGTGGCTGCCCTTCACCAGGCGCACCGCGTCGGCGCTCGCCTGGCCGAGGCGCTCGTTCAGCACTTCCTTGACCCACGGCCCGGCCGCGTTGACCAGCGCGCGCGCCTCGAGCTGCTCGCCGTTGGAGAGCTCGACGCGCCACAGGCCGCCGCTGCGGCGCGCGGCGCGGCACTCGGTGCGCACCAGCACGCGCGCCCCGCGGCGCGCGGCGTCGACCGCGTTGGCGACCACCAGCCGCGCGTCGTCGACGCGGCAATCGGAGTAGACGAAGCCGTGCGCGAGCCCGGCGCGCAGGCCGGACGAGTAGGGCGGCGCGTCGAGCCGCACCGGGCGCGAGGCGGGCAGCAGCGAGCGCCGCGCGAGATGGTCGTAAAGGAAGAGCCCCACGCGGATCATCCAGCGCGGGCGCAGCGCCGGCACGTGCGGAATCACGAAGCGCACCGGCCAGGTGAGATGGCCGGCGACGCGGAGCAGGATCTCGCGCTCGGCGAGCGCCTCGCGCACCAGGCGCAGCTCGAGCTGCTCCAGGTAGCGCAGCCCGCCGTGGATCAGCTTCGAGGACGCCGAGGAGGTCGCCGAGGCGAGGTCGGCGCGCTCGACGAGCACGGTGGAGAGGCCGCGCCCGGCGGCGTCGCGGGCGATGCCCGCGCCGTTGATGCCGCCGCCGATTACGAGAAGGTCGACCGTCACCGCGCGCCGGACTATAACGGATGGCGCCCCGGAGCCGGGCGCGGGCGCGCGGTCCTGCGTTCTAGGTGTTGCTCGCCTTCTTCAGCTGGTCGAGCTTGAGGACCTTGACCTGCGTCTCGGCGCCGGCCGGCTTCGCCTGGCTGCGCTCGCGCGCCTGCTGCTGGCGGCGGATCTTCTCGAACGTCTTGCGCACGTCGGTGGCGAAGCTCGGTCGGTACTGGAAGTCGGAGTCGAGGATGTGTTTCATGCGCTCTCCTGCGTTGCCGGGACGATTGTCGCGCCGCAGGCAGGCGGCAGTGCGATGCGGCGGTAGTCCCCCCGGACTACCGCGGCGCTATTTCTTGCGCAGCTTGCGGATCGCGGCGAGCTGCGCGGCGAGCATCGCCAGCTCGCTCTCGACGGCGGCGATCTCCTGCTTGTCCTGCGCCCGGGCGCGGGCTTCCTCGGCGCGCTTGAGCGCCTCGGTGGCCTTCGCCTCGTCGAGGTCGGCGCCGCGTATCGCGGTGTCGGCGAGCACGGTGATCACCTTGGGCTGCACCTCGAGGATGCCGCCTGCGACGAAGATCAGCTGCTCCTCGCCGCCGCCGGCGGGCGTGATGCGCACCGCGCCCGGCTTGATGCGGGTGATGAGCGGCGTGTGGCGCGGGTAGATGCCGAGCTCGCCCGCCTCGCCGGGCAGCACCACGAACTCGGCTTCGCCCGAGTAGATCGCCTCCTCGGCGCTCACCACGTCGACGTGGATGGTGGCGTTCGCCATCAGAGCTTCTTCGCCTTCTCGAATGCCTCTTCGATGGTGCCGACCATGTAGAACGCCTGCTCGGGCAGCGCGTCGCACTCGCCGGCGACGATCATCTGGAAGCCCTTGATCGTGTCCTTGAGCGTCACGTACTTGCCCGGCGTGCCGGTGAAGTTCTGCGCCACCGTGAACGGCTGCGACAGGAAGCGCTGGATCTTGCGCGCGCGCGCCACCGCCAGCTTGTCCTCGGGCGAGAGCTCGTCCATGCCGAGGATGGCGATGATGTCGCGCAGCTCCTTGTAGCGCTGCAGCGTCGCCTGCACCGCGCGGGTCGTGCCGTAGTGCTCCTCGCCGATGATGTTGGGATCGACCTGGCGCGAGGTCGAGTCGAGCGGGTCCACCGCGGGGTAGATGCCCAGCGCGGCGATGTCGCGCGAGAGCACCACCGTCGCGTCGAGGTGGCCGAAGGTGGTGGCGGGCGAGGGGTCGGTCAGGTCGTCGGCCGGCACGTACACCGCCTGGATCGAGGTGATCGAGCCGACCTTGGTCGAGGTGATGCGCTCCTGCAGCTTGCCCATCTCCTCGGCGAGGGTGGGCTGGTAGCCCACCGCCGAAGGCATGCGCCCGAGCAGCGCCGACACCTCGGTGCCGGCGAGGGTGAAGCGGTAGATGTTGTCGACGAAGAACAGGATGTCGCGCCCCTCGTCGCGGAACTTCTCGGCCATGGTGAGGCCGGTCAGGCCGACGCGCAGGCGGTTGCCCGGCGGCTCGTTCATCTGGCCGAACACCATCGCCACCTTGGACTCCTCGAGGTTGTCGAGCTTGACGACGCCCGCCTCGATCATCTCGTGGTAGAAGTCGTTGCCCTCGCGCGTGCGCTCGCCCACGCCGGCGAACACCGAGAGGCCCGAGTGCTTGGTGGCGATGTTGTTGATCAGCTCCAGCATGTTGACCGTCTTGCCGACGCCGGCGCCGCCGAACAGGCCGATCTTGCCGCCCTTGGCGAACGGGCAGATCAGGTCGATCACCTTGATGCCGGTCTCGAGCAGCTCGACCGAGGGCGAGAGCTCGTCGAACTTGGGCGCGGTCTGGTGGATCGAGCGGCGCTCGTCGGACTTGATCGGCCCGACCTGGTCGATCGGCCGGCCGAGCACGTCCATGATGCGGCCGAGCGTGCCCTTGCCCACCGGCACCGAAATCGGCGCGCCGGTGGCGCGCACCTTCATGCCGCGCCGCAGGCCGTCGGAGGAGCCGAGCGCGATGCAGCGCACCACGCCGTCGCCGAGCTGCTGCTCGACCTCGAAGGTGAGGCCCTTCTCGACCAGCGCGTTGTCGCCGGTCTCCTCGAGCACCAGCGCGTCGTAGATGTTCGGCATGCTCTCGCGCGGAAACTCGATGTCGGTCACCGCGCCGATGGATTGGACGATCGTCCCGTGTGCCTGTGCTTGTGCCATGGTGTCCCTATACGGCGGCCGCGCCGCCCACGATCTCTGAAAGTTCCTTGGTGATGCCGGCCTGGCGGTTCTTGTTGTAGATGAGCGTCAGCTCGTCGATCAGGTTGGCGGCGTTGTCGGAAGCGGCCTTCATCGCCACCATGCGCGCCGACTGCTCGGAGGCCATGTTCTCGGCCACCGCCTGGTAGATCAGCGCCTCGATGTAGCGCGTCATCACCTGGTCGAGCACGACGCGCGCCTCGGGCTCGTAGATGTAGTCCCACACCGTCTCGGGCGCGCCGAGGCGCTCGCCGGAGAGCGGCAGGAGCTGCTCGATCACCGGCTCCTGCTTCATGGTGTTGATGAAGCGCGTATAGGCAAGCATCAGGCGGTCGAAGCGGTCCGAGATGTAGCCGTCGAGCATCACCTTCACCGCGCCGATCAGCTTCTCGATCTGCGGCCGGTCGCCGAGCTGCGTGACCTGCGACACCACCGTGGCGCCCAGTCGCTGCATGAAGGCGAGGCCCTTGGCGCCGATCGCGCACACCTCGATCTCCTCGCCCTCGCTCTGCCACTGCTTGTACTGCTGCAGCACCAGGCGCAGCAGGTTGGTGTTGAGCGCGCCGCACAGCCCCTTGTCGGTGGTGATGACGATGATGCCGACGCGCTTCACCGAGTCGCGCGCCACCAGGAAGGGGTGCCGGTACTCGGGGTTGGCATGCGAGATGTGCGCCGCGACGGTGCGGATCTTCTCGCCGTAGGGACGCGCGTGGCGCATGCGCTCCTGCGCCTTGCGCATCTTCGAGGCGGCCACCATCTCCATCGCCTTGGTGATCTTGCGCGTGTTCTGCACGCTCCGGATCTTCATCCGGATTTCCTTGGTGCCGGGCATGGTCTAGAAGCTGCCGTTCTTCTTCCAGTCCTTGATCGCCTCGTGCAGCGCCTTCTCGTCCTCGGGGGAGAGGTCCTTCTTCTCCTCCATGCGGTTGACCAGGTCGCCGTACTTGCCCTTCAGGTAGTCGCGCATCGACTTCTCGGCGGCCAGCGCCTTCTTCACGTCGATGTCGTCGAAGTAGCCGTTGTTCACCGCGAACAGCGTGAGCGCCATCTCCCACACCTGCAGCGGCTGGTACTGCGGCTGCTTCATCAGCTCGGTCACCATGCGGCCGCGCTCGAGCTGCTTGCGCGTCGCCTCGTCCAGGTCGCTCGCGAACTGGGCGAAGGCCGCCAGCTCGCGGTACTGCGCGAGCGCCAGGCGCACGCCGCCGCCGGTGTCGCGGCGCTTCATGATCTTGGTCTGCGCGGCGCCGCCGACCCGCGACACCGAGATGCCGGCGTTGATGGCCGGGCGGATGCCCGCGTTGAACAGGTCCGTCTCGAGGAAGATCTGGCCGTCGGTGATCGAGATGACGTTGGTCGGCACGAACGCCGTCACGTCGCCCGCCTGCGTCTCGATGATCGGCAGCGCGGTCAGCGAGCCGGTCTTGCCCTTGACCTCGCTCTTGGTGAACTTCTCCACGTACTCGGCGTTGACGCGCGCCGCGCGCTCGAGCAGGCGCGAGTGCAGGTAGAACACGTCGCCCGGGTACGCCTCGCGCCCCGGCGGGCGGCGCAGCAGCAGCGACACCTGGCGGTACGCCCAGGCCTGCTTGGTCAGGTCGTCGTAGATGATCAGCGCGTCCATGCCGCGGTCGCGGAAGTACTCGCCCATGGTGCAGCCCGCGTACGGCGCGATGTACTGCATGGCGGCCGACTCGGAGGCCGAGGCGGCGACGACGATGGTGTAGGCCATCGCGCCGTGCTCCTCGAGCTTGCGCACCACGTTGGCGATGGTCGAGGCCTTCTGGCCGATCGCCACGTAGACGCAGTACAGGTCCTTGCCCTTCTGGTTGATGATGGTGTCGACCGCCACCGCGGTCTTGCCGGTCTGCCGGTCGCCGATGATCAGCTCGCGCTGGCCGCGGCCGATCGGCACCATCGAGTCGATCGCCTTGAGTCCCGTCTGCACCGGCTGCGACACCGACTGGCGGGCGATCACCCCCGGCGCCACCTTCTCGATCACGTCGGTGAGCTTGGCGTTGATCGGCCCCTTGCCGTCGATCGGCTGGCCGAGCGAGTTGACGACGCGGCCGAGCAGCTCGGGGCCGATCGGCACCGAGAGGATCTTGCCGGTGGTCTTGACCGTGTCGCCCTCGGTGATGTGCGTGTACTCGCCGAGGATCACCGCGCCGACCGAGTCGCGCTCGAGGTTGAGCGCCAGGCCGAAGGTGTTCCTCGGGAACTCGAGCATCTCGCCCTGCATGACGTCCGACAGCCCGTGGATGCGGCAGATGCCGTCGGTCACCGAGACCACGGTGCCCTGCGTGCGCATCTGGGCGCCGGCGTCGAGGTTCTGGATGCGGCTCTTGATGAGCTCCGAGATCTCGGAAGGATTCAGTTGCATGCGGACTCCTTACGCTTTCAATGCCGTCTCGAGCGCCGCGAGCTGCGCGCGCGCCGATGCGTCGATCACCTTGTCGCCGAGGATGACGCGCACCCCGGCGATCAGATCCTTGTTCACCTGCACCCGCGCCCGGACCTTGCGGCCGGTCTTCTTCTCCAGCCGCTGCACCAGGTCGCGCACCTGGGCGTCCGAGAACTCGAACGCCGACTGCACCTCGGCTTCCACCACGCCCTCGCGCTCGTTCTTCAGCGCCTCGAACTGCGCGCGTATCTCGGGCAGCAGCGCCAGCCGGCCGTTGGCGGCCAGCACGCGCACGAAGTTCTCCGCCTCGGCGCTCAGCTTGCCGGCGAGGATGGCGATGAAAAGTCCCGCGACCTGCGCGTCGGAGAGCTTCGGGTCGCCGATCGCGGCGCGCACGCGCGGGTCCTCGGCGACCAGGGCGAGCGCGGCCAGCATCTCCGACCAGCGCGCCAGGGCGCCCGTCTCGTCGGCGAGCTTGAACGCCGCTTCGGCGTAGGGGCGGGCGACGGTGCTCGGCTCAGCCACGGCCGCTCACAGCTCCCGCTTGATGGCGTCGAGCAGGTCGCCGTGCGCCTTGGCGTCGACCTCGCGGCGCAGGATCTTCTCCGCGCCGGCGACGGCGAGCGAGGCGACGCGGTCGCGCAGCTGCTCGCGCGCGCGCGTCACCGCCTGCTCGATCTCGGCGCGCGCGGCGGCCTTCTCGCGCTCGCCTTCCTCGCGCGCGGCGCCGCGCGCCTCCTCGATCATCTGCGCGGCGCGCTTCTCCGCCTGGGCGATGATCTCGGCGGCGCGGCTGCGCGCCTGCGCGACCGTCTCCTCGGCCTGCCGGGTCGAGAGCTCGAGCGAGCGGCGGCCCTGCTCGGCGGCGGCGAGGCCGTCGGCGATGGTCTTCTGCCGCGTCTCGATGGCGCGCAGCATGAAGGGCCAGACCAGCTTCACCGTGAACCAGATGAACAGCGCGAAGGTGAGCGCCTGGGCGACCAGCGTGACGTTGATGTTCATCTCGACCCCCTCGGGTGGCCCGGCGCCATGCTCAGCCGAACGCGCCCGCCAGCGGGTTGGCGAACGCGAAGAACATGCCGATGCCCAGCGCGATGATGAACGACGCGTCGATCAGGCCGAGCAGCAGGAACACCTTGCCCTGCAGGGAGTTGGTCAGCTCGGGCTGGCGCGCCGCCGCCTCGAGGAAGCGGCTGCACATGATGCCGACGCCGATGCACGCGCCGGCGGCGCCGAGGCCGACCATCAGGCCGATGCCGATCCCCGTGTAAGCCTGCACCATCGCAAGCAGTTGCAGTTTTTCCATCGTTGCTTTCCTTTGTTTGAGCGGGAATGAAGGAGAGGGTCAGTGGTGCTCGAAGGCCATCGCCACGTAGACGACGGTGAGCATCATGAAAATGTAGGCCTGCAGCAGCACGATCAGGATGTGGAAGATCGCCCAGCCGAGGCCGAACAGCACCGAGGCGACGAAGCCGATGAAGTAGTCGGTCTGGAACGAGCTGTGCGCGGCCCACAGCCAGAGCAGCAGGAACAGGATCTCGCTCGCGTACATGTTGCCGAACAGCCGCAGCGAGTGCGACAGCGTCTTCGACACGTACTCGACGAGGTTGAACAGCACGTTGGCCGGCCAGAGCAGCGGATTGGCGCCGAAGGGCGCGCAGACGAAGCCGTGCAGCCAGCCGCGCGGCCCCTTGGCGGCGACGCCGAAGTACAGGCTCAGCAGCAGCACGGAAATCGACAGCGCGAAGGTGGTGTTCACGTCCGCGGTCGGCACGATGCGCCAGGTGTGCACGCCGAACCAGCCGAACACCGTCGAGACGATGTCGGCCGGCAGCCAGTCCATGGCGTTCATCAGCACGGTCCAGACGAACACCGTGAGCGCCGCCGGCGCGATGAAGCGGTGGCGGTCGCCGTGGTGGAAGATGCTCTTCGCCTGATCGTCGACGAACTCGATCAGCAGCTCGACGGCCGCCTGGCGCCGGTTGGGCACGCCGGCGGTCGCGCCGCGCACCACCCACCAGATGAAGCCCAGGCCCAGCACGCCGAGCGCGATCGAGGTGAGCAGCGAGTCGACGTTGAGCGTCCAGAAGCCGCCGCCGTCGCCGACCGGCCTGGCGAGGAACGTCAGGTGGTGCTGGATGTACTCGGAAGCGGTGAGCTCGGTGCCTGCGGCCATCGGCTGAAGTCGGTCAGTAATCGCGGACGAAGAAAGCCATTGCAAAAATCAGCATCGTGACGACGAACGTTCCGAGAAAGGCTGCGACGACCGTCTGCGGATAGTTCGCCAGCACGAGCCACACCAGGAACAGCGCAAGACCGATCTTCACCGCCTCCGCGCGCAGCGCACCTGCCAGCGCGCGGCCCGGCGAGCGCGTGCTCGTCCGGGCGGCGAGCCACGCGGAGGCGAGCCCCGCGACCATGCTCACCGCGCCCCCCGCCGCCGCCGAAGCTGCGCCATGCATACCTGCGGCGACCGCGGCAGCGAGCGACAACGCCAGCGTGGCCGCGACCTGCCACCGCAAGACAGTGAGTACCGGCTTGCTGAGGTGGCGAAGCACTTCCTTATCGATTCGCACCACCTCGCAAAGGGCGGAAAGTATAGCGCAAACTTAACGCCCGCCGGCGCGCTAGCGCAGCTTCTTCAGCAGCTCGTCGAGGTGGTCCAGGCTCGCGTAGTGCAGCACCAGCTTGCCGCCCTTCTTGCCGGCGCGGATCTCGACCGTCGTGCCGAGGCGCTCGGCGAGCTCGTCCTCCAGCCGCGCCAGGTCGCGGTCGCCGCGGCGCCGCCGGCGCGCCGGCGCGCCGCGCTGCAGCCGCTGCACCAGCGCCTCGGCTTCGCGCACCGACAGGCCCTTCGCCGCGACGGCGTGCGCGAGCTCGACCTGGCGCGCCGCGTCGAGCGCCAGCAACGCGCGCGCGTGGCCCATCTCCAGCCGGCCCTGCATCAGCATCTCCTGCACCGGCCGCGCCAGCTTGAGCAGGCGCAGCAGGTTGCTGGTGGCGCTGCGCGAGCGGCCCACCGCGTCGGCCGCCTGCTCGTGCGTCATGTGGAACTCGTCGATCAGCCGCTGGATCCCCGCGGCTTCCTCCATCGGGTTCAGGTCCTCGCGCTGGATGTTCTCGATGAGCGCCATGGCGAGCGCCGCCTCGTCGGGCACTTCGCGCACCAGCGCCGGCACCTGCTCCAGTCCGGCCATCTGCGCCGCACGCCAGCGCCGTTCGCCGGCGATCAGCTCGTAGCGCTCGCCGCCGAGCGGGCGCACCAGCAGCGGCTGCATCAGGCCCTGCGTGCGGATCGACGCGGCGAGCTCGGCGAGCGCGCGCTCGTCCATGCGCGTGCGCGGCTGGTAGCGGCCGGGCTGGACGCGCGACACCGGGAGCGTCGCGAGCGATTCGCGCGGCGCCGTGTCGGCGCCGAGCAGCGCGTCGAGGCCGCGGCCGAGGCCCTTGGGTTTCATGCCCGCTGCCCCTGCGCCAGGATCTCGCGCGCCAGGGCGAGGTAGGCCTGCGCGCCCTTGGAGGCCGCGTCCCACATCACCGCCGGCACGCCGTAGCTCGGCGCTTCGGCGAGGCGCACGTTGCGCGGCACGAGCGTGCGGTACACCTTGTCGCCGAAGTGCGATTCGAGCTGCTGCGAGACCTGCTGCGACAGCGTGTTGCGCGGGTCGTACATGGTGCGCAGCAGCCCGGCGATCTCGAGCCCCGGGTTGAGGTTCGCGCGCACGCGCTTGATCGTGCCCACGAGGTCCGACAGCCCCTCGAGCGCGTAGTACTCGCATTGCATGGGAATGAGCACGCGCTGCGCGGCGGCGAGCGCATTGACGGTCAGCAGGCTCAGCGACGGCGGGCAGTCGATCAGCACGAAGTCGTACTGCCCGGCGGCGCCGGCGAGCGCGTTCTTCAGCCGCGACTCGCGCTCGGGCAGCTCGACCAGCTCCACTTCGGCGCCGGCCAGCTCGCGGTTCGCCGGCAGCAGGTCGTAGCCGCCGCGCTCGGCGCGCACGCGCGCCGCGGCGACCTCGGCGAGGCCGAGCAGCACGTGGTAGACGGTGCGCGCGAGCGTGCGCTTGTCGACGCCGCTGCCCATCGTGGCGTTGCCCTGCGGGTCGAGGTCGACCAGCAGCACGCGGCTGCCCGACTGGGCGAGCGCCGCGGCGAGATTGACGCTGGTCGTGGTCTTGCCGACGCCGCCCTTCTGGTTCACCACGGCGAGCACGCGCGCGCTCACGCGGCCGCCAGGGCTTCGTCGCGCCGGCAGATCACCAGGTGGCGCGCCGCGTCGAGGAACGGCACGCGCAGCGCCACGGCTGCGCAGCGCCACGCCGCCATCTCGGCGAGCTCGTCCGGGCGCAGCGCGCCCTTCATCGCCACGAGGCAGCCTTCGCGCGTCACGAGATGCGCGCAGGCGCGCGCGAACTGCGCCAGGCGCGCGAACGCGCGCGAGATCACCACCGGGAAGCGCTCCGCGGGGCGCCAGCTCTCGACGCGTCCTTCGTGCACCTCGGCGTTGCGCAGGCCGAGCTCGATCGTCGCCTGGCGCAGAAACGCCGCCTTCTTCCCGCTCGCCTCGGCGAGCGCCACCTTCCAGTCCGGGCGCACGATCGCGAGCGGAATGCCCGGCAGGCCTGCGCCCGAGCCGACGTCGGCCAGCGCGCCCGACGGCGGCATCGCCAGGTGCGGCAGCGCGGCGAGCGAGTCGAGCAGGTGATGGCTCACCATGGCAAGCGGATCACGCACGGCGGTCAGGTTGTAGGTCTTGTTCCACTTTGCCATCAAGGCGAGGTAGGCGAGCAGCCGCTCGCGCGTCTCCTCGCGCAGCCCCAGCGCCAGCTCCTGTGCGCCGCGCTCCAGCGCCTCGCGCGGCGTCATGCCGTCTTGACGGCGGGCGCGTCGTTCTGGTGCGGGCTGCACTTCTTCAGGTACACGGCGAGGAGCGATACGGCTGCCGGCGTGATGCCCGAGATGCGGCTCGCCTGGCCGAGCGTCTGCGGGCGCTGCGCCGAAAGCTTCTGCCGCGCTTCGACCGAAAGGCCGCGCACCATGGCGTAGTCGAAATCGGGCGGGATCGCCATGTCCTCCAGCCGCTTGCGGCGGGCCACTTCCGCCTTCTGCCGCACTACGTAGCCCTCGTACTTCACCTGGATCTCGACCTGCTCGGCGACTTCCGGGCTCACGGGCTCGGTGCTCGCTACGTCGGCATAGCGGACCTCTGGACGGCGAAGGTACTCAATCGCACGCACCTTTTCAGGAAAGCTTGTGCTTACAAACGTTCTTTCCAGCCGCGCTTTCTCGCGCTCGATCGCGTCGCGCTTGCGGCAAAAGGCGTCCCATCTGCGGTCGTCGACCAGCCCCAGCCTTCGCCCGGTCTCGGTCAGCCGCAGGTCGGCGTTGTCTTCGCGAAGCTGCAGCCGGTACTCGGCGCGGCTGGTGAACATGCGATAGGGCTCGGTGACGCCGCGCGTCACGAGGTCGTCGACCATGACGCCGAGGTAGGCCTCGTCGCGCGCCGGCCACCAGGGCTCGCGCCCGGCGGCGCTCAATGCGGCGTTGACGCCGGCGAGCAATCCCTGCGCGGCAGCCTCTTCGTACCCCGTCGTGCCGTTGACCTGGCCGGCGAAGTAAAGCCCGCGGATCGTCTTGCTCTCGAGCGAAGCCGAAAGCGATCGTGGGTCGAAGTAGTCGTACTCGATCGCGTAACCGGGCCGGACGATGTGCGCCCTTTCCAGTCCGCGGATGGAATGCACCAGCTCGACCTGCACGTCGTAAGGCAAGCTGGTCGAGATGCCGTTCGGATAGAGCTCGTTCGACTCCAGGCCCTCGGGCTCGATGAAGATCTGGTGGCTCGCCTTCCCGGAAAAGCGATGCACTTTGTCCTCGATCGACGGGCAATAGCGCGGGCCGACGCCCTGGATGACGCCGGTGAACATCGGCGAGCGGTCCAGCGCGCCCCGGATCAGCTCGTGCGTGCGCTCGTTGGTATGGGTGATCCAGCAGGGCATCTGCCGGGGATGCATCTCGCGACGGCCGACGAACGAAAACACCGGCTCTGGGGAGTCGCCGGGCTGCTCTTCCATGACGGCGAGGTCGACGCTTCGCGCGTCCAGGCGCGGCGGCGTCCCGGTCTTCAGCCTGCCCATGGGCAGGCCGAGCTCGCGCAGGCGCTGCGAGAGCATGACCGAAGCCGGCTCGCCTGCTCTGCCCGCCTGGTAGTTGCGCAGCCCGACGTGGATCTGCCCCGACAGGAAAGTGCCCGCGGTAAGGACCACCGAGCGCGCGCGGAATCTCAGGCCGAGCTGCGTCGACACGCCTACCGCGCGCTCAGCCTCGAGCAGCACGTCCTCTACGGCCTGCTGGAAGAGCAGCAGGTTGGGCTGGTTCTCCAGCCGGCGCCGTATCGCGCGCCGGTAGAGCGCCCGGTCGGCCTGCGCCCGGGTGGCTCGCACCGCCGGACCCTTGGAGGAATTGAGGATGCGGAACTGGATGCCGGCCTCGTCGGTGGCTATCGCCATTGCGCCGCCCAGCGCGTCGATCTCCTTCACGAGGTGGCCTTTGCCGATGCCGCCGATCGACGGGTTGCACGACATCTGGCCGAGCGTCTCTATGCTGTGAGTGAGCAGCAGGGTGCGCCGGCCCATGCGGGCGGCGGCAAGCGCCGCCTCGGTCCCGGCATGGCCGCCGCCGACGACGATGACATCGAATTCGGGAAACATCAGGCCGCGTGATTTTACGCAACCGTTCCACGTGAAACTACGCAGGCGGTGGTTTCACGTGGAACACCGGCTTTGCTGCAATGCAGCGAATCGCTGTCAGCCGGGCAGTTGCTGGTGCATCACGGCGCGTCGCGCATCGAGAGCCGACGGCAGATGGCTGCCCAGCTTGGCGAACAGCTCGTCATGCGACTGCAGCTCTTCGCGCCAGGCCGCGGGGTCGATCCGGGTCAGCTCCTCGTACTGGGCGGAGGACACCTTGTCCAGGCCGCTCCAGTTGAGGTCCTGGAACCTCGGCATGATGCCGAGCGGCGTCTGGATACCGTCCGCGCGCCCTTCGCAGCGCTCGGCGATCCACTGCAGGACTCGCATGTTCTCGCCGAAGCCCGGCCAGATGAAGCGGCCGTTGGCGTCCCTGCGGAACCAGTTGACCCGGAAGATCTTCGGCGGATGCTTCACCGCCTTGCCCATCTTGAGCCAGTGGGCGAAGTAATCGCCCATGTTGTAGCCGACGAACGCCACCATCGCCATCGGGTCCCGGCGCACCACGCCGACCTTGCCGGCAATCGCCGCGGTGGTCTCGGAGCCGAGCGTCGCCGCCATGTAGACACCCTCTTCCCACGTCGGCGCTTCCACGACCAGCGGCACGGTCGTCGAGCGCCGGCCGCCGAACACAAAGGCCGAGATCGGCACGCCGTTGGGGTCTTCCCAGTTCGGGTCGATCGACGGGCATTGCGAAGCCGCCACGGTGAAGCGGGCATTGGGATGGGCGGCGAGCCGCCCCTTCTTGCCGTCCTCCGGCGTCCATTCCCGGCCCTGCCAGTCGATCAGACGCTGCGGCGGCTGCTCCGTCATGCCTTCCCACCAGACATCACCCTCGGGCGTCAGCGCCACGTTGGTGAAAATGACGTTCTCGCGCAGCATGCGCATCGCGTTCGGGTTGGTCGCCTCCGAGGTGCCGGGCGCCACGCCGAACAGCCCGGCTTCCGGATTGATGGCGTGGAAGCGCCCGTCCGCGCCCGGCTTTATCCAGGCGATGTCCTCGCCGATCGTCGTGACCTTCCAGCCCTTGAACGCCGGCGGCGGGATGAGCATCGCCAGGTTGGTCTTGCCGCACGCCGAGGGGAAAGCCGCGGAAATGTAGGTCTTCTTGCCGCTCGGGGACTCCATGCCGAGGATGAGCATGTGCTCGGCGAGCCAGCCTTCGTCGCGCGCCATCACGGAGGCGATGCGCAGCGCCAGGCATTTCTTGCCGAGCAGCGCGTTGCCGCCGTAGCCCGAGCCGTAAGACCAGATCTCGCGGGTCTCGGGGAAGTGGACGATCCACTTTTCCTTCTCGTTCGACGGCCAGGCGACGTCTTTCTCGCCCGGGGCGAGCGGCGCGCCTACCGAGTGCACGCAGGGAACGAAGCTGCCCTCGGTGCCGAGCCACTCGGCGACCGCACGCCCCATGCGCGTCATGATCTTCATGCTGATCGCCACGTACGCCGAGTCGGAGATCTCGACGCCGACCTGGGCGATGTGCGAGCCGATCGGCCCCATGGAGAACGGCATCACGTACATGGTGCGGCCGCGCATGCAGCCGTCGAAAAGGCGGTTCAGCGTGGCGCGCATCTCGCCCGGCTCGATCCAGTTGTTGGTCGGCCCGGCGTCTTCCTTCCTGCGGCTGCAGATGAACGTACGCTCTTCCATGCGCGCCACGTCGGTCGGGTGCGAGCGGGCGAGGAAGGAGTTCGGCCGCAGCTTCGGGTTGAGGCGGATCAGAGTGCCGGAAGCGACGAGCTCCTCGCACAGCCGGTCGTACTCGGCCTGCGAGCCGTCGCACCAGTGAATGCGCTCGGGCTTGGCGAGCTGGGCAATCTCGGCGACCCACTGGCGAAGACCTGCATGGCGTACCCACGTCGGGGCATTGGTCGGGTCGCTGGATTTGGTGAGCGGAGCGTTCATCGCGTCGTGACTCCAAAAGGCAACGGCCCAGGCAAGGCTGGGCCGGTGCAGAGAAAGTCGTGCGGCGATTCTAGCACCCGAGCGATTGAGCGGAGCCGCGTCGCGCCCTGTGCCGGTCGGATAAAAGACCGTTACATCAAATAGTTAGCTTAGCGAAACGGCTACTTGCCGATGCAGAAGCGAGAGAAGATCTCGCCCAGCAGATCGTCGCTCGTGAACGCACCGGTGATCGCCGCGAGCTGCTCTGCGGCGAGACGAAGCTCTTCTGCGAAAAGCTCCCAGCGCTCGAGCTGCGCCTCGGCGCGCGCCAGGTGCTCGGCGCACAGGCGCAGCGAGCGCAGATGGCGCTCGCGCGCGAGAAACGCGGACTCGCCGGCGCTCGCCCACCCGGCCGCGTGCAGGATCGCGGCGCGCAAGGCGTCCATGCCCCCGCCCGTGAGCGCCGAGACCGCGAGCGCGCCCTCGGGCGGCGAGAAATGCGGATGCAGATCGATCTTGTTGAACACGACGAGCCGCGCTGCGTCGTGCGGCGCTTCGTCCAGCGCTGCCGGCTCGCCGCCCGCTTCGGCGACCAGCAGCACGACGTCCGCCGAGGCGATCTCGCGGCGCGTGCGCTCCATGCCGAGCCGCTCGACGCTGTCCTGAGAGGCGCGCAGCCCGGCGGTGTCGACGAGCGTCAGCGGCACGCCCTCGATCTGCACCGGCTCGCGCAGCGCGTCGCGCGTGGTGCCCGGCACCGGCGTGACGATGGCGCGCTCCTCGCCGGCGAGCCGGTTGAGCAGGCTCGACTTGCCGACGTTCGGCGCGCCGGCGAGCACCACGTGCACGCCGCTGCGCAGCAGGCTGCCCTGCCGGCTCTGCTTCAGGATCCCGGCGAGCGTGCCGCGCAGCTCGGCGAGCCCCGCGAGCGCCTCGTCCCGGTGCAGCGTGTCGAGCTCCTCTTCCGGAAAGTCGAGCATCGCCTCGGTGAGCGCGCGCAGCTCGACGATCTTGCCGCGCAGCCGCTCGATCGCCGCCGAGAACTCGCCGCTCAGCGAGCGCAGCGCGCTGCGCGCCGCCTCGCGGCTCGCGGCGTCGATGAGGTCGGCGACCGCCTCGGCCTGCGCCAGGTCGAGCCGGCCCTCGAGGAACGCGCGGCGCGTGAACTCGCCCGGCTCGGCGAGCCGCGCGCCGGCGTCCAGGCACGCGGCGAGCAGCGCCTGCATGACCATCGGGCCGCCGTGCCCTTGCAGCTCGAGCACGTCCTCGCCGGTGTACGAATGCGGCGCGCGGAAGTACAGCGCGATTCCCCGGTCCAGCGCCTCGCCGCGCGCGTCGCGGAAAGTGGCGTAGCTGGCCCGGCGCGGCGGCGGCAGCTTGCCGAGCAGCGCCTGCGCGATGCGCGCGACGCCCGGGCCGGAAACGCGCACCACGCCGATGCCGCCGCGCCCGCTCGGCGTCGCGAGCGCGGCGATCGTATCGCGCCCTATCTCATCGCCGGGCATGGGCAGGCTTGTCGCGGTTGAACATCCGCTGGATCTGCCACTGCTGGAGGATGGAAAGGATGTTGTTCACCAGCCAGTACAGCACCAGGCCGGCGGGAAAGAAGAAGAAGAAGATGCTGAACACGAAGGGCATCACCTGCATCACCTTCGCCTGCACCGGGTCGGGCGGCTTCGGGTTCATGCGCGTCTGGATCACCATGGTGATGGTCATCAGCACCGGCAGCACGAAATACGGGTCGAGCGCCGACAGGTCCTTGATCCAGAGGATGAACGGCGCATGGCGCAGCTCGATGGCCGCGAGCAGCACCCAGTAGAGCGCGATGAACACGGGGATCTGCACCAGGATCGGGAAGCAGCCGCCGAGCGGGTTGATCTTCTCCGTGCGATAGAGCTCCATCATCGCCTGGTTCATCTTCTGCCGGTCGTTGGCGTACATCTCGCGGATCTTGGTGAGCCGCGGCGTGATCAGCTTCATCTTCGCCATCGACCGGTAGCTCGCGGCGGAGAGCGGGAAGAACATCAGCTTGATCAGCACCGTGAGCAGGATGATCGCCACGCCCCAGTTGCCGGTGAGCGCGTGCAGCTTCTCCAGCAGCCAGAACAGCGGCCAGGCGATGATGGTGAGCCAGCCGTAGTCGACCACCAGGTCGAGCCCGGGCGCCGCCGCCTCGAGGCGGTTCTTCTCCTGCGGCCCGGAATACAGCGGCACCGTGACGCTCGCGCTCGCGCCCGGCGCGACGCGCACCGGCACCAGCGCCCGCCCGGCGTAGCTGCCGTCCTGGCGCTTCTCGATCGTGTACTCGCGCTCGACGCCGGCGGGCACCAGCCACGCGCTCACGAAGTAGTGCTGCACGAAAGCGAGCCAGCCATCCTTGGCCTGGCGCACGTATTCGGCATCGGATTCGTCGACGTCCGCGGGCGGCACCTTCTGGAACTTCTGCGCATCGGAGTACACGGCGAAGCCGGTGAAGCTTTGCGCGCCGAAAGTCTCCGCCACGCTGTTGCGGGTGCTCTCCGGCCTGCCGTCGTGGGTGAGCTGGAAGTAGGCGTACGTGGCGAGCGGCGCCGCGCCGTCGTTGTGCACCCGCAGCGTCACGTCGACCACGTACCGGTTGCGGTGGAAGGTGTAGATCTTCTCGACTCGCGCGCCTTGCGCGTTGCGGGCGCTGAAGCGCACTTGCAGCGTGTCCTCGCCGGGGCGCAGCGTGCGCTCGCCCGGCTCGGCCTGCCACAGCGTGCGGTGGTTCGGGCCCTCGCCGGTGAGGCCGCTTTGCGCCTCGTAGCCGTGCGCCTCGCCGAGCAGCGCCAGGTTCTTGGTCGGGTCCGCGGAGTCCTTGTGGCGCACGAGCTCGAGCCGCTTCAGCGTCGCGCCCATCGTGTCGATCTCGGCCTGAACGAGGTCGGTGCTGACCTTGACGGTCTCCCCCTGGCTCGCCGCGGCGCTCGCCGGCACGGCCGCGGGGCTGCGCGGCACCGCCTCCGCCTGCGGCGCGCCGGACGGCTCGCTCTGCGGCACCGTGGCGGCGGGCGCGGAAGCCGCCGGCGCCGCTGGCGGGGGCCGGTGCATTCGCTCCCACGATTCCCACAGCATGAGCAGCGAGAAGCCGAAGATGAACAGCAGGATGAGGCGTTGGGTATCCATGATTCAGGGAACGGGGTCGACGCCGCCGGGATGCCACGGACCGCAGCGGCACACGCGCCGCGCGGCGAGCCAGCCGCCGCGCAATGCGCCATGCCGGCGCAGCGCCTCGTCGGCGTACTCCGAGCAGCTGGGGAAGAAACGGCACGCGCGCGGCAGCAGCGGGCTCACGCACCAGCGGTAGACGCGCACCATGAAGCGCAGCGCTTCGGCGATCATTTCAGGCTGCCCAGGAGCTCGCGCAGGCGCGCCTGCATGGCCGGCGAGGCGCGCGCGCCCAGCGGCGGACGCACCAGCACGTCGATCGCGCCGAGATCTTGCTGCGCCAGCCTGAATGCCTCACGGATGCAGCGCTTTATGCGATTGCGTTCGACCGCTGCCGCGGCGTGCCTGCGGGTCACCAGCAGGCCCAGTCGCGGCGGACCCGCGGCGCGGCGCTGGTAGTAGAAGACATAGCCGCCGACGCTCCGGCGCGTTCCGCTGTGCAGCAGCCGCTCGAAGTCGAGCTTTCGGCTCAGCCGGCGGGACGCGTCGAAGGCGAAGCGCTTCTTTGCCGCGGGAGCAGCCGCTATAGGGCCAGCCGACGCCGACCCCGCGCCCGACGGTTGCGCAATACCTTGCGCCCGCCCCGCGTGCGGCTGCGCACGAGAAAGCCGTGGCGCCGCGCGCGGCGCGTTTTCGAGGGCTGGTAAGTCCGCTTCGTGGCCATTGCGACGGTCCGAAAAAGGGCGGTATTAGAGCTTGCGCATCATCGCGTTGTCAATTCGAGGACGTTGATGACGCGGCGCTTTGCGAGGCGCGTTTTCGGCGCGCCGCGCTGTGGATAACCCGCAGCGAAGCGGGTAAAATTTCGCCTCGTCTAGGCCCACTACAAGATGCAGAATCTCTGGGACGCCTGCTTGCGTCGGCTCGAGCAGGAACTACCCGCTCAGCAGTTCAATACGTGGATTCGGCCGCTCGCGCCGGAGGCCGGCGCGGCGAGCGATACCTTCGTGCTGGCCGCCCCGAACCGCTTCGTGCTCGAGCTCGTGCGCGAGCGCTTTGCCGCGCGCATCGAGCGCCTGGTCGCCGAGGCGAGCGGCCGGGACTGCGCGCTGCGCCTGGTGCTCGCGCGCGGCGGCGAGCCCGCCGGCCGCCCCGCCCCGGCGAGCGCCCGGCCGGTCGCCGAGGCGCCGGCGATCCAGGACCGCTCGCGCCTGAACCGCGCCTTCACCTTCGAGAGCTTCGTCACCGGCAAGGCGAACCAGCTGGCGCGCGCCGCGGCGCTCCAGGTGGCGGAGAACCCCGGCACTTCCTACAACCCCCTGTTCGTCTACGGCGGCGTCGGGCTGGGCAAGACGCACCTCGTGCAGGCGATCGGCAACCAGGTCGCCGACCGGGTGCCGCAGGCGCGCATCCGCTACATCCACGCCGAGCAGTACGTCACCGACGTGGTGCGCGCCTACCAGCAGAAGTCGTTCGACGAGTTCAAGCGCTACTACCACTCGCTCGACCTGCTGCTGATCGACGACATCCAGTTCTTCTCCAACAAGGGCCGCACGCAGGAGGAGTTCTTCTACGCGTTCAACGCGCTGGTGGAGGCGCACAAGCAGATCGTCATCACCTGCGACACCTATCCCAAGGAAATCGCCGGCATGGAGGAGCGGCTGATCTCGCGCTTCGGCTGGGGCCTGACCGTGGCGATCGAGCCGCCGGAGCTCGAGATGCGCGTGGCGATCGTGCTCAAGAAGGCCGAAGCCGAGGCCGCGCCGCTCTCGGAGGAGATCGCCTTCTTCATCGCCAAGCACATCCGCTCCAACGTGCGCGAGCTGGAAGGCGCGCTGAAGAAGGTGCTCGCCTTCGCCCGCTTCACCGGGCGCGAGCTCTCGCTCGACCTCGCCAAGGAGGCGCTGCGCGACATCCTCAACCTCAACAGCCGGCAGGTGAGCGTCGAGGGCATCCAGAAGACGGTCGCCGAGTACTTCAAGATCAAGATGTCGGACATGCACTCGAAGAAGCGCAGCCGCAACATCGCTCGGCCGCGCCAGGTCGCCATGGCGCTCGCCAAGGACCTGACGCAGATGAGCCTGCCCGAGATCGGCGAGGCCTTCGGCAACCGCGACCACACCACCGTCCTGCACGCCTGCCGCACCATCGCGGCGCTGCGCAGCCGCGACAGCGCGCTCAACCGGGACTACCTGGTCCTCGAGCAGGTGCTCAAGGGTTGAGCGCCGCCTGGACAACCTGTGCACCGAGCCCGAGAAAAGCTGTGGGCAACTCGCCCGCGCCCGGCGCGCGGCGCACTTGCCCACATTCGCGCACACGCCCTCCACAGCTTTCCCCGCCGGCGCCACGGCGCCAAGCGCCCGGCGGCAAACGGGTTTGCCGGTTATCCCGCAGCTCAGCCCTCCCTATTAGCTACTACTAATAAGGTAAATAACTAAAGACATGATCAAGGCAAAGCGCGACGAAATCCTCGGACCGCTCTCCGCGGTGAGCGGCATCATCGAGCGCCGTCATACCCTGCCCATCCTGTCCAACGTGCTGCTCGAGCGCAGCGGCGACGCGCTCGCCTTCCTCGCGACCGACATCGAGATCCAGATCACCGCGCACAGCAGCCTGGCCGGCAGCGGCGACGCCAAGGCGCTCACCGTGGGCGCGCGCAAGCTGCTCGACATCCTGCGCGCGCTCCCCGAGGGCGCCGAGGTGAACCTGCAGCCGCAGGACAAGCGGCTGGTGGTCAAGGCGGGCAAGAGCCGCTTCACGCTGCAGACCCTGCCGGCCGAGGACTTTCCGCGCCTCGCCCGGCCTTCCGGCGAGACGGCGCGCTTCGCGCTGCCGCAGAAGGCGCTGCGGCGCCTGCTCGGCCTGGTGCACTACGCGATGGCGCAGCAGGACATCCGCTACTACCTGAACGGCCTGCTGATGGTGGTCGAGGAGGAGCGGCTGAAGCTCGTCGCCACCGACGGCCACCGGCTCGCCTACGTGGCGCACGAGCTGGGCGCCAAGCTGCCGCGGCAGGAAGCGATCGTGCCGCGCAAGACGGTGATCGAGCTCGGCAAGCTGCTCGCCGACAGCGACGATCCGGTGACGGTCGAGCTCTCGGCGACGCAGGCGGGCTTCCGCTTCGGCGCGGTCGAGCTGGTCACCAAGCTGATCGACGGCAAGTTCCCGGACTACACGCGGGTGATCCCGACCCAGCACAAGAACCGCCTGCGCACCGAGCGCGAGCCGCTGCGCCAGGCGCTGCAGCGCGCGGCGATCCTGTCGAACGAGAAGTTCCGCGGCGTGCGCTGGGTGCTCGGCGAGAACAGCCTGAAGATCGTCTCGTCGAACGCCGAGCAGGAGGAGGCGCAGGAGGAGCTGGAGGTCGAGTACCAGGGCGACGCGCTCGACATCGGCTTCAACGTCAACTACCTGCTCGACGTGCTGAACAACGTGCCCGGCAGCGCCCTCGACTGCCAGTTCGGCGACGCGGCCTCCAGCGCGCTCGTCACCTATCCCGGCGAGAAGGACTTCAAGTACGTCGTCATGCCGATGAGGATCTGAATTGGCCGCCAATCCCGCCAACCCGAACGACTACGGCTCCGACGCGATCAAGGTCCTGAAGGGTCTGGAGGCGGTGCGCAAGCGCCCCGGGATGTACATCGGCGACACCTCGGACGGCACCGGGCTGCACCACATGGTGTTCGAGGTGGTGGACAACGCGGTCGACGAGGCGCTCGCCGGCTACTGCGACGAGATCGTCGTCACCATCCACACCGACAACTCGATCTCGGTGCTGGACAACGGCCGCGGCATCCCCACCGGCATCAAGGAGGACGACGAGCTGAAGCGCTCGGCGGCCGAGATCGTCATGACCGAGCTGCATGCCGGCGGCAAGTTCGATTCCAACACCTACAAGGTGTCGGGCGGCCTGCACGGCGTCGGCGTATCGGTGGTGAACGCGCTCTCCGAGTGGCTGCGCCTCACCATCTGGCGCGAGGGCAAGGTGCACCAGATCGAGTTCCGCGACGGCGTGGCCACGGCGCCGCTCAAGGTCACCGGCAGCACCGAGCGGCGCGGCACCGAGGTGCACTTCCTCGCCTCCCGGGAAACCTTCGGCAGCATCGACTACCACTACGACATCCTGGCGCGGCGCCTGCGCGAGCTGTCGTTCCTGAACAACGGCGTGAAGATCGTGCTGATCGACCAGCGCACCGGCAAGGAGGAGAACTTCGCCTTCTCCGGCGGCGTGCGCGGCTTCGTGGAGTACATGAACCGCGCCAAGAACGTCCTGCACCCGAACGTGTTCTACGGCCGGGGCGACAAGGACGGCATCGTCGTCGAGGTGGCGATGCAGTGGAACGACTCCTACCAGGAAAGCGTGCTGTGCTTCACCAACAACATCCCGCAGAAGGACGGCGGCACGCACCTCACCGGCCTGCGCGCGGCGATGACCCGGGTGCTGAACAAGTACATCGAGGAGAACGAGCTCGCCAAGAAGGCCAAGGTCGAGACCACCGGCGACGACATGCGCGAAGGCCTCGCCTGCGTGCTGTCGGTCAAGGTGCCCGAGCCGAAGTTCTCGTCGCAGACCAAGGAAAAGCTGGTCTCCTCCGAGGTGCGCCCGGTGGTCGAGGAGATCGTCGCCGAGCGGCTGCGCGACTACCTCGCCGAGCGGCCCGCGGATGCGCGCATCATCACCTCGAAGATCGTCGAGGCGGCGCGCGCGCGCGAGGCGGCGCGCAAGGCGCGCGAGATGACGCGCCGCAAGGGCGTGCTCGACGGCATGGGCCTGCCCGGCAAGCTGGCCGACTGCCAGGAGCGCGATCCGGCGCTGTGCGAGCTCTACCTGGTCGAGGGCGACTCGGCCGGCGGCTCGGCCAAGCAGGGACGCGACCGCAAGTTCCAGGCGATCCTGCCGCTCAAGGGCAAGATCCTGAACGTCGAGCGCGCGCGCTTCGACAAGCTGCTCTCCTCGGCCGAGATCGCGACGCTGATCACGGCGCTCGGCTGCGGCATCGGCAAGGAGGAGTACAACCCCGACAAGCTGCGCTACCACCGCATCATCATCATGACCGATGCGGATGTCGACGGCTCGCACATCCGCACGCTGCTGCTGACGTTCTTCTACCGGCAGATGCCCGAGCTGGTCGAGCGCGGCCATATCTACATCGCCCAGCCGCCGCTCTACAAGGCGAAGCTCGGCAAGGAAGAGCGCTACCTGAAGGACGAGCACGAGCTGAACGAGTTCATGCTCAGGCAGGCGCTGGTCGACGCGGCGCTCTACCCGCGCGCCGGCGCCGAGCCGATCAGCGGTGACGCCCTGGCGGAGCTCGCCAAGTCGCATCTGCTCACCGAGGCGGTGATCGAGCGCGTCTCGCGCCTCATCGACCGCGAGGCGCTGCTCGCCATCCTGGGCGGCGTCGAGATCGATCTCTCGAGCCGGGCGAGCGCCGAGCGCTCGGCGGAGGCGCTCGAGGCGGCGATCGGCGGCGCCGGCTTCGCGGTGGCGCCGCACTTCGACCAGAAGACCGACCGCTACCAGGTGCGCATCGAGCGCACGCGCCACGGCAACGTGCGCATGAGCACCATCGACACCGAGTTCGTCCATTCCGGCGACTATGCGCAGATCCGCCAGACCGCGCAGCTCTTGCGCGGCCTGATCGGCGAGGGCGCCTACGTGCAGCGCGGCGAGAAGCGCCAGCCGGTGCGCGACTTCCCGGAGGCGATGCGCTGGCTGCTCGCCGAGGTGGAGAAGTCCATGACCCTGCAGCGCTACAAGGGGCTGGGCGAGATGAATCCCGAGCAGCTCTGGGAGACCACCATGGACGTCAAGGCGCGGCGCCTGCTGCGGGTGCAGATCGAGGACGGCATCGCCGCCGACGAGATCTTCACCAAGCTGATGGGCGACGAGGTCGAGCCGCGGCGCGCGTTCATCGAGAACAACGCGTTGGGAGTGCGCAACCTGGACGTCTAGGCGGCGCGGCGCTTCTTCTTCGGCTCTTCGGCCTTGTCCTTGGGCGCGCGCGCCTGGAACTCGAAGCCGACCTTGCCGTCGGGCGTCTTGACGAGGAACGCCTTGAAGCGCCGGCCCTTCTTGGAGACGAAGCCGGTCAGGAGATCGGTGCGGCCGTTCGCCAGCAGCTTCTGCATCTGCTCGCGCTCCACCGGCTGCTGCAGGATGATGCGCCCGGAGCGGAAATCGCAGCTGCGCGCCGGGCCGACCGCTTTCTCGCAGGTGTAGGTCATGCCGTGCTCGAAGACGCGCGCGCCGCACTTCGGGCAGGCGCCGAGCGGCTCCTGGTCGCCGAAATCCGGCGCCTGCTCGCCCTCGCCGGCGCCGCCCTGGCCGAAGTCGAACTCCGGGCGCAGGTCGTCGGAGAGCCGCACCACGGCGGCGAACGGCCGGCCCTGCCGGCTGCGAAAGCCGGTCAGCGGTCCGACCACCCGCTTCTCGATGAGCTCGGCGACTTCCTCGGGCGACCATTCGCGCCCGGAAGTGACCTTCCAGATCGCGAAGTCGCATTTCTGGCACTGGAACTTGCGGTAGTTCTCCTGCACCACGCCGCCGCACTTCGGGCACGGCGCCGGCACCGTCGCGTAGACGGTGTCGGGGATTTCGCCGTGCTTGATCACCGCCACGGTGTTGCGCACGAGATCCCAGATCCCCTTCATGAACTGCTCGCGCGTCATCTTGCCCTGCTCGATCTGGCGCAGCTTGTACTCCCACTCGCCGGTCAGCTCCGGCGAGGCGAGCTCGACGATGCCGAGCATGTGCAGGGCGAAGAGCAGCGAGAACGCCTTGGGCGTGGGCACCAGCTCGCGGCCCTCGCGGTGCACGTATTCCTCGCGGATCAGCCCCTCGATGATCGCCGCGCGCGTCGCCGGCGTGCCCAGGCCCTTTTCCTCCATCGCCGAGCGGAGCTCGTCGTCCTCGACCAGCTTGCCGGCGCCTTCCATCGCCGAGAGCAGCGTCGCCTCGGTGTAGCGCGGCGGCGGCTTGGTCTGGTGGCCGGACGCGGCGACCTCGGCGACGCGCACGCGCTCTTCCGGCGAGATGGCGGCGAGCGTCTCGCTCTCGCCGCCGACGGCGCGGCCGTACACCGCGAGCCAGCCCGGCGACTGCAGCACGCGCCCCTCGGTCCGGAAGTGATGCTCGCCGACGCGCGTGACGCGCGTCGTCTGCAGGTACTCGGCCGGCGGAAAGAACACCGCGAGGAAGCGGCGTACCACGAGGTCGTAGAGCTTCGCTTCCGCTTCGTTCAGGCTCTTCGGCGCCTGCAGCGTCGGGATGATGGCGAAGTGGTCCGAGATCTTCGCGTTGTCGAAGATGCGCTTGTTCGGCTTCACCCAGCCTTCGCGCACGATCTGGCGCGCGAACGGCGCGAGCGCCGGCTGGGCGGTCAGGTTCTCCAGCGTCTGCTTCACCGTGCCCAGGTAATCCTCGGGCAGCGCGCGCGAGTCGGTGCGCGGATAGGTCAGCACCTTGTGCTTCTCGTAGAGCGCCTGGGCGAGCGCGAGCGTCATGCGCGCCGGGAATCCGAAGCGGGCGTTCGCCTCGCGCTGCAGGCTGGTGAGGTCGAACAGCAGCGGCGAGAGCTGCGTCGCCGGCTTGGTCTCCTCGGTGGCGATGCCGCTTTTGCCGCGGCAGGCGTCGACGATCGCGGCCGCCTGGGCCGCGCTCCACAGCCGCTCGGGCTTGCGCTCCGCGTCGTCGTCCTTGCGAAACTGCGGATCGAACCAGCGGCCGGGATACTCGCCCGCCTTGGCGGCGAAGCGGGCGTTCACCTCCCAGTACTCGCGTGGCGTGAAGGCGCGGATCTTCTCCTCGCGCTCGACCAGGATGGCGAGCGTCGGCGTCTGCACCCGGCCCACGGTGGTCAGGTAGAAGCCGCCTTCCTTGGAGTTGAAGGCGGTCATCGCGCGCGTGCCGTTGATGCCGACCAGCCAGTCGGCCTCCGAGCGGCACTTCGCCGCCTCGGCGAGCGGCTGCATCTCGCGGTCGGAGCGCAGCCGGGCGAAGCCGTCGCGGATCGCCTGCGGCGTCATCGACTGCAGCCACAGCCGCTCGATCGGCTTCTTGCTCTTGGCGTGCTGCACGATGTAGCGGAAGATCAGCTCGCCCTCGCGGCCGGCGTCGCAGGCGTTCACCAGGCCGACCACGTCCTTGCGCTTGATCAGCCGCAGCAGCAGGTTGAGCCGGTCCTCGCTGCGCTCGAGCGGCGCGAGCTCGAAGCGCGGCGGCAGCACCGGCAGATGCTTGAACGACCACTTGCCGCGCTTCACGTCGTGCTCTTCCGGCACCGTCAGCTCGAGCAGGTGGCCGACCGCGGAAGACAACACGTAGCGGTCGCTCTCGTAGTAGTCGCCTTTGCGGGTGAAGCCGCCGAGCGCGCGAGCGATGTCGTTCGCGACCGACGGCTTCTCGGCGATGATCAGCTTCTTGGCCATGCGAAAGGCCGCAGATGATAAGTGCAAAGGCGCGGCGCCTCAACCCGCGCGGCGTGTCACGGCGTCTCGCGCGCGCGTGCGCGCGCGCGAAGCGTGATCAATTGGGCAGGCGGTCCTGCGGCGCGCTGAACAGGTCCTCGGCGAGCAGGCGGCTCGTCGGGGTCTGCAAATTCCACAGCACCATCAGCACGATCAGCTTGAGCTGGTCGAGCGACAGCGAGTGGCCCGAGGCGGCGAGCGAGCGCTCGAGCACCAGCTCGCGCGTCGCCGGCGTCAGGATGCCGGCCTGCTCGAGGGTGATCAGGAAGCCGCGGCAATCGGCGTCGAGCTTGGCGAACTCGCGCGGCGCGAAGGCGCGGAAGCTCGCATGGCGGTCGGGCAGCGCGGGCGCGCCCGCCTGCGGCGAGCGCAGCACGCCGGCCAGCCAGTGCAGCGCCTCGCTGATGTCCGAATCGTCGAAGCCGGCCGCGGACAGCTTGCGCGCCACGCGCTCGCGGTCGTCCGCGATCTCCGCACGCTGACAGTTCTCGAACAGGTAGGCCAGGACGTCGTACATGAGCCCTCCTTCTTGTTGTTAACGCGCGTGCCGTCCGCCTGGTTTACGCGCCACGCGCCTTCTCGAGCCGTTGAAAAAGTCCTCCCGGGAGCGCCGCCACGCGGCCGTCGAGCTCCAGCCTGAGGAGCTCCGAGGACACCTGGTCGGCGGAAAGTCCGGCGCGCTCGCACAGCGCGTCGACGTCCACCGGATCGTGCCCCATGAAGGCGAGCAGTCCGTTGGCGGGCGGCGTCGCCGCGGCCGGCGCGGCGCCCGTGCCCGCTGCCGGCCGCAGGCCGGAGAGCTCGCTCAGCACGTCGTCGGCGCACTCGACGAGCTTGGCGCCCGACTTGATGAGCGCGTGGCAGCCCTTCGAGAGCGGCGAATGGATCGAGCCCGGCACGGCGAACACCTCGCGGCCCTGCTCGGCGGCGAGGCGTGCGGTGATCAGCGATCCCGAGGCGAGCGCCGCCTCGACGACCAGGCAGCCGCCCGCGAGGCCGCTGATCAGCCGGTTGCGCCGCGGGAAGTTGTGCGCGGCGGCCGGCGTGCCGAGCGCGAACTCGCTGACGAGCAGGCCGCGCTCGGCGATCTGCGCCGCGAGCGCCGCGTTGCGCTGCGGGTAGACGAGGTCGATCCCGGTGCCGAGCACGGCGATGGTCGAGCCCTGCGCCGCGAGGCCGCCGCGGTGCGCGGCCGCGTCGATGCCGAGCGCGAGACCGGAGACGATGGTCAGTCCCGAAGCGCTCAGCGCCCTGGCGAACTCCTCGGCGTTGCGCTCGCCCTGCGCCGTGGCGTTGCGGCTGCCGACGACCGCGATGGCGGAGCGCTGCAGCAGCTCCGGCTTGCCGCGCGCGTAAAGGAGCGGCGGCGGGTCGCCGATCTCGAGCAGCAGGCGCGGATACGCCTCGTCGGCGAGCGTGATCACGCAGCAGCCCGGCTGCGCCGCCCAGTCGAGCGCGCGCGCCACCGCCTCCTGGACCGGCCGCGAATCGAGCGCTTCCACCGCCGCGGGCGGCGCGTGGCGCGCGAGCTCGCTGCGCTTGCGCGCAAGCACGGCCTGCGGCAAGCCGAACTCGCGCAGCAGCGTACGAACGGCCGCCGGACCCAGCCCCGGGGTGAGTGCAAGCTGGAGCCAGCCAGCGAGCCCCGGGTCGGCGCTCATGCGTCAGGGCGTCTGTACGACGTCGAGCGGCGCCACCGGCCGCGTCACGCGCATCACCAGCGCGTACGAGACGCGGTCGAACACGCGGAACACGAAAGCGAGGCCCGCGCGCTCGTCCGGCAACTGGATGCGCGCGTCCTTCGCGCCCACCGGCTTGCTCTGGTCGCGCACCGAGCCGCCGCGGTTGTAGAGCGCCACCACGTGGCCGACTTCCAGGCCGTCGCGGCTGCCGCGGTTGATGGTGATGATCGACTGCGGTCCCGCCTCGCCGACCTTGCTGCCGGCGTAGATGCTCATGATCCGGCCGTGGATCTGCGCGCTCGGCGCGTGCGGCGCGTAGTTGATCGGCTGCGGCCGGGCGGCGGCGATCAGCTTGTCTCCGGCTTCCACTTCCTGCACCGCCGTGGTGAGCAGCACGGTCGCCGGGTCGCCGGGGCGCGTGACCTGCGCCGTGCCGAGATAGATCGCTTCGTAGGCGAGCGTCTGGTTGGTGTCGGGGTCGACGAGCGGCGCGCCGCGGCGGTAGACATACCAGGTGCCGTCCTTGGCGCCGCCGCCGATGCCGCGCACGTACGCACGGTTGCCCGCCGCGAGGATCACGCGGTCGGCCTCGGTGCCGACGATGGTCGGCGCGTTGTCGAGCCCGTCGGGCTCGACGATCAGCGGCCGGGTGAGAAACGGCTCGATCAGCGCCGCGGGAATGCTCGGGATGCCTTCCTTGTCGAGCGGCTCGCTGCGCACCCGCGGCTCGAGCTTGGTCGTGCCGGGCGTGCCCGCCACCGCGCCGGGCCCGCCGGCGCGCGGCGCCCCGGGCCCACCGAGGGTCAGCCGGCCGCTTGCGCGGTCGAGCAGGATCACGTCTCCGGGATAGATGAGGTGCGGATTGCGGATCTGATCGCGGTTCAGGCCCCACAGCTCGGGCCAGCGCCACGGCGAATCGGTATAGCGCTGCGAGATGCCCCAGAGCGTGTCTCCCGGCACGACGACATAGCGATCGGGCGCATCCGGCTTGAGGGTGAGGGGCGAGCTGGGCGCTTGCGCTGCAGCGAGGCCGGAAAGCCCGAAGAAAGCGAGCGCTGTGATAGACTTACGCAATTGCTGGACCATGTTGACCCCGTCCTTCTTATGGCTTCTTGGGCCGGCAGCTTTTGTCTTTATTCACTCAATGTAGCACAACGGCAATAGCTTATATGGCGCTTGAGATTGTCCATATAATCTATTCAATGGCAAGTAATTTTGTTCTGAGATGGCAATCCTAAATATCCTGCGCTACCCCGACGCCCGGCTGCACAAGGTCGCGGCCCCCGTGACCGTATTCGACGAATCGCTGAAGAAGCTGGTCGCCGACATGACGGAGACCATGTACGCCGCCCCGGGCATCGGCCTCGCCGCTACGCAGGTCGACGTGCACAAGCAGGTCATCGTGGTGGACGTCTCGGAACGCCGCGATTCTCTGGTGGTGCTCGTGAATCCGGAGATTCTCGAGTCGACCGGCGAATCGGACATCGAAGAAGGCTGCCTGTCGTTGCCGGGCATCTACGAGCTCGTGCCGCGCGCCGAGCGCGTGAAGGTGCGCGCCTACGACCAGAACGGCAATCCCTTCACGCTCGAGGCGCAGGGGCTGCTCTCGGTGTGCATCCAGCACGAGATGGATCACCTCAAGGGCAAGGTGTTCGTCGAGCATCTGTCCCAGCTGAAGCAGCAGCGCATCCGCGCCAAGCTCGCCAAGCAGCTGCGCAAGACGGCGTAGCGCGGCGCCCCCTGCGGCTCGTCTTCGCAGGTACCGCCGAGTTCGCCGGCCAGGTGCTTGCGCGGCTGCTCGAGTCGCCGCACGAAGTCAGCCTGGTTGTCACCCGCCCCGACCGCGAGGCGGGGCGCGGCCTGCGCGTCACCGCGAGCCCGGTGAAGACGCTCGCCCTGGCGCACGGCCGCCCGGTCTTCCAGCCGCCCTCGCTCAAGCCCCCGGAAGTGCAGTCGCGCCTGCGCGAGGCGGGCGCCGACGCGCTGGTGGTCGCGGCATACGGGCTGATCCTTCCGCCGCCGCTGCTCGAGCTCGCTCGGTTCGGCGCCATCAACGTGCACGCCTCGCTGCTGCCGCGCTGGCGCGGCGCCGCGCCGATCCAGCGCGCGCTGCTTGCGGGGGACGCCGAGACCGGCGTGTCGATCATGCAAATGGACGAGGGTCTCGACACCGGCGCGGTGTTCGCGCAGCGCCGCCTGGCGATCGCCGCCGACGAGGACGCGGGGTCGCTGCACGACAAGCTCGCCTCGCTCGGCGCGCAAGCGCTGCTCGACGTGCTGGCAGAGCTCGCGGCGGGCACCGCGCGGGCGCTGCCGCAGCCGAGCGAGGGGATCACGTACGCGGCCAAGATCGACAAGGCCGAGACTTGGCTCGACTGGCGACGCAGCGCCGCCGAGCTCGAGCGCGCGGTGCGGGCTTTCCGTCCCGCGCCCGGCGCGGCGGCGCGCCTCGGCGACGAGACGCTGAAGATCTGGCGCGCGCAGCCGAGCGAGGCGCGTGGCGAGCCGGGCGAGCTGCTCGCCGCGCCGCCGCTCACGGTGGCGTGCGGCGAGGGGGCGTTGCGCATCCTCGAGCTGCAGCGCGCCGGCGCACGCCGCGTCTCGGCCGAGGAGTTCCTGCGCGGCCGGCCGCTCGCGCCGGGGACGCGCTTCCGATGAAGGCCTCGGCGGCGCTCGCGCCGGCGCTGCGCGATGCGTCCCGCCTGGTCGCCCGCGTCGCCGCCGGCCGCAGCCTGAGCGAGGAGCTCGCCGCGGTGCCGGCGAGCGGCGCCTCGCGCGCTGCGCTGCTCGATATCGCGCACGGCACGCTGCGCCGCTACGGCCGGGTGCAGGCGATCGTCGCCGCGTTGTCGAAGCGCCGCGCGCCGGACCCCGCCCTCGAGGCGCTGCTCTGGTGCGCGCTGTACGCGCTGGAGAGCGAGCGCTACGCCGAGTACACGGTGGTCGACCAGGCGGTGCGCGCCTGCGGCCTGCTCGAGCGCTGGAGCGCGAAGGGCTACGTGAACGCGCTGCTGCGCAACTTCGCGCGCGAGCGGCGCAGCCTCGAGCGTCGGCTGGAGGCCGACCCGCAGGCGCGCTACCAGCATCCGCTCTGGTGGATCGAGATCGTGCGCGCCGCCTGGCCGGAGGCCTGGCAGGCGGCGCTCGCCGCGGCAAACGTCGCGCCGCCGATGTGCCTGCGCGTGAACCGGCGCCGCGCGAGCGCCGACGCCTATGCCGCCCGGCTGGCCGAGGCGGGGATCGCCGGCCGGCGCATCGGCGCCGACGGCGTGCTGCTCGAGGAGCCGCTGCCGGTGCAGCGGCTGCCCGGCTTCGCCGAAGGCGAGGTCTCGGTGCAGGACGCCGGCGCGCAGCGCGCCGCCGACTGCCTCGAGCTGCGCGACGGCCAACGCGTGCTCGACGCGTGCGCGGCGCCCGGCGGCAAGGCGGCGCACCTGCTCGAGCGCTCGGACATCGAGCTGACCGCGCTCGACGTCGACGCGGCGCGCCTGGCGCGCGTCGCCGCCAACCTCGAGCGGCTCGGCCTGCGCGCGCGCCTGGAAGCGGTCGATGCGGTGCAGTTCGCCGAGCGTCATGCCGAGCGGCGCTTCGAGCGCGTGCTGCTCGACGCGCCGTGCAGCGGCTCGGGCGTGGCGCGCCGCCATCCCGACATCAAGTGGCTGCGCCGCAGGAGCGACCTCGCCGGCTTCGCGCAGCGCCAGGGACGGCTGCTCGACGCGCTTTGGCGGCTCGTCGCGCCGGGTGGTAAATTGCTGTATGTCACGTGCTCGATATTTCCGCAGGAGAACGGCGACGTGATCGACGCGTTCGTCAGCCGCAGCCCCGACGCCAGGCGCGCGCCGCTCGCCGACGGCAAGCCGGCGCAGTGGCTGCCGGACGCCGAGCATGACGGCTTCTATTACGCGTTGATCGAAAAACAAGCCTGACGTGGGAGCGATGCGTGGCATCGCCTTGGCCGCCGGACTCGCCGCCTTGCTGCTCGGCTCGCTCGCGCGGGCCAACGAGATCGCGGTGACCGACGCCCGGCTGCGCGCCGTCGAGCAGGGCCTCGTGCTGGACGCCGACTTCGCGTTCGAGCTGACGCCGCGGCTCGCCGAGGCGCTGGCGAACGGCGTGCCGCTGTACTTCCGCGTCGACTTCGCGCTCACTCGCAGCCGCTGGTACTGGTGGGACGAGACGGCGGCCGAGCGCGACCTGCAGATCCGCCTGTCCTACCACGCGCTGTCGCGCCACTACCGGGTGGCGGTCGGCGAGCTGCAGCGCAGCTTCGCCGCGCTCGACGAGGCGCTCGACGCCCTGCACCATCTGCGCGGCTGGCTGGTGGTGGAGCGCACGGTGACGCTCGCCGACGCGGACTACGAGGCGGCGCTGCGCATGCGCCTCGACACCGGCCTGCTGCCCAAGCCGTTCCAGCTGAGCGCGCTGACCAGCGCCGATCTCAACCTCGAGTCGCCCTGGCACCGCTTCGTCGTGCACTCGCCGCGGCACGTGCCGGCGCCGGTGGAGAGCCGCGAGCCGCGGCCGGCCGAGCGATGAAGCGGCTGCTCATCTTCGGCGGCGCGGTCGCGGCGGTCGGCCTGTTCCTGCTCGCCACCGCGAGCGCCGACACGACGCTGTTCGCCGGCCAGTACTCGCTGCTGCTCGGCCTCAACGCGGGCCTCGCGGCCCTGCTCGCCGCGCTGCTCGCCTTCCAGCTGGTGGTCCTGACGCGCCGCTACCGCGCGCGCGTGTTCGGCACGCGGCTGACGCTGCGCCTGCTGCTGCGCTTCGCGGCGCTGGCCGTGCTGCCCGGCATCGTCGTGTACGCCGTGTCGGTGCAGTTCATCACCCGCTCGATCGAGTCGTGGTTCGACGTCAAGGTCGACGCGGCGCTCGAGGGCGGCATCAACCTCGGCCAGCAGGCGATCGAGCAGATGCTGGTCGAGCTGCAGGGCAAGGCGCGCGCCATGGCGCTCGAGCTGGGCGAGCGGCCGGCGCAGGAGATCATGGCGCACCTCGAGCGGCTGCGCGCGCAGGCAGGCGTGCAGGAGGCGGTGGTGCTGACCGCCGGCGGCCGGCTGGTGGCGAGCGCCACCGAGGACATCACCCGGCTGGTGCCCGACCTGCCGAGCCCGCAGGTGCTGCGCCAGGCGCGCGCCAACCGCGGCTACACCAGCGTCGGCGCCGGACAGGGGCGCTCGCCGCTGTCGCTGCGCGCCATCGCGCCGATCACGCCGCGCGCGCTCGCCGAGGAGCCGCGCTTCGTGCAGCTGCGCGCCAACGTGCCCGCGGCGTTCGCGCGCAACGCCGAGGCGGTGGAAGCCGCGTACCGCGACTACCGCGAGCTCGCGATCTCGCGCGAAGGGCTGAAGCGCATCTACGTGGTGACCCTCACCTTCGCGCTGCTGATGGCGCTGTTCGTCGCCGTCGCCGTCGCGGTGACGCAGTCCAACCGGCTGGCCGAGCCGCTCGCCACCCTCGCCCAGGCGATGCAGGCGGTGGCGCGCGGCGATTTCTCGCGCCACGCGCCGGTCACCAGCCGCGACGAGCTGGGCGTGCTCACCGAGTCGTTCAACTCGATGACCCGCCAGCTCGACGAGGCGCGGCGCGGCGTCGAGCTGAACCGCGCGGCGCTGGAATCCTCCAAGGCGCGCCTGGAGAACATCCTCGCCAACCTGTCGGCGGGCGTGCTGGTGTTCGACCACGACCTGCAGCTCTCGATATCGAACCACGGCGCCGAGGCGATCCTCGGCGCCGAGCGCGGCGCCTTCGCCGAGCTGATGCGCAGCCACTTCCTCGAGCACGGCGAGGAGCCCTGGCAGCTCGACCTGCAGCTCAAGGGCACCGGCAAGACGCTGCACGCGCGCGGCGCGCCGCTGCCGCGCGCCACCGGCGGCGGCTACGTGCTCGTGTTCGACGACATCACCCAGCTGATCCATGCCCAGCGCGCCACCGCCTGGGCCGAGGTGGCGCGGCGCCTCGCGCACGAGATCAAGAACCCGCTCACGCCGATCCAGCTCTCCGCGGAGCGGCTGCAGATGAAGCTCGGCGAGCGGCTGGCGCGCGAGGACGCCGAGACGCTGAAGCGCGCCACCGGCACCATCGTCAGCCAGGTGGCGGCGCTCAAGGCGATGGTCGACGACTTCCGCGACTACGCGCGCCTGCCCGCGCCGGTGCTCGGGCCGCTCGACCTGAACCGCCTGGTGAACGAGGTGCTGGCGCTGTACGAGACCTCCCCCGTGCCGGTGCTGCGCCGGCTCGCGCCCGACCTGCCGCTGGTCTGGGCCGACGGCCAGCAGATCCGGCAGGTGATCCACAACCTGGTGCAGAACGCGCAGGACGCGCTCGAGCACGGGCGCCCGGCGCCTGCGCCGGGCGCCGACGCGCCGTTCGCGGCGGCGATCGAGGTGCGCACCGAGCTCGCCGGCGATCGGGTGCGCCTCGCGGTATCGGACAATGGCGCCGGCTTTCCCGAAGCGATGATGAACCGCATATTCGAGCCGTATGTCACCACCAAGCCGCGCGGCACCGGCCTGGGCCTCGCCATCGTGAAGAAGATCGTCGACGAGCACCACGGCGTGGTGGCGATCGAGAACCGTCCGAGCCGCGGCGCGTCGGTGAGCGTGCTGCTGCCGCTCGCCAAGGCGGCCTAGCGATGGCGCAGATCCTGGTCGTCGACGACGAAGTCGGCATCCGCGAGCTGCTCTCCGAGATCCTCGCCGACGAGGGCCACCAGGTGCTGCTCGCCGAGAGCGCCGGCGAGGCGCGCCGGCTGCGCGAGCGGGTGCGCCCCGACCTGGTGCTGCTCGACATCTGGATGCCCGACACCGACGGCATCTCGCTGCTCAAGGAATGGGCGGCGAGCGGCCAGCTCACCATGCCGGTGGTGATGATGTCGGGCCACGGCACCATCGAGACGGCGGTCGAGGCGACGCGCATCGGCGCGCTCGACTTCCTCGAGAAGCCGATTGCGCTGCAGCGCCTGCTCGGCACGGTGAAGCGGGCGCTGCGCAGCCCGGACACCGCGCCGGCGCCGCAGCTCGCGCTGCACGCGATCGGCCGCTCCGACGCGCTGCTCGAGGCGAAGAAGCGCCTGGCGCAGCTCGCGCAGCTCTCGGCGCCGCTGCTGCTGCGCGGCGAGCGGGGCATCCGGCCGGAGCTGTTCGCCCGGCTGCTGCTGCCCGCCGGCGCGCCGTTCCTGGCCGGCGCCGAGCTGCTCGCCGAGCCGCCCTCCGAGCTGCTCGGCCGGGCGGCGGGCGGCATGCTGTTCATGCCGGACCTGAGCCGCCTGGCGCGCAGCGAGCAGCGCAGCCTGGAGTTCGTGCTGGCGCGCGCGGAACGGCACAAGGTGCGCGTCGCCTCGTTCTCGCCGGTGGACGTGCGCAGCCTGGTCGAGAAGCACGACTTCGACCCCGACCTGTGCGCGCGGCTCGCCGAGCTGACGCTGCGGCTGCCCGCGGTGCGCGAGTTCGCCGAGGACGTGCCCGATCTCGCTTCGCTGATGCTCGCGCAGCTGGTCGAGAGCCGGCTCAGCCCGCCGCGGCGGCTGTCCATCGCCGCGCTGAACGCGCTGCGCCACCACGGCTGGCCGGGCAACCTGGCCGAGCTGGAAAGCGTGGTCAAGGACCTGGCGCTGACCGCGCTCGACGAGGAGATCCAGCTCGCCGACGTGGAGCGCGTGCTGGCGACGCGCGGCGCGCCGAGCCTGCTTCCGGAGGTGGCCTTCGACCGCCCGTACCGCGAGGCGCGCGAGGCCTTCGAGCGCGTCTACTTCGAGAACCTGCTCGCGCGCGAGAACGGCAGCATGTCGCGCGTCGCCGAGCGCTCGGGGCTCGAGCGCACGCACCTGTACCGCAAGCTCAAGGCGCTCGGCCTGCCGGTCGGGCGCCGCGAAGAAGGCTAGGCCGGCCTGGCCGGCTTCTTCTTAGGAGAGTGCGGGCGCCTCTTGCCGTAGCTGCCCTTGTAGATCTTGCCGCGCCGCGTGCGCTTGTCGCCTTTCCCCATGGCGCGCGATTATAGCGGCGCGGCGATCTCGTCCGGCTCGTAGGCGAGGCTCGGCGCGAGCCACTTCTCCGCCTCGGCGCGCGAGGTGCCGCTCCGCGCCGCGTAGTCCTCGACCTGGTCGCGGCCGACCCGGCCGACCGCGAAATAGCTCGCCTGCGGGTGCGAGAGATAGAAGCCGGCCACCGCCGAGGCGGGCAGCATCGCGAACGACTCGGTGAGGCGCATCGCGGCGTTGCGCTCGGCGTCGAGCAGCGCGAACAGCGGTCCCTTCGCCCGGTGGTCCGGGCACGCCGGGTAGCCGGGCGCCGGGCGGATGCCGCGATAGCGCTCGGCGATCAGCTCGTCCGCCGAGAGCTTCTCGTCGGCGGCATAGCCCCAGAACTCGCGCCGCACGCGCTCGTGCAGCCGCTCGGCGAAGGCCTCGGCGAGGCGATCGGCCAGCACCTTGAGCATCACGGCGCTGTAGTCGTCGTGCGCCGCCTCGAAGCGCGCGACGCGCTCCTCGAGGCCGCCGACGCCGACCGCGAAGGCGCCGATCCAGTCCGGCACCTGCCGCTCCCGCGGCGCGACGAAGTCCGCCAGGCACAGGTTGGGCCGGCCTTCCGGCTTGTGGTTCTGCTGGCGCAGGTTGTGCCAGGTCATCAGCACGTCGCGGCGGCGCTCGTCGGCGTAGATCTCGATGTCGTCGCCGTTCACCTGGGCGGCCGGATGCAGCGCGATCACGCCGTGCGCCACCAGCCACTTCTCGCGCACCAGGCGCTCGAGCATCTCGCGCCCCTCGGCGAGGACCTTGCGCGCCGCCTCGCCGACCACGGGGTCCTCGAGGAGGCGCGGATAGGCGCCCGAGAGCTCCCACGCCTGGAAGAACGGCGACCAGTCGATGTAGGGCACCAGCTCCTCGAGCGGATAGTCGCGCAGCGCCGTCACGCCGGGGCAGCGCGGCGCGGGCGGCCGGTAGCTCTGCCAGTCGGTCTGCAGAGCGCGGCGGCGCGCTTCGGCGAGCGTATGCAGCGGCCCCGGCCCGCTCTTGCGCGCGTGCTGCGCGCGGATCTTCTCGTAGTCGGCGCGCACCTGCGCGGCGTAGGCGTCGCGCCCCTCGCCGAGCAGGCCCTGCACGACCGGCACGCTGCGCGAGGCGTCCGGCACGTACACCACCGGGCCGCGGTAGCGCGGCGCGATCTTCACCGCGGTGTGGGTGCGCGAGGTCGTGGCGCCGCCGATCAGCAGCGGCAGGCGCAGGCCGGCGCGCTCCATCTCGGCCGCGACGTGCGCCATCTCCTCGAGCGACGGCGTGATCAGGCCCGAGAGGCCGATCGCGTCCGCCTTCTCGCGCAGCGCCGTCTCGATGATGGTCGCCGCCGGCACCATGACGCCGAGGTTCACCACCTCGTAGTTGTTGCACTGGAGCACCACGGCGACGATGTTCTTGCCGATGTCGTGCACGTCGCCCTTCACCGTGGCGAGCACCAGGCGCCCCTTGGCGCGCGCCGCCGCGCCGCCCTGCGCGCGCTCCGCCTCGATGAACGGGATCAGGTGCGCCACCGCCTGCTTCATCACCCGCGCCGACTTCACGACCTGCGGCAGGAACATCTTGCCGGCGCCGAACAGATCGCCGACCACGTTCATGCCGTCCATCAGCGGGCCCTCGATCACCTCGATCGGCCGCGCGTGCTTGAGGCGCGCCTCCTCGGTGTCGGCGACGATGTGCGTGGAGATGCCGTTCACCAGCGCGTGCGCGAGGCGGGCCTCGACCGGCGCGTTGCGCCAGGCCTCGTCCTTGGCCGCCTCGCGGCCCGCGCCCTTCAGCGTGGCGGCGAGCTCGAGCAGCCGCTCGGTGGCGTCGCCGCGCCGCGCGAACAGCACGTCTTCCACCCGCTCGCGCAGCTCCGGGTCGAGCTTCTCGTAGACGCCGAGCTGGCCGGCGTTGACGATGCCCATGGACAGGCCGGCGCGGATCGCGTGGAAGAGAAAGGCCGTGTGCATCGCCTCGCGCACCAGGTCGTTGCCGCGGAACGAGAACGACAGGTTCGATACCCCGCCCGAGGTGCGCGCATGCGGCAGGTTGGCGCGGATCCAGCGCACTGCCTCGATGAAATCGATGGCGTAGCGCGCATGCTCCTCCAGGCCGGTGGCGACGGCGAAGATGTTCGGGTCGAAGACGATGTCCTCGGCCGGAAAGCCGAGCTTGCCGGTGAGCAGCTCGTAGGCGCGCCGGCAGACCGCGATGCGCCGCTCGAGGGTATCGGCCTGGCCCTGCTCGTCGAACGCCATCACCACCACCGCGGCGCCGTAGCGCCGGCACAGCTCCGCCTGCTCGAGGAACGCCGCCTCGCCCTCCTTGAGCGAGATCGAGTTGACCACCGGCTTGCCCTGCACGCACTTCAGGCCCGCCTCGATGACGCTCCACCGCGAGCTGTCGATCATCACCGGCACGCGCGCGATGTCGGGCTCGGCGGCGAGCAGGCTGAGGAACTCGCGCATCGCCCGCTCCGAGTCGAGCATCGCCTCGTCCATGTTGACGTCGATCACCTGCGCGCCGTTCTCGACCTGCTGGCGCGCCACGGCGAGCGCGCCGGCGTAGTCGCCGGCGAGCACCAGCCGCGCGAAGGCCTTCGAGCCGGTCACGTTGGTGCGCTCGCCGACGTTGACGAAGAGCGAGCGCTCGTCCACGTTGAGCGGCTCCAGGCCGGCGAGGCGCAGCGCCGGCGCGAGCCGCGCCGGCCGGCGCGGCGGCACGCCGCCCACCGCCTCGGCCATGGCGGCGATATGCTCGGGGGTGGTGCCGCAGCAGCCGCCGACGATGTTGAGCCAGCCGTTCCTCGCCCATTCGCCCACCTGGCCGGCCATCGACTCGGGCGTGTCCTCGTACTCGCCGAAGGCGTTGGGCAGGCCGGCGTTCGGATGGCAGGAGGTGAATTGCTCGGCGAGGCGCGAGAGCTCCTCGACGTAGGGGCGCAGCTCGCGCGCGCCGAGCGCGCAGTTCAGCCCCACCGCGAGCGGCCGCGCATGCCGGATCGAGTTGTAGAACGCCTCGGCGGTCTGCCCGGAAAGGGTGCGTCCCGAGGCGTCGGTGATGGTGCCCGAGACGATCACCGGCAGGCGTGCGCCGCGCGCCGCGAACGCCGCCTCGAGCGCGAACAGCGCCGCCTTGGCGTTCAGCGTGTCGAACACTGTCTCGACGAGCAGCAGGTCGACCCCGCCCTCGAGCAGGCCGGCGATCGCCTCGCCGTAGGCCGCCACCAGGTCGTCGAAGCCGACGGCGCGGAACCCCGGATCGTTGACGTCCGGGGAGATGGACGCGGTCTTGTTGGTCGGCCCGAGCACGCCGGCGACGAAGCGCGGCCGCTCCGGATGAGCGCGCAGCCACGCCGCGACCGCTTCGCGCGCCAGGCGTGCCGCGCTGCGGTTCAGCTCGCGCGCGAGCGACGCCATGTCGTAGTCGGCGAGCGCGATCGCCGTCGCGTTGAAGGTGTTGGTCTCGATGATGTCGGCGCCGGCGGCGAGGTAGCGGCCGTGGATGTCGCGCACCAGCGCCGGCTGCGTCAGGCACAGCAGGTCGTTGTTGCCGCGCAGCTCGCGCGGCCAGTCGCGGAAGCGCGCGCCGCGGTAGTCTTCCTCGGCGAGGCGCGCGCGCTGGATCATCGTGCCCATGGCGCCGTCGAGCAGGACGATGCGCTCGCGCAGCAGGGCTTCCAAGGTGGTCAAGCGGAGGCTCGAATCGGGGGCAGTGGGAGTCTGCCCACCGCGGCGGCGGGTGTCAAATCGACGCGGGCCGTTTCCCTATAATCGCCCGCGCCATGTCCGAGACCTTCGACTCGATCGTCGCCGTCTTTCCCTGCGAGGTGCACTGGGGCGACTGCGACCCGGCGGGCATCATCTTCTATCCGACCTATTTCCGCTGGATGGACGCGGCCACCTGGGCGCTCTGGGCCTCGGTCGGCTACGGCGCGAAGCGCATGAAGGACGAGCGCCTGGCGATGCCCCTGGTCGCCGCCGAATGCCGCTTCATCGCGCCGGCCGAGCAGGGCGATCGCTGCGAGGTGCGCTCGCGCATCGCGCGCTTCGGCGGCAAGTCGTTCGTCGTCGCGCACGACGTGGTGCGCGTCGACGGCACGGCGCTCGCCGCGGGCAGCGAGACGCGCGTGTGGGGCCGCTTCGCGGCGGGACCGGGCACGGCGATGAAGGGCGAGCCGATACCGGAAGCGCTGAAGGCGCTGTTCCGGCGCCGCTAGCTCAGAACTCGAAGAACACCGTCTCGTCCCTGCCCTGCAGGACGATGTTCCATTCCAGGACGTCGCCGCGCCGGCGCGCGATCAGCGTGCCGCGCCGCTCGGCCGGGACGAGCGCGAGCACCGGATCCTCGCCGTTCGCCGCCTCGTCCGGGAAGTACATCCGCGTCACGAGCTGCTTCAGCAGCCCGCGCATGAACACCGTGACCAGCAGGTGCGGCGCCTGCAGCCGTCCATCGGGCGCGGGCACGCGGCCCGGCTTGATGGTGCGGAAGCGGAAAGCGCCCGCGTCGTCGGTCAGCGAGCGGCCGTAGCCGCGGAAGGCGCGCTCGAGCGGCTTGTCCTGCCTGTCCTCGGGGCTCGCGTAGCGGCCGTGGCTGTTGGCCTGCCAGATCTCGACCGCCGCGTCGTTCACCGGCTGGCCGTCGCCGTCGAGCACGCGCCCCTCGATGCGCACGCGCTCCCCGGCCACCCCCGCCGGCGCGAGGTCCTCGATCACCATCCATTCCAGGCCGATGCGCAGGTACGGCCCGATCGTCTGCGAGGTCGTGGCGCGCAGGCTCATCGGCGGTTCTCCATCGGGGTCTCGTCCTGCCCGCGCAGCACGATATCGAAGCGGTAGCCGAGCGCGTACTCCGGGATCGTGGTTTCCCAGTCGAACTCCGAGACGAGCCGCCGGCGCGCCTTCTCGTCGGCCACGCAGGTGAACATCGGGTCGTAGTCGAGCAGCGGATCGCCCGGGAAATACATCTGCGTGATCAGCCGCTGCATGAAGCCGCGGCCGAACAGCGAGAAGTGGATGTGCGCCGGCCGCCAGGCGTTGTAGTGGTTGCGCCAGGGATACTCGCCGGGGCGGATGGTCATGAAGCGGTAGCGCCCCTCGGCGTCGGTGAGCGCGCGTCCCGCGCCGGTGAAGTTCGGGTCGATCGGCGCGTCGTGCTGGTCGACGCGGTGGTTGTAGCGGCCGGCGGCGTTGGCCTGCCAGATCTCGATCAGCACGTTCGGCACCGGCTTGCTGTTCTCGTCGAGCACGCGGCCGCTCACGACGATGCGCTCGCCGAGCGGCTCGCCCTTGTGCTGGCGCGTGAGGTCGCTGTCGCCGGGCTTCACCTCGTCGGTGCCGAACACCGGCGCGGTCACCTCCGACAGCGTGTGCGGCAGCACGACCAGCGGCTGCGTCGGCGCGCGCTTCACCGTCGAGGCGTACTTCGGGAAAAGGTACTCGGGCTGCGTGTTCCAGTAGGGTCTTCGGTAGGGCGTGACTTTCACTTTGCTACTCCGCATCGGGCTGCTTGGCGGGCTGCGCGCGCTCGAACGCCTCGAGCTGCATGCAGGCGTCGAACACGCGCATGGTGTTCGGGTAGGGGGCGAGGTCGCAGTCGTAGCGCCTGGCGTTGAAGATCTGCGGCACTAGGCAGCAGTCGGCGAGCCCGGGCGCGTCGCCGTGGCAGAAACGCCCCGCGGGGCGCCGCACGCCGAGCTCGGCCTCGAACTTCGCCAGGCCGTCGGCCACCCAGTGCTGGTACCAGGCCTTGATCTGCGGCTCGCTCTGCGCGAGCGCGCGCTTCAGGTGCTGCAGCACGCGCAGGTTGTTGAGCGGATGGATCTCGCAGGCGACCAGCAGCGCGAGCGAGCGCACTCGCGCGCGCTCGAGCGGCGGCGTCGGCAGCAGCGCCGGCTCGGGCTGCAGCGTATCGAGGTACTCCATGATGGCGAGCGACTGGTTGAGCCGCGTGCCGTCGTCGAGCTCGAGCGTGGGCACCAGCGCCTGGCGGTTGAGCGCCGCGTACTCGGGCTGCCGGTGCTCGCCGCGCGGCAGATGCACCGGCACCGGCTGGTAGGCGAGCCCCTTCAGGTTGAGCGCGATGCGCACCCGGAACGCCGCCGAGCTGCGGAAGTACGTGTAGAGCTTCAAAGCGCGGCGCCGATGCGCACCTTCAGCTCGCCCACGGCGTCGATGCCGGCGAGCAGCTCGTCGCCCGGCTTCACCGGACCGACGCCGCCCGGCGTGCCGGTGAAGATCACGTCGCCCGGCTCGAGCGTGTAGTACTCGGACAGGTAGGCGATCTGCTCGGGCACCGACCAGATCATGTCGGCGAGGTCGGCGCGCTGGCGCTGCTTGCCGTTGACGTTGAGCCAGATCGCGCCCTTGGACGGATGGCCGATCTTCGCCGCGGGCACGAGCTCGCTGCAGGGCGCCGACTCGTCGAAATTCTTGCCGAAGTCCCAGGGCCGGCCGTGATCCTTGCCCCACTGCTGCAGGTCGCGGCGCGTCATGTCCAGGCCGACCGCGTAGCCGAAGACATGGTCGTTGGCGCGCTTCGCGTCGATGCGCCGCCCGCCGCGGCCGAGCGCGACCACCAGCTCCGTCTCGTAGTGGTAGTTCGCCGTCTTCGCCGGGTAGTGCAGCTCGCCGCCGCGCGGCACCAGGGAGAACTCGCTTTTCAGGAAGAAGAACGGCTGCTCGCGGCCGTCGCCGCCCATCTCCTTCTGATGCTCGGCGTAGTTGCGCCCGACGCAGAAGATGCGGCGCACCGGGAAGGCGTCGCTCGAGCCGGCGATCGGCAGCGCGGGCGGCGTCCACAGGGGAATTGCGTAGGCCATCGGGATCCTCGAAAACCGAGGATTTTAGTCCCCTGCTAGCCGCAGCGCCGCAGCTCGCGCTCCAGGATTTCGCGCAGCTTGAAGCGCTGCACCTTGCCGGTCGCCGTGCGGGGCAGCTCGGGCACCGCCCGCACCCACTTCGGACGCTTGTGGCGCGGCAGCGCGCGCTCGCAGGCCGCGGCGGCGTCGCGCTCGGCGGCGGCCGCCTCGGCGCGCGCGGTGACGAACAGCGCGAGGCGCAGCATGCCGTCGGCGTCCTCGACCGGCACGCAGGCCGCCTCGGCCACGCCGCCGGCGGCGGCAGCCACCTCCTCCAGCTCGCCCGGCTGCACCCACTGGCCGGCGACCTTGAGCAGCTCGTCGGTGCGCCCCTGGTGCACGTACGCGCCCGACGCGTCGCGGCGAAAAAGGTCGCGCGAGCAGAACCAGCCGCCGTCGAACTGCGCCGCCTGCTCCTCGGGCCGGTTCAGGTAGCCGAGCGCCTGCGCGGGATGGCGCACCCACAGCACGCCGGTGCCGCCCACGGTCGCCTCTTGCTCCGGCGCGACCAGGCGCAGCTCCACCCCGGGGAAGGGCGTGCCGGTGCGCACGCCGTCGGATTCGCCCGGCGCGGTCATCATGCAGGCGCAGAACGTTTCCGACATGCCGTAGAGATTCAGCAGCTCGCCGCCGGTGGCGCGCTGCCACTGCTGGAAGAGCTGCGGGGTGAGGCGCTCGCCCGCCGCGACGAAGCGGCGCACGCCGGCGAGCGGCGCGAGGCGCTCGGCGGGCTCGGCGAGGAGCCGCCGGTAGGTCGTCGGCACGCTGAACAGCGCCGCGGGGCGGTGGCGCTGCACCGCGTCGAGCACGCTCTGCGGCTCGGCCCACTCGGCGAGCAGCACGCTCGTCGCGCCGCAGGCGAGCGGCGCGAGCAGGCCGTGCTCCAGCCCGTAGGCGAAAAAGAACCGCGAAGTGCTCAGGACGCGGTCCCCCTCGCCGACGCCGATCGTGCGGAACGCCGCGCCGACGTGGCGGAACGCCCGGTGCGCATGGACGATGCCTTTCGGCCGGCCGGTGGTGCCCGAGCTGTAGAGGATGAACGCCGGCGCGTCCGGCGCGACGGCGCGGGCGGGAGCGGCGCTTGCGCGCGCCGCGGCGCACTGCGCGTCCCAGGACTCGCAGCCCGGCGGGCAGCGCCCGGCGACGCTCAGCCGGCCTTCGCGTGCGAGCTCCGCGCCGAGGTCGGGCCGCGCCTGCATCAAGGCATCCTCGACGATGACGCGCCGCGGCGCGCTGTCGGCGAGGATATGGCGATAGTCGGCTTCCGAGAGACGGCTGTTGGCGGCGATCGCTACCGCGCCGGCGTGCACCGCGCCGAGCCATGCCGCGGCGAACTGCGGCGTGTCGCGCATGAGGAAAAGCACCCGGTCGCCGGGCGAGACGTCGAGGCGGCGCAGCGCTGCGCTCGCGGCGCGCACCTCGCCCGCGAGCTGCGCATAAGTGAGCACCTCGTCGCCGCAGACGAGCGCCGCGCGCTCGCCGTGCCGCGCGAGCGCGCTCTCCCCGAGCAGGCGCTCGGCGCCGTTCGAGTCCTCCTCCACCATCGCGCGGCATGGTACCCGAAACGAAAAAGGGCGCCGCGCGGGCGCCCTTGGGCCTTGCCGAGCAAGGCGCGGTCACGAGTGGTAGGCCACCTCGCCGTGCGAGTTGATGTCGAGCCCTTCCCGCTCCTCTTCTTCGCTGACGCGCAGGCCGACCAGCAGGTTGGCGATCTTGAAGGCGACGTAGGCCACCACCGCGCTCCAGAGGCACACCAGCAGCACGGCCTTGAGCTGGATCCAGAGCTGCGCCGTTATTCCGGGATAGCCGACCTGCATCGTCACCCAGTCCTGCACCGACCCGGGGCCGCCGAGCGCCGGCGCGTTGAAGACCCCGGTGAGGAGCGCGCCCAGGATGCCGCCCAGCGCGTGCACGCCGAACACGTCCAGCGAGTCGTCGGCGCCGAGCAGGCGCTTCAGCCCGTTCACGCCCCACAGGCACACCAGGCCGGCGGCGAGGCCGATGAACAGCGCGCCGCCGATGCCGACGTTGCCCGCCGCCGGCGTGATCGCCACGAGGCCCGCCACGGCGCCGGAAGCCGCGCCGACCATGCTCGGCTTGCCCTTGAACAGCCACTCGCCGAACGTCCAGGAGAGCACCGCGCACGCGGTAGCGAGGTAGGTGTTCATGAACGCGAGGGCGGCCGCGCCGTTCGCTTCGAGGCCCGAGCCGGCGTTGAAGCCGAACCAGCCCATCCACAGCAGCGCCGCGCCGACCATGGTCAGCGTCACGTTGTGCGGCGGCATCGCCTCGCGGCCGAAGCCGATGCGCTTGCCGAGCACGTAAGCGCCGACCAGCCCGGCGACGCCCGCGTTGATGTGCACCACCGTGCCGCCCGCGTAGTCGAGCGCGCCCCACTGCCAGATCAGCCCGGCCCGGGCGGCCACCGCGGCGGCGCCCTGCGCGTCGACGAAGGCGTCTGGCCCGGGGAAGAACCACACCATGTGCGCGACCGGCACGTAGCCGAAGGTGAACCACAGGACGAGGAAGATCAGCACCGCCGAGAAGCGCGCGCGCTCGGCGATCGAGCCGACGATCAGGCAGCAGGTGATCGCGGCGAAGGTCGCCTGGAAGGCGACGAACACCAGCTCGGGCAGCACCACGCCCTTCGAGAAGGTCCCCGCCATGGCTTCGGCCGCGCCCCTGAGGAAGATGCGGTCCCAGCCGCCGAAGAACGCGTTGCCCTCGGTGAACGCGAGGCTGTAGCCGTACAGGCACCACAGCAGCGTGACCAGCGAGAAGCCGACGAAGACCTGCATCAGCACCGACAGCATGTTCTTCGCGCGCACCAGCCCGCCGTAGAACAGCGCGAGCGCCGGGACGCTCATCATCAGCACCAGCGCGGTGCAGGTGAGCATCCAGGCGACGTCGCCTTTGGCGGGCTGCGGCGCCGCGCCTTGCGCGAGCGCGCTGCCTGCGAAGGCGAGTCCGGCGAGGAGCGGGAGCAGCAGCGTGAGCTTTTTCATGGGCTTTCCTCTAGAGCGCCGCCGCATCGGTCTCGCCGGTGCGGATGCGGATGACTTTCTCGAGATCGAACACGAAGATCTTGCCGTCGCCGATCTTCCCGGTATTGGCCGAGCGCTCGATCGCTTCGATCGCCTGCTCGAGCAGCTCGGTCTTGATCGCGGCCTCGACCTTCACCTTGGGCAGGAAGTCGACCACGTACTCGGCGCCGCGGTAGAGCTCGGTATGGCCCTTCTGCCGGCCGAATCCCTTGACTTCGGTGACGGTGATGCCCTGCACGCCGATCGCCGACAGCGCCTCGCGCACCTCGTCGAGCTTGAACGGCTTGATGATGGCGGTGACGAATTTCATGGTCAGAAGGCCTTCTGGACGTAGACGGTGGCGCTGCCTTCGCCGAGCTCGCGGCCGGCCGGCGAGGTGTAGAAGTCGCGCTGCTCGGCGCTCATGTCGGTGTCGGTGTAGTAGAGGCCGGCGGTGAAGCCGTCGGCGAGCGCGTAGGAGGCGCCGAGCTTCCAGTCCTTGTAGGAGGCGAGCTCGTCGTTGCTCGCGGCGAGCGCCGGGTCGTTGCCCTTGAACTTCTGGATGCCGTAATGCGCGAGCAGGCTCAGCTTCTCGGTGAGTGGGTAGGTCGCGCTCAGGTCGAGGTAGTAGGTGCCGCGGCTGTCGCCGACGCCGAAGGTCTTGTCGCCGACGCTGTAGGAGAGCTTCGCGGCAAGCCACTTCCAGGAGAGCGCGCCGTACGCTTCGAGCGTGTTGGCGCGATTCGCTCCTGGCGCGACCTTGCCCGGGTAGTAGTACTGCAGCAGGCCGACGTCGTAGCCGAAGTCGCCCATGCCGCCCTTGTAGCCGCCGTAGAAGTCCCATTCCAGGCTGGAGCTCTCGTAGGCGCCGAAGTCGGCGAGCCAGCTGATGTTCGATGCCCAGGTACCGGCGTACAGGCCGCTCGCGTGCGCGTGGTCGAATCCGCCCTGCAGCGCGGGCTTGCGGTCGGTCTGGGTGAGGCCGCGGAAGACGTACTGGCTGAAAAAGCCGACGTTGCCGGTCAGGCTGTGCGGCGATTCCGATTGCGCGCGCGCCGCCATGGGCATGGCAAGCGCCGCGGCAATCGCTGAGGCGAGGATGGACTTCGGCATGATCTGGAGGGTCTCCCTGGGGTTGATGGATTCGTGCGCCCCCGAGTTAGCACCGCCTGTGCCAGCGAACGTTCCAGCGGAGAATCAGCGAGTTACCGCAAGCGCAAGGCGCCCGGCGCTCCACCGTGGTGCGCGGGCGCCCGGCGCATGCCCGGCCGCGGTGCGGCCGCTTTGGTGCTAGCTTGTGGCGATGACCGACAGGCGACTCTTGGACGAGCTGGGGCAGCGCCTAGAGGAGGCGGTGCGCAACTCGCCGGTGCAGGACCTCGGGCGCAACGTGCGCGCCCTGCTCGCGAGCTGGCTCGACCGGATGGACCTCGTGCTGCGAGAGGACTTCGAGGTGCAGAAGCAGCTCCTCGAGCGCGCCCAGGCGCGGCTCGCCGAGCTGGAAGCCCGGGTGGCCGAGCTCGAATCGCGCGCCGCCGGACGGCCGAAGTAAACGGCTTCGCGCCGGGCGCGTTGCTCGGCGTGGGGAGCCGTCATCACATGACCGTCGCCAGCGTGGCGAGCCGCGCGCTCGCGGGTGTCGACGCGCCCGAGGTAAGCGTCGAGGTGCATCTCGGACCCGGCTTGCCGGCGTTCCATATCGTCGGACTGCCGGATACGGAAGTGCGCGAGGCGCGCGATCGCGTGCGCGCCGCGCTCAACCACGCGCGCTTCGAGTTCCCGGCGCGCCGCATCACCGTCAATCTCGCCCCGGCCGAGCTGCCCAAGGATTCGAGCCGCTTCGACCTGCCGATCGCGCTCGGCATCCTCGCGGCGAGCGGCCAGCTGATGCCCGAAGCGCTGCAGGGCACCGAGTTCGCGGGCGAGCTCTCGCTTACCGGGGAGCTGCGGCCGGTGCGCGGCGCGCTCGCCATGGCGCTCTCGGCGCGCGGCGCACGTAGAGCCTTCGTGCTACCCGAAGGCAACGCGCCGCAGGCGGCGCTCGCCGACGGCGCGCGCATCCTGCCGGCGCGCACGCTGCTCGACGTGGTGGCGCATCTCGCCGGCGAGGCGCCGCTCGCCGAGTACAACGGCGAGAGACGCGCGGCGAGCGCGGCCTACCCGGACTTCTGCGACGTCAAGGGGCAGCAACAGGCGAAGCGCGCGCTGGAAGTGGCCGCCGCCGGCGGCCACAGCGTCCTGATGGTCGGTCCGCCCGGCACCGGCAAGTCGATGCTGGCGGCGCGCTTCCCGGGCATCCTGCCCGCGCTGGTGGAAGCCGAGGCGCTGGAGGTGGCCGCGGTGCATTCGGTGTCGAGCGCCGGCTTCGACGCGGCGCGCTGGGGCGAGCGGCCGTTCCGCGCGCCGCACCACAGCGCCTCGAGCGCCGCGCTCGTGGGCGGCGGCCATATGCCGCGGCCGGGCGAGATCTCGCTCGCGCACCACGGGGTGCTCTTCCTCGACGAGCTGCCCGAGTTCGACCGCGACGTGCTGGAAGCGCTGCGCGAGCCGCTCGAGTCGGGGCGGGTCGCGATCTCGCGCGCGGCGCGCCAGGTAGAGTTCCCGGCGCGCTTCCAGCTCGTCGCGGCGATGAACCCCTGCCCCTGCGGGCACTGCGGCGACCGCAGCGGGCGCTGCCGCTGCACTCCCGAGCGCATCGCGCGCTACCGCGGCCGCGTGTCGGGCCCGCTCGCCGACCGCATCGACATCAAGCTCGAGGTGCCGGCGCCGCGCGAGGCGGAGCTGCTCGCCGCGAGCGCGGGCGAATCGTCCGAGGCGATCAGGGCGCGCGTCGAGAAGGCACGCGCCATGCAGCGCGAGCGCCAGGGCAAGGCGAACGCGCTGCTCGGCACGCGCGAGATCGACCGCTACTGCGGCACCGACCGGGAAGGCGACCAGCTCCTGCGCCACGCGCTCGCCCGGCTGCTCCTCTCGGCGCGCGCGTACCATCGCGTGCTGCGGGTCGCGCGCTCGATCGCCGACCTCGCCGGCGTTTCGGCGATCGCCGCCGAGCACATCGCCGAGGCGATACAGTACCGGCGGCTCGACGCAAGCTTCTAGGACCATGGCGACTTACGCGATAGGCGACGTGCAGGGCTGCTACGACGAGCTGCAGGCGCTGCTTGCCGAGATCGGCTTCGGCGCGGCGGACCGGCTGTGGTTCGTCGGCGACCTGGTGAACCGAGGGCCGAAATCCCTCGAGGTGCTGCGCTTCGTGCGCGCGCTCGGCAGCCGGGCGGTCTGCGTGCTCGGCAACCACGACCTGCACCTCGTGGCGCAGCACGAGGGCTTCGAGCGCACCCGCGCGGACGACACGTTTCAGGATGTGCTCGGGGCGCCGGACCGCGCCGAGCTCGTCGACTGGCTGCGCGCTCGGCCGATGATGCACGTGGAAGGCGATTTCGCCATGGTGCACGCCGGCCTGCTGCCGCAGTGGAGCCGCGAGCGCGCGCTGGAGCTCGCGCGCGAGGTGGAGGCGGCGCTCGTCGCGCCGAACTACCGCGAGTTCTTCGCCCACATGTACGGCAGCCAGCCCGAGCGCTGGAGCGATCAGCTCGCCGGCTGGGACCGCCTGCGCGTGATCGTCAACGCGATGACGCGCATGCGCTTTTGCTCGCGCGACGGCAAAATGGAATTTCACGCCAAGGGCAAGCAGGCGCCCGAGGGCTACTTGCCGTGGTACGAGACTCGCCCGCCGGAGCCGGGACTCCTGGTGTGCGGCCATTGGTCGGCGTTGGGCCTCGCGTTCACGCCGCGCGTGGCGCTGCTCGACAGCGGCTGCGTGTGGGGCGGCGCGCTGAGCGCGCTGCGCCTCGAGGACCGGCGCCTGTGGCAGGTGCCATGCCGCGGCTACCAGGCCGCCGGAGGAGATTGAGGATGAGCGATTGCGTTTTTTGCCGGATCGTCGCCGGGCAGATCCCGTCGACGCGGGTGTACGAGGACGAGCTGACGCTCGCCTTCATGGACATCGGCTCGGTCAATCCGGGGCACGTGCTGGTGGCGGTCAAGGCGCACGCCGAGAACCTGTACGCGCTAGACGACGCGCAAGCGGCGGCCGTGCAGCGCACCGCGGCGCGCGTCGCGCGGGCGATCCGCACCGCGTTCGATCCGCAGGGCCTCTCGGTCTACCAGGCGAACGGCAAGGCCGCCGGTCAGACGGTGTTCCACTACCACGTGCACCTCGTGCCGCGCTACGAAGGCGACGGCATGGCGCTCACCTGGCCGGTGAAGAATCCGCCGCGCGACGAGCTGGAGAAGCACGCCGCGCGCATCAGGGAAAAACTGTCTCTATCTAGTTAGCAGGCGTAACTCGCGTCACCCCGCCGGAGCTGAGAAGCCGCACCCGCTGGCCCGGCGTGAATGAGATGTCGGCCTCCTGCACGATCGCGCGCAGCTCGCCGCTGTCGAGACGCACGGTGATCTCGTAGGCGTCCTTGGCCGTCGCCTTGTTCTCGAGCACGTTGCCGGCGACGCCGCCCGCTACGGCGCCGAGCACCGCCGCGGCCGAGGAGCCCCGGCCCTCGCCCACGCCGCTGCCGGCGATGCCGCCGATGGCGCCGCCGGCCGCCGCGCCGACGCCCGACTGGCCGCCGGCGATCTTCACTTGGCGCACCTGCTCGACGGTGGCGAAGCGGACCGTCTGCTCGCGTCCCGCTTCGTGCTTGTCGTAGACGTTGGCCGATTCGTGAGTGATGCAGGCGGAGAGCGCGAGGAGCGCCGCCGCGACAACAATGGATTTCGTCATCGTTCCTGTCCTTTCCAGGGCGAATGGCCGAAGGCGCGGCGGTAGCGCGCCTCGATCTCGTCGCGCGACGGCGCGTGGTTCTGGGCGCCGCGCCGCGCGATCTTGATCGCCCCCATGACGGCCGCGAGCCTTCCGGTGCGCGGCCAGTCCCAGCCCTGCACTATGCCGTAGAGCAGCCCGGCGCGATAGGCGTCGCCGCAGCCGGTCGGATCGACCACCGCATCGGCTTCAACGCACGGAATTTCGTGGCGTTGACCGCCGGCGTAAATCACCGAGCCCTTCGCGCCGAGCGTGCAGGCGAGCGCGCGGCCGTCGGCGATGTCCTCCAGCCGCCGTCCGGTCTTTTCTTCGAGCAGGCGGCCTTCGTAGTCGTTCACCGCCACGAAGCTCGCCTGCTCGAGGATGCGGTTGAGCTCCGCGCCCGAGAACATCGGCAGCCCCTGGCCGGGGTCGAACATGAAGCGGATGCCCTGCGCGGCGCACTGCTCGGCGTGCTCGAGCATGCCCTGCTTGCCGTCCGGGGCGATGATCGCGAGCTCCGCGCCGAGCTCGCGCGTGATGCGGTTCTCGTGCGCGAAGTTCATCGCGCCGGGGTGGAACGCGGTGATCTGGTTGTCGTCGAGGTCGGTGGTGATGAACGCCTGCGCGGTGAACTGGCCGGGCACCCGCTTGAGCAGCCGCGTGCCGATGCCCAGGCGCTCCAGGCGCTCGAGGTAGGGCGCGCTGTCCTCGCCGACGGTCGCCATGACGAGCGGCGACTCGCCGAGCAGGCGCAGGTTGTAGGCGATGTTCGCTGCGGTACCGCCGAATTCGCGGCGCATCTCCGGCGTAAGGAAGCAGACGTTGAGGATGTGCAGCTGGTCGGCGAGCAGGTGGTTCCGGAAGCGGTCCGGGAACACCATGATCGTGTCGAACGCCACCGAGCCGGTAACGAGGATGGTCATGAGGGGAAGAAGAGATAGAGACGATAGCCGGTGGCGCCGATGCGGCTCGTGTCGAGCAGCACCCGCACCGACGTGAGGCTGCCCGGGGCGATGCCCTGCGCGAGGACCTCGCGGCCCTGCGCGTCGAGGTAGTCGCCCGGCACGAGCACCCGCCGCAGCACGGGCCGGTCGGCCTCGTCGGTGAGCGTCACTTCGAGCGACGGATAGTCCTGCGAGAAGCCGGCATGGTTGTGGATCACGGCGTTCAGCGCGATCAGGCCCTCGCGCCGCCCGTCGGCCTGCAGCTCCGAGGAATCGATGCTCAGGAGCTCCGGGCGGCGCGGCAGCGGTACCTGGCAGCCGAGCGAGCGGCACAAGGAAGCGAGCGGCGCGCGCGTCGCCGGCAGCATCGCCGCCACCTCGGCGCGATAGCGGTACAGCACCTGCCCAAGCAGCACGAGCAGCGCGAGCACGCTCAGCGTGGCCCAGAGCGCGCCGCGCCGCGGCCGCGGCTCGGCCATGAAGGGCGCCGGCGGCTCCTCCTCGCTCGGCGGCGGCTCGGGCTGCCGGCGCGACGGGTCGAACAGCCCGAGCTGCGGCGAAGGCTCGAGCGCGAGGCGCTCCTCGCCCGGCGCGACGAGGGCGGCGACGCCGTTGAAGAGCTCGCCGCACTTGCCGCAGCGCACGGTGCCGGATTGCGCGGCGAGCTGCGCCGGCTGCACCCGGAACGCGGTGCCGCACGCCGGGCAGCGCGTGACGAGGCTCACCGGCGCCTCCCGGCGAGCAACACCCAGTTGTCGATGCGCGCCTCGATGGCCAGGGCGAAGTCGTCGGCATAGGCCCGCGCCACCTCTTCGGCCTGCGTCTCGAGCAGGCCGGCCAGCGCCAGGCGGCCGCCCGGCGCGGTGCGCGCGGCGAGCAGCGGCGCGAGCACGATCAGCGGCTGCGCCAGGATGTTGGACAGCACGAGGTCGTAGCGTCCGGGCGGGAGCGCTTCCGGCGCGCACGCGCGCACCGCCACGCCGTTCGCCCGGGCATTGGCGTCGGTTGCCTCGAGCGCCTGCGGATCGACGTCGACCGCGTCGACCTCGCGCGCGCCGAGCCGCGCCGCGGCGATGGCGAGGATGCCCGAGCCGCATCCGTAGTCGAGCACGCGCTCGCCGCCCCGCACTTCGCGCTCGACGAACTGCAGCACGAGGCGCGTGCTCGCATGGCTGCCGGTGCCGAAGGCGAGCCCCGGGTCGAGCCGCACCACCGGCTTGCCGGCCGGCGCGGCATGCCAGCTCGCGCCGATCCACAGCCGCTCGAGCTCGAGCGGCGCGAACTGCGCCTGCGTGCGGCGCACCCAGTCGTCTTCGGCCAGCCGCTCGAGCGTGAAGTGCGGCGCGCGGGCGAGCCCGCAATGCGCCGCCGCGGCCGCGACCACCGCCGCCGGCTCGGCGCTCGGCTGGAGCAGCGCGCTAACGCGCGGCGCCGCGCCCTCGGGCTCGTCGATCGCGGAGGACTCGGCGCCGGCCCAGAGCAGCGCTTCGCTGAAGGCGTCCGCCCAGGGGGCCTCCACCACGGCGCTGACGGCGAGCCAGCCGGTCATGGGTTCGCGCTCACTTTTTCGCCTGGCCGTCGGCGAGCTTCTGCTCCAGGTAATGGATCGACACGCCGCCGCGCAGGAAGCGGGTGTCGTTCAGCATCTCGCGGTGCAGCGGGATATTGGTGAGGATGCCCTCGACCACCATCTCCGAGAGCGCGATGCGCATGCGCGCGATCGCCTGCTCGCGCGTCGCGCCGTAGGCGATCACCTTGCCAACCATGGAGTCATAGTACGGCGGCACGCTGTAGCCCTGGTACACGTGCGAGTCGACGCGGATGCCCGGCCCGCCGGGCGGGTGGTACGACGTGATGCGGCCCGGCGAGGGCGTGAAGCGGTAGGGATCCTCGGCGTTGATGCGGCACTCCAGCGCGTGGCCGCGCAGCAGGATGTCCTTCTGCCGGAAGCGCAGCTTCTCGCCGGCGGCGACGCGGATCTGCTCCTGCACCAGGTCGACGCCGGTGATCATCTCGGTGACCGGGTGCTCGACCTGGATGCGCGTGTTCATCTCGATGAAATAGAACTCGCCGTCCTCGTAGAGGAACTCGAAGGTGCCGGCGCCGCGGTAGCCGATCCGGCGGCAGGCGTCGACGCAGCGCTCGCCGATGCGCTCGCGCAGCTTCGGCGGCAGGTCGGGCGCCGGCGCTTCCTCGAGGATCTTCTGGTGGCGGCGCTGCATGGAGCAGTCGCGCTCGCCCAGGTGCACGGCGTTCTTGTGCTCGTCGGCGAGGACCTGGATCTCGATGTGCCGCGGGTTCTCCAGGTAGCGCTCGAGGTAGACGACGGGGTTGCCGAACGCCGCCTGCGCCTCGGCGCGCGTCATGTTGACCGCGTTGAGGAGCGCCGCCTCGGTGTGCACCACGCGCATGCCGCGGCCGCCGCCGCCGCCCGCCGCCTTGATGATCACCGGGTAGCCCACCTTGCGCGCCACCCGAATGATTTCCTTCGGGTCATCCGGCAGCGGCCCGTCCGAGCCGGGCACCGTCGGCACACCGGCTTTTGCCATGGCC
>DASVDO010000040.1:0-12604 GCA_036381055.1 Burkholderiales bacterium | reverse complement strand
TTCGGCAAGCTGCTGCTGCGGCTGTTCCAGACCTCGCGCCGCTTCAACGTCGAGATCCAGCCGCAGCTCGTGCTGCTGCAGAAGACGCTGCTCAACATCGAGGGGCTGGGGCGCCAGCTCGATCCCGACCTCGACCTGTGGGCCACCGCCAAGCCCTTCCTCGAGCGCTGGCTGCGCGAGCAGGTCGGCTGGCGCGGGCTGCTGCGGCGGCTCTCGCACGAGGCGCCGTTCTGGGCGCAGACCCTGCCGCAGCTGCCGCGCCTCGTGCACCGCGCGCTCGCGCAGGACCGGCTCGGCGAGCTGCGCGCCGCGCTCGACCGCGTGGCCCTGCAATCGGCGCGCCGCAACCGGCTGCTCGCCGCGCTGCTCATCGTCGCCGCGGCGCTCCTCGGCCTGGCGGTCTTTTCCCTTTGGCCGTGAAGGACCGCGCGCAACCGGAGCTCTGGGACGAGCGCTTCGCCGCCGGCATCACGCCCTGGAATTTCGGCGGCGTGCCGCCGGACCTCAAGGACCGGCTGGCACGCGTGACCGCGATCGACTTCTCCGACCGCGCCTCTGCGCGCTGCCGCGCGCGCTGGCGCTTCGAGCGCGTCGCCGACCGGCCGGCGGCGCAATCGCTCGGCGTGGTCAAGGGAAACGAGCGTTGGCAGGTGTGGAAGCGGCGGCTATGATCGCGCGCGCATGCTGATCGCCTGGGTCATCGCCTATCTCGTGGTCACCATCGCCATCGGCCTGTGGGCCGCGCGGCGCGTGCGCAACTCCAAGGACTACGTGCTCGCCGGCCGCAGCCTGCCGCTGTACATGACCACCGCGACGGTGTTCGCCACCTGGTTCGGCGCGGAGAGCGTGCTCTCGGTGTCGGCGGAATTCTCGCGCGACGGCCTGGGCGGCATCATCGCCGATCCCTTCGGCGCGTCGATGTGCCTGGTGGTGGTCGCGGCGTTCTTCGCGCGCGCCTTCTACCGCATGGATCTGCTCACCATCGGCGACTTCTACCGCAAGCGCTACGGCCGCACCATGGAGCTCGGCACGAGCGCGGTGATCGCCGTGTCCTACCTCGGCTGGACCGCGGCGCAGCTCACCGCGCTCGGCCTGGTGTTCTCGACGCTCACCGGCGGCGCGGTCTCGCTCTCCACCGGCATCCTGATCAGCGGCGCCGTGGTGCTCGCCTACACGCTCTGGGGCGGCATGTGGTCGGTCGCCATGACCGACCTGTTCCAGTCGGTGATGATCATCGTCGGCCTGGTGGCGATCGCCGTCCTGGTCGGCGACATGGCCGGCGGCACGGCGAACGTCATCTCGCGCACCGCCGCCGCGGGCAAGTTCGAGTTCTGGCCGAGCGGCGGCAGCAAGGAATGGTTCGCCTTCGCCACCGCGTTCCTCACCCTCGCCATCGGCTCGATCCCGCAGCAGGACATCTTCCAGCGCGTCACCTCGGCGAAGAACGAGCGCACCGCGATCGCCGGGGCGCTGCTCGGGGCGCTCGCCTATTTCGCCTTCGTCTTCGTGCCGATCTTCATCGTGCGCGCGGCGCTCCTCGTCGACCCGGGGCTGGAGGGCTTGCTGCACGCGGCGGACGAGCGCGACATGCAGCGCATCCTCCCGGACTTCATCCTGCATCACACGCCGATGTGGACGCGGGTGCTGTTCTTCGGCGCGCTGCTCTCGGCGATCCTGTCGACGGCGAGCGGCGCGATCATCGCGCCGACGTCGCTGTGCGCCGAGAACATCGTCAGGCCGCTTTTTCCGCGGATGCGCGAGCGGCAGTTCATGCTCGCGCTGCGCGTCATGCTGGTCGTCTTCACGCTGGCGGCGGTGCTCTTCGCGCTGCAGTCCAAGCAGACGATGTACGAGATGGTGCAGAACGCCTACACCGTGACGCTGGTCGCCGCGCTGGTGCCGCTCGCCGCCGGCATCTTCTGGAAGCGCGCCAACAACACCGGCGCGATCCTTTCCTCGGCGCTCGGCCTCGCCGCCTGGCTCCTCGCCGCCTTCGCGGCGCCCGAGGCGACCGTGCCGCCGCCGCTGGTCGGGCTCGCCTTCTCGCTCGTCGGCATGGTCGCCGGCTCGTCGCTGCCGCGCGAGCGGGCGCTGCCCCGCGCCCATCCGCACGGCCATCGCTGACGTGAGCGGCAGCGAGCGGGCTCCGGCGCTCGCGCGGATCCTGTTCGGGGTGTACGTGCTGCTGGTCGCCTATGCCTCGCTGCACCCCCTGGAAGGCTGGCGCGAGCACGGCCTCGCGCCGTTCGACTACCTGCGGGCGCCGGTGCCGCGCTACGTCACCGCCTTCGACCTCGCGGTGAACGTGCTCGGCTACGTGCCGTACGGCTTCCTCGGCATGGCGGCGTTGCTGCCCGGGCTGCGCCGGCGCGTGGCGCTGCCGCTGGTGCTGGCGAGCGGCGCGGCGCTGTCGCTCGTGCTCGAGGCGGCGCAGAGCTACCTGCCGACGCGCGTCGCGACGAGCCTCGACGTGGCGGCCAACGTCGCCGGGGTCGCCGCCGGCGCGCTGCTCGCCGCGGCGTACCTGCCGCGCCTGCATGCCAGCGGGCCGCTGCGCCGGCTGCGCGCCGTGTTCCTGCCGGGCACGGTGATCGACGCCGGGCTGACGCTGCTCGCGCTGTGGCTGTTCACGCAGCTCAACCCGGCGGCGCTGCTGTTCGGCGCCGGCGACCTGCGCGACCTGCTCGCCGCGCCGCCCGGCGAGGCGCGCACGCCGCAGTTCTTCGTCGCCATCGAGGCGATCGTCTCGGCCGCCAACCTCGCCGCGGTGGCGATGCTGCTTTCCGCGCTGGTGCGGCCCGGCGGCCCGGTGCGCCTGCTGCTGGTCGGGCTGGTGGGCGCCGCGCTCGCCGTCAAGGTGGCGGCCTTCGCGATCATCATGCGCGCGCAGGACGTGTTCGCCTGGCTCACGCCCGGCGCGCAGCACGGCCTCGCGGTCGGCCTGCTGGTCGCGCTCGCCGCGGTATCGCTGCCGCGCCTCGCGCGCCTCGCGGCGGCGGCGGTGCTGCTCATGGCGGCGACCGTGCTCGTCAACCTGGCGCCGCCCAATCCCTACCTCGCCGCGACGCTCAAGCTGTGGCAGCAGGGCCACTTCCTCAACTTCAACGGCGTGACGCGCTGGGTGAGCGCGCTGTGGACTTTCGCGGCGCTCGCCTACCTCGTCTATCTCGCGGCCGGGCGGCGCGAGGCGCCACGGTAGAATCGTGCGATGTCCTACTACGCGCGACACGTGTTTTTCTGCTGCAATCAGCGCGACGGCGGCCGCGTGTGCTGCGCCGACAAGGGCGCCTCGGAGCTGCGCGACTACGCCAAGCGCCGCGTCAAGGAGCTGGGCCTCGCCGGCCCCGGCCGGGTGCGCATCAACCAGGCGGGCTGCCTCGACCGCTGCGAGGAAGGGCCGTGCATCGTCGTCTATCCCGAGGCGGTCTGGTACAGCTACGTCGACCGCGACGACATCGACGAGATCATCGAGCAGCACCTGACGCAGGGACGGATCGTCGAGCGCCTGCGGATGTAGCGATGCGCGCCAGCACGCGCCGCGAGTTCAACGCCGGCCAGGCCGGCCGCATCGAGTTCGCCGTCGACGACCCGGCGCAGGCGCCGCTCGGCGTCGCGCTGGTCGCCCACCCGCATCCGCTGTTCGGCGGCACGCTGGACAACAAGGTGGTGCAGACGCTGGCGCGCGCCTTCGTCGAGCTGGGCTGGCAGGCCTGGCGGCCGAACTTCCGCGGCGTCGGCGCGACCGAGGGCGTGCACGACGAAGGGCGCGGCGAGCTCGACGACCTGGCGGCGATCGTCGCCGAGCTCGCGCCCCGGCGCCTCGCGCTGGCGGGCTTCTCGTTCGGCGCGGGCGTGCAGGTGCTGCTCGCGCAGAAGACCGACCCGGAGAAGCTGGTGCTGGTCGGCGTCGCGGTGACGCGCTTCGCGCTGCCGCCGGCGAAGAAGGGCGCGCTGGTGATCCACGGCGAGGCGGACGAGACCGTGCCGCTCGGCGCGGTGCTCGACTGGGCGCGGCCGCAGGAGCTGCCGGTGGTGGTGGTGCCCGGCGCCGAGCATTTCTTCCACCGCAAGCTGAACGTCCTGCGCGACCTCGTCCTCGCGTACTGCCGATGAGCGCCCGGGCGGCCGCGCGATGAGCGCGCTGCGCGCGCGGGGGCTGCGCAAGCGCTACGGCGGGCTCGACGTGGTGAACGGCCTGAGCGTGTCGGTCGAGCCCGGCGAATGCTTCGGCCTGCTCGGGCCGAACGGCGCCGGCAAGACCACCACCCTGCGGCTGTGCCTGGGCCTCACCTACGCCGACGCCGGCGAGATCGAGCTGCTCGGCGAGCCGGTGCCCGAGCGGGCGCGCCAGGCGCGGCGGCGCGTCGGCGTGGTGCCGCAGTTCGACAACCTCGATCCCGACTTCACCGTCGCCGAGAACCTGGTCGTGTACGGCCGCTATTTCGGCATCGCGCGGCGCGACATCGCGGCGCGGCTGCCGGCGCTGCTCGAGTTCGCCGGCCTCGCCGGCCGCGCCGAGGCGCGCATCCAGGCGCTCTCGGGCGGCATGAAGCGGCGGCTGACGCTCGCCCGGGCGCTGGTCAACGAGCCGCAGCTCGTGTTCATGGACGAGCCGACCACCGGGCTCGACCCGCAGGCGCGCCACCTCATCTGGGAGCGGCTGCGCCGCCTGACGCAGGAAGGCCGCACGTTGGTGCTCACCACGCACTTCATGGAAGAGGCCGAGCGCCTGTGCCACCGCCTGGCGATCATCGACCACGGCCGCGTCATCGCGCAGGGCTCGCCGCGCGAGCTGATCGCCGCGCATATCGAGCCGCAGGTGGTCGAGGTCTACGGCGAGGGGCTCGACGGCTGGCTCGCGCAGGCGCGCGGCCTGGCGCCGCGCGTGGAGAAGGCGGGCGACACGGCGTTCTTCTACGCGAGCGACCCGGCGCCGATCCTCGCCGCGCTGCACGGCCGGCCGGGCCTCTCCTACCTGCACCGGCCGGCGAGCCTGGAGGACGTGTTTCTCAAGCTCACCGGCCGCGACCTGAGGGACTGATGCGCTGGGTCGCGGTGTGGCGGCGCAATTTCCTGGTCTGGCGCAAGCTCTTCGCCGCCTCGGTGCTCTCCAACCTCGCCGATCCGCTGATCATGCTGTTCGGCCTGGGCTACGGCCTGGGCGCGCTGCTGCCCTCGGTGCAGGGCATGTCCTACATCGCCTTCTTCGCCGCCGGGACGCTCTGCTCGGCGACCATGTTCACCGCCTCCTTCGAGGCGATGTTCTCCGGCTTCTCGCGCATGCACGGGCAGAAGACCTGGGACGCGATCCTCTACGCGCCGCTCGTGATCGACGACGTGGTGGCGGGCGAGATCGCCTGGGCGGCCACCAAGGCCTGGCTCTCCGGGTCGACCATCCTCGCGGTCGCCGCGCTGGCCGGGCTCGCCGCCTCGCCGCTCGCGCTGCTCGCGCTGCCGGTGGCCTTCCTGGTCGGCCTCGCCTTCGCCGCGGTGGGCGCCATCATGACGGTGCTCGCCAAGAGCTGGGACTTCTTCAGCTACTACATGACGCTGGTCATGACGCCGATGATGATGATCTCGGGCGTGTTCTTTCCGGCCGAGCAGCTTCCGGCGCCGCTGCTCGCGCTGGCGCAGGCGCTGCCGCTCTACCACGGCGTGCAGCTCGTGCGGCCGCTGGTCGCCGGCGCATGGCCGGACGCCGCGCCGCTGCATCTCGTGGTGCTTCTGGGATACGCTGCGGCGGGCTACCTGATCGCCCGGCGCTTCGCGAGGAGGAGGTTCACCGCCTGATGCTGTGGGTCAAATGGCTGCACATCGTGTTCATGGTGACGTGGTTCGCCGGCCTGTTCTACCTGCCGCGCCTGTTCGTCTACCACGCGATGGCCGAGGACGCGCCCTCGCGCGAGCGCTTCAAGGTGATGGAGCGCAGGCTCTACTGGGGCATCATGACCCCGGGCGGCGTGCTGACGGTCCTCTTCGGCGTGTGGCTCTGGCTCGGCTGGTTCCGCGGCGCCGGCTGGGTGCATGCCAAGGCGGCGCTCACGCTGCTGCTCGTCGGCTACCACCTGTGGTGCGGCAAGCTGCTCGCCGACTTCGCCGCCGAGCGCAACCGCCGCAGCCACGTCTGGTACCGCTGGTTCAACGAGGTGCCGACGGTGCTGCTCTTCGCCGTGGTGTTCCTGGTTGTCTTCAAGCCGTTCTGAGGCGTTCTTCGCGAGCTGCCCGCGCGGCCTCGAGCCGCTGCTCGCGCGCGAGCTCGCCGCGCTCGGCATCCCGGGCGCGAGCGCGGTCCCGGGCGGCGTCGCCTTCCGCGGCGGCTGGGACGCCTGCTACTCGGCCAACCTCTGGTCGCGCGTCGCCTCGCGCATCCTGTGGCGCGTCGGCGAGTTCGCCTGCCGCGACGAGCACGAGCTCTACGCCGCGGTGAAGGCGCTCGACTGGCCGGCGCTGTTCGCCGTCGAGCGCACGATCCGCGTCAACGTCACGGCGCAGAAGAGCCCGCTCAGGAGCCTGGAGTTCGCCGCCCTGCGCATCAAGGACGCGGTGTGCGACCGCTTCCGCGAGGCGCTCGGCGCCCGCCCGAGCGTCGAGCGCGCCCGCCCGGACGTGCGCGTGCACGCCTTCCTCGAGGCCGGGCGCGCCACGCTCTACCTCGACACCTCGGGCGAGCCGCTCTTCAAGCGCGGCTGGCGCGCCGGCGCCGGCGAGGCGCCGCTGCGCGAGAACCTCGCCGCCGGCATCGTCATGCTCACCGGCTGGCGGCCCGACGAGCCGCTGCTCGACCCGATGTGCGGCAGCGGCACGCTGGTGGCGGAGGCGGGTGCCATCGCGCGCGGCAGGCCGCCGGGCGGCAGGCGAAGCTTCGGCTTCGAGCGGCTGCGTGCCTTCGATGCGAGCTTGTGGCGTCGCGTGCAGGCGGAGCAACGCTTCGCCGAGGCGAAGCCCGACCTTTATGCGAGCGACAGCGACCCGCAGGCCGTCAAGGCGGCGCGGCGCAACCTCGCCGAGGCGGGCGTCGAGCGCTGGGTGAAGCTCGAGCGCGCCGACGTGCTGGAGCGAGCCGCGCCCGCGGCGCGCGGGGTGATGGTGATGAACCCGCCCTATGGCGAGCGCCTCGGCAGCGCGCAGGAGCTGGCGCGCTTCTATCCGCTTCTGGGCAACCATCTGAAAAATCACTTCGTCGGCTGGCGCTGCTACATCTTCACCGCCGACCTGCGCCTGCCGAAGCTGATCGGCCTCGCGCCCTCGGCGCGCATCCCCTTGTGGAACGGCGCGCTGGAGTGCCGGCTCTACGAGTTCAAGATCGTTTCAGGGAGACCCACGCGGGGCTCGCGCCGCTGACGCGCGGCCCGTAGGCGTAGCGCAGCCGCGGCACGTGCACGCCGGGCCGGTGCAACGGCTCTCCCCAGGACAAGCCGAGCCTGCGCATGAGCTCCAGCGCGTCGAAGGGCGCCCTCACCTTGACGTCGTTGTCGAAGTACACGTACACGTCGAGCCCGTCGCGGTCCCAGCCGCGGATGCGGCGCGCCCAGCTCGCGAGCGCCCGGCCGGAGTAGCCGCTGGTATAGATCTTCAAGTCGCCGTGCAGCCGCACGTACACGAAGTCGGCGGTGACGTGGAACATCTTCGGCCACTTGCCGGCGGTGTCGGCGACCACCAGGCCGATGCCGTGCCGGCGCAGCAGCCGCACGAACGCCTCCTGCATGAAGCTCTCGTGGCGGATCTCCACCGCGTGGCGCAGCGGCCGGTCGGCGTCGGTCGCGAGGCGCGAGCGCCCGCGCATCCGCGCGTCGCGCCGCCGCGCCAGGGCCAGCGCCTCGCCGGTGCTGCGCGGAAGCAGCGCGAAGAACGCCTCCAGGCGCTCGGCATCGAAGCGCAACATCGGCGGGAACTGCCAGAGGAAGGGGCCGAGCTTCTCGCGCAGGTTGAGAATGCCGGAAGCGAAGAAGTTGGCGAGCGGCTTCTCGATGCGGGTGAGCCGCAGCATGTGCGTGATGTAGCGCGAGCCCTTCACCGCGAACACGAAGCCGGGCGGCGTGTCGCGGTACCACTGCGCGTAGTACTCCGGGCGCTGCAGCGAGTAGAACGAGCCGTTGATCTCCACGCTCGGGAAGTGCGCGGCGCAGAACTCGAGCTCGCGCCGCTGCGGCAGGCCCTCCGGGTAGAACACCTTGCGCCAGGGGTCGTAGCGCCAGCCGGAGATGCCGACGCGGATCACCAGGCGAACTTGAGCCGCTGCCAGCCGTCCTGCCCGCGCACGCGCTCGAGCGCCGCGTCGTCGGTGAGGTCGAGGCGCAGCGGCGTCATCGAGACGTAGCCCTGCTCGACCGCCCAGCGGTCGCTGCCTTCCTCGGTGGCCTCCACCGGCACGACGGTGAACCAGTAGTGGGTGCGGCCCATGGGATCGCGCCCCGGCACCACCTTGCCGTCGTAATGGCGCACCGACTGGCGCGTCCAGCGCGTGCCGTGGGGCGAGCGCGCCGGGAAGTTGACGTTGATCAGGCAGGGCTCGGGCAGGTCGAGCAGCCGCTCGAGCACCGTCGCGACCCAGGGCCTCAGCATGTCGAAGTCGGGCTGCACCTCGTCGGTGGCCGGCGTGCTGAAGGCGATGCCGCGCAGGCCGAGCAGCGCCGCCTGCTTGGCCCCGGCGAGCGTGCCCGAGTGCCAGATCGCGTTGCCGAGGTTGCTGCCGATGTTGACGCCGGAGAGCACGAGCGCGACCTTCTCCCAGAGCGTGGTGCCCAGCATCACGCAGTCGCCCGGCGTGCCGTTCACGCGGTACGCCTCGATGCCGGCGAGCCCCGGCAGCGGCGTTCGCTTGCAGGCGACCGGCCGCGAGGCGGTGATCGAGTGGCTGGCCGAGGACATCTCCACGTCGGGCGCGACGATGCGCACCTCGCCGAAGCGGGAAGCGACCTGCGCCAAGGCGGCTATGCCGGGGCTATAGACGCCGTCGTCGTTGGTGACGAGGATGCGCATAGCATCCAGCGAGCAAATTGCGTGCGCGTGACCCTCATCCACAATCCCGGCGCCGGGGCGCAGGCGCGCGAGGACCTCGAGCGGCTGCTCGGCCTGCTGCGCGGCGAGGGCCACGAGGTGCGCTATTGCTCGTGCGCGGACGAGGGCTGGGCGGCGGCGCTCGACGAGCCGGCCGACCTCGTCGCGGTGGCGGGCGGCGACGGCACGGTGACGCGCGTGGCGAAGCGCATGCGCGACGCCGGCAGGCCGATGGCGATCCTGCCCAGCGGCACCGCCAACAACGTCGCCCGCGCGCTCGGCATGGCGGAGCTGCCGCTCGAGGACCTGGTGCGCGGCTGGAAAGACGCGCGGCGCGTGAAGCTCGACCTGGGCGTCGCCACCGGGCCCTGGGGCGAGCGGCTGTTCGTCGAGGGCATCGGCGCGGGCCTCTTCGCCTGCGCGGTGCCGCAGGTCGACGGCAGCGGCACGGTCGACGGCATCGACCGCGCCGACGCGCGCGTGGCCTACGCGCTGCAGCTTTTGCGCGAAGAGCTCCCCCGCTGCGCCCCGGTCGCGGTGCGCGCGACGCTGGACGGCAAGCCGCTGTCGGGCAGCTACGTGATGTTCGAGGCGCTGAACCTGCCCTACATCGGCCCCAACCTGCACCTCGCGCCGGACTGCACGCCGGGCGACGGCCTGCTCGACGTGGTGCTGGTCGGCGAGCCGGAGCGCGAGCGGCTCTACGAGAACCTGAAGAGCTGGCAGGCCGACAAGCCGCGGCTCGCCGTGCTGCCGACGCACCGCGGCCGGCGGCTGGTCATCGAATGGGACGGCTTCCCGCTGCACATCGACGACACGATCTGGCCGCAGGAAGGCGAGCGCGCGCCGGCCGCCGCGCGCATCGAAGCGCGCATCGCCGGCAGCGCCGAGCTCCTGGCGCCCGCCTAGCGCGCCGCGGCGCCGAGGCGCTCCGCCGCGGCGAGCAGCGCCGGGCCGACGAAGAAAGCCTTGCCGAGGAAGTAGATGCCGATGCCGACGACCAGCGCGTTCTTCCCGGAGATCTCGGCGTTGAGAAGGATGAACGCCCCGGCAAACAGGCACAGCACGAAGGAGACGACTGCCGCGAGCTTGAGGGTCCGTTCCAGGGTCATTCAGCGTCCTTTCGCTCCAGGGATGGCGTCGAGCCCGGCGGCCCGGATGCCGGCGAGGGCGCACAGCTCGTCGTTGTCGCCGGTGTCGCCGGAGATGCCCACCGCGCCGAGCACCTCGCCGCCGCTCGCGATCAGCACGCCGCCGGGCGAGGGCACCATGCGGCCCTGCGTCACCGCGGCGAGCGCGTTGACGAACGCCGGCTGCTTGGCCGAGCGCTCGGCGAGCTCGCGCGTGCCGAAGCCCATGGCGAGCGCGCCCCAGGCCTTGCCGTAGGCGAGCTCGAAGCGCAGGAAGCTCGCGCCGTCCTCGCGCTTGAACGCCACCACGTGGCCGCCGGCGTCGAGCACCGCCACGCCGAGCCTAAGGAAATTGCGCTTGCGCGCTTCGGCGAGCGCGCCGTCGATGACGGCGAGCGCCTGCTCCAGTCTGAGCATGCAGGTCCTCCTTGTTGCGGGGGCTCGCGAATGTTACTGCAGGCGGTAGCCGAAGAACTCGCTGACGTAGGCCCGGTCCGAGAAACGCCGTGCCCCGCCTTCCGGTTGACGTCGCTAGACGATGTCGAGGTGCTCGATGCCCTTGTTCAGGTCGCGTTCCTTGGCGGTCTTGCTGTTCAGCTTGATGTTGAGGCGCACCTCGTTGGTCGAGTCGGCGAAGCGCAGCGCGTCCTCGTAGCTGATGCGCCCTTCCTCGTACAGGTCGAAGAGGGCCTGGTCGAAGGTCTGCATGCCCAGCTCGCGCGACTTCTTCATGATCTCCTTGATCTCGTGGATCTCGCCCTTGAAGATCAGGTCGGAGATCAGCGGCGTGTTGAGCAGCACCTCGACCGCGGCGGCGCGGCCCTTGCCCTCGCGCAGCGGGATCAGGCGCTGCGAGATCACCGCCTTCAGGTTGAGCGACAGGTCCATCAGCAGCTGCTGGCGGCGCTGCTCCGGGAAGAAGTTGATGATCCGGTCCATCGCCTGGTTGGAGTTGTTGGCGTGCAGCGTGCCGAGGCACAGGTGGCCGGTCTCGGCGAAGGAAATGGCGTGCTCCATCACCTCCATGTCGCGGATCTCGCCGATCAGGATCACGTCGGGCGCCTGGCGCAGGGTGTTCTTCAGCGCTGCCGCCCACGAGTCGGTGTCCACGCCGACCTCGCGCTGCGTGATGATGCAGTTCTTGTGCGGGTGCACGTACTCCACCGGGTCCTCGATGGTGACGATGTGCCCGTGCGAGTTCTCGTTGCGGTAGCCGATCATCGCCGCGAGCGAGGTCGACTTGCCCGAGCCGGTGCCGCCGACGAACAGCACCAGCCCGCGCTTGGTCATCGCCACGTCCTTCAGCACCGGCGGCAGCCGCAGGTCCTCGAACTTGGGGATCGTGGTGGTGATCACCCGCAGCACCGCGCCGACCTGGCCCTGCTGCACGAAGCAGTTGACGCGGAAGCGCCCGATGCCGGCCGGGTTGATGGCGAAGTTGCACTCCTTGGTCGCCTCGAACTCGGCGGCCTGCTTGTCGTTCATGATCGCGCGCACCAGCATCGCCGTGTGCTGGCCGTTCAGCGCCTGCTGCGACACCGGGGTCATCTTGTTGTCGATCTTCATCGCCGGCGGGAAGCCCGCGGTGATGAACAGGTCCGAGCCGCGCTTGGCGATCAGCGCGCGCAAAAGATCGTAGATGAACTTGGTGGCTTGTTCGCGTTCCATGGCGCCTCCCCGGCTAGCCGGCGAAGTTGTCCTTGTTGGCCGCCTTGCTGCGCGCCTCGGCGACCGAGATGATATTGCGCTGGACCAGCTCCTGCAGGTTCTGGTCGAGCGTCTGCATGCCGATCTGCCGGCCGGTCTGGATCGCCGAGTACATCTGCGCGATCTTGTTCTCGCGGATCAGGTTGCGGATGGCCGGCGTGCCGATCATGATCTCGTGCGCCGCGACGCGCCCCGAGCCGTCCTTGGTCTTGAGCAGCGTCTGCGAGATCACGGCGCGGATCGACTCGGAGAGCATGGCGCGCACCATCTCCTTCTCGGCGGCGGGGAACACGTCGACGATGCGGTCGATGGTCTTGGCCGCCGACGAGGTGTGCAGCGTGCCGAACACCAGGTGGCCGGTCTCGGCGCCCGACAGCGCGAGGCGGATGGTCTCCAGGTCGCGCATCTCGCCCACCAGGATCACGTCCGGGTCCTCGCGCAGCGCGCTCCTCAGCGCGTTGGCGAACGACAGCGTGTGCGGGCCGACCTCGCGCTGGTTGATCAGGCACTTCTTCGACTCGTGCACGAACTCGATCGGGTCCTCGATGGTGAGGATGTGGCCGTGCTCGTGCTCGTTGATGTGGTTGATCATCGCCGCGAGGGTGGTCGACTTGCCCGAGCCGGTCGGCCCGGTCACCAGCACGATGCCGCGCGGCTGGTCGGCGATCTCCTCGAAGATCTTCGGGCACTTCAGCTCTTCCAGCGACAGGATCTTCGAGGGAATGGTGCGCATCACCGCGGCGGCGCCGCGCTGCTGCACGAACGCGTTG
>DASVDO010000039.1:0-45985 GCA_036381055.1 Burkholderiales bacterium | reverse complement strand
CGCGGGCCTGCGCAACCACCGCAGCTCGCGCTACGTGATGAAGGAGGCGATCGAGGAGGCGGGGCGGGCGGTGGCGCACCAGCTCGAGCGCTTCCTCACCACGCTCGGCACCATCGCCACCGCGGCGCCGCTGCTCGGGCTGTTCGGCACGGTGATCGGCATGATCGAGATCTTCGGCTCGCAGTCGCCGACCGGCTCGAACCCGCAGCAGCTCGCGCACGGCATCTCGATCGCGCTCTACAACACGGCGTTCGGCATCGCCATCGCCATCCCCTCGCTCATCTTCTACCGGCACTTCAAGAACAAGGTCGACACGTTCGTGGTCGAGATGGAGCTGCAGGCGTCGAAGCTGGTGGACATCCTGCACGGCGAGCGCGTCGACTACCCGCCGCTCAAGGCGTGACATGAACTTCCAGCGCGGCCGCGAGAAGGAGCCGCTCGAGATCAACCTCGTGCCGCTCATCGACGTGATGATGGTGATCCTGATCTTCCTCATGATCACCACCACCTACAACCGCTACACCGAGCTGGCGATCAACCTGCCGAGCGCCGACGCCGAGAGCCAGCCCGAGCGCGTGAACGAGGTGACGGTGCTGGTCAACGCGCACGGCCAGTACGTGGTCGACCAGCGCGCCGTGCCCTATCGCGGCGTCGAGCAGCTCGCCAACGAGCTGCGCCGCGCGGCGGGCGCCGCGAAGGAGCCGGTGGTGGTGATCAGCGCCGACGCGGAGGCGACGCACCAGGCGGTGGTGCGCGTCATGGAGGCCGCGCGCGCGGCCGGCCTCACGCAGATCACCTTCACCACCCAGTCGGCGAAATAGTGAGGCACTGGCGCCGCCGCGGCCTCCTCGCGTGGCTGCTGTGGCCGGCGAGCCTGCTGTACGGGGTCGTCGCCTGCCTGCGCCGGTCGCTGGTGCGCCGGCGCAAGGCCGGCCTCCCGGTGGTGGTGGTCGGCAACATCACCGTCGGCGGCAGCGGCAAGACGCCGCTCGTGCTGTGGATCGCCGAGCACCTGCGCGCGCACGGCTGGCATCCGGCGATCGTCTCGCGGGGCTACGGCGGCGCGGCGCGCGAGCCGCGCGCCGTGACGCTCGTCTCCGAGCCCGCCGAGGTGGGCGACGAGCCGGTGCTGCTCGCGCGGCGCAGCGGCTGCCCGGTGTGGGTCGGCGCCGAGCGCCTGGCGGTGATCGCGGCGCTGCGCGCGAGCCATCCCGAGGTCGACGTGGTGCTGCTCGACGACGGCCTGCAGCACTACGCCCTGGCGCGCGACATCGAGATCGCCGTGGTCGACGCGCGCGGCTTCGGCAACGGCTTCCTGCTGCCCGCCGGCCCGCTGCGCGAGCCGCGGCGGCGGCTGCGCAGCGTCGACGCGGTGGTCTCGCACGGCGCGTCCGTGCCCGGCTATGCGATGCGCCTGGAGGGCGCCGAGCTGCACCGCATGACCGACGCGCGCGACCGGCGCCCGGCCGCGTCCTTCGCCGGGCAGAAAGTGCACGCGGTGGCGGGCATCGGCGACCCGAACCGCTTCTTCCTGCACCTCGCGCGCTTCGGGGTCAAGCCGCTGCCGCATCCGTTCCCGGACCACCATGCCTTCCGCCCGGGCGAGCTCGACTTCGGCGACTCGGCGCCGGTGCTGCTCACGGAGAAGGACGCGGTAAAATTGCGCGCCGTCGCGCAGCCGCACTGGTGGGTGCTTCCGGTCACGGCGAAAGTCGATGCTGCGTTCGGCGAATGGCTTCTACGGAGGCTCGATGAGTTCCGCCGTCGACCCGAGGCTGCTTGAGATCCTGGTCTGCCCGCTCTGCAAGGGCAGGCTGGTGTTCACCCGCAACGAGCTGATCTGCAAGGCCGACCGGCTCGGCTATCCGGTGAAGGACGGCATCCCGGTCATGCTCGAGGAAGAGGCCCGCAAGCTGCCGCCCGAAGAAGAAGTGGCGTGAGCCTTGACGCGCCTTTCCACGTCATCATCCCCGCGCGCTACGCCTCGACGCGCTTCCCGGGCAAGCCGCTCGCCGACATCGCCGGCAAGCCGATGGTGGTGCGGGTGTGCGAGCGCGCGGCGGCGAGCGGCGCGGCGGCGGTGCACGTGGCGACCGACGACGACCGCATCGGCGACGCGGTGAAGAAGCACGGCTTCCCGGTCGTGCCCACGCGCACCGACCATCCCTCGGGCACCGACCGCATCGCCGAGGCGGCGCGCAGCCTCGGGCTCGCCGCCGACGCCGTGGTGGTGAACGTGCAGGGCGACGAGCCGCTGGTCGAGCCGAAGCTGATCGCCGGCGTCGCCCGGCGGCTTGCCGAGCGCGCGGCGGCCGGCATGGCGAGCGCCTGCCACGCGATCACCGACGAGGCGGAGATGGCCAATCCCAACGTGGTCAAGGTGGTGCTCGACCGCGAGGGCTACGCGCTCTACTTCTCCCGCTCGCGCATTCCCTATCCGCGCGTCGCGGGAACGGCCACGTATCGTCACGTCGGCCTTTACGCCTACCGGGTGAGCTTCCTCGAGCAATACGCAGGGCTCGCGCCTGCGCCGCTCGAGCGCGCCGAGGCGCTCGAGCAGCTGCGCGCGCTCTGGCACGGCCATCGCATCGCCATGGTGACGAGCGAGTCCGCCGTGCCGCCGGGCGTCGACACGCGCGAGGATCTCGAGGCGGTGCGCAGGCTGTGGCAATGAGGCCGCCGGCATGCGCCTGATCCTGCTCGGGCCGCCGGGGGCGGGCAAAGGCACGCAGGCGGCGTTCATCCGCGAGCGCTTCGGCATCCCGCAGATCTCCACCGGCGACATGCTGCGCGCCGCGCGCGCCGCCGGGACGCCGCTCGGCATCGAGGCGGGGAAGATCATGGACGCCGGCCGGCTGGTCTCCGACGACATCATCATCGGCCTGGTGCGCGAGCGGCTGAAGGCGCCCGACTGCGCGCGCGGCTACCTGTTCGACGGCTTCCCGCGCACCATCCCGCAGGCCGAGGCGCTGAAGGCCGCGGCGGTGGCGCTCGACTACGTGCTCGAGATCGACGTGCCGGACGAGGAAGTGATCGCGCGCATGAGCGGCCGGCGCGTGCACCCGGCCTCGGGGCGCACCTACCACGTGAAGTTCAATCCGCCGCGCGTCGCCGGCCGCGACGACGAGACCGGCGAGCCGCTCGTGCAGCGCGACGACGATCGCGAGGAAACGGTGCGCGAGCGCCTCGAGGTGTACCGCCGCCAGACGCGCCCGCTGGTCGACTACTACGGCAAATGGGCGGCCTCGGGCGACGCCGCCGCGCCGCGCTATCGCAAGATCTCCGGTCTCGGCAGCGTCGACGAGATTCGTCACCGGGTGCTCGCCGCTCTGCGTTAAAATTCGACCCCTTTCGGGGAGAACAACATGACCGGTGGCCTGATCTTCGCGCTCGCCTGCGCGATCCTCGCGATCCTCTACGGTGTCTGGCAGATCGGACGCATCCTGCGCCTGCCCGACGGCAACGAGCGCATGCGCGAGATCTCGGCGGCGGTGCGCGAGGGCGCGGTCGCCTACCTGAAGCGCCAGTACACGACGATCGGCATCGTCGGCGCGGTGCTGTTCCTGGTGATCGGCTTCACGCCGGCGCTCGGCTGGGCCACCGCCTTCGGCTTCCTGCTCGGCGCGGTGCTCTCGGGCGCCTGCGGCATCATCGGCATGAACATCTCGGTGCGCGCCAACGTGCGCACCGCCGAGGCGGCGCGCGTCGGCCTGAACGAGGCGCTGCAGGTCGCCTTCAACGGCGGCGCCATCACCGGCCTGCTGGTGGTCGGGCTGGGGCTGCTCGGCGTCGCCGGCTACTTCGCGCTGCTCTACGCCCAGGCGCTCGACAAGTCCGACCTCTCGCACGTGATCCACCCGCTGGTCGGGCTGGGCTTCGGCGGCTCGCTGATCTCGATCTTCGCCCGTCTCGGCGGCGGCATCTTCACCAAGGGCGCGGACGTCGGCGCCGACCTCGTCGGCAAGGTCGAGGCCGGCATCCCGGAGGACGACCCGCGCAACCCGGCGGTGATCGCCGACAACGTCGGCGACAACGTCGGCGACTGCGCCGGCATGGCGGCGGACCTCTTCGAGACCTACGCGGTGACCATCATCGCCACCATGCTGCTCGGCGCGCTGATGGTGAAGACGGCCAGCGCCGCGGCGCTCGTCTATCCGCTCGCGCTCGGCGGCTTCGCCATCGTCGCCTCGATCGTCGGCACCTGGTTCGTGCGCGCCCGCCCGGGCGACAAGAACGTCATGCCGGCGCTCTACAAGGGCCTGATCTGGGCCGGCGTGCTCGCGCTGGTCGCCGCCTGGCCGATCACCCAGCTGGTGATGGGCCCGGTGCTCGAGACGGTGCCGTTCGACATCGGCGGCACGACGCGCATGATCTCGGTCTGGCACCTCTGGGGGACGGTGGTCGTCGGCATGGCGCTCACCGGCTTCCTGGTCTGGATCACCGAGTACTACACCGGCACCGACTTCAAGCCGGTGCAGCACGTCGCCGGCGCGAGCGTCACCGGGCACGCCACCAACATCATCGCCGGCCTGGGCGTGTCGATGAAGTCGACCGCCTGGCCGGTGATCGCGGTGTGCGTGGCGATCGGCGTCTCGTACTACCTCGCCGGCCTGTACGGCATCGCCATCGCCGCGACGTCGATGCTCTCCATGGCGGGCATCATCGTCGCGCTCGACGCCTACGGCCCGATCACCGACAACGCGGGCGGCATCGCCGAGATGGCCGACCTGCCCGACTCGGTGCGCAACATCACCGACCCGCTGGACGCCGTGGGCAACACCACCAAGGCGGTGACCAAGGGCTACGCGATCGGCTCGGCCGGCCTGGCGGCGCTGGTGCTGTTCGCCGACTACACCCACGCGCTCGAGGCCGGCGGCAAGTCGTTCACCTTCGACCTGTCGAACCACATGGTGATCATCGGCCTGTTCATCGGCGGCATGGTGCCGTACCTCTTCGGCGCGATGGCGATGGAGGCGGTCGGCCGCGCCGCGGGCTCGGTGGTGCTGGAAGTGCGCCGCCAGTTCAAGGAGATCCCCGGGATCATGCAGGGCTCGGCGAAGCCCGAGTACGGGCGCGCGGTCGACATGCTGACCCGCGCGGCGATCCGCGAGATGATGCTGCCGTCGCTGCTGCCCGTGCTGGTGCCGATCCTGGTCGGCCTGCTGCTCGGGCCGCAGGCGCTCGGCGGCGTGCTGATGGGCACCATCGTCACGGGCCTGTTCGTCGCCATCTCGATGTGCACCGGCGGCGGCGCCTGGGACAACGCCAAGAAGTTCATCGAGGACGGCCACCACGGCGGCAAGGGCTCCGACGCGCACAAGGCGGCGGTGACCGGCGATACCGTCGGCGATCCCTACAAGGACACCGCCGGCCCGGCGGTCAACCCGCTGATCAAGATCATCAACATCGTGGCGCTGCTCGTGGTGCCGCTGATGCTCTAGGACCCGAAAGCACGACCCGAAAACAGGGACAGACCACGTTTTCCTTCTCCAGGGCAGCCGCGGCTGCCCTTTTTGTCGTCTTCGCCGCGCTCGCGCAGGCGCGCGAAGCGGTCGTCGCCAGGCACTACATGGTCGCGGCGGCGCACCCGCTCGCGGCGCAGGCGGGCGTCGAGATGCTCGAGCGCGGCGGCTCGGCGGTGGACGCGGCGATCGCGGTGCAGATGGTGCTCGGGCTGGTCGAGCCGGAATCCTCGGGCATCGGCGGCGGGGCGTTTCTCGCGCACTGGTCGCCGCAGGAGCGGCGCGTCAGGACCTACGACGGCCGCGAGACCGCGCCCGCGGCCGCGCGCGCAGGACGCTTCCTCGAGGACGGCGCGCCCATGCCGTTCATGCGGGCGGTGCTCTCCGGCCGCTCGGTCGGCGTGCCGGGCGTGCTGCGCATGCTCGAGCTCGCGCATCGCCGGCACGGCCGCCTGCCGTGGCGCGAGCTGTTCGCGCCGGCGATCCGCCTCGCCGAGCAAGGCTTCGCGGCGTCGCCGCGCCTCGCGCGCGTGCTCACGGCCGAGCGGCATCTGCGCGACGACCCGGCCGCGCGGCGCATCTTCTACTCGGGACCGATCGTGAAGAACCCCGGCTACGCCGCGACCTTGCGCGAGGTGGCGGAGAAGGGCGCCGATGTGTTCTACGAAGGGCCGATCGCCGACGACATCGCCGCCGCCGTGCGCGCGCACGGCGGCGACATGACGGCCTCCGACCTCGCCGCCTACCGCGCCGTGGAGCGAGAGCCGGTATGCGGCCGCTACCGGGTGTGGCGGCTCTGCTCCATGGGTCCGCCGAGCTCGGGCGGCGTCGCGGTGCTGCAGATCCTCGGCATCCTCGAGCACACCGATTTCGCCGAGGCCGCGCCGGAGTCGGAGAAGGCGGTGCATCTCTTCGCCGAGGCGGCGAAGCTCGCCTATGCCGACCGCGCCGCGCATCTCGGCGATCCGGCGTTCTCGTCCATTCCCCTGCGGCGGCTGCTGGATCCCGGTTACCTGAGAAGCCGGGCGAGCCTGATCCATGAAACGGCGATGCGCCGCGCGCCGCCTGGCGACCGCGAAGGCGGCACCAGCCATCTCTCCATCGTCGCGCCCGACGGCGAGGCGGTGGCGATGACCACCACCATCGAAAGCTCGTTCGGCAGCCGCATCATGGTGCGCGGCTTCCTGCTCAACAACCAGCTCACCGACTTCGACTTCGCGCCGGGCGGGCCGAACGAGCCGGGACCGGGCAAGCGGCCGAGAAGCAGCATGGCGCCGACCCTGGTGTTCCGCGGCGGCGAGCTCGAGCTCGCGCTCGGCTCGCCGGGCGGCTCGGCGATCATCAACTACGTGGCGAAGACGCTGGTCGCGGCGCTCGACTGGGGGCTCGACATCCAGGCGGCGATCGAGGTGCCGAACTTCGGCAGCCGCAACGGTCCGCTCGAGATCGAGGCGGGCAGCCGCCTCGCCGCGCTCGCCAGGCCGCTCGCCCGGCGCGGCCACCTCGTCGAGCTGCGCGCCCTGCAAAGCGGGCTGCACGGCGTGCAGCGCGTCCCGGGCGGCTGGCGCGGCGGCGCCGATCCGCGCCGCGAAGGCATCGCGCTCGGCGACTGACGCTCGGCCGCGCAGCGCCGTCTACGAGAACGAGCGGGCGATGCGCAGCGGCTCCGCGGGCGCCGGCTCGATGCCGGGCAGGGCGCGCAGCCAGGTGGCCTGCCGCTTGGCGAGCTGGCGCGTCGCGGCGATCGCGCGGCTGCGCATCTCTTCGAGCGTGCTGCGGCCCTCGAGGTGCTCCCACGCCTGGCGGTAGCCCACCGCGCGCATGCTGGGCGTGCTCGCCGTCAGCCTGAACCGGCGCCTCAGCCGCCGCACCTCGTCGAGCAGGCCGGCCGCGAGCATCGCGTCGAAGCGCTGCGCGATGCGCCGGTGCAGCTCGGCGCGCTCGAGCGACACGGCATAGGCTTGCACGGCGAAGGGCAGCTTCGCCGGCGCGTTCTTCTGCCGGCTGGAGATCGGCTCGCCGGTCAGGCGCCACACCTCGAGCGCGCGCTGGATGCGCTGCGCGTCGTTCGGCATGATGCGCCACGCCGCCGCCGGATCGACCCGCGCCAGCTCGGCGTGCATCGCCGGCCAGCCGCGCTCGGCCGCCTCGGCGTCGATCGCCGCGCGCGTGGCGGCGTCGGCCTGCGGCAGCTCGTCCAGCCCCTGCACCAGCGCCCGGTAGTAGAGCATCGTGCCGCCGACGATCAGGGGAATCCTCCCGCGGCGCAGGATGTCCCGGATCGCCGCCAGCGCGTCGGCGCGCCAGCGGCCGGCGGAGTAGGGCTGGTCCGGGTCGACCAGGTCGAGCAGGTGATGCGGCACGCGCGAGCGCTCCGCGGCGCTCGGCTTGGCGGTGCCGATGTCCATGCCGCGGTAGACCTGCGCCGAGTCCATGGCCACGATCTCGACCGGCAGGCGCTCGGCGAGCGCCATCGCGAGCGCCGACTTGCCGCTCGCCGTCGGGCCGAGCAGCGCGATCGCCCTATCTGCCGCCGGCGACGTCGAGAATCGCTCCGCTGACGTAGGACGCCTCGTCCGAGGCGAGCCACAGGATGGCGGCGGCGATCTCCTCGGGCTCGCCCGCGCGCTTGAGCGGCGCGGTGGCGCCGACGCGCTCGGCGCGCCCCGGCTGGCCGCCCGAGGCGTGGATCTCGGTCTTGATCACGCCCGGGCGCACCGCGTTCACGCGGATGCCCTCGCCGCCGACCTCCTTGGCAAGCCCGACGGTGAAGACATCGATCGCCCCCTTGGCCGCCGCGTAGTCGACGTACTGCTCGGGCGCGCCGAGGCGCGCCGCGACCGAGGAGAGGTTGACGATCGAGCCGCCCTCGCCGCCGTGGCGCGTCGACATGCGCTTCACCGCCTCGCGCGCGCACAGGATGCTGCCGGTCACGTTGACCGCGAACATGCGCTCGATGCGCGCGAGCGAGAGCTCCTCGACGCGCGCGGCGCGGTCGACGATGCCGGCGTTGTTGACCAGCACGCCCAGGCGGCCGAGCCGCTCGTCGGTCTCGCGGAAGAGCTTCAGCACGTCGGCCTCGACGGCGACATCCGCCTGCACGGCGATGCCGCCGATCTCGCGCGCCAGCGACTCCGCGGACGCGCGGTCGCGCGCGTAGTTCACGCACACCTTGTAGCCGCGGCGCGCCGCGAGCCGCGCCGTGGCGGCGCCGATGCCGCGCCCGCCTCCCGTGACGATCATCACCTTTGCCATTCAACGTCCTCGCATGAAAAGCCGGTCCAGGTCGGCGAGCGTGAGCTGGTACCAGGTCGGCCGGCCGTGGTTGCAGCTTCCCGAGCGCTCGGTGCGCTCCATGTCGCGCAGCAGCGCGTTCATCTCCGGCACGCTGAGCGCGCGATGCGCGCGCACCGCGGCATGGCAGGCCATGGTCGCGACCAGCTCGTCCTGGCGCGCGGAGAGCATCGCCGCGGCGCCGTGCTCGCGGAGCTCGCCGAGCAGGTCCCTGGCGAGGCCCGCCACGTCGCCGCCGGCGAGCAGCGCCGGCGCGGCGCGCACCGTGAGCGTGTTGGGTCCGCTCGCCTCGAGCTCGAGCCCCAGGCGCTCGAGCGCTTCGCGGTTCTCCTCGGCGAGCGCGATGTCGAGCGGCTCGGCGGCGAACACCGCCGGCACGAGCAGGCTCTGGCGCGGCACCGCGCCCGCGGCGAGCGCGCTCTTCAGGCGCTCCATGACGATCCGCTCGTGCGCCGCGTGCATGTCGACCAGCACCAGCCCCGCGGCGTTCTGCGCCAGGATGTAGACGCCGTGGAGCTGCGCGAGCGCCTGTCCCAGCGGCTCGTCGTGATGCGCGGCGGGCGCGGGCGCCGGCGCGGCCGCGGCGGCGACGAACGCCTGGTAGGCGCGCGCCGGCTGCGCCAGCGCGAACGCGTTCTGCACGAACGGCTTCTGCGCGACGGCGGCGTAGGCGACCGGCGCCTCGGCGGCGCTCGGCGAGAGGGCGCGCTCGAGCGCGTGGCGCACGAACTGGTGCACCGCGCGCGAGTCGCGGAAGCGCACTTCGGTCTTCGCCGGATGCACGTTCACGTCCACCGCCCGCGGGTCGAGCTCGAGCGCGAGCACGTACGCCGGCTGCCGCTCGCCGTGCAGCACCCCGGCGTACGCTTCGCGCGCCGCGTGCGCGAGCAGGCGATCGCGCACGAAGCGCCCGTTGACGAAGAAGTACTGGCTGTCGGCACGCGCGGTGGCCGCGTGCGGGCTGCCGGCAAGCCCGGTGAGCGACATGGCGCCCGAGCGCGCCTCTACGGCGTGCGCCTGCCGCATGAACTCTTCGCCGAGCAGCGCCGCCGCGCGCTCGCTCGCGGACTGCGCGCGCAGGTGGCGGTTCACCCGGCCGTTGTGGCGCAGCACGAACGCCACCCCGGGCCGCGCCAGGGCGATGCGGCGGAACACCTCGTCGCAATGGCCGAACTCGGTCGGCTCGCTTCTCAGGAACTTGCGGCGCGCCGGCGTGTTGAAGTACAGGTCCTCGACCGCCACCGTCGTGCCCGGCGCGCGCGCCGCCGGCCGCGGCTCGCCGGGCGCCGCGCCTTCGGCGCGCAGCTCGGCGCCGTGGGCGGCATCGCGCGTGCGCGAGAGCAGCCGCAGCCGTGACACCGAGGCGATGGCGGCGAGCGCCTCGCCGCGAAAGCCCATGGTCGCGACGCCTTCCAGGTCGGCGAGGCTCGAGATCTTGCTCGTCGCGTGGCGCGCCAGCGCGAGCGGCAGGTCGGCGGCCGGGATGCCCTCGCCGTCGTCCTCGACCTGGATGCGGCGCATGCCGCCTTCGTCGAGCGTCACCTGGATCGCCTGCGCGCCGGCGTCGAGGCTGTTCTCGAGCAGCTCCTTCAGCACCGACGCGGGCCGCTCGACCACCTCGCCGGCCGCGATCTGGCTGACCAGCAGCTCGGGAAGCACGCGAATCGGCCGCACGCGCGGAGTATATAGAATCGCGCGGATGGAAATTCTCGCGCTGCTGTGGGATCTCGCGGTGCACCTGGACTCGCACCTCGCGCGCTTCGTGGCGCAGCACGGCCCGTGGGTCTACGCGCTGCTGTTCGCGGTGATCTTCTGCGAGACCGGCCTGGTGGTGACGCCCTTCCTGCCGGGCGACTCGCTGCTCTTCGTGGTCGGCACGCTGGCGGCGGTGGGCGGGATGCACATCGGCCTGGTGATGCTGGTCATGATCGTGGCCGCCCTGTGCGGCGACAACGTGAACTACTGGGTCGGGCGCTCGGTCGGCCGGCGCGTCGCGGCGCGCTGGATCAACCCGCGCCACCTGCAGCGCACGCACGAGTTCTACGAGCGCCACGGCGGCAAGACCATCATCATCGCCCGCTTCATGCCGATCGTCCGCACTTACGTGCCGTTCGTGGCGGGCCTCGGCGCGATGTCGTACCCACGCTACCTCGCCTTCTGCGTCGCCGGCGCGCTGCTCTGGGTGATCTCGCTCACGCTGGCCGGCTACTTCTTCGGCAACATCCCCGCGGTCAAGCAGAACCTGACGCTGGTCATCCTGATCATCGTCGCCATCTCGGTCTCGCCTGGCTTCATCGCCTGGGTGCGCGCGCGCGCGGCGAGCGGGGTCAGGCCTTGACGCGTGCATAGGCCGATTTGCCGCCGCCCGCGCCGTGGCGTAAGCTGAAAACACAATATAAAAGCGGCGTGCAGCCGCGAAAGGGGGGACCTTGGCCAACCGGCTCGCCTGCATCGCCCTGCTGGCCTGCGCCGCCGCCGCTACAGCGCAAGCGCAGGCTGCGCAGACGCGGCAGTTCGCCATTCCCGGACACGGCAGCCTGGTCCTCGACGTGCCGAACGACTGGCGAGTGGCCGAGCGCTCCACCGACGACCCGCCTTCGGCCAACCTGCGAATGGGTCCGGTACTCGGCGATGGATGGGTCCTGCAGGTTACCGCGGTCTGGCTCGATGCCGAGAAGCGCCGCGCTACCGCGCGTGGCATGAAGGCGAACGTGCAAAAGACGGCCGACGGCATGCTGAGCCAGGCGCTCGAGAAGCAGGCGACGCTGGTCGAGCTGCGGGGCAGGGAAGCGCACGGTTACCATTTCTCGCTCACCGATCGCGGCTCGACGAACAAGGGCGGCGACTACAGGTACGTGACGCAGGGCACGCTCGCCACGGGCGAGCTGATCGTGATCTTCACTCTGCTGCATCGCGACCCTGCGCCGCCCGAGAAGCCCCGGGTGCTGGAGCTCCTCGCCGACGCGCGGCACTCCGCGGAAGCCGCGCCGCCCCGCCGCGATGCCCTGCAGCTCAGGGACCTCGGGCAGAGCTACGAGCTCTCGGTGCCGGTCAGCCGCCTGGTGATGACCATTCCGAAGAGCGCGATGGGCAGCGCGAAGCGTCAACGCGGCGCCAGCAATCATCCGCGCTACTTCTACTTTTCGGGCGGCGGCCTGAACGTCTCGGGATGGTTCGAGCCGGCGAGCGGCTTCCGCGGCATCAAGCCCTTCTGGGAGCAGGAAACGGCCGTCTGGGAGAAGCGCGGCCTGCCGCCGCCCGTCGACACGGCGTTCTCCCGGATCGGGCAATGGGACACGGTGATCTACGACATCGCCTTTCCATCCGGCAGCAACTCGCACATCCGGGCGCACTGGGTCCAGGCCGGCACCTGGATCGACATCCATCTTTCGCTCACCGCGAATCGCCCGAGCGCCGAGACGCGCGCGCAGCTCACCGAGCTGCTGAAGAGGATCGCCGTGCGCGAGAGGAACTGAGCCGATGCGGCTGCACGCGCTCGCCGCTTCCCTGGTCCTGGCAGGCGCCATGGCGTGCGCCACGGCACTCGCGCAGACCATCCTCGAGAAAAGCGAGCGCGACGAGGTCACGCGCATGAGCGACGAGGAGCCGGCGATGGCCAGAGCGTTCGAGAGGGCGCGGCGCACGCTGGACCACTTCCTGCGCCTTCACCGCTCGCCGCCGCCGGATACGCGCGGCTACGCCGTCAAGGTCGGCATATCGGAGGGCGCGAACACCGAGTATTTCTGGATCACGCCTTTCTCGGTCGACGGGGAGCGCTTCCGCGGGCGGCTGAGCAACGAGCCGCGCCTCGTCACGCACGTCAGGAACGGGCAGGAGATCGCCTTCGGGCGCTCGGACATCGTCGACTGGATGTACGTCGACGTGGCGCGGCGCCGCATGCACGGCAACTTCACCGCCTGCGCGCTGCTCAGCAGGGAACCGCCCGAGGACGCGGCGAGATTCCGCGCGCGCTTCGGGCTGCAGTGCGATCCCTAGCCTAGTTGAGGGCGATCGGCGCCGGGCGCGGCGGGTGCTTGGCGACGTAGTCCTTGATGCCTTCGAGGATCGCTCGCGCCAGCTTGTCCTGGTAGCGCTCGTCGTTCAGCTTCTTCTCTTCCTCGGGGTTCGAGATGAACGCGGTCTCGACGAGGATCGACGGCACGTCGGGCGCCTTGAGCACGGCGAAGCTCGCCTGCTCGACCTGCGGCTTGTGCAAGGTGTTGATGGTGCCGAGCTGCTTCAGCACCGCGCTGCCCAGGCGCAGGCTGTGATCGATGGTCGCGGTCTGCGACAGGTCGAGCAGCGTCTGCGCGAGGTAGCGGTCCTTGACGTCGAGGTTGACGCCGCCGATCAGGTCGGCCTCGTTCTCCTTGCGCGCCAGCCAGCGCGCCGCCTCGGAGGTGGCGCGCCGCTCGGAGAGCGCGAACACCGAGGAGCCGCGCGCATAGGGCTTGACGAAGGCGTCGGCGTGGATCGAGACGAAGAGGTCGGCGCGCAGCTTGCGCGCCTTCTCCACCCGGTCGGCGAGCCCCAGGTAATAGTCGCCGTCGCGCGTCAGCACCGCGCGCATGTTCGGCTCGGCGTCGATCAGCGCCTTGAGCCGCCTGGCGATCATCAGGGTCACGTCCTTCTCCCGCGAGCCGTGGTGCCCGAGCGCGCCCGGGTCCTCGCCGCCGTGCCCGGCGTCGATGACGATGGTGGCGAGGCGCATGACGCTCGGCTTGTCGCGGCTCTCCTTCTGCATCTGCTCGAGCAGGGCGGCGATCGGGTCGACCGCGGGATAGAGGTCGAGCACGATGCGGTAGCCGTATTCGCCGATCGGCTTCAGGGTGAAGACCTGCGGCCGCACCTCGGCCTTCAGCTCGAGCACCAGCCGCACCACGCCCGGGCGGTTGCGCGCGACGCGCAGCGCGCTGACGTAGGGGTCCTCGGGCGAGAGCTTGCTCTCGATGTCGGCGAGCGCCGGCGTCAGGTCGTTGGTCTCCAGGTCGACGACCAGGCGCTCCGGGTCCTTCAGCCCGAAGACTTCGTACTTGATCTCGCCCGCCGCCTCGAGCGTGACCCGCGTGTAGTCCTTGGCCGGCCAGATGCGGCTCGCCACCACCTGCGCCTGCGCGGCGCCGGCTAGGGCGCCGAAGAGAAGCGCAACGAGGAGAGCCACGCCTCGCCCGCCGGCGTGAACGCCTCGAGCCGGGCGCGGCGCGCATTGCCCGCGTGCGAGAGCGAAATTTGCAGGTCGGGCCCGGGAAGCGTCGGTCCGGCCCGCTCCGGCCATTCGACGATGCAGACCGAATCCGCATTGAAATAATCGCCGAGGCCCGAGCTCAGCCATTCCTTCGGATCGCGTAGGCGATAGAAATCAAAGTGATAGAAGTGTAAGCTCGAAACCTCGTAAGGTTCAACCAAGGTATAGGTCGGGCTGCCCACCCGGCCGGGGTAGCCCAGCCCATGCAGCAGGCCGCGCACTAGCGTGGTCTTGCCGCTGCCGAGCTCGCCCTTAAGGTGCAGCACCCGCCCCGGGGCCACGCCGCGCCCGAGCGCCGCACCCAGGCGCTCCGTAGCGGAAGCATCGGGCAAATTAAGATCGAGAGACATGGACGACGCGGCTCATTACGCAGGCCTCGCACGGCGCATCAAGGCCTGGGCGCGCGAGCTCGGCTTCGAAGCGACCGGCATCGCCGACGCGGACCTTTCCGCCGCCGAGCCTCGGCTGATGCAATGGCTCGCGCAGGGCCGCCATGGGGAGATGGAGTATATGGCGCGCCACGGCGCGCTCCGCGCCCGCCCGGCCGAGCTGCATCCCGGCACGCTGCGCGTCATCTCCTGCCGCCTCCCCTACGGTTCGGGGACGGAGCCCGAATTGCCGGCCGAGTACGGCGCGGTGTCGCGCTATGCGCGCGGCCGCGACTACCACAAGGTGGTGCGAGGCAAGCTGCAGCAGCTCTGCGAGCGCATCGCCGCCGAGGCCGGCCCGTTCGGCTATCGCGTGTTCGCCGATTCGGCGCCGGTGATGGAGGTGGAGCTCGCGCGCAAGAGCGGCATCGGCTGGCGCGGCAAGCACACGCTGCTCCTTGATCGCACCGGCTCGTGGTTTTTCCTCGGCGAGGTCTACACCGACCTGCCGCTGCCGTGCGACGAGCCGGCCGAGGAACACTGCGGGAGCTGCCGGCGCTGCATCGACGCGTGTCCGACCGGCGCCATCACCGCGCCATACCAGGTGGACGCGCGCCGCTGCATCTCCTACCTCACCATCGAGCACAAGAGCGCCATTCCCGAGGCGCTGCGTCCGCTGATCGGCAACCGGGTCTTCGGCTGCGACGACTGCCAGGCGGTGTGCCCGTGGAACCGCTTCGCCCGGCCCGCCGGCGAGCCGGACTTCGCGCCGCGCCACGGGCTGGAGCGCGCGAAGCTGGTCGAGCTGTTCGCCTGGAGCGAGGCCGATTTCGACGAGCGCACGCGCGGCTCGGCGATCCGGCGCATCGGCTACGAGCGCTGGCTGCGCAACGTCGCGGTGGCGCTGGGCAACGCGCCGAGCTCCGCCGAGGTGCTCGCCGCGCTGCGCGCCCGGGCGGACCATCCCTCGCCGCTAGTCAGGGAGCACGTGCATTGGGCACTCTCGCGTCATGCAGAGCTGGCAGCCTGACCGCCTGCTGCCGGGCTTCGAGGCGCTGGAGCTCGAGCTCGCGCCCGACTACGACGGCCCGGTGGTGGCGACGCTGGTGCGGCTGCCGGCCGGCGGCGAGCTGCGGCCGCGCGCTCCGGTGCTCTACATCCACGGCTTCAGCGATTACTTCTTCCAGCGCCACATGGCCGAGCGCTTCGCGCTCGAGGGCTACGCGTTTCATGCGCTCGAGCTGCGCAAGTACGGCCGCTCGCTGCGCCCGCACCAGCGCCCGAACTTCTGCAAGAGCCTCGCCGAGTATTACCCCGAGATCGGCGCGGCGATCGAGACGATCGGCGCGCCGGTGCTGCTTGCCGGGCACTCGACCGGCGGCCTGATCTGCTCGCTTTACGCCCACGAGGGCGAGCGGCGCGGCGACGTGACGGCGCTGTGGCTGAACAGCCCCTTCTTCGACTGGAACCTGCCCGACTGGCGCAGGATGCAGGTGCACCTCGCCGCCGCGATCGGCCGCGTCTGTCCTTTCCTCAACGATCCGAAGGCGTTCCGCCCCGAGTACACGCGCGCGCTGCGCGCCGAGTGGCATTTCGACCCGCGGCTCAAGCCCGACCAGGGCTTTCCCATCTACTACGGGTGGCTCGGCGCCATCAGCGACGCCTTCCAGAAGCTGCACCGCGGCCTCGCCATCCGCTGCCCGGTGCTCGCCATGCACTCGGACGAGGCCGACGTGGTGCTCGACTGGCGCCATATCGCGCGCTGGTCGCGCGTGCTGGGCCCGGACGTGACCGTGCTCTCCTTCCCGGGGGCCGTGCACGACCTCGTGTGCTCGCCGCCGCGCATCCGCGAGGCGGTGTTCAGCGAGCTTTTCGCCTGGGCGGAACGAGCCGTAGCGTTGCCAGCGTAGCGAGCGCCCAGGCGACGTACGCCGCCGTGAACAGCCACTCCGGCGCGTCGTAGTAGAGCAGGCGGCGCACCCAGCGGCCGACGAACGACTGCGCGTCGCCGCCGCCGCGCAGCATGCCTTCCCACACCGTGAGCGGGCAGGCGACGCCGGCGAGCGCTTCGGCGGCGACGAAGGCGATCGCCGCGAGGTGCAGATAGCGGAAGGCGCGGTTGCGCACCCAGCGCCAGCCGAGCGCCGCCCCCGCCCAGACCGCGAGCAGGCCGCCGACGATGAACAGCACGATCGCGAAGTGGACGACGACCAGGACGTCCGCCATCATGGCGCAAGCATGGCACAGCCGCGCTTTCCCAGGCTCGATATCCCGGCGATGAGCGACGCCCAGCGCGCGGTGGCCGAGCAGATCGCCGCCGGCCCGCGCGGCGAGGTGCGCGGGCCGTTCATCGCGCTGCTGCACCATCCGGCGCTCGCCGGCAAGCTGCAGGCGCTCGGCGAGGAGCTGCGCTGGAAGGGCAAGCTGCCCAGGCGTCTGCTCGAGCTGGCGGTGCTCGTCACGGCGCGCCGCTGGACCTGCCAGCACGAGTGGCTGATGCACGAGAAGCTGGCGCGCGAGGCGGGGCTCGATCCCATGATCATCGCCGCCATCGAGCAGAGGATCGTCCCGGCCGACCTTCCGCCGGACGAAGCGGCGGTGTACGCCTTCTGCGTCGAGGCGCACGGCAGCGGCCGCGTGAGCGACGCCGCCTTCGAGGCGGTGCGGCAGCGCTTCGGCCGCGACGGCGCGCTCGAGCTTCTCGTGGCCTGCGGCTACTACAGCCTCATGGCGATGGTGCTCAACACCGCCGGTCTTCCCTTGCCCGGCGACGCCGAACCGCCGCTCAAATGAAAAGGGTCCTGACCCCTTTTCAGCCGGATTCGCGCGGGCGCGAGGGGTCGGCGATCCACTCGCTCCACGAGCCGGGGTAGAGCTTGCCGCCCGGCAGGCCGGCCACTTCCATGGCGAGCAGGTTGTGGCACGCGGCGACGCCGGAGCCGCAGTAGTTCAGCACCTCGTCCGGCCGGCGCCCGCCGAGCACGTGCTCCAGCTCGCGCCGCAGCTCGGCGGCCGGCTTGTGCGTGCCCTCCGCGGTCAGGTTGTCCAGGTTGAAGCGGTTGCGCGCGCCGGGGATGCGCCCGGCGACCGGGTCGATCGGCTCCTGCTCGCCGCGATAGCGCACCGGCGCGCGCGCGTCGAGGAGCAGGTACCCCGAGCTGAGCACCGCTTCGGCCGGCACCGCCATTTCCGGGCGCACGCGCGCCTCGTAGCGCGTCGCCGCGAAGCTCGGCACCTGCGCCGTCAGCGGGCGAGCTTCTTTCGTCCATTTCGCCAGGCCGCCGTCGAGCACGGCGACCGCGTCGTGGCCCACCCAGCGCAGCATCCACCACAGGCGCGCCGCCATCGCGCCCGGGCCGGCGTCGTAGCAGACCACCTGGTCGGTGCTTCTCAGCCCCCAGCGGCCGAGCGTGCCGGCGAACGCCTCGGGCGCGGGAAGCGGATGGCGGCCGTTCCTCCCGTTCTGCGGCGCTGACAGGTCGTGGTCCAGGCTCGCGAAAAGCGCCCCGGGAATGTGCGAGGCGCGGTACTGCTCGGCGCCGAGCTGCGGCTTCGCCAGGTCGTGCCGGCAGTCGAAGACGCGCCACTCGCCCAGGTGGGCGGCAAGCTCTGCGGTGGAGACGAGCGTCGTCCTAGCGGCCAAGGCGCTGGTGCAGCCATTCGTGGAAGTGCACCTCGGCGTCTTCCATCGGCGACTGGTAGGGGCCGCGGTCGTCCAGCCCGCGCTCGTAGAGCGCGCGGCGGCCGCGGTCGAGCCGCTGGCAGATCTCGTTGTCCTCGATCGCCGTCTCGACGTACGCCGCCTGCTGCGCCTCGACGAACTCGCGCTCGAACGCGGCGATCTCTTCCGGGTAGTAGAACTCGACCACGTTGGTGGTACGCGTCGGCGAGCGCGGGATGAGGTGCGATACCACCAGCACGTTCGGATACCACTCGAGCATCAGGCCGGGGTAGTAGGTCATCCACAGCGCGCCGTGCTTGGGCGGCGCGCCGTCGAGGAACTTGAGGCATGCCTCGTGCCACTTGCGGTAGGTCGGCGTGCCCGGCCGGGCGAGCCCGGCCCTGGCCGCGACGATCTGCACCGAGTACTCGGATCCGTAGTCGACCGTGAAGTTGTCGCAGTCGGTGAAGTTGCCGAGCCCCGGATGGAAGTAGTCGACGTGGTAGACCTCGAGGTAGGTCTCGATGAAGGTCTTCCAGTTGATGTCGTACTCGTCGATGCGCACCGAATCGAGCACGTAGCCCGAGAAATCCCAGTCGGCCGCGGTGCTGATGCGCGCCAGGTCGGCCGCCGGATCGCGCGGCCCGGCGAACAGCAGCCCGTTCCAGCGCTTGAGCGGCGTCGCCTGCAGCCTGACGCAGGGGCTCTCGGCGAAGCGCGGCGCGCCGAGCAGCTCGCCCTTCAGGTCGTAGGTCCAGCGGTGCACCGGGCAGACGATGTTCGGCACGTTGCCGCGCCCCTGGAGCATGATCGCCTGGCGGTGACGGCAGACGTTGGACAGCAGCTCGACCTCGCCCGCGTTGTTGCGCACCAGCATGCGCGCATGGTCGTCCCAGGCGAGCGTGTGGTAGTCGCCCGGCTCGCGCACCATCAGCTCGTGGCCGACGTAGCCGGGCCCGGCGTCGAAAAGCCGCTGCTTCTCGAGCGCGAAGATCTCGGGGTCGAAATACCAGGAAACCGGCACATGACAGCTCGCCGGCTTGACCTGGCGCAGCGTCGAAATGTCCGCCATTCGTTGTAAAGCCTTCGGAAAAACAGTATCTTACCAAAAGATGAATGCCTCTTCAGGCGAGCTTTCGTTCGAGAAAGCGCTCGCCGAGCTGGAGAAAATCGTCGAGCGCATGGAGTCGGGCGAGCTGTCGCTCGAGCAGGCGCTCGCCACGCACAAGCGCGGCCTCGAGCTGGCGAAGTTCTGCCAGCAGCGCCTCGAGGCGGCGCAGCAGCAGGTGAAGGTCCTCGAGGGCGAGGTGCTGAAGCCGCTCGAGCTGCGCGCCCGCGCGCAGGATCAGGGCGCGGAAAAAGAAAGCGACGACGGCGAGTGATCGACGCGGACTTCCAGGCCTGGATGCTCGGCGTCCAGGCGCGCATGGAAGCGGCGCTCGCGCGCCTTCTGCCGGCGGCCGACATCGCGCCGTCGCGCCTGCACGACGCGATGCGCTATGCGACGCTGGGCGGGGGCAAGCGCGTGCGGCCGCTGCTCGCGTTCGCCGCGGGCGAGGTCAGCCAGGCGCCCGAGGCGCGCCTCGAGGCTGCGGCCGCCGCGGTGGAGCTGATCCACGCCTACTCGCTGGTGCACGACGACCTGCCGTGCATGGACGACGACGTGCTGCGCCGGGGCAAGCCGACCGTGCACGTCGAGTACGACGAAGCGACCGCGCTGCTGGTGGGCGACGCGCTGCAGTCGCTCGCCTTCCAGCTGCTCGCGGAGCGCAAGCTCGCCGACGACCCGCAGGTGCAGCTCGAGATGGTGCGGCTGCTCGCCGTGGCGGCCGGCTCGCGCGGCATGGCCGGCGGGCAGCAGATCGACCTCGAGTCGACCGGACGCGCGCTCGACGTGGCGGAGCTCGAGTTCATGCACGTGCACAAGACCGGGGCGCTGATCCGCGCCGCCGTGCTGCTCGGCGCGGCGTGCGGCGCGCCGCTCGCCGCCGCGGAGCGCGCGGCGCTCGACCGCTACGCCAGGGCGGTCGGCCTCGCCTTCCAGGTGGTGGACGACGTGCTCGACGCCGAGGCGAGCACCGCGACGCTCGGCAAGACCGCGGGCAAGGACGAAAGGCAGGGCAAGCCGACCTACGTCGCCGCGCTCGGCGCCGGCGCGGCGCGCGAGCGCGCCCAGGAGCTGCGCGGCGAGGCGCACGCGGCGCTCGCGCCGCTCGGCAGCCGCGCCGGACGCCTGCGCTCGCTCGCCGACTTCATAGTTCTGCGAAAATTCTAGGTTTATGGCCGCCATCACCGGCGAGCTCCCCGCCGAGGGCTTCGACCCTTCGATGTACGAGCTCCTGAAGACGATCAACGATCCCGCCGAGCTGCGCGCGCTCGAGCGCCGCCAGCTGCGCCAGCTCGCCGACGAGCTGCGCGCCTTCGTGCTCGAGTCGGTGTCGAAGACCGGCGGCCATCTCTCGTCCAACCTGGGCACGGTCGAGCTGACCATCGCGCTGCACTACGTGTTCGACACGCCCGAGGACCGCATCGTCTGGGACGTCGGCCACCAGACCTATCCGCACAAGATCCTCACCGGGCGGCGCGAGGCGATGGCGCGGCTGCGCATGATCGACGGCATCTCGGGCTTCCCGCGCCGCAGCGAGTCGAAGTACGACACCTTCGGCACGGCGCATTCGTCGACCTCGATCTCGGCGGCGCTCGGCATGGCGGTGGCGTCGCGGCTGAAGGGCGAGTCGCGGCGCTGCATCGCGGTGATCGGCGACGGCGCGATGTCGGCCGGCATGGCCTACGAGGCGATGAACAACGCCGGGGCGATGGACGTCGACCTGCTGGTCATCCTGAACGACAACGAGATGTCGATCTCGCCGCCGGTCGGCGCGCTGACCAACTACTTGGCGCGGCTGCTCTCGGGCCGGCTGTACTCGACCGCGCGGCGCGCGAGCGAGCACCTGCTCAAGCGCGTCGGCGTGTGGGAGCTCGCGCGGCGCGCCGAGGAGCACGTGAAGGGCATGGTGACGCCCTCGACGCTGTTCGAGGAGTTCGGCTTCAACTACATCGGGCCGATCGACGGCCACGACCTCGACGCCCTGGTGCCGACGCTCGCCAACATCCGCAAGCTGCACGGGCCGCAGTTCCTGCACGTGGTGACGCGCAAGGGCCAGGGCTACAAGCTCGCCGAGGAAGACCCGATCGCCTACCACGGGCCGGGCAAGTTCGATCCTTCGGTCGGCATCAAGGCCCCGGCGGCGGCGCGCGCCACCTATTCGCAGGTCTTCGGGCAATGGCTGTGCGAGGTCGCCGAGCGCGACCCGCGCGTGGTGGCGATCACGCCGGCGATGCGCGAAGGCTCGGGCATGGTCGAGTACTCGGAGCGCTTCCCCGGGCGCTACTTCGACGTGGGCATCGCCGAGCAGCACGCGGTGACCTTCGCCGCCGGCCTCGCCTGCGAAGGCCTGCGGCCGGTCGTGGCGATCTACTCGACGTTCCTGCAGCGCGGCTACGACCAGCTGATCCACGACGTGGCGATCCAGAACCTGCCGGTGCTGTTCGCGCTCGACCGCGGCGGCCTGGTGGGCGGCGACGGCGCGACGCACAACGGCGCCTTCGACTTCGCCTACCTGCGCACCGTGCCCAACCTCGTGGTCATGGCGCCCTCGGACGCGCGCGAGTGCCGGCAGATGCTCAGCACCGGCCTGCAGCATCCGGGACCCGCGGCGGTGCGCTATCCGCGCGGCGCGGCGCCCGGCGAGCCGGGCGCCGATCTCGCGCCGCTCGAGATCGGCAAAGGCGAGATCCGCCGCGCCGGCAAGGAAGTGGCGATCCTCGCGTTCGGCGCGATGCTCAGGCCCGCGCTCGAGGCGGCCGAGGCGCTCGACGCGACGGTCGCCAACATGCGCTTCGTCAAGCCGCTCGACGTCGCCCTGGTGAGGGAGCTCGCGGCGAGCCACCGCCTGATCGTCACGGTCGAGGAGCACCAGATCATGGGCGGCGCGGGCAGCGCCGTGTGCGAGGCGATGGCCGCGGAAAAACTGCACAACCGGGTCCTCCTCCTCGGGCTGCCGGACCGGTTCATCGACCACGGCGACCCGGCGCGGCTGCTCGCGTCGGTCGGCCTGGACGCGGAAGGGATCCGCTCGGCGATCGCGCGGGCAATGTCCGACTAAATTAGTCGGATGCTAAAATCCCCGGGATGAAAGCACGCGATCTGCATTCCCTCCCGGCGAATATTCCGGACGTGCAGGCGTCGCCGGATTCGCGCAACCTGGCGATCGACCGGGTCGGCATCAAGGCGATCCGCCACCCGGTGCGCATCCAGGAACGTTCCGGGGGTGTGCAGCACACCATCGCCAGCTTCAACATGTACGTCGGGCTGCCGCACCAGTTCAAGGGCACCCACATGTCGCGCTTCGTCGAGATCCTGGAGGCGCACGAGCGCGAGATCACCGTCGAGACCTTCCAGGTGATGCTGCGCGAGATGGTGGAGCGCCTCGAGGCCGAGGAAGGGCGCATCGAGATGTCCTTCCCGTACTTCATCGAGAAGAAGGCGCCGGTGTCCGGGGTGAAGAGCCTGATGGACTACGACGTCACCTTCATCGGCGCGATCCGCCGGGGCAAGGTGCGCTTCACCATGAAGGTGCTGGTGCCGGTCACGAGCCTGTGCCCCTGCTCGAAGAAGATCTCCGAGCGCGGCGCGCACAACCAGCGCTCGCACGTCACGGTGACCGCGCGCACCAGCAGCTTCGTCTGGATCGAGGAGATCGTCGACCTGATCGAGAAGCAGGCCTCGAGCGAGCTGTACGGCCTGCTCAAGCGGCCCGACGAGAAGCACGTCACCGAGCGCGCCTACGACAACCCGAAGTTCGTCGAGGACCTGGTGCGCGACGTCGCCTCGGTGCTCAACCTCGATGAGCGCATCGAGGCGTACGTGGTCGAGTCGGAGAATTTCGAGTCGATTCACAACCACAGCGCCTACGCGCTGATCGAGAGGGACAAACGCGCCTAGCGGCGCTCATCGCCGGGATCCTCGCCGGGATCGCCATGCCGCCCGACGCCCAGGCCGAGCAGGACTACGCGGCGCGGCGCGCGCGCATGGTGGCCGAGGTCGAGGCGATGTACGCCGAGACCGCTTCCGCGACCGGCCTGCCGGCGATGTCGGACGCGGTGCGCGCGGCGCTGGGCAAGGTCGAGCGCCACCGGCTGGTGCCGCCCGAGCAGGCCGGCGCCGCCTACGAGAACCGGCCGCTGCCGATCGGCCACGGCCAGACCATCTCGCAGCCCTACATCGTCGCGCTGTCCACCGACCTGCTGCAGCTCGACGCGAGCAGCGTGGTGCTGGACGTCGGCACCGGGTCGGGGTACCAGGCGGCGGTGCTCGCCGAGATCGCGCGCCAGGTCTACAGCATCGACATCGTCGAGCCGCTGGTGAAGACGGCGCGCGAGCGGCTGCAGGCGCTCGGCTACGCGAACGTCGAGGTGAGGGTCGGCGACGGCTACGCCGGCTGGCCGGAGAAGGCGCCGTTCGACGCCATCGTCGTCGCCGCCACGGCGCCGCGCATCCCGCAGGCGCTGGTCGACCAGCTCAAGCCCGGCGGCCGGATGGTGATCCCGGTGGGCGACGGACGGCAGGACCTGAAGCTCGTCGTGAAGCGCGCCGACGGCGGCTACGACGAGCGCGACGTGCTGCCGGTGCGCTTCGTGCCGCTGGTGCGAAAGACCAACTAGAAGCGCCGGATCAGCGTCATCGAGTCGCCGCTGCGGCGCATCTCGACCCGGTTGAGGAAGCTCATGCCGAGCAGCGGCACCGCGCCGCCGTGCTCGACCACGATGCCGTCGATCGAGTGCAGCTCGATCGCGCCGACCTTCACCCGGTCGAGCGTCACCAGGTACGCGCCGATCGCCCCGCCCGCGGTCTGCACGCGCGTCCTGGGCGCCGCGGCGTAGTCGATGCCCAGGCGCCGCGCGTCCTGGGCGGGCAGCACCACCATCGAGGCGCCGGTGTCGACGAGGAAGCGCATCGGCACGCCGTTGACCGAGCCCTCGGCGAAGAAGTGCCCGCGCCCGTCCGCCGGCAGCACGACCGCTTCGCGGCTCATCGGCGGCGGCGCGCCGCGGTAGTGCGCGCCGAGCGGCAGGACGCGCCGGCGGCCTTCCACCTCGACCGTGGCGCTGTCGCGAGTGACCTCGTGCACGGTGATGCCGTTCCACGTCTGGCCGACCTTCACCGTCTTCGGGTCGCCGCCGTCGACCGCGAGCACCGCCGCCTTGCGGCCGATCACGCCGATCAGCGCGACGTCGGCCGACGCGGCGCCGCAGGCGAGCAGCAGCCAAAGGCCAATAAAATTGCGCAGGATGAAGCCGGTCGCCATCTTTCGCGCCTCCCAGAGCGAAGGGCCGGGATATTTTGCCACCTACCTCGAGCGGCGGGGCGTCCCCTGGCAGGTGGTGAGGCTCGACGCCGGCGAGCCGGTGCCGCGCGACGCGCGGCGGTATTCCGGGCTGGTCTTCATGGGCGGGCCGATGAGCGTCAACGACGACCTGCCGTGGATCGCGCCGGCGCTCGAGCTGGCGCGCGACGCCGTGCGCAAGGACGTGCCGCTGCTCGGCCACTGCCTCGGCGGCCAGCTCATGGCGAAGGCGCTCGGCGGCGTGGTGACCGCGAACCCGGTGAAGGAGATCGGCTGGGGCGAGGTGCGCGTCGCCGACAACGAGGTGGCGCGGCGCTGGCTGGGCGAGGCGGGGCAGGGCGACGCGCCGGGCTTCGAGTCGTTCCACTGGCACGGCGAGACCTTCACCATCCCGCCGGGCGGCACTCGGGTGCTGGAGAGCGCGTACTGCGCGAACCAGGCGTTCGCGCTCGGCAGGCACTTCGGCATGCAATGCCACGTCGAGATGACCCGCGAGCTGATCGAGAGCTGGCTCGAGAGCGGCGCGGCCGAGATCGCCGAAAGCCGCGCGAGCCCGGGCGTGCAGGAGCCGGCGGAAATCCGGCGCGACGTCGAGGCGCGCGTCGCGCGGCTCCACGAGGTCGCGGACCGGATCTACGACCGCTGGCTGGAGGGCTTGAGCCGCGCCTGAGCGAGGTGCGAGCGCGCCGCCGCGGCGAGCAGGCGCGGCACGTGCGTGTAGACGTAGCGCACGCCCTTGTCGAGCACCTGCGAAAGGTTGTCCACGCCGGAAGGCATGCCGGGCGTGCGGCCGGCCGCGCGGATGCGCGCGAGGCACGCGTCGATCGCCTGCGCGACGCGCGGCGCCTTCGGGTCGCCGGGATGGCCCATCGACTGCGACAGGTCGGAAGGGCCGATGAAGAAGACGTCGATGCCTTCGACCTTCAGCATGTCGTCGACGTTGGCGAGCGCCGCCTCGTCCTCGATCTGCACCGCGATCAGGGTCGCCGCGTTGGCGGCGCGCACGTAGTCGGCCATGCTGCCGTGCGCGTCGTAGTTCGCCGAGCGGGTGCCGGCGGCGAGCCCGCGGCTGCCGATCGGGTGGTACTTCACCGCCTGCACCACCTCGCGCGCGTCGGCGGCGCTGACCACGTGCGGCACCTGCACGCCGAGCACGCCGCGGTCGAGCACCTGCAGGATGTGCTCCGGGCGGCGCGTCGCGGGACGCGCGATCGGCGTCATGCCGCTCGCCTGCGCGGCCATCGCCATCACCTCCACCGCCTCGGGCGTCAGGCTGCCGTGCTCGCAGTCGAGCAGCACCCAGTCGAAGCCGAGCGCGCCGAGCATCTCGACGACATGCGGCGAGGGGAACATCACCGACACGCCGAACGCGGGCTCGCCGGCGGCGAGCTTCGCTTTCATCCGGTTCTCGATCGTCATCTCAGCTTGCGCTCCAGTGTCTGCACCACCGTCTCGGGCGAGCGCGGGCGGGCGGGAAAGTCGTCCTTGAGCCGCAGCTCCACCGAGCGGCGGAACAGCGCCTCGGTCGCCGCGGTCATGACCGGCTCGACGCCGAGCGCGCGCAGCACGTCGGCCACCTGCGCCATCTCGTGCCAGCGCCGCTCGTGCGCGGTGGCATGGCTCGCCACCCAGTTGCCGGCCAGCTCGCCGAACGAATGGCTGGCGAACAGGCGCTCGGCCTCGGCCCACAGCTCGCGGCGCAGGCCGCTGCGCTCGCCGGCGACCAAGAACTCGATGAGCAGCGCCTCGAGCCCCTTGGAGAGCACGCTGCGCAGCATCTTGAAGGTCGAGGCGCGGCCGATCTCGGCGCCGAAGAAGCGCGCGTTCAGGCCGCGCGCCGAGAGCTCGCGCGCCGCGCGCTCCGCGTGCTCGCCGCCGAGCAGCAGCTCGGTGCGGCTGCCTTCCACGGCGATGGCGCCGAGCAGCGCCCCCTCGACGAACGCCGCGCCGCTCGGCCCGATCAGCGCGGCGATCTCGCGCTTGCGCTGCGGCGCGCAGGCGTTGAGGTCGACGAAGACCTGGCCGCGGCCGAGGTGCGGGACGCAGGCGCGCGCCGCCTCGAGCGCGACGTCGGTGGTGACGCTGGAGAAGACGTACTCGGCGTCCGCCAGCGCGTCGGCGAGGGCCGACAGCCGCACCGGCGCGCCGCGCACGCGCTGCGCGAGCCGCTCGCGCCCGTCCGCGCTTTCCAGCAGGCGGTCGTAGGCGGCGACCTCGCAGCCGCGCGCCTGCAGCGCCGCCGCGAACACCGAAGCGACCTCGCCGAAGCCGACGAACGCGACGCGCACCGCGCTAGTCCCGGAAATTGACGAACTGCAGCGGCAGGTCGGCGACCTGCCTGCGCACGAGCTGGATCGCCGCCTGCAGCTCGTCCTTCTTCGCCCCGGCGACGCGCAGCGCGTCGCCCTGGATCGACGCCGTCACCCTGAGCTTCGCCTCCTTGACGAGCTTCTGGATCTGCTTCGCCTTGTCCTGCGGCACGCCGACCCGCACGGCGACCGTGCGCTTCACCTTGTCGCCGGAGACCTTCTCGATCGCGCCCGGCTCGAGCGCGCGCAGGTCGACGTTGCGCCGCGCGAGCCGGCCGCGCAGCACGTCCATCACCTGGCCGAGCTTGAACTCGTCGTCGGCGTAGACCGCGAGCGCCAGCCCGCTCTGCGCGGCGCCGAGCTCTATGCGCGCGTCCGAGCCCTTGAAGTCGAAGCGGTTCTGGATCTCCTTGTTCGCCTGCTCGACGGCGTTCTTCACTTCCTGGCGGTCGACCTGCGAGACGATGTCGAAAGAGGGCATGGCGCGCTCCTTCAGCGCGAGTTGAGGCGGCGCAACTCCTCGATCCAGCGCTCGGTCGCGCCGCGCACCCACTCGAGGTCGGCGGGCCGCTCGTAGCGGCTGAACACCAGGATATCGAGCGGCTTGCCGCGCATGAGGAGCAGCGTGCGGCTCGACACGAGGTAGCGCGTCGGCTCCTCGTCGCGCGACGGCGGCAGGCGGGTGCCGAAGAGCATCGAGGCGCGCTCGGGATCGCTCTTCAGCGTGCCGATCGCGTTCAGCCGGCCCGGCGGCTGCGCGTCGAAGTACGCCTTGAGGTCCTGCGGCGCCGCGCCCGGCCCTCCCTCCTGCGGCAGCGACGCGGCGACGAGCGCCGCGAAGGCGTTGAGCGACAGGCTTTGCATCTCCATGGCGCGCGGTGTCGCGATCAGCAGATAGCGGCGCAGCTCGATCGGGTCGCCGAGCGTGAAGCGGCGCAGGTCCGCGTCCTCGAGCGCGAACAGCAGGATCCGGTTCGAGGCGCTGGTGAGCGACGCGGCGATGTCGTTCAGCCGCGGCGAGCCCGTGAACTGCGTGTCGGAGAAGCCGGGCGGCGCGTCGAGGGCGATGCGCATCTCGCCGATGCGCACGGCGAACGGCGCCGCGCACGCCGCCTGGATCCAGGCGAAGGCCAGGAGCACGAATGAGAGAGTTGCGCGCACGCGCGGCATTCTAGCCCTTATCATTTCGCCTTTCCGGAGAGCAGCTTGGCCACCATACTGGGAAGTCTTCCGAAAGGCGAGAAGATCGGCATCGCGTTCTCGGGCGGCCTGGACACCAGCGCCGCGGTGCACTGGATGCGCGCGAACGGCGCGCGGCCCTACGCCTATACCGCGAACCTCGGCCAGCCCGACGAGCCCGATTACCAGGAGATCCCGCGCAAGGCGCTCGCCTACGGCGCGGAGCAGGCGCGCCTCGTCGAGTGCCGGCCGCAGCTCGTCGCCGAGGGCCTCGCCGCGCTGCAGTGCGGCGCCTTTCACATCTCGACCGCCGGCGCCACCTACTTCAACACCACGCCGCTCGGGCGCGCGGTGACCGGCACCATGCTGGTGCTCGCCATGCGCGAGGACGGCGTCGACATCTGGAGCGACGGCAGCACCTACAAGGGCAACGACATCGAGCGCTTCTACCGCTACGGCCTGCTCGCCAACCCGAGCCTGCGGATCTACAAGCCCTGGCTCGACCAGCGCTTCATCGACGAGCTGGGCGGGCGCAAGGAGATGTCGGCGTACCTCAAGAAGGCCGGGCACGACTACAGGATGAGCGCCGAGAAGGCCTACTCCACCGACTCGAACATCCTCGGCGCGACGCACGAGGCGAAGGACCTCGAGCTCCTCGACAAGGGCATCACCATCGTCCAGCCGATCATGGGCGTCGCCTTCTGGCGCGAGGACGTGAAGGTGAAGCCGGAGAAGGTGACCGTCGCCTTCGAGGAGGGCATGCCCGTGGCGCTCAACGGCCAGCGCTTCTCCGACCCGGTCAAGCTGATGGAGGAAGCCAACGCCATCGGCGGCCGGCACGGCCTCGGCATGTCGGACCAGATCGAGAACCGCATCATCGAGGCGAAGAGCCGCGGCATCTACGAGGCGCCCGGCATGGCGCTCCTGCACATCGCCTACGAGCGCCTCGTCACCGGCATCCACAACGAAGACACGATCGAGCAGTACCGCGAGAACGGCCGCAAGCTCGGCCGGCTCCTCTACCAGGGCCGCTGGTTCGACCCGCAGACCCTCATGCTCCGCGAGAGCGCCCAGCGCTGGGTCGCCAAGGCGATTACCGGCGAGGTGACCCTCGAGCTACGCCGCGGCAACGACTACTCGATCCTCGACACCAGGAGCCCCAACCTCACCTACAAGCCCGAGCGCCTGACCATGGAGAAGGGCGAGCAGGTCTTCTTCACCCCCGCCGACCGCATCGGCCAGCTCACCATGCGCAACCTCGACATCGCCGACACGCGCGACAAGCTGCGCGTCTATGGGGAAGCGGGCCTCCTGGGAGATGCGAAAGGCGGAGTTCCGCTTCTCGGGAACGAGAAACCGAACAAGAAATAGCGGCTGGGCTACTTGCCCAGCACGAGCTTCACCCCGAAGCCGATGAGCATGGTGCCCGCGACGCGGTTGAGCCAGACGGCGATGCGCGGGCTGGCGCGCATGCGGTTGGCGGCGAAGTGGGTGAGCGAGATGACGATCACGCAGTAGAGGAAGGTCAGCACGGCGATGGTCGCGGCCATGACACCGAAGGTGGCGAGGCCCTGGTGGCGGGCGGGGTCGACGAAGAGCGGGAAGAAGGCCATGTAGAAGACGATGGCCTTGGGGTTGAGGAGGGTGATCATCATGGCCTGGCGGAAGAAATGCCGCGGCTGCATCTTCAGGACGGGCGCGTCGCCGGGTTTGGCGAGCATCATGCGAACGCCGAGCCAGGCGAGGTAGAGCGCGCCGGCGTACTGGACGAGCCCGAAGAGCGCGGGGTTGGCGGTGAGGATCGCGGCGACGCCCGCGACGGCGAGCCACATGAGCACCTGGTCGCCGGCGATGACGCCGAACGTGGCGGCCAGGCCGCCGATGATTCGGCCCTTGCCGGTCGAGGTGATGATCGCGAGGTTGCCGACGCCGGGGATGGCGAGGAAGACGATGACCGCGGCTACGAACGCCCAGTAGTCCGCGATGCCGAACATCAGCCTTTCACTTTGCCGAGCAGCAGGAACTCGAGCAGCGCCTTCTGGGTGTGCAGGCGGTTCTCGGCCTCGTCCCAGACGACGCTCTGCGGGCCGTCGATGACTTCCGCGGCCACTTCTTCGCCGCGGTGGGCGGGCAGGCAGTGCATGAAGAGAGCGTCTTTCTTCGCGGCGCGCATCATGTCGGCGTCGACCTGCCAGTCCTGGAAGTCGCGCCGGCGCTCTTCGTTCTCGGACTCGAAGCCCATGGAGGTCCAGACGTCGGTGGTGACGAGGTCGGCGCCGCGGGCGGCGTCCATGGGGTCGGCGAAGCTTTCCCAGTGCGAGCTCTTGCGCTCGAGCTCGACCTCGTAGCCGGGCGGGGTGGAGACGTTGAGCTTGAAGCCGAAGATGCCGGCGGCCTGGATCCAGGTGTTGCAGACGTTGTTCGAGTCGCCGATCCAGGCGACGGTGCGGCCGCGGATCGGGCCGCGGTGCTCCTCGAAGGTGAAGATGTCGGCGAGGATCTGGCAGGGGTGGTACTCGTTGGTGAGGCCGTTGATCACCGGCACGCGCGAGCTCCGGGCGAAGCGCTCGATGATTTCCTGCTCGAAGGTGCGCACCATGATCACGTCGCACATGCGCGAGATGACCTGCGCCGCGTCCTCGACCGGCTCGCCGCGCCCGAGCTGCGAATCGCGGGTGAAGAGGTAGATCGCCGCGCCGCCGAGCTGGTGCATGCCGGCCTCGAAGGACATGCGGGTGCGCGTCGAGGGCTTCTCGAAGATCATGGCGAGGGTGCGGTCCTCGAGCGGCCAGTAGCGCTCGTAGCGCTTGAACTTGTCCTTGATCCAGCGCGTGCGCGCGAACAGGTACTCGTGCTCCTCGCGCGAGAAGTCGCTGAACCGCAGGAAGTGCCGGACCGGGGGCTTCACGCCGCCGCGCGCTTGTCGAGGAAGCCGCGCGCGAGCGGCAGGAAGCGCTCGACCACCTCGCGGCCCTCGGCCTCGCTCATGACCAGCGGCGGCAGCATGCGCACCACCTTGTCGACGGTGACGTTGATCACCAGCCCCGCGTCGAGCGCCGCCTTCACCAGGTCGCCGCACGCGTCCTCGAACTCGACGCCGATCATCATGCCCATGCCGCGCACCTCGGCCACGCCCTTGCCGGCGAGCGCCGCGGCGAGCGCGCCGCGCATGGCGTCGCCCACGCGCGCCGCGTTCTCGAGCAGCCGCTCTTCCTTCATCACGTCGATGGTGGTGCACACCGCGGTCATGGCGAGCGGGTTGCCGCCGAAGGTGGAGCCGTGGTTGCCCGGCTTGAACAGGCCCCTGGCGCGCCCGCCGACCACGCAGGCGCCCACCGGCACGCCCGAGCCGAGGCCCTTGGCGAGCGGCACGACGTCGGGCAGGAAGCCCGCGTGCTGGTAGACGAACCACTTGCCGGTGCGGCCGAGCCCGCACTGCACCTCGTCGGAGATGAACAGCCACTGCTTCTTCTCGCACAGCTCGCGCAGGCCGCGCAGGTACTCCAGGCGCGAGACGTTGATCCCGCCCTCGCCCTGGATCGGCTCGACCATCACGGCGACGACGTTGCGGTTGTTCTCGGCCACCTGGCGCACCGCGTCCAGGTCGTTGAGCGGCACGCGCACGAAGCCCGAGACGAGCGGCTCGAATCCCGCCTGCACCTTGCGGCTGCCGGTGGCCGAGAGCGTGGCGAGCGAGCGGCCGTGGAAGGCCTTCTCCATGACCACGATCGCCGGCTCGGCGATGCCGCGCTCGTGGCCGTACTTGCGCGCCAGCTTGATCGCCGCCTCGTTCGCTTCCAGGCCCGAGTTGCAGAAGAACACCTCGTCGAGGCCGGTGATCTCGGCGATCCGGTCGGCCGCCGCCTCCTGCTCGGGGATGCGCCACAGGTTCGAGGTGTGGATCACCCCGCTGCGCAGCCGGCGGTTCAGCGCCTCGGTGAGGCGCGGGTGCCCGTAGCCGAGCGTGTTCACCGCGATGCCGGCGAGCGCATCGAGGTACTTGCGACCTTCCTCGTCCCAGAGCCAGACCCCTTCGCCGCGCACGAAGGCGACGGGCTGGCGGGCGTAGGTGTTCATCACGTGGGACATGCCGTTGCCCCCCAAAGCAAAACGGCGGCACGGGCCGCCGTCGTCGAGAAAATCCTAACAGATTCCGGAGCGGTTGCAGGCCCTTTTTCTTGCGGCTACTCCGGCTCCTTCTGCAGGAACTCGGTGAGCTTCTGCTTCACCGGCACGTGGTGCACGAGCGCCACGTGCTCGCCCGACACCGGGAACACCTGGTAGCCGGACGCGTTCGCGAGGCTCGCGCTGTGGCGCGGCACGGTCCCGTCGCCGTTCGCCGGCGCGGAAGCGTAGGGAGCCTCGAACTCGTAGAGCGGCGGCACGTGGTCGTAGTTGACGCTGTCCTGCGTCGGGTCGCTGTGCGAGTAGATGACGAGGATCTGCGACGGGTCGCCGGGCAGCGTGTCGCCGAGCGAGTCCTTGAAGGCGATGGCGCGCCTTACGCGGGCGGCCTGCCCGGGCGGGAAGCGCCAGTCGTTGTGGTAGTAGGTCTCCTCCATGCCGCGGATCGGCACGTTCTGCGCCGGGCGCTCGTCGGTGAGGATGTAGCCGCCCTTCTGGAAGTAGAAGCGGTCGGCAAGCAGCTCGTACACCGAGTCCATGTGCGCGGCGAGGTCGTGGATCGCCTCGTCGATGTCGTCCTCGTCGTCGCTGCCCTTGACGACGAAGTCCCAGGCGATCTCGCCCAGCAGCCGCGTAACGCTGCTCTCGAACAGGCGTATCGGCACGTCGGGATGAAGGGCGAAGTAGGCCTTGGGCGCGCCGTAGTGCGGCGAGGCGATGTAGGCGGTACGGCGGATCGACGCGGCGGTCTTCGCGTTACGCGCCGCGGCGCGGGTGACGATGCCGCCCATCGAATGGCACACCAGGTCCACCTGCGTGAACTTGCCCTGGTAGCGCGGCAGGGCGAGCACGTCGGCGATGTGCCGCGCGAGGTCGCTCCCGCTCTTGGCGTTCGACTGGGTCCAGTCGTACCAGAACGGATGAAAGTTGATCGCGCCGCGCAGGCTCTTGAGGTGCTCGAGAAGCAACCCGTAGACGGCCGGAAACGGCCCCACGGCCTTCTTGTTCTTGGCCGGCTGCTGGTACAGCTGCTTGATATTGCGCAGGTACTGCGCATGGCCGGTGCCGTCGGTGTAGTACGGCGGCCACAGGGCGCGAGATCCGTTTTTCATGTGGATCTCGGAGCCGAGGATCCCCGGCACGAAAACGATCGGCCGGAGCACGCCCTCGTAATGGGTGCCGTAGATTTTCGGGATGTCCACCGTGCCCTGCCGCGGCGGGCGCTGCTCGCGCGGACGACGGGGCTTCTGCTTCTGACGTGTGCTCATGATCCTCCTCCTGGATCCTCTTCCCTAGAGGTATTCGTCGGGATTTCGCCGCACGTCGGCCCGCAGCCCCCAGACGTACAGGCCTTCGCCATCCGTCTCCTTTACCGAGACGAGCACGTGAAATCCTTCGTTGCGCGACGCGTCGGCCCACACCGAGGCCTCCTTCTGGGCGCCGGTCTTGCGCCACAGGTCCGCGGGCGCCGGCCGAGCCGGGTCGTGCGACACCCCGCGCATGAAGCGGCTCTTGCGCATGAAGGCGACCTCGTGCGCCCCGAACGGCGAATAGGACGGCGACTTGCCGTCGTCGCTGGTCACGAGCTTCGAGGTATTGGGAGTCGACGTGTCGCGCTCGATCGCGTACAGCCGCAGCGGCCCGCTGCCCGACGTGGAAAGCGTGAACGTGGATTCCGGCGCCTGGCCGGGCTGCCAGTCGACGAAATGGCTGATGGTGACGAGATCGAAAGCGCTGCCGTCGAGCAGGTCGAGCACGAGGTCGTAGACCTCGGAGAGCCCCTGCTGGACGACCTCCTCGGCGAGCTTGCCGGCCTGCTTCGCCACCGGGCCGAGGCCGTGCGCCGCCGCGTAGCTTTCCGCCGCCTTGCCCGCCTTGTCCGCGAGCTTGTCGATCGCGTCCTTGATCTTGTCCTTGTTCTTGACCAGCAGGTCGACGACCAGGCTGGCGCCGACCAGGCGGTTGACCTCTCTCAGCGCGAAGACGAACTGCTTGTTGTTCCACCCGGCCTTCACCTTCTCGGCAAAGCCGTCCGGCAGATCCTTCTCGATGCTCGTCCGGTAGCCCGGCGGCACCATCGGCGCCCTGGCGGGCGCGTCGTCGCGCCAATAGCCGGTGTACACGTCTCCGAGGTAGGTGATCTCGGTGGCGATGATGTCGTCCCGGTCCCAGGCGCTGGTCGCCGGCTCGATGTTCACGCCGCTGTAGGTGTTCTTCGTCACCACGCCCGGCCGGTCGAGCGACGCGACCATGGCGAAATTCGGCCCCCCGCGGCGCCGGCCGCGGTCCTCGATCGGCTCGCCGCGCTCGCCCGCGTCGCCGGGAAAGGTCTCGCGGTTGCAGTGCCGCAGCAGCGCCTGGAGGGCGGGAAAGGCGGACGTGCGGCGGGCCTGCTTCTTTCCCAGGAGCTCCGCCAGGCGGCCTGCCGAGCTTTCACAGGCGAGCGCGGCGGCGAACGGCAGGTGGCCGGCGTGCAGGCGGCCGGTGATCTTCTCCAGCGCGGGACGCTCCAGTCCCATCCGGCGCAATACGTCGGTCAGCACCCTCGCGTTTTCGCGCACCGTGCGCTCCGCGATGCAGCGCGCGTAGGTGGCGAGATCGGCCATGAAGCCGGCGAGCGCGGGGTGGACCTTGGCCGCGACGGCGGCCTGCGCATGGAAGGCCGCAAGCGGTGTTTCGAAAAGCGAGCGAGCGCCGGGCGAGCGGCGCCCGCGCGCCTCGTGCTGAGGTGTCATGGTCCCCTCCCTCGGGTGTGGCGGCGGATTATGCAATGCGCGCCGCGCCCGTTTCAACACGCGGCATTCGCGCAGGGCGCCGCTTGCGCGAACCACGTCGCCCTACGAGAGGCGCTGCAGGCCTTTTTCCTCGCCGTGCTTCAGCACGCGGATGCACGGCAGGTAGCCCTCGTGCACGACGCCGTGCATCTCCACGCGCTTGGTGGAGCGCAGCAGGTCGCCGAGGTAGCCGGCGATGTGCGAGGTGACGAGCTGGCCGGGGACGAGCACCGGGATGCCGGGCGGGTAGGGGACGATCTGGTCGGCGCACACCCGGCCGACCAGCGCCCGGTTGACGCGCTCGCGCTCGTCGAACACCGGCAGCAGCTCGCCGCCGCAGTAGTACGCGTCGCGCGGCAGGTATCGCAGCCGGGTGAAGGCGGGAATCCCCGGGGTTTGCACCAGGCGGCGCGGCGGCCGGCCCTCGCGGGCGATGCGCATCAGCGCGTCGTAGAGCCGCGAGACCTTGGAGCGCGTCGTGCCGATGGTGAGCAGCAGCGTCAGCGTGTTGAAGGTCGACTTCTCCACCTGGATGTTGTAGCGCTCGAAGAGCACCCGCTGCAGGTCCTCGACGGTGTAGCCGCAGCCCGAGATGTCGATGGTCACCTTGGTCGGGTCGAGCTGGATGCCGTCGTGGCGCACCTCGGGCGCGAGCAGGTCGTCGAGCTCGAGCACGCGGAACACCCCGGTGGAATTGATCAGCTCGCGGATCTCCTTCGCCAGCTCGAGGGTGCGCGAGAGCAGCTTGTAGCCTTCCATCACCGCCTGCTTGCGCGAGATGTCGAGGCTGGCGATCAGCCCGTACTGCGGGCTGGTCGAGGTGTGCATGTTGAAGTTCTCGCGGAACAGGTGCTCGCGGAAATCCGGGTCGTTGACGTGGATCATCGACGCCTGCGAGAACGCCGAGAGCACCTTGTGCGTCGACTGCGTGGCGTAGTCGGCGCCCGCCTCGAGCGCGGTCGGCCGGAACGCCGGGTGGAAGCGCGCGAAGCCGTACCACGCCTCGTCGATGATCACCTTGATGCCGCGCGCGTGCGCCGCGTCGATGATCGGCTTGAGGTCGTAGCGCAGGCCGTCGTAGGTGCACGAGGTGATGATCAGCGCCTGGGCGTCGGGATGTTTCTTGATGGCGCCGAGAAGGATGGATTTGGGGACGGGCCCGTAAAGCCCGTACTTGCGGTTGAGCGCCGAGTCGAGGTAGACCGGCCGCGCGCCGGAGAGCACCACGCCGTGGTGCACGCTCTTGTGGCAGTTGCGGTCGAGGATCAGCTTCTCGCCGGGCGCGAGCAGCGTCTGGAAGATGACCTTGTTGGCGGTCGAGGTGCCGTTGGTGGCGAAGAAGGTGCGCTTCGCGCCGAACGCCTTGGCGGCCATCGCCTGCGCCTCGGCGATCACGCCGCGCGGCTCCATCAGCGAGTCGAGCATCGGCACCGAGACCGACAGGTCGGCGTCGAACACGTGCTCGCCCATGAACTCGTAGAAGTCGTTGACCCAGGGGCTGGCGCGCAGCGACTCGCCCGAGGAGTGCCCGGGCGTGTGCCACTGGTCCTTGGCCATCCACACGTAGTTCTTCAGCTGATCGTAGAAGGGCGTGCGCGCGCGCTCCTGGATCTGCGCGTTGAGGATGCGGTAGATGCCCCGGTAGTCGCGCTCCTCGCGGTAGAAGTAGCCGTCGACCGCCTCGGCGAACAGCGCGTCGACGATGTCGTCTTCCTTCTCCTGGGCGATCAGGATGTAGACCTCGATCTCGGGCCGGAAGCGGGTGATGCGCTGCACCAGCTCCAGGGCCGACATCTCGGCCTCGGCCTCGCTGCCGTTCTTCAGCGTGTACAGCGTGTCGTCGACCAGCACCGCCTGGATGTCGCCGTCGCGCTCGATGGCGGCGAGCGCCTCGCGCGCGGTGGTGACGCCGCTGAAGGCGATGCCCAGCGGGTTGTCGAGCGAGCGCGCCGCCGAGTTCAGGCCCTTGACGAACTCGCGCAGCACCAGCGGCTCGTCGTTGACCACCAGGATGCGGCTCACCGGCCTGCTCAAGGGCCGCCCCCTATAATCGCGCGATGCCGCAGACCCAGCAGGTCGTCAAGGACAACGAGCTGCGCGTTCGCGACGGGCGCGTCGAGGAGCGAACCAAGCTCGCCGAGCTGCAGCGCGTCGGTGATACGGCCTGATTACTTGCCGAGGGCCTTGACAGCCTGGGCGAGGCGGCTCTTGTGGCGATCACCCGCGTTTCGGTGCAGCACGCCCTTGGCGACCACGCGGTCGATGACGCGCTGCGAGGCGCGCAGCGCGCGCGCGGCGTTCTCGGCGTTGCCGGCGGCGACCGCCTTCTTGACGTTCTTGATCGCGGTGCGCACCGCGGTGCGCAGGCTCATGTTGCGCTCGCGGTGCTCTATCGCCTGGCGGGCGCGCTTGCGCGCCGACTTGATGTTGGCCATGAAGGTTTATGCCTTTGAAAGGGCGGGGATTCTAGCATGAACCTGCTGCGCGCCCTGGCCACGGTGTCGAGCCTCACCTTCGTGAGCCGCATCCTCGGCTACGTGCGCGACCTGATCATCGCGCGCGCCTTCGGCGCGAGCCTGGGCACCGACGCGTTCTTCGTCGCCTTCCGCATCCCCAACCTGCTGCGCCGCCTGTTCGCCGAAGGCGCCTTCTCGCAGGCCTTCGTGCCGGTGCTCGCCGCCGCCAAGGCCGAAGACGAGCAGGGCGTGAGGAGCCTGCTCGACGGGGTGGCGACGCTGCTCTTCCTCGGCCTGGTCGCCGCGGCGGCGCTCGGCGTGCTCGCCGCACCGCTCGTGGTGTGGATCTCCGCGCCCGGCTTCGGCGCCGACCCGGCGAAGTTCGACCTCACCGTGACGATGCTGCGCATCACCTTTCCCTACATCGTCTTCATCTCGCTCGTCGCGCTCTCGGCCGGCGTGCTGAATACCTGGAACCGCTTCTCGGTGCCGGCGCTCACGCCCGCCTTCCTTAATGTCGCCTTCATCGTCGGCACGCTCGCGTTCGCCGATCGCTTCGAGCCGCCGGCCCTGGTGCTCGCCTGGGCGGTGTTCGCGGGAGGCGTGCTGCAGCTCGCCTTCCAGGTGCCCTTCCTGGCCCGGCTCGGCATGCTGCCGCGCTGGCGGCTCGACCTGCGCCACCCGGGGGTGCGGCGCATCCTCAGGCTGATGGCGCCGGCGGCATTCGGCGTGTCGATCAGCCAGGTATCCCTGCTCATCAACACGATCTTCGCCTCCTTCCTCGTCACCGGCAGCGTCTCCTGGCTGTACTACGCCGACCGGCTGATGGAGCTCCCGGCCGGCATGCTCGGCGCGGCGCTCGGCACGATCCTGCTGCCCAGCCTGTCCCGCTACCACGCGGCGGCCAACGCGGCCGAGTACAGCCGGCTGCTCGACTGGGGCCTGCGCGTCACGTTCGTGCTGGCGCTGCCCGCCGCGGTGGCGCTGGCGGTGCTCGCGATCCCGCTCATCGCCGCGCTGTTCCATTACGGCCGCTTCAGCGCCGAGGACGCCTGGATGACGCGCCAGGCACTCGCCGCCTACAGCGTCGGCCTGGTGGGCATGATTCTGGTAAAGATCCTGGCGCCGGGCTTTTACGCAAGACAGGACATCCGCACGCCGGTCAAGATCGGCCTTCTAACGCTTGCCGCCACCCAGCTCATGAACCTGGCCTTCATCGTGCCGTTGCGCCACGCCGGCCTCGCCCTCGCCATCGGCCTGGGCGCCTGCCTCAACGCGGCGCTGCTCTACCGAGGGCTGCGCCGCCGCGGCGCCTACATCCCCGAGCCCGGCTGGGGCGCCTTCCTCGCCAAGGTCGCCGTCGCCGTGGCACTGATGGCCGCGGCGCTGCATTTCGCGATGGGCGAGGCCCAGTGGTGGCTCGCCGCGCGCTGGCAGGGCAAGCTCGCCTGGCTGCTCGCCCTGGTGGCGCTCGGCGCCGCGACCTACGGCCTGTGCCTCGCCGCGCTCGGCCTGCGGCTGCGCCACTTCTCGCGCCGGGGGGCGGCATGAGCGGCCTCGGCGCGTTCGCCGAGATGCTGGCGCGCGAGGAGTCGCGCATCGACCTCGCGCACGCCTGCCTGATGATCGCCGAGGACGCCTATCCGCAGCTGCGGCCCGAGCCCTACCTCGGCGAGATCGAGCGCATGGCGCTCAGCCTGCGCGGCCGGCTCGGCAAAAGCGGGCATTCGCCCGAAGAGGGGGTGATGGCGCTCAACGAGTTCCTGTTCGGCGAGCTCGGCTTCCGCGGCAACGCCGACCACTATTACGACCCGCGCAACAGCTACCTGAACGAGGTCATGGACCGGCGCATCGGCATCCCGATCACGCTGGCGGTGCTGTACATGGCGGTCGGGCGGCGCATAGGCCTGCCGCTCGAGGGCGTGTCGTTCCCGGGCCATTTCCTGGTACGGCTGCGCCTGCGCGGCGGCGTGCTGGTGCTCGATCCGTTCGACGGCGGCGCGCCGCTCGACGCCGACGAGCTGCGCAGCCGCCTGCGCCGCGTGGTGCCGAAAGGGCTGACCGAGGGCGTGCCGGTGGGCGAGCTGCCGCTGGAGCAGTTCCTCGAGCCGGCGACGCCGCACCAGGTGCTCGCGCGCGTGCTGCGCAACCTGAAGGCCATCTACCGCGACGCCGACCAGCCCGAGCGCCTGCTCGCCGTGCTGAACCGCATGCTGCTCGTCGCGCCGCAGGCGAGCGCCGAGCTGCGCGACCGCGGCCTGGTCTACCAGCGGCTGGAGTGCTACCGGGCGTCGCTGCAGGACCTGTCAGGCTACCTCGAGCGCGAGCCCGACGCTCCCGACTTCGAGGAGATCCGCGCCCGCATGATGGAGGTCTCGGCGCTTTGCGCGCGCCTGAACTAGTCCTCTACAATCGCCGCTTTCCCATCTAGGAGGGGGCATGGAGCGCAGATCATTCCTTAAGAAGGCGGCTGCCGGCGTGGCGGCCTCCACGGTCGCCGCCCCGGCGATCGCGCAGTCCAACCCGAAGATCAACTGGCGCCTGGCGGCGAGCTGGCCGAAAAGCCTGGACACGCTCTTCGGCGGCGCCGAGCTGGTGGCGAAGCGCGTCGGCGAGCTGACCGACGGCAATTTCCAGGTCCGCGCCTTCGCCGCCGGGGAGATCGTCCCCGGGCTGCAGGTTCTGGACGCGACCCAGGCGGGCACGGTCGAGCTCGGCCATACCGCGAGCTACTACTACTTCGGCAAGGACCCGGCGTTCGCCCTGGCGACCGCCGTGCCGTTCGGGCCGAACACGCGCCAGATGAACGCCTGGTGGTATTTCGGCGGCGGCGAGAAGCTGATGGAGCCGCTGTTCGACGAGTACGCGGTGAAGGCGATCCCGGCGGGCAACACCAACTGCCAGATGGGCGGCTGGTACCGCAAGGAGATCAAGTCGGTCAAGGACCTCCAGGGGCTGAAGATGCGCATCGGCGGCATGGCCGGCCTGGTCATGGCCAAGCTCGGCGTCGTGCCGCAGCAGCTCGCGGGCGGCGACATCTACCCGTCGCTCGAGAAGGGCACCATCGACGCCGCGGAATGGGTCGGGCCCTACGACGACGAGAAGCTCGGCTTCAACAAGGTCGCCAAGTACTACTACTACCCGGGCTTCTGGGAAGGCGGCCCGATGCTGCTGACGCTGGTGAACAAGAAGAAGTGGGAAGAGCTGCCGAAGCACTACCAGCAGGCGCTCCTCACCGCGTGCGCCGAGGCGAACGTGTGGATGCCCGCCAAATACGACCAGCTCAATCCGCCGGCGCTGCGCAAGCTGGTGGCCGGCGGCACCGTGCTGCGCCCGTTCCCGCGCTCCGTGCTGCAGGCGGCGGAGAAGGCCTCCTACGAGCTCTACGAGGAGATGAAGGGCAAGAGCAAGCACTGGGCGCGCATCTACCCGGAGTGGAAGAAGTTCCGCGACGAGCAGTTCCTCTGGTTCCGCGTCGCCGAGGCGACCTACGACAACTACACCTTCGGCTCGCGCATCGGCCGGGGCGGGTCGTCGAGGAAAGGCAAGTAGCCGCCGGCCGGCTCGCGGCCGCGCAGAAGAAGGCCCCGCCCGGCGGGGCCTTTTTCTTTTGCGGCGCTGTTTCTAGTTGCCGCCGAACTCCTTCTGCAGGTCCTCGGCCTCGCCCTGTGCCTCTTCGCCTTCCTCGCCCGGCGGCGCGCCGCTCTCCTCGGCGCCCGGCTCGGCCTGCGGCGGGGCGAATTCCGGCGGCGGCCGGCCGAAGTCGGGCGGCGGCAGGTTCTGGTACTGCGTCTCCGGCAGGATGATCTGCACCTTGGAAGGATCGACCTTCAGGCGCTCGATGTTGCCGGTGACCATCCCCGGGAAGCTGAGCACCAGCGCGACCATGATGATCTGGATGACCACGAAGGGCACCGCGCCCCAGTAGATCTGCAGGGTGGTGATCGGCGCGATGCGCTGGCCCGATATCTTGTCGACGTACTCCTTGGCGGGCGCGACGCTGCGCAGGTAGAACAGCGCGTAGCCGAACGGCGGGTGCATGAACGAGGTCTGCATGTTCACGCCGAGCAGGATGCCGAACCAGATCAGGTCGATGCCCAGCTTCTCGGCGACCGGCGCGAGCAGCGGCACGATGATGAACGCCAGCTCGAAGAAGTCGAGGAAGAAGGCGAGCAGGAAGGTGAGCACGTTCACCACGATCAGGAAGCCGAGCTGGCCGCCGGGTACGCTGGTGAGCAGGTGCTCGATCCACAGGTCGCCGTTCACGCCGCGGAAGGTGAGCGTGAATACCGTCGCGCCCACCAGGATGAACACCACGAAGGAGGTGAGCTTGGCCGTCGAGTTCATCGCCTGGCGCAGCACCGTCCAGGTGAGGCGGCGGTTGAGCAGCGCGAGCACCAGCGCGCCGGTGGCGCCCATCGCGCCGCCCTCGGTCGGGGTCGCCACGCCGAGGAAGATGGTGCCGAGCACCAGGAAAATCAGCGCGAGCGGCGGGATCAGGACGAAGATCACCCGGCCGAACAGCTTCCAGCCGCGCAGCGTGCGCGCTTCGGGCGGCAGCGCCGGCGCGAACTTCGGGCGCAAGGTCGCCACGCCGAACACGTACAGCGCGTACAGGCTGGTCAGCACCAGGCCGGGATAGATGGCGCCGGCGTACATGTCGCCGACCGAGCGGCCGAGCTGGTCGGCGAGCACGATCAGCACCAGGCTGGGCGGGATGATCTGCGCCAGCGTGCCGGAGGCGGCGATGATGCCGGTCGCCAGGCGCCGGTCGTAGCCGTAGCGCAGCATGATCGGCAGCGAGATCAGCCCCATCGAGATCACCGAGGCCGCCACCACGCCGGTGGTCGCGGCGAGCAGCGCGCCGACGAACACCACCGCGTAGGCGAGGCCGCCGCGCACCGGGCCGAACAGCTGGCCGATCGTGTCGAGCAGGTCCTCGGCCATGCCGCTGCGCTCGAGGATCAGCCCCATGAAGGTGAAGAACGGCACGGCGAGCAGCGTCTCGTTCGACTCGATGCCGAAGATGCGCTCCGGCAGCGCCTGGAACAGCGCCTCGTTCAGCAGCCCGAGCTCGATGCCCAGCAGGCCGAACGACAGGCCGAGCGCGCCGAGCGCGAAGGCGACCGGGAAGCCGAGCAGCAGGAACACGACCAGGCCGCAGAACATGATCGGCGCGATGTTGGCGATGATGAACTCGCTCATCGCGCCGCCTCGTTCTCGGCCGTGATCTGCTCGAGCGCCGGGTCGGCGTGCTTCTCGACCGGGTCGGGGATCAGCCCCTTGAGGTAGGCGATGCGCTTGATCAGCTCCGAGACGCCCTGCAGGGAGAGCAGGAAGAAGCCGACCGGGATGAGCAGGCGCGCCGGCCAGCGGATCAGCCCGCCGGCGTTGCCCGAGATCTCGCCGCTCGTCCACGCGTTCATGAAGATCGGCCAGGACAGCCACATGATGTACAGCGACACCGGCAGCAGGAAGAACACCAGGCCGAACACGTCGATCCACATCTGGGTGCGGCGCGACAGGCGCGAGGAGATCACGTCGATGCGGATGTGCTCGTTGTGCAGCAGCGTGTAGCCCGCGCACAGCAGGAAGATGGCGGCGAACAGGTACCACTGCAGCTCCAGCCAGGCGTTCGACGCCATGTTCAGCGCGTAGCGCGAGGTCGCGTTGCCGGCGCTGATCAGCGCGACGATCAGCACCAGCCAGTAGGTGAGGCGCCCGACGTGCTCGTTGACGAAGTCGATCGCGCGCGAGAGCGCGAGCAGATACCTCATGCCTTTTCCTCCTCCTTCTTCGACTGCCCGGGCTCGCTCAGGCCGCGGCGCGCATGCGCCGCGCACGCTCCTGAACCGCCTGGTGCAAGCCGGGTTTATACCCCAAGGCGAAGAAGATTTCCGCGCAGAGGAAGATCGGCGCGACGAAGATCTGAAACAGGTTGTCGGCGAGCGCGGGACGCCGGCCTTCATAAACGTGGCCGACAAGCTGAAGGATCCAGCCGCCGACGAACAGCACTGCGAACCAGGTCCAGCCGGGTCCGGCGCCCAGCGCGGCAATCTGATGGCCCAGCCAGAGCAGCGTTAAGGTGACCGCCGTCATGGCGAGCCCGAGCGGCACGTCGAGCAGCAGGTAGTAGGCGAGCACCACGAAAGCGAGCGCCATGGCGGCGGTGAGCGGCACGCCGCCGAGCTCGATGCGCAGCCAGGCGAGCGGGATGAACAGCGACAGGATGATGACAGGCACGCCGACGAAGTGCGTCGCCTTGTTGCGCGCGTCCTGGTGATACGCGGCGTAGAACGCCATCTGCTCTTCCAGGCTCTTCATAGTCGGCGCTTCATAGTCGGCGCTTCATCGGCGCCGACCCCTTATAATTCAGCATTTTAACGTCCATCATGGTCGTCACGCACGGCGCCTTGCAGCCCGCCCGCGGCCGATGCGCGCTCACCATAGGGAATTTCGACGGCGTGCACCGGGGCCACCGCGCGCTCATCGAACGGGTGGTGGCGAAAGCGCGCGAGCTCGAGCTCGCCTCGTGCGTGCTGACTTTCGAGCCTCACCCGCGAGAATTCCTGACGCCCGAGCGGGCGCCGGCGCGCCTCACGCGACTGCGCGACAAGCTGGAGCTGCTCGCCCAGACCGGCGTGGCGCGGGTGCACGTGGCGCGTTTCGACGCGCGCTTCGCCGCCCTGCCGGCCGAGCGCTTCGTCGCCGAGCACCTGGTGCGCGGGCTCGGCGTGCGCTGGCTCCTGGTCGGCCGCGACTTCCGCTTCGGCGCGGGCCGCAGCGGCGACTTCGCCCGGCTCGAGGCGCTCGGCCGCCGTCACGGCTTCGCGCTCGAGGCGATGCCGGACGTCGAGTGGCAGGGCGAGCGGGTATCGAGCTCGGCGGTGCGCGAGGCGCTCGCGGCCGGCGATCTCGCGCGCGCCGAGCGCCTGCTCGGCCGCCGCTACGCCCTCACCGGGCGCGTCGCGCACGGCGCGAAGCTCGGCCGCAGCCTGGGCTTTCCGACCGCCAACCTGGCGCTGCGCCGGCCGCCGCCGCTCGCCGGCATTTACGTGGTCGAGGTCGACGGCTACGGGCCCGGCGTGGCGAGCGTCGGACGGCGCCCGACCGTCAACCCGGTGGCGGCGCCGCTCGTGGAGGTGCACCTGCTCGAGCGCGACGAGCCGCTGTACGGCCGCCTCCTGCGCGTCACTTTTCTCAAGAAGCTTCGCGACGAGGCGAAGTTCGACGGCCTCGCGCCGCTGCGCGAGGCGATCGCGCGCGACGCCGCCGAGGCGAGGGAGTTCTTCGCGAAACATGGCTGACTACAAAGACACGCTGAACCTTCCCGACACCCCCTTCCCGATGCGCGGCGACCTGGCGCGGCGCGAGCCGCAGTGGGTCAAGGACTGGCAGGAGAAAGGCGTCTACCGGCGCCTGCGCCAGATCGCCAAGGGGCGGCCGCGCTTCGTGCTGCACGACGGCCCGCCGTACGCGAACGGCGACATCCACATCGGCACGGCGGTGAACAAGATCCTGAAGGACATCATCGTCAAGTCGCGCACGCTCGCCGGCTTCGACGCGCCCTACGTGCCGGGCTGGGACTGCCACGGCATGCCGATCGAGGTGCAGATCGAGAAGAAGCACGGCAAGAACCTCTCGCCCGAGGAGACGCAGCGCCTGTGCCGCGCGTTCGCGGCCGAGCAGATCGAGCGGCAGAAGAAGGACTTCCAGCGCCTCGGCGTGCTCGGCGACTGGGAGCGCCCGTACCTCACCATGGCGCCGGGCAACGAGGCCGACGAGATCCGCGTGCTCGGCGCGATCCTCGCCAAGGGCTTCGTCTACCGCGGCCTGAAGCCGGTCAACTGGTGCTTCGACTGCGGCTCCGCGCTCGCGGAAGCCGAGGTGGAATACGAGGACCGCAAGGACCTCGCGATCGACGTCGGCTTCGCGTTCGCCGAGCCCGAGAAGGTCGCGGCGGCGTTCGGCCTGCCGCGCCTGCCGGACAAGCCGGGATTCGCGGTGATCTGGACCACCACGCCGTGGACTCTCCCGGGCAACCAGGCGCTCAACGCGCACCCGGAATTCACCTACCACCTGGTCGACACCGAGCGCGGGCTGCTGATCCTCGCGGCGGAGCTGCAGTCGGCCTGCCTCGCGCGCTACGGGCTCGAGGGGCGTACCCTCGGCGCGTGCCGGGGCGCGGCCCTGGAAGGCATCGCCTTCCGCCATCCGTTCTACGACCGGCTCGCGCCCGTCTACCTCGGCGACTACGTGACGCTCGACACCGGCACCGGCCTGGTGCACTCGGCGCCCGCCTACGGCGTGGAGGACTTCGACTCCTGCCGTCGCTACGGCATGAAGGACGACGAAATCCTCACCCCTGTTCAGGGCGACGGGCGCTACGTGAAGTCGCTGCCGCTGTTCGGCGGGATGATGATCTGGGACGCCAACCTGGAGGTGGTCAAGGAGCTCGAGCGGCGCGGCGCGCTCTTTGCCCGGGCGGCTTACGTCCACAGCTACATGCACTGCTGGCGCCACAAGACGCCGGTGATCCTGCGCGCGACGGTGCAGTGGTTCGCCGGCATGGACGCCACGCCCGGCTACCGCGGCGTCAAGCCCGCCGAGACGCTGCGCACGACTGCGCTGCGCGGGGTCGAGGCCACGCGCTTCTATCCGGCCTGGGGCCAGGCGCGGCTGCACGGCATGATCGCCAACCGCCC
>DASVDO010000038.1:0-2545 GCA_036381055.1 Burkholderiales bacterium | reverse complement strand
CACCTGCTGCTCGCCGTCGGCCGGCGGCCCAACACCGACGACCTCCGCCTCGACGCCGCCGGCGTGCGGACGGACGAGCGCGGCTACATCGAGGTCGACGACGGGCTGCGCACCAATGTCGAGGGGATCTGGGCGCTCGGCGACTGCAACGGCAAGGGCGCCTTCACCCACACCGCCTGGAACGACTACGAGATCGTCGCCGCCAACCTGCTCGACGGCGCGTCGCGCCGGGTCAGCGACCGCGTCGCGGCCTACGCGCTCTTCATCGACCCGCCGCTCGGCCGCGCCGGCATGACCGAGGCCGAGGCGCGCAAGTCCGGCAGGAAGGTCCTGATGGGCAAGATGGCGATGCGCCGCGTCGGCCGCGCGCGCGAAGCCGGCGAGACGCAGGGCTTCATGAAGGTGCTGGTCGACGCCGACTCGCAGGAGCTCCTCGGCGCCGCGATCCTCGGCCTGAACGGCGACGAGGTGATCCACTCGCTGCTCGACATGATGTACGCCAGGCGGCCTTACACCACCATCGCGCGCGCCATGCACATCCACCCGACGGTGTCGGAGCTCGTGCCGACGCTCCTCGGCAGCCTGAAGCCGCTAGACGCCTAGGTAGCGGTGCAGCACCTCGGGCCGGGCGCGGATCTCCGCCGCCGGGCCCTCGTGCACGATGTGCCCGTTGTTGACGATGTAGACGCGGCTCGCCAGCGCGAGCGTCGCGGCGATGTTCTGCTCCACCAGCACGATGGTCTGGCCGGCGGCCGCGAGGCTGCGGCAGGCGTCGACCAGGTAGCGCACGATCGCCGGCGCGAGGCCCTCGAAAGGCTCGTCGAGCAGGATGATCTTCGGGTCGCGGATCAGCGCGCGGGCGATGGCGAGCATCTGCTGCTCGCCGCCCGAGAGGTCGGTGCCGCGGCTCGCGCGGCGCTCCTTGAGCCGCGGGAACATCTCGTAGATGCGCTCGAGCGGCCAGCGCTTTGGGGCGGTGAGGCCGGCGAGCACCAGGTTCTCCTCGACGTCGAGGCTGCCGAAGATGCGCCGGTCCTCGTGCACGAGCTGCATGCCGGCGCGCGCGATGGCGTGGCTCTTCTGGCCGGCGAGCTCGCGCCCGTCGAGGCGCACCGAGCCCGAGCGCGGCGTCACCACGCCCATCAGGCTCTTCAGCGTGGTGCTCTTGCCCGCGCCGTTGCGCCCGAGCAGCGCCACCACCTCGTGCTGCTCGACGCGCAGCGACACGTCGAACAGGATGTGCGAGTCGCCGTAGTAGCTGTTGAGCTTGTCGACCTCGAGCAGGCTCATGCGCTCGCCTCCGCGGCCACCGCGTGGCTGACGCCGCCGAGGTAGGCCTCCTGCACCGCCGCGTCGGCCTTCACCTCGTCGGTGGTCCCCTCGGCGAGGATGCGGCCCTGGTGCAGCACGGTGATGCGCTCGGCGAGCTCGAACAGCGAGTCCATGTCGTGGTCGATGATGATCAGGGTGCGGCCGCGCGCGATCGACTTGAGCAGGCGCACCGTCTCGACGCGCTCGTGCGGGCTCATGCCGGCGAGCGGCTCGTCGAGCAAGAGCAGGCTGGGCGAGGAGGCGAGGGCGAGGCCGACCTCGAGGCGCCGCTTCTCGCCGTAGGCGAGCTCGGCGACCGGCGTGTCGCGCCGCGCCGTGAGGTCGACGAGCTGCAGCGTGTGCTCGACCTGCTCCTGCAGGCCCGGCAGCTTGTCGAGGCTCCTCAGCAGGTCGAGGCGGAACTTGCCGCGCAGCTCGGCGAGCGCCGAGATGGTGAGGTTCTCGCGCACCGTCAGGCGGTTGAAGAGCTGGTTGATCTGGTAGCTCTTGGTGAGGCCGAGCTGGCAGACCTCGGTGACGCTCATGCCGGTGATGTCGCGCCCCTCGAAGCGGATCGTGCCCGAGCTGGGCGGCACCTCGCAGGTGAGCATCTTGAACAGCGTCGTCTTGCCGGCGCCGTTCGGGCCGATGATGCCGCGCACCTCGCCGGGCTGCACGGTGAAGTCGATGTCGGAGTTCGCCACCACCCCGCCGTAGCGCTTGGACAGGCCGCGCGCCTCGAGGATCGGCCCGCTGAAGCTCGCGGAGGCGTGATGCCGGGCCGGCATGGCCGCGACCTCCTCGCGGCGCGGCGCCGGCGCGGCCGGCGCCTGCGCCTCGCCCGGCGCGGCGCGCCGGCGCGTCGCGAGCCGCCAGAGGTCGCGGATGCCGCCGATGATGCCCTGGCGGAGGAAAACGACGAGGATCACGAACACCACGCCCAGCACCAGCTTCCAGGTGGCGCCGAGCTTGAGCGTGCCCTGCAGGAAGTCCTGCAGGAACAGCCACACCCCGGCGCCGACCAGCGGCCCGAACAGCGTGCCGCGGCCGCCGATCGCGGTCTGCATGACCAGCTGCCCGGAGGTGTGGAACATGAACGCGTCGGGCGGCATGAAGGCCTGCATCACGCCGAGCAGCCCGCCGGCGAAGCCGGCGTAGGCGGCGGCGATGACGAAGGCGGTGAGCTTGTAGCCGTGGATGTTGTGGCCGACCGCGGCGGCGCGCAGCGGGTTCT
>DASVDO010000037.1:0-13688 GCA_036381055.1 Burkholderiales bacterium | reverse complement strand
GACGCTGCACCGCCTGGGCATCCAGGCCTTCGAGCCGGTGCTGATCGAGGGCAAGGCGATCCAGCTGCATCCGCTGGTGTGCGCCGCCTTCAACGCCGACTTCGACGGCGACCAGATGGCGGTGCACGTGCCGCTGTCGCTGGAGGCGCAGATGGAGGCGAGGACGCTGATGCTCGCCTCGAACAACGTGCTCTCGCCCGCCAACGGCGAGCCGATCATCGTGCCCTCGCAGGACATCGTGCTGGGCCTGTACTACGCGACGCGCGAGCGCATCAACGCCAAGGGCGAAGGCATGAGCTTCGCCGACCTGGCGGAGCTGCACCGCGCCTACGACTCGCGCCAGGTGGAGCTGAACGCGCGCGTCTGGGTGCGCATCCGCGAGAAGGAGGCCGGCGCCGACGGCGAGATCACCGAGAAGGTGACCCGCTACGAGACCACCGTCGGCCGCGCGCTGCTCTCCGAGATCCTGCCGGTCGGCCTGCCCTTCGAGCTGCTCAACAAGCCGCTCAAGAAGAAGGAGATCTCGCGCCTGATCAACGCGGCGTTCCGCCGCTGCGGCCTGCGCGAGACGGTGATCTTCGCCGACAAGCTGATGCAGTCGGGCTTCTCGATCGCCACGCGCGCCGGCATCTCGTTCGGCGTGCACGACATGATGATCCCGGCGCAGAAGCAGGAGCTGATCAAGGCCGCCGAGGCCGAGGTGAAGGAGATCGAGAACCAGTACACCTCGGGCCTGGTGACCGCCGGCGAGCGCTACAACAAGGTGGTCGACATCTGGTCGCGCTGCGGCGAGCAGGTCGGCAAGGTGATGATGGAGCAGCTCGGCCAGGAGGACGTGGTCGACCGCCACGGCCGCAAGACCAAGCAGGAGGCGTTCAACTCCATCTACATGATGGCCGACTCGGGCGCGCGCGGCTCGGCGGCGCAGATCCGGCAGCTCGCCGGCATGCGCGGCCTGATGGCCAAGCCCGACGGCTCGATCATCGAGACGCCGATCACCGCCAACTTCCGCGAAGGCCTGAACGTGCTGCAGTACTTCATCTCCACGCACGGCGCGCGCAAGGGCCTCGCGGATACGGCCCTCAAGACGGCCAATTCCGGATATCTGACCAGAAGGCTTGTGGACGTGACGCAGGACCTCGTGGTCACCGAGGAGGACTGCGGCACGCAGAACGGCTTCGCCATGAAGGCGCTGGTGGAAGGCGGCGAGGTGGTCGAGGCGCTCAAGGAGCGCATCCTCGGCCGCGTGCTGGCCATCGACCTGCCGCATCCCGAGACGCAGGACACGCTCTATCCCGCGGGCACGCTGCTCGACGAGGAGGCGGTCGACACCATCGACAACCTCGGCATCGACGAGGTGAAGGTGCGCACCGCGCTCACCTGCGAGACGCGCTGGGGCGTGTGCGCCAAGTGCTACGGGCGCGACCTCGGCCGCGGGTCGCTGGTCAACGTCGGCGAGGCGATCGGCGTGATCGCCGCGCAGTCGATCGGCGAGCCGGGCACGCAGCTCACCATGCGTACCTTCCACATCGGCGGCGCCGCCTCGCGCACCGCGGTGCAGAGCCACGTCGAGGCCAAGTCGGCCGGCACGGTGCGCTTCACGCCGACCATGCGCTACGTCACCAACGCCAAGGGCGACAAGGTGGTGATCAGCCGCTCCGGCGAGGTCACCATCGTCGACGACAACGGCCGCGAGCGCGAGCGCCACAAGGTGCCGTATGGCGCGCTGCTCTCGGTCGCCGACGGCGACGCGGTGCGCGCCGGCAAGACGCTCGCCAACTGGGACCCGCACCACCGGCCGATCATCACCGAGTACGCCGGCACGGTGAAGTTCGAGCACGTCGAGGAGGGCACCACCGTCGCCAAGCAGATCGACGAGGTGACCGGCCTCTCCACCCTGGTGGTGATCGACGCCAAGCGCCGCGCCAGCGCGGCGACCAAGGGGCAGCGGCCGTCGGTGAAGCTGGTCAACGAGGCCGGCGAGGAGGTGCGCATCGCCGGCACCGACCACGCGGTGAACATCAGCTTCCCGGTGGGCGCGGTGATCGCGGTGCGCGACGGCCAGCAGGTGCAGGTGGGCGAGGTGCTGGCGCGCATCCCGCAGGAGGTCTCCAAGACGCGCGACATCACCGGCGGCCTGCCGCGGGTGGCGGAGCTGTTCGAGGCGCGCTCGCCGAAGGACGCGGGCATGCTCGCGGAGGTCACCGGCACGGTCAGCTTCGGCAAGGACACCAAGGGCAAGCAGCGCCTGGTGATCACCGACCTCGACAACGTCGAGCACGAGTACCTGATCGCCAAGGACAAGCACCTGCTGGTGCACGACGGCCAGGTGGTGAACAAGGGCGAGATGATCGTCGACGGCCCGGTGGACCCGCACGACCTGCTGCGCCTGCTCGGCATCGAGGAGCTGGCGCGCTACATCATCGACGAGGTGCAGGACGTGTACCGCCTGCAGGGCGTGAAGATCAACGACAAGCACATCGAGGTGATCGTGCGGCAGATGCTGCGCCGGGTGGAGATCGACGACCCGGGCGACACGCCGTTCATCCAGGGCGAGCAGGTCGAGCGCGCCGAGGTGCTCGAGGAGAACGAGAAGGCGACCAAGGAAGGCAAGAAGCCGGCGACCTACCGCAACATGCTGCTCGGCATCACCAAGGCGTCGCTCTCGACCGACTCGTTCATCTCCGCGGCCTCCTTCCAGGAGACCACGCGCGTGCTGACCGAGGCGGCGATCATGGGCAAGCGCGACGAGCTGCGCGGGCTGAAGGAGAACGTGATCGTCGGCCGACTGATCCCGGCGGGCACCGGCCTCGCGTACCACAACATCCGCAAGGCGCAGGCCGCCGAGCCGGTGCTGGCCGAGATGCCGGCGGGCACGGCCGAGACGCCGGCCGCCGCGGAGCCGGCGACCACGGGCGGCGGCAGCTGACCGGGTGTAACCCGGTCAGCTCAGCTTGCCGAACAGCAGGATCGCCATCGCCGCCGCGACGGCGAGCGATGCCACGGCGATCACCGCCCCGGCGCCGCGCGGGTTGGCCTCCACGCGCGGCTCGAAGGGCATGATCATGCCCGGGGTAATGGTGGTCTCCTCGCCGGAGGAGCCGTGCGCGAGGTACCAGCGGTCCAGGCGGCGCTCGAACTCGGCGAGCTGCGCCGGGAAGAAGACCATCAGCACGCCGACCACGCACGCGAAGGCGCTGCCGAGCACCAGCACCCACTTGGCGGTCTCGAGCAGCACCCCCGAGACGAGCCAGCGCTCGAGGTCGACGCCGGGCACGTAGCCGCCGCGCTGGATGTCGAGCCGCGCGAGCAGGAACGCCGTGGCGAAGGCGCCGGCGAACACCAGGAAGACCCCCAGCCAGCGGCGCAGGCCGCGCGAGCCGGCGTGCAGCGTGCGCGGCGCGTCGAGCGCGCGCAGCGCCTCGCGCGTCGACACCCAGCGGTTCATGCGCGCCACGAAGCGCAGCGCCGCGGTGCTGCGCCAGACGAGCGCGGCGCCGAGCAGCGCGCCGGCGATGCCGCCGACCAGCACGAAGATGACCAGCGTCGGGATCACGACGCGCTCGATGAAGCCGAACATGGCGCCCCCTTGTTCTTGTTCGCTACGGCGAACTGTAGTGGAAAGTCCGCCGTAGTGGAAATCCCGACGGCCGCCGAGGCGTGGCACGCCGATTGCTGCCGCAGGGCATTGCGATGGCCCTGGAGGCTGACATGGAGAAGCTGCAGCAATGGCGGAGGCGGCAGGAAGGCAAGATGGGCTACATCCTGCTGTGGGCGCTCGGCGTGCCGATTCCCGTCCTGTTCGTGATCTTCCTGCTGCGCGGCTGCACCTGAGGCGGGCTGCAGGGTATTAATTCTTCAATCCACTAGGAGATGCCCATGACGAAATCGATACTGGCGGCCTGCGCGCTGGCCGGAGTCGTCGGCCTCGCCGGCTGCGAGAGCATGCGCGAAGACCTGAGCAAGAACCGCGGCGAAGCGATCGGCACGGCCGGCGGAGCGGTGGCCGGCGGCGCGATCGGCTCGGCGGCGACCGGCGGCAGCACGCTCGGCACGCTGGGCGGCGCGGCGATCGGCGGCGTGGTCGGCAACCGCGTCGGCGAGGACTACGACAAGCGCCATCCGCGCTAAGCGCGCGGCGCGCCCCGAAAGGCCCCTGCCCGGGGCCTTTTTTATGGCATCGGGTATGCTCGGCGAGGCATGAGCACCGTGCTCGAACCCTCGCGCGAGACGCCGCTGCTCGGCGAGTTCGACGTGGTCGTGCTCGGCGGCGGGCCCGCGGGCATCAGCGCCGCCGCCGCGGCGGCGCGCGCCGGCTGTTCGACCGTCCTCGTCGAGCGCTACGGCTTCCTCGGCGGCGCCGGCACCGCGGCCGGGCTCGCCAACTTCTGCGGCCTGCACGCCAATGTCGAGGGCGAGCATCGCCGCGTGGTGCGCGGCCTGGTCGACGAGCTGCTCGAGCGCCTGGAGCGCCTGGGCGCGCTCAGCGCGCCGCATCTCGCCGTGCAGGGGCGCATCCAGGCGCAGGCCTACGACATCTCGGCCTACAAGATCGCCGCGGACGAGATGCTGCTCGCCGCCGGCGTGAAGCTGCTCTTCCACGCCTTCGGCGCCGGCGCGCTGACGAAGGACGGCGGCGAGATCGACGCGCTGCTCGTCGAGACCAAGTCCGGCCGGCGCGCCCTGCGCGGGCGCATGTTCATTGACTGCTCGGGCGACGGCGACCTCGCCGCGTGGGCCGGCGCGCCCTACGAGGTCGGCGACGGGCAGGGCAACATGCTCTACCCCTCGACCATGTTCCGCATCAACGGCGTCGACCCGGAGAAGGCGGGGGCGGCCTGGGAGCGCATCCCGCGCCTGATGGAGGAGGCCGAGGCGCGCGGCGAGCGCTTCCCGCGCAAGAAGCCGATCGTGCGCCCGCAAAAGAACCCGATCGAGTGGCGCGCCAACCTGACGCAGATCCGCAACCCCGACGGCAGCGCGGTGAGCGGTATCGACGCCGAGCAGCTCGCCTACGGCGAGGTGCAGGGCCGGCGCCAGTGCCGCGAGGTGTTCGAGTTCATCCGCCGCTCGACGCCCGGCTTCGAGCGGGCCTACATCGTCGAGATCGCGCCGCAGATCGGCATCCGCGAGACGCGGCGGGTCAGGGGCGAGGTCATGGTGAGCGAGGACGACATCCTCGACTGCGCCGACTTCCCGGACGCGATCGGCGTCAACGGCTGGCCGGTGGAGGCGCACGTCGCCGGCGACGTGAAGTTCGTGTTCGCGCGCAAGCCGCGCGGCTTCAACCAGCTTCCCTACCGGATGATCGTGCCGCTCGGGCCGCGCAACCTGCTGGTCGCCGGGCGCTGCGCCTCGATGACGCACGAAGGCCAGTCGTCGGCGCGGGTGAGCGGCGCCTGCTTCGTCATGGGGCAGGCGGCGGGCACGGCGGCGGCGCTCGCCCTGGCCGGCGGCGTCGCGCCGCGAGAGCTCGACGTCGCCCGGCTGCAGCAGCGGCTCGAGCGCGACGGCGCTTACCTCGGCCGCACGTGGTGATGGAATTAGTCGCCCGCGACAGGTGTCTACGTCATATGAGCCGAGCGCTGATCGTCCTGCTTGGAATATTTCTCGCCGGCTGCGCCGCGGACGGGCGCAACCTCCAGCCCGGCGCCGACGCCACCGCGGTGCGCGCGCAGATGGGCTCGCCCGGCGAAGTCGTGCGCCTGCCCGACGGCGGGGAGGCCTGGTTCTATCCCGGCGGCAGGGTGCGCCGGCAGACCTTCCGCGCCGAGCTCGGCCCCGACGGGCGCCTGCGCAAGGTCGAGCAGGTGCTCGACGAGCGCCATTTCGCGCGCATCGTCCCGGGCAAGACCACGCGCGAGGAGCTGCGCCGGCTGCTCGGCTCGCCGGAGCAGGAATTCCGCGGCTACAACGAGACGGTCTGGCAATACCACTACCTGTGGACGCCGAACTGGCCCTACCGGCTGCACGTGGGCATCGGCGACGACGGCATCGTCACCGGTCTCGCGCGGCTTTCGGAGCTGGACGGCCCGCGGAGCAACTAGCGATGGCGGCGGCGCGCGCGGCCGCCGTGCTCGCGCTCGCGGCGCTGCTCGCCGGCTGCGCCTCGAGCGGCGCCAACCTGCAGCGCGGCGTGTCCGACGAGGCGGCGGTGCGCGCCGAGATGGGCGCGCCGGCCGAGACGGTGGCGCTCGCCAGCGGCGGCCGGGCGCTTTTCTACCCGCGCGGCTTCCGCGACACGATACGCGTCGAGCTCGGCCCGGACGGCAAGGTGCGCGCGGTGGAGCACGTGCTCGACGAGCGCTACTTCGACCGCATCGTCAAGGGCAAGACCACGCGCGAGGAGGTGCGCGCGATGCTCGGGCCGCCGTTCCACGTCTGGCGGCTGGGAAGCGGCGAGATCCTCTGGGAGTACCGCTACGTCTGGGCGCACGACGAGCCCTGGACGCTGCTGGTCGGCATCGGCGAGGACGGCATCGTCACCGGGCAGGCGCGCCACCAGGAGCGCGACGCGGGTCCGGGCTTCCGCCGCTAGCGGCCGCGCGAGACGCCGCAACTATAATCCGGCGCATGGGCAGCCCCGGAGAGCTGGCGGCGACGGTCGAGCGCGCGGCGCGCGTCGACCTGGCGGCGGCGTTTCGCCTCGCCGTGCGGCTCGACCTGCACGAGGGCGTGTGCAACCACTTCAGCGTCATGCTGCCCGACGGCGAGCGCTTCCTGCTCAACCGCTACGGGCTGCACTGGAGCGAGGTGAGCGCGTCCAACCTGCTCGCGCTCGACGCCGCAGGCAACGTGCTCGAGGGCGGGGGCGAGTTCGAGAAGACCGCGTTCTGGATCCACTCGCGCATCCACCGCGCGCACCCGCGCGCCGCCTGCGTTCTGCATACCCACATGCCGTACGCGACCGCGCTGACGCTGCTGGAAGACGGCCGGCTGGAGATGGCCGAGCAGAATGCGCTGCGCTTTCACGACGACATCGCCTACGACGACACCTACAACGGGCTGGTGGTCGACGCCGCGGAAGGCGACCGCCTGGCGCGCGCGCTCGGCGACAAGCGGGTGCTGTTCCTCGCCAGCCACGGGGTGATCGTGGTCGGCGCCTCGGTGGCCGAGGCGTTCGACGCGCTCTACTACCTGGAGCGCGCCTGCCGGCTGCAGGTGCTCGCGCGCATGATGGGCGGGCGGCGGCGCGCGGTGCGGCCGGAGGTCGTGCGCGCCACCCACGCGATGCTGCGCGACGATGCGCCGAAGTACGCCGCGGCGCATTTCGGCGCGCTGAAGCGCCTGCTCGATCGCGAGGAGCCGGACTATTCTTCGTGAGCGGGTGCAGGTGCGTCCGGCCACGCCGGACGACCTGCCGGCGGTCCAGGCGATCTACGCGAGCCACGTACGCCACGGCCTCGCTTCGTTCGAGGAGGAGCCGCCGCCGCTCGACGAGATGCGCCGCCGCCACGCCGAGGTGACCGGCCGGGGGCTGCCCTGGCTGGTGGCCGATTTCGCGGGCGTGGTCGCCGGCTACGGCTATTGCGCGCCCTACCGCACCCGCTCGGCGTACCGCTACACCGTCGAGGATTCGATCTACGTGCGCGACGACTACCACGGCCGCGGCGTCGGCGCGGCGCTGCTCGAGGCGCTGATCGAGCGCTGCACCGCGGCGGGCTACCGGCAGATGGTCGCGGTGATCGGCGACAGCGGCCACGCCGCGTCGATCAACCTGCACGCCGCCTGCGGCTTCCTGCGCGTCGGCACGCTGCGCTCGGTGGGCTACAAGCTCGGCCGCTGGGTGGACAGCGTGCTCATGCAAAGGCCGCTCGGGCCCGGCGACGGCGAGCCGCCCGAGCGATAGCTCAGCCGCCGAGCTTGGCGATCCTCCGGCGCGCCTGCTCGGCGAACTCGCCGTTCGGGAACTGCTCGAGGTAGAGCCTGACCTCCTCCGGATCGTCGCTGTCCTTCACCTCGTTCCAGAACTCGAGCTCGGCCTCGCTGGTCTTCGCCGCGGCCGCCACGGCCTCGGACTCGAGCGGCACCGTGGCGTCCGGGTCTTCCGGCGGCTTGCCCTCGGCGATGCGCGCCAGCGCATCGGCGAAGGCGCGCGCGCTCGGGTAGCGCTGCTCGGCGTTCTTGGCGAGCGCGCGCGCCACCACGCGATCGACGCCCGGCGGCAGCGCCGCGACCGTCGAGGGCGGCGCCGGGTCGTCCTGGACGATCTTCCTGGCGAGCGCCCAGCCGTTGCCCTCGAAAGGCTTCTTGCCGGTGAGCAGCTGGTAGAACAGGATGCCCGCCGAGAAGATGTCGCTGCGCCGGTCGATCGGCTGGCCCTGGATCTGCTCGGGCGACATGTAGGCCGGCGTGCCGATCATCGCCCCGGCGCGCGTCGCCTCGCCGAGGTCGGCGTCGGGGTCGGTGATGCGCGCCACGCCGAAGTCGGTGAGCTTGACGCGGCCCGCCGCGTCGACCATCACGTTGGCCGGCTTCACGTCGCGGTGGATCACGCCGGCCTCGTGCGCGAAGTGCAGCGCGTCGAGCAGCTCGCGCATCATGCGCAGCGTCGCCTCGACCGGGAAGCGCTCCTTGGCGTCGAACGCGTCCTTCAGCTCGCGGCCCTGGATGTACTCCATGACGATGTACGCCAGGTCGCCCTCGGTGCCGTAGTCGTAGACCTGCACGATGTTCGGATGGTTGAGCCGCGCCACCGCGCGCACCTCGCGCATGAAGCGCATCGAGTAGTGCTTGACGGTCGCCTCGTCGAGCGTGCTGGTGAGGATGGTCTTGATCGCCACCCGGCGCTCGAGCTTCGGGTCGAGGCCGTCGTACACCAGCCCCATCGCGCCCTTGCCGAGCACGCCCTGGATGCGGTAGCGGCCCAGCGACTTCAGCTCGCCGCTCACGCCGCCACCTTCAGCACGACCTTGCCCCGCGCCTGGCGGCTGGCGAGCAGGCGGATCGCCTGCGGCGCCTGCTCGAGCGGCAGCGTCTGCGAGACGTGCGGCTTGAGCCTGCCCTCGCCGTACCAGCGCGCGAGCTGCGCCAGGCTTTCGGCGAGCGCGGCGGGCTCGCGCCGCGCGAAATCGCCCCAGAACACGCCGACCAGCGAGGCGCCCTTGAGCAGCGCCAGGTTGAGCGGCAGCTTCGGGATCTCGCCGGCGGCGAAGCCGACCACCAGGTGGCGGCCGCGCCAGGCGAGCGAGCGGAACGCCGGCTCGCTGTAGGCGCCGCCCACCGCGTCGTACACCACGTCGATGCCGCGCCCGTCGGTGAGCGCCTTGATCCGCTCGCGCAGGTCCTCGGCCGCGTAGTCGATCGTCGCGTCGGCGCCGTGGCTGCGGCACACGGCGAGCTTGTCCTCGTTCGAGGCGCAGGCGATGACGCGCGCGCCGAGCGCCTTGCCGATCTCGATCGCCGCCAGGCCGACGCCGCCCGCGGCGCCCAGCACGAGCAGCGTCTCGCCGCCCTTCAGCGCCGCCCGGTCGCGCAGCGCGTGGTCCGAGGTGCCGTAGGTGAGCAGGAACGCCGCGCCGGTGACGAAGTCCATCGCCGCCGGCATCGGCACGAGGCGCGTCGCCTCGGTCTTCACTTCCTCGGCGAAGGCGCCGTAGGTGGTGAAGGCCATCACCCGGTCGCCCGGCCGCACGTTGCTCACCCCGGCGCCGACCTCCTTGACCACGCCGGCGAGCTCGCTGCCCGGCGAGAACGGCAGCGGCGGCTTGAACTGGTACTTGTTCTGGATGATCAGCACGTCCGGAAAGTTGACGCTCGCCGCGCGCACCGAGACGACCACCTCGCCCGGCCCGGGGCGCGGCGACGCGAGCTCTTCCACCGCGAGCGATTCCGGCGGTCCGAACTGCTTGCAGACGACGGCTTTCATCGCCATAGAATGCCACATGCCCATGCAGAGCACCGATGACGGAGTTCGCCCGTTTTGCGAAGAGCCCTCGATCTGCGGCGCGGGAGGCAGGCCGTGAGCGGCCGGCTGCGCACCGAGAAGCGCGGCGCGGTCGGCTGGCTGATCCTCGACCACCCGGCGAAGAGGAACGCCATCAACGGCGCGATGTGGCGCGCCATTCCCGAGGCGATGGCGCGCTTCGACGCCGACCCCGAGGTGCGCTGCGTCGCCTTCCGCGGCGAGGGCCGCGAGGCGTTCGCGGCCGGCGCCGACATCTCGGAGTTCGAGAAAAACCGCGACGGCCAGGCGGCGGTCGGCGCGTACGACGACCTCCTCGACCGCGTGCTGCACTCGATCCAGGGCTCGCCCAAGCCGAGCGTGGCGATGATCTACGGCTACTGCATGGGCGGCGGCCTGGAGATCGCGCTCGCCTGCGACCTGCGCTACTGCGGCCGCTCGGCGCAGTTCGCCATCCCCGCGGCGAAGCTCGGCCTCGCCTACAACATCGAGGGGCACAAGCGCCTGCTCGAGACCGTCGGCCACGCCCGGGCGCGCGAGATCATGTTCCTCGGCCGGCGCTACGGCGCCGACGAGGCGGCGGCGATCGGCCTGGTGCACCGCGTGCTCGACGACGACCAGCTCGAGCGCCACGTCGGCGAGGTGACCGCGACCCTGTGCGAGAACGCGCCGCTCGCCATCGCCAACAGCAAGATCATCCTCGAGGAGTACGTGAAGGCCTCGGGCGCGCCCGACTTCCTGCGCATGCGCGCGGCGATCGAGCGCTGCGCGACGAGCGCCGACTACGTGGAAGGCCGGCGCGCCTTCATGGAGAAGCGCAAGCCCAAGTTCGCGGGAAAATGAGCGGCCGATGAAGATCCGCGCCCTCCGCGTCCGTCCGGTCGTCGCGCCGATGAAGCGGCCGCTGCACACCAGCATCGCGCAGGTCGCCGCCGCCGCGCTGCTGCTGGTCGATCTCGAGACCGACCAGGGCGTGGTCGGCCGCGCCTACCTCTTCGGCCAGGCGAAGCACCACCTGCCGCCGATGGCGAAGCTGCTCGAGGCGATGGCGGCGATGCTCGAGGGCGACGAGGTGGCGCCCTTCGTCATCGAGCAGAAGCTGCGCGCGCGCTACGCGCTGCTCGGCGTGCACAACATCGTGCTGATGGCGATCGCCGGGATCGACATGGCGGCCTGGGACGCGCTCGCGCAGGCGCGCGGCGTGCCGCTGGTTCGGCTGCTGGGCGGCGCGCCGCGGCCGGTGCGCGCGTACAACTCGAACGGCCTGGGCATCCAGGCCGCGGCGAGGGTGGCGCGCGAGGCGCGCGAGCTGGTCGACGAGGGCTTCCGCGCGGTGAAGCTGCGCCTGGGCCGGCCCGAGGCGCGCGCCGACCTGGAGACGCTGCGCGCGGTGAAGCAGGCGATCGGCCCCGACGTGGCGCTGATGGTCGACTTCAACCAGGCGCTCACCGTCGCCGAGGCGATCCGCCGCGGCCGCATGATCGACGAGGAAGGCGGCGTCGCCTGGATCGAGGAGCCGGTGCGCGCCGACGACTTCGCCGGCTGCGCGCGCGTCGCGCGCGAGGTGGCCACGCCGATACAGATCGGCGAGAACTTCATGGGGCCCGAGCAGATGGCGCAGGCGCTCGCCGCGGGCGCCTGCGACTACGTGATGCCCGACGCCGAGCGGATCGGCGGCGTCAGCGGCTGGCTGCGCGCCGCGGCGCTCGCGCAGGCGGCCGGCGTGGAGATGTCGAGCCACCTCTTCCCCGAGGTGAGCGCGCACCTGCTCGCCGTCACGCCCACCTGCCACTGGCTGGAGTACGTCGACTGGGCCGACGCGATCCTCGCCGAGCCGGCGCGGCTCGAGGCCGGCAGCGTGCTGATCGCCGACCGCCCCGGCAGCGGTATCGCCTGGGACGAGGCGGCGGTGAAGCGCTACGCGGCGTGATGTTCAGCCGGCACTTCGCGCACTGGCCGCCGGGACTGCCGCGCGAGCTGCCGCTGCGCCGCGAGAGCGTGTACCGGAACCTCGCCGAGCGCGCCGCCGAGCACCCGCAGCGCGCCGCGATCGACTACTACGGCACGCGCGTGAGCTACGGCGAGCTCAAGCGCGAGGCCGACGCGCTCGCCGGCTTCCTGCAGGCGCGCTGCGGCGTGGCGAAAGGCGACCGGGTGATCCTGCTCGCGCAGAACTCGCCGCAGTTCGTCATCGCCTACTACGCGATCCTGCGCGCCGACGCGGTGGTCGTGCCGGTGAACTGCATGAGCCGGCGCGAGGAGCTGCGCCACTACGTCGAGGACTCTCAGGCCGCGACGGCGATCGTCGGCCAGGAGCTCTACGGCGAGCTGCAGGGCATCGCCGGCCTGCGCCACGTGATCGTCGTCGCGTACTCGGACTACCTGCGCGAGGCGAACGACCTGCCGGTCCCGCCGCTGGTGCGCGCGCCGGCGGCGCCGCATTCGGGCATCGCCTGGAAGGCGGCGCTCGCCGAGCGCGCCGAGCCGCGGCCGCACGCCGCCGGCCCGGACGACCTCGCGGTGATGCCCTACACCTCGGGCACCACCGGCAAGCCGAAGGGCTGCATGCACACGCACGAGAGCGTGCAGGCGACCACCGTGCCGTACCTGCACTGGCGCGGCGCGCAGGGCGACGACGTGGTGGTGCTCTCGGCGCTGCCGATGTTCCACGTCACCGGCATGCAGGCCGGGATGAACGCGCCGCTCTACCGCGGCGCGACGATCGTCGTGCTGTCGCGCTGGGACCGCGACTGCGCGGCGATGCAGATCGAGCGCGCGCGCGTCACCAACTGGTCGGCGATCACCACCATGCTGGTCGACTTCCTCTCCAACCCGAAGCTCGGCCGCTACGACCTCTCGTCGCTGCGCGTGCTGGGCGGCGGCGGCGCGGCGATGCCCGAGGCGCTGGCGCGCAAGCTCGAGGAGGTGTTCCGCCTGCCCTATATCGAGGGCTACGGGCTGTCCGAGACCATGGCGCCGTCGCACATGAACCCGCCGCACCGACCGAAGCGGCAGTGCGCCGGCATCCCGATCTTCAACACCGACGCGCGCGTGCTCGACCTCGACAGCGGCCGCGAGCTCGGCCCGAACGAGGTGGGCGAGATCGTGGTGCACGGGCCGCAGGTCTTCAAGGGCTACTGGCGCCAGCAGGCGGCGACGCGCGAGGCGTTCGTCGAGCACGACGGCAAGCGCTTCTTCCGCACCGGCGACCTCGGCTACTACGACGAGGACGGCTACTTCTTCATCACCGACCGGCTGAAGCGCATGATCAACGCCTCGGGCTTCAAGGTGTGGCCGGCGGAGGTGGAGGCCATGCTTTATGCGCATCCGGACATCCAGGAGGCGTGCATCATCGGCAGCCTGGACCGCTATCGGGGCGAGACGGTCAAGGCGGTGATCGTGCTGAAGAAGGATGCCAAAGGCCGCGTCAAGCAGGAGGACATCATCGCCTGGGCGCGCGGCCGCATGGCGGCATTCAAGGTGCCGCGCATGGTGCAGTTCGTCGACGAGCTGCCGAAGACCGCGACGGGCAAGATTCTCTGGCGAAAATTGCAGGAAGACGAAAACAGGAAGGTTTCATGAAATTTGCACTTTGGCTGGCCCTGTCGCTTTTTTCCCTCCAGGGAATTTCCCAGGACAAAAATGCAATCGGAATCGAGAACGCCTGGTCGCGCGCGACGCCGCCTGGCGCGAAGACCGCGGTCGGCTACATGATCCTGCGCAACGGGTCGGACAAGCCGGATCGCCTCGTGGGCGCGAGCTCGCCGGTCGCGCGCAAAGTCGA
>DASVDO010000036.1:0-17472 GCA_036381055.1 Burkholderiales bacterium | reverse complement strand
CACGATCGAGGAGAGGCTGACGAGCAGCGCGGGAGGCGGAAAGGACGCCAAGCGCGAGGTCAATGCGCGCGATTCGCGCTTTTTCGAATTCCCGCTTGATGCCGATAACGACATGATCGAGCTCTCTCCGTACCTGCTGGCCATCAACGGCGACCATGCCCCGACCAACATTCCCGTTCCCGTCGGCTATCCGCTGGGCGGCGGGTCGATGCCGGATTGGGGAATCACGGTGGAGGACAAGCAGTGGGCGCAGGTGACCGTGCCGGCGGGTACGTTCAGAGCCCTGCGGCTGGACATCGCGGGGCATCGTGGGGGTCGCGGGCGCGGAAACGCGGTTGATGGGCGATTCGAGATGACGGTGTGGTACGCGCCCGAGGTGAAGCGAATCGTAAGGTTGGTGCGCAAGGTCTGGTCCGCAGACGCATTCAGTCCGTCGCAGACGGGAGAGAACGTAATCGAACTCGTGAAGTACCGCCCGCCGCTATAGCGCATCGCCAATGCGCGAGACGGAGCCGACCTCAACTTCTTCCCCGATTCAAACTCCGGTCGACGCGTCGATATCGAGCGTGGTCACGCGGCGCAGCTCGCGCCGCTCGGTAGCATCGTCGAACGGGCGCCCGCGGTGCATGGTGGCGCGGTTGTCCCAGATCACCAGGTCGCCGACGCGCCAGACGTGGCGGTAGACGAACTGCGGCTGGGTGGCGTGCTCGGTGAGGTCGCGCAGCAGCAGCCGTCCTTCCGGCACCGGCCAGTCGACGATGCGCGAAGCGTGCGAGGCGAGGTAAAGCGAGCGCCGCCCGCTGCGCGGGTTGACCCGCACCAGGGGATGGATCGCGCCCTTTAGCAGGTCCTGCTCCTCCGGCGTGAACTCGAAGCCGAGCGTCTGCCGCGAGTAGGCGATCGAATGGTGCACGCGCAGGCCCTCGAGCCTGGCGCGCATCGCGCCGTCCAGCGCGTCGTAGGCCGCGCACATGTCGGCGAACTCCGTGTCCGCCCCCGAAGCGGGCACCACGCGCGCATGCAGCATCGAGTAGCGCCCGGGCGGGTCCTGGAACGACGCGTCGGTGTGCCACAGGCGGTTGCCGAGCGCGTACTGCCGCTTGCGGTCCTCGCGCGCCATGAGGCTTCCGTCGGCGGCCACGTTGGAGATGTCGGTCAGCGCCTCGTTGCCGAAGCGGTTGGCGCCCAGCGCCGCCGATCCGGTCTTGGCGTGCAGCTCGCCGTCGAAGCGCCGCGCGAAGGCGATCTGCTCGGCGTCGCTGAATTGCTGCGCGCGGAATACCAGCACGCGGTATTCGTCCATCGCGGCGCGGATCGCCTCGAGCATGCCGCGGTCGCTCAACGTGCGCAGCTCGATCGGGCCCGCTTCGGCGGCGAAGTGCGGATGCAGCTTGCGCAATGTCAGCTCCATTTCAGCGTCCGTCGCAGTTTGTCAGCATGTACCGCCAAGCATAACTGAACTGAACTTCAGGCGCCGCCGCCTGATCGCGGCCACTTCGGCCGTGGGGGCAATCGAGATCGCCGCCGGTGCGGGCTAACGTGAGCGCGCTCGAGCCGGCGCAGATGATGACCGTCTCGTGGCGCGAGAAGCCGGTGTGAATCCTGCCTGGACCTGTCTGACCCCAGGTCGCAGGTGCCGCAGCAGCCCCGGGCATGGATCTGCACCCACCTCGGCTGCATTCCGGAGTACCGGCCGCAGGCGGGATCGGTCGGTCCGGAATGGACCGGGGGCTTTTACTGTCCCTGCCACGGCTCCAAGTACGATCTGTCCGGGCGTGATCAGGATCGGCGAGCTGAAGGACGGCGCGGACCTGAAGTGGGAGCCCAAGGGCTGGTGAGCGGCGGCTAGAGCCAGCCGGCCTTGCGGAAGCGGTACCAGAAATAGCCGTCGATGATCGCCATCGCGCCCAGCGCGAGCGGGTAGCCGAAGCTCCAGCTCAGCTCCGGCATGGCCTTGAAGTTCATGCCGTAGATGCCCGCGATCAGCGTCGGCACCGCGACCAGCGCCGCGTAGGCCGCGAGCCGTTTGGTGACCTCGTTCTCCTGCAGCGAGATGAGCGAGACGTTCACGCTCATCGCGGTGCTTACCATGTCGCGGATCGAGTCGATGGTCGAGTTGAGCCGCACCAGGTGGTCGTTGACGTCGCGGAAGTACTCGCCCATGCCGGCGCAGGCGTGCGGCACGCGCCCGCCGTAGAGCTTGCCCACCGCGTCCAGCAGCGGCCCGGCGGCGTGCATGAGCGTCATCAGGTTCTGCTTCAGCGCGTAGAGCGATTCGATGTTCGCGCGCGCCAGGCGCCCGCCGAAGATCTCCTCCTCGATGCGCTCGAGCTTGGTCTCCAGCGTATCGAGCGCCGGGAAGTAGCGGTCGACCACTGCGTCCATCAGCGCGTAGAGCACGTAGCCCGAGCCGAAGCGCAGCAGCTCTGGCTCGCGCTCGCAGCGCGTGCGCACGTCCTGAAAGCCCTTCGGTGCGTTGTTGCGCACCGACAGCACGTAGTTCGGGCCGACGAACACGTCCAGCTCGCCGACGCTCAGCTCATCGCCGACGAACTCCACCGTGTGCAGCACGGCGAACAGGGAGTCGCCGTACTCGTCGATCTTCGGCCGCTGGTGCCCGTGCAGCGAGTCCTCGACCGCGAGCTCGTGCAGGCCGAACTCCTCCTTCATCTCCTGGAGCTCGGCCTCGTCGGCGTCGCGCAGCGCCACCCAGACGAAGCAGTCGTGGCGCGAGACGTAGGCGCTGATCTCGCGCTTGCCGATCTCGGCCAGCTTCTTTCCGTCCTGGTATGCGACGCAGTTGACCAGCATCGGGCAATGATAGCGCCATCGGCTAAAATTCGTTTCTTACCCACCCCAGGCCTCCCGCCATGCCCGAGATCAGCCGCCGTGCCCGCAGCCTAGGAACCGAGAATGCATTCGTCGTGCTCGCCGAAGTGAACGAGCTCGCCCGCCAGGGCAAGGACATCATCTCGTTCTGCATCGGCCAGCCGGATTTCCCCGCGCCGCAGAACGTGCAGGAGGCGGGGATTCGCGCGATCCGCGAGGGCAGGCACGGCTATACGCCCTCGGCCGGGATCGACGAGCTGCGCGAGGCGGCCGCCGGATACCTCTCGCGCATGCGCGGCGGGCTGCCGATCCGGCCCGCCGACGTGGTGGTCGGCGCCGGCGCCAAGCCTTTCATCGCCTACGCGATCCTGTCGGTGACCGACCACGGTGCCGGCGACGAGGTGATCTATCCCAACCCGGGGTTTCCGATCTACGAATCGCAGATCCTCGCGAGCGGGGCGCGCCCGGTGCCGATCCACCTGCGCGAGGCGCGCGGCTTCTCGTTCGACCCGGACGAGCTCGAGCGGCTGATCACGCCCAGGACCAGACTGCTGATCCTGAACTACCCGCACAATCCGACCGGCGGCCTGCTCTCGCGCAGCGAGCTCGAGAGCATCGCCGCGATCCTCAAGCGCCACCCGCAGGTCTGGGTCTACGCCGACGAGATCTACTCCAGGCTGGTCTACGGCGAGGCGTTCTTCTCGATCGCCCAGGTGCCGGGGATGCTCGAGCGGACCATCATCTCCGACGGCGCCTCCAAGACCTGGGCCATGACCGGCTGGCGCATCGGCTTCGCTTCGAATCCCGTGCTCGCGCCGATGTTCACGCGCTGGATCACGAATACCGAGTCCTGCGCCTCGCAGATCTCGCAGTGGGCGGCGGTCGAGGCGATCAACGGGCCTCAGGAAGCGGCCGAATCGATGAAGCAGAGCTTCCTTGCGCGGCGCGACCTGATCGTGCGCCTGCTGAACGAGGTTCCGGGCGTCAGCTGCCTGGTGCCGGGCGGCGCGTTCTACGTCTGGCCGAACGTGACGGAGGCCTGCCGCATGATCGGCGCGGCGGATTCGGAGGAATTCAGGAAACGCCTGCTGAACGAGGCCGGCGTCGCGCTGCTGGCCGACATCCATTTCGGCACCCGCGTGCCGGGCGAAGGGCAGCACGTGCGGTTCTCCTACGCCGCCTCCAAGGAGGCGATCGAGAAGGGCGTGGCGCGCATGGCCGCCTTCATCCGCAAGAATACGCAGAAGGCGGCATGAGCGAGGTCTGGCGCCCGAGCGTCACGGTCGCCGCGGTCGTCGAGCGCGACGGCAAGTTCCTGTTCGTGGAGGAGATCGCGGAGGGCAGGCGCGTGCTGAACCAGCCGGCGGGACATCTCGACCCGGGCGAGTCGCTGCTCGAGGCCTGCGTGCGCGAAACGCTGGAAGAGACCGCGCATTCGCTCGAGCCGAGCGCGCTGGTGGGAATCTACCGCTGGCGCCACGAGGGCTCGGACACGACCTTCCTGCGCTTCGCCTTCGCCGGCAGGGCGACCGGGCACGACCCTGGGCGCACGCTGGACAAGGAGATCGTCGCGACGCACTGGCTGACTCCCGAGGAGCTGGCGGCGCGGCGCGCCATGCACCGCTCGCCGCTGGTGGCGCGCTGCGTCGCGGACTATCTCGCCGGGGCCCGCTTCCCGCTCGACGTGCTCTCGCGCGAATTCGCCTGAGGCGCCGGCATGGCCGAGCGCGTGGTGGTGGGCATGTCCGGCGGGGTCGATTCCTCGGTCGCCGCGCTGCTGCTCAAGCGCGAGGGCTACCAGGTCGTCGGGCTGTTCATGAAGAACTGGGAGGACGACGACGACGACGCGTACTGCTCGACCCGCCAGGACCTCGTCGACGCGGCGGCGGCGGCCGACGTGATCGGCATCGACCTCGAGGCGGTGAACTTCGCCGGCGAGTACAAGGAGCGCGTGTTCGCCGAGTTCCTGCGCGAGTACTCGGCCGGGCGCACGCCCAACCCGGACGTGCTGTGCAACGCCGAGATCAAGTTCAAGGCCTTCCTCGAGCACGCGATGCGCCTCGGGGCGCAGAAGATCGCCACCGGCCATTACGCGCGCATCGAGTCGAACGGCGCCTTGCGCCTGCTCAAGGGCAGGGACGGCACGAAGGACCAGAGCTATTTCCTGCACCGGCTGACGCAGGCGCAGCTCGCACGCGTGCTCTTTCCGCTGGGCGAGCTGAAGAAGAGCGAGGTGCGACGCATCGCGCGCGAGGCCGGGCTGCCGAACCACGCCAGGAAGGACTCGACCGGCATCTGCTTCATCGGCGAGCGGCCGTTCCGCGAGTTCCTGAACCGCTACCTGCCGCGCGCACCCGGACCGATCGTCGACGAGCACGGCCGCAGGCTCGGCGAGCACATCGGCCTCGCGTTCTACACGATCGGCCAGCGCAAGGGCATCGGCCTCGGCGGACCGGGCGAGCCCTGGTACGTGGCCGAGAAGCGCCTGGCGGCCAACGAGCTGGTGGTGGTGCGCGGCCACGACCATCCGCTGCTCATGAAGCGCGCGCTGCGCGCCGAGGACGCGGCGTGGATCGCCGGCGAGCCGCCGGCCGCGCCTTCGGCGCACGCCGCGAAGACGCGCTACCGCCAGGCCGACGCGCCGTGCACGCTCGCGCAGGTGCAGGGCTCGCGGATCGAGGTGCATTTCGCCGCGCCGCAGTGGGCGGTGACGCCCGGGCAGTCGGTGGTGCTCTACGACGGCGACGCCTGCCTCGGCGGAGGCGTCATCAGCTAGGGCGGCGCGCCGCGCGGTAGGCTTCGGGCATGCTGCTCAAGCTCGCGCTGGGCGTGATCCTCGCCGCCGCGGCGCTGGCGCTGTTCGCGCGCGACCTGCGCCGCGCGCTGCGCGACCCGCAGCGCCGCCCGGCGACGCTCTTCGTCGCGGCCGCCGTCGCGGTGCTCCTGCTCGCCACGCTCGGGCCGCGCCGGCCGCCGAGCCCGTGGTGGCTCGCCGTGCCGGCGGCCGTGCTCGCCTGGGAGGCGGTGCGCGGCTGGCGCCGCACGCCGCGCTCGCGCCTCTGGGAGGCGGGCATGGCGTCGTTCGCCGCGGCGCTGGTGGCCGCCGCCGCCGCGCTCGCCTCGGGCCGCGACGAGCTGCTGCTCGTTCTCGCCGGCGCCGCCGGCGCGTCGGGCTGCGCGCTGCTCTGGGCGTCGTGGCGGCGCGAGCCGCGGCCCTGGCGCGCGGACGATCGCACCCGCTACGAGCGGCGCGCGCAGGCGCGCGCCGGCGAGGAGCCGCCCGGCTAGCTCAACTCGGCGCCTGCGGCCGGGTGTCGGAGAACGCCGGCCGCTCCATCAGCCTGCGGTAGTGCTGCGCGAGCGACGGATAGTCGGCCAGCCAGTCGACCTCGCCCGGCCTGCGGAAGTCCAGCCAGCCCATGCAGCAGCCCGCCGCGATGTCGGCGAGCGAGTAGCGTTCGCCGTGGCAGAAGGCGCGCTCGCCCAGCTCGTCGGCCATGTGCGCCAGCGCGCGCCGCATGCGCGCGAGCTGCCGGTCGAGCCAGGCGCGGCTGCGCTCGGGCTTGGCGCGCAGCAGCTCGTGGCGCACCAGGAGCCCCGCGTCGAGCACGCCGTCGGCGAGCGCCTCCCAGCGGCGCACCGCGACGCGCGGGCGCGCCTCCTCGGGGATCAGGCGGCTGATCGGCGAGACGGCGTCCAGGAACTCGACGATCACGCGCGAATCGTAGAGCGCCGTATCGTCGTCGAGCAGCAGCGTCGGGATCTTGCCGAGCGGGTTGTGGGCGTTGACCGGGTTGTCGGGCGGCTGCACGTCGACCGTCTCGAGCTCGCACTCGATGCGCTTCTCGGCGAGGACGATGCGCACCTTGCGCGTGAACGGACTGGCGAGCGAGCCGAGCAGCTTCATCTTTGTGGGTGGCGGGGCGCGCGATTATACGGCTTGCGCTCAGCCTATGGCGTCGCGCACGCGCCGGCGCAGCTCGGGCAGCACCTCGGCCTCGAACCACGGGTTCCGGCGCCGCCACAGCAGATTGCGCCAGCTCGGATGCGGCAGCACGAAGTACCCGGGCAGGTACTCGCGGAACGCGCGCACCGTCTCGCCGAGCGTCCCCTTGCGCTCGGGCAGGTAGTAGGCCTGCGCGTAGCTGCCGACGAGCAGCGTCAGCCGTATGTGCGGCAGCGCGGCGCGGAAACGCGGCTGCCAGAGCGGCGCGCAGCGCGGCGGCGGCGGCAGGTCGGCGCCGGCGACCGTGCCGGGGTAGCACAGGCCGATCGGCACGATGGCGATGCGCGAGGCGTCGTAGAAGGTCTCGCGGTCCATCGCCAGCCAGCCGCGCAGCACGTCGCCCGAAGGATCGTTCCAGGGAATGCCGCTCTCGTGCACGCGCCGGCCCGGCGCCTGCCCGACGATCAGCAGGCGCGCGCTGCGCGCGGCGCGGAATACCGGATTGGGCTCGAGGCTGCGACGGCACAGGCGGCAGGCGCGCGCCTCGGCGCTCACGCGCCGCAGCGACTCCGGCATGCGACGGGGCGGGCGCTCCACCCCCGTATAATAGAGGCCCATGCCCTCGCCGCTCGCCGCGCTTTCGCCGCTGGATGGGCGGTACGCCAAGGCATCCGATCCGCTGCGCGCGTATTTCAGCGAGCAGGCCCTCATCCGCTACCGCGTGCGCATCGAGCTCGAGTGGCTGCAGGCGCTCGCCGCCGAGCGCTCGATCGCCGAGCTGAAGCCGTTCTCGGCGCGCACGCGGCGCGATTTCGCCCGGCTGATCGAGGCGTTCTCCGAGCGCGACGCCGAGCACATCAAGAACATCGAGGCGCAGACCAACCACGACGTCAAGGCGATCGAGTACTGGCTGAGGTCGCGCCTCGCCGCGAACCGCGAGGCGCAGCGCGCGCTCGAGTTCATCCATTTCGCCTGCACCTCCGAGGACATCAACAACCTGTCCTACGCCCTGATGCTCGCCGAGTCGCGCGCCGAGGTGATGCTGCCGCGGCTCGAGCGGCTGATCGAGGCGCTGCGCGGCCTCGCCCACCGCCACGCCCGGCTGGCGATGCTCTCGCGCACGCACGGCCAGCCGGCGACGCCGACCACGCTGGGCAAGGAGATGGCGAACTTCGCGCACCGCCTGGCGCGCGCCCGCAGCCGCATCGCCGCCGTCGAGGTGCTGGGCAAGATCAACGGCGCGGTCGGCAACTACAACGCCCACGCGGTCGCCTATCCGGGCTTCGCCTGGGAGCGCTTCTGCCGCCGCTTCGTCGAGCGCCTCGGCCTGGCGTTCAATCCCTACACGACGCAGGTCGAGCCGCACGACTGGATGGCCGAGCTGCTCGACGCGTACGCGCGGGCCAACAGCATCCTGCTCGACCTCGACCGCGACCTCTGGGGCTACATCTCGCTCGGCTACTTCTCGCAGAAGCTGAAGGCGGGGGAGGTCGGCTCCTCGACCATGCCGCACAAGGTGAATCCCATCGATTTCGAGAACTCCGAGGGCAACATCGGCATCGCCAACGCGCTGCTGCGGCACCTCGCCGACAAGCTGCCGGTGTCGCGCTGGCAGCGCGATCTCTCCGACTCGACCGCGCAGCGCAACCTCGGCGCGGCGCTCGGCCATACGCTGCTCGCCTACGCGTCGTGCGAGCGCGGGCTGGCGAAGCTGCAGGCCGACCCGCGCCGCCTGGCCGAGGACCTGGAGGCGAACTGGGAGGTGCTCGCCGAAGCGGTGCAGCAGGTGATGCGCCGCTACGGCGTCGCCGACGCCTACGAGAAGCTGAAGGCGCTGACGCGCGGCCGGCGGCTGGAGCGCGGCGAGCTGGCGCGCTTCGTCGGCTCGCTGCCGATCCCGGCGCAGGCGAAAAAGCGGCTGCTCGAGCTCACGCCGGCGCGCTATACCGGGCTCGCCGCGGAGCTGGCGCGCCGCGTCTAGCCCGCCGCCGACCCGCCGCCCGCCCGCCCATGCTGTACGCCGGCACGATCTTCCTGTCGTCGTTCCTGCTCTTCCTGGTGCAGCCGCTGATCGCGCGCTTCATCCTGCCCTGGTTCGGCGGCAGCGCCGCGGTGTGGACCACCTGCATGCTGTTCTTCCAGGCGCTGCTGGTGGTCGGCTACGCGTACGCGCACTGGCTGGGCCGGCTCGCCGGGCGGCGGCAGGCGATCGTGCACTCGCTGCTGCTCGCGGTGGCCGCGGCGACGCTGCCGGTCGCGCCGAGCGATTCCTGGAAGCCGGCCGGCGGCGACGAGCCGATCAGCCGCATCCTGCTGCTGCTCGGCGCCACGATCGGGCTGCCTTACCTGCTGCTCGCCTCGACCAGCCCGCTCATCCAGCTCTGGTTCTCGCGCGCGCGCCCGGGCGACGATCCGTACCGCCTGTTCGCGCTGTCCAACCTCGCCTCGCTGATCGCGCTGCTCGGCTACCCGTTCGTGGTCGAGCCGCTGCTCGCCGCGCGCGGCCAGGTGCGGCTCTGGTCGTGGTTGTTCGCCGCCTTCGTGCTGCTGTGCGCGACGCTTGCCTGGCGCACGCCGGCGGCGCTCGCCGCGCAGGCGCCGCGCGCCGCGGCGCCGGTGGCGACAAGCCGCTACGCCTGGTGGCTGGCGCTCTCGACCACCGGCTCGGTCCTGCTGCTCGCGGTCACCAATCACCTGACGCAGAACGTCGCCTCGGTGCCGCTGCTCTGGCTGCTACCCCTGACCATCTACCTGCTCACCTTCATCCTCGCCTTCGAAGGCCGGGGCTGGTACCGGCCGCGCCTCGTCTGGCCGCTGCTCGTCGCCGCGCTCGGCGCTACCGGCTGGCTGCTGGTCGACAGCGAGCTGCAGTACCGGCTGCCGCTGCAGCTCGCGGTGTTCCTGCCGGCGCTCTTCGTCGGCTGCCTGTTCTGCCACGGCGAGCTCTACCGGCTGCGCCCCGAGCCGGCGGCGCTCACCGCCTTCTATCTCACCGTGGCGGCGGGCGGGGCGCTCGGCGGCCTGCTGGTCGCCGTGGCGGCGCCGGCGCTGTTCGACGGCTACTACGAGCTCGGCGCCGGGCTCGCCGCGCTGGGGCTGCTCGCGGCGCTGCGCTTCGCCGACACCGGCCGCGTGCCGCACTACGCTTCGCTCGCGGCGCTGCTCGGCATCACGGCCTGCGCCGCGTACGACGGCTTCCGCGAGCAGCGCGACGTGCTCGAGTCGGACCGCAGCTTCTACGGCGTGCTGCACGTCAAGGAATACAGCCCGGGCGAGCAGGCGCACCTGCGGCGCCTCGTACACGGCACGATCATGCACGGCGAGCAGTACATGCACGGCGACCTGCGCCGCCTGATCACCACCTACTACACGCCGAGCTCGGGCATCGGCGCGGCGATCCGCGCGAAGCAGCACGCCGGCCCGGTGAAGGTCGGCGTGGTCGGCCTGGGCGTCGGCACCCTCGCCGCCTACGGGCGGCCCGGCGACGTGTACCGCTTCTACGAGATCGACCGCAAGGTGGTCGAGATCGCGCGCGAGCAGTTCACCTTCCTCTCCGACAGCGCGGCGCGCGTCGAGATCGCGCTGGGCGACGCGCGGCTGTCGCTGGAGCGCGAGCCGCCGCAGGGTTTCGACGTGCTCGCCATCGACGCCTTCTCGAGCGACGCCATCCCGGTGCACCTGATCACCCGCGAGGCGCTCGGCGTCTACCTGCGCCACGTCAAGCCGGACGGCATCGTCGCCTTCCACGTCTCGAACCGCTTCCTCGACCTCGCGCCGGTGGTGGCGCGCCTCGCCCGCGTGCACGGCGCGCAGACGCTGCTCGTCGAGGACGATCCCGAGGAGGACGACCTGAGCGGCCGCTCGCGCAGCGACTGGGTGCTGGTGTCGCGCAGCCGGCGCGCGCTCGCCGCCGAGGCGATCGCCGAGCGCCGCGGCGTGCCCGCCGAGGACAGGCCGGGGCTGCGCACCTGGACCGACGACTACTCCAACCTGATCCGGATCCTGAAGTAGCTAGACGACCGCGCCTTCGTGCTCGTCGCGGCCGCGGCGCCGCGCCGGCTTGACGAACTGCTCGCGCCGCGCGCCGAGCCACATGACCAGCGGGCTCGCCACGAACACCGACGAGTAGATGCCGAAGCAGATGCCGATGGTGAGGGCCAGCGCGAAGTAGTGCAGGGCCGGCCCGCCGAACAGCAGCATCGTGGTCACCATCGCCTGCGTGCTGCCGTGCGTGATGATGGTGCGCGAGATCACGCCGGTGATCGAGGCGTCGATCACCTCGCGGGTGCCGGCCTTGCGCATCTTGCGGAAGTTCTCCCGCACGCGGTCGAACACCACCACCGACTCGTTCACCGAGTAGCCCAGCACGGCGAGCACCGCGGCGAGCACCGGCAGCGAGAACTCCCACTGGAAGAAGGCGAAGCAGCCCAGGATGATCACCACGTCGTGCAGGTTGGCGATGATCGCCGACAGGCCGAAGCGCCACTCGAAGCGCAGCCACAGGTAGAGCACGATGCCCACGGCGGTGACCAGCAGCGCGAGCGCCCCGTACTCGGCGAGCTCGCGCCCGACCTGCGGCCCGACGAACTCGACGCGCCGCAGCTCGGCGTCCGGGCTCTCGGCGTGCAGCGTCGCCATCACCTTCTGCGACAACCCCGAGGTCGACTGGCCCTTCTCCACGTGCAGGCGGATCAGCACGTCGCGCGACGAGCCGAAGTTCTGCACCTCGCCCTTGAACCCGGCACGCTCGAGCGTCTCGCGGATGCGGTCGACGTTGGCCGACTCGGGATAGGCCACCTCGATCAGCGTGCCGCCGGTGAACTCGATGGAGAAGTTCAGCCCGCGGTGGGCGAGGAAGAACACCGCGGCGAGGAAGGTGAGCAGGGAGATGACGTTGAAGACGAGCGCATACCGCATGAACGGTATGGTTCGCCGGATCTTGAAGAACTCCATCTAGGCGGGGCTCACTTCCATGCCGTGTTGCCGATCGCCAGCCGCTGCACGCGCCGGCGATGGCCGTAGGTCAGGTTCACCAGGGCGCGCGACACCGTCACCGCGGAGAACATCGAGGTGAGGATACCGAGGCAGTGCACCACGGCGAAGCCGCGCACCGGGCCCTGGCCGAAGATGAGCAGCGACAGGCCGGCGATCAGGGTGGTGATGTTGGAGTCGAGAATGGTGCCCCAGGCGCGCTCGTAGCCGGCCGCGATGGCGGCCTGCGGCGTGGCGCCGCCGCGCAGCTCCTCGCGGATGCGCTCGTTGATCAGCACGTTGGCGTCGATCGCCATGCCGAGCGTCAGCGCGATCGCGGCGATGCCGGGCAGGGTGAGCGTCGCCTGCAGCAGCGACAGCAGGGCGATCAGCAGCAGCAGGTTGATCGCCAGGGCGAGCGAGGAGATGACGCCGAACGCCACGTAGTAGACCGACATGAAGCAGACGATCGCCACGAAGCCCCACAGCGTCGCGCGGAAGCCCTTCTCGATGTTCTCGCGCCCGAGGCTCGGCCCGACGGTGCGCTCCTCGACGATCTCCATCGGTGCGGCGAGCGAGCCGGCGCGCAAGAGCAGCGCCACGTCGTTCGCCTCGGTGGTGCTCATGCGGCCCGAGATCTGCACCCGCCCGCCGGGGATCTCGGTGCGGATCACCGGCGCGGTGATCACCTCGCCGCGGCCCTTCTCGATGAGCAGGATCGCCATGCGCCTGCCGACGTTCTCGCGCGTCACTTCCTGGAAGATGCGCGCCCCCTGGCCGTCGAGCCGCAGGTGCACCGCCGGCTCGTTGGTCTGCGGGTCGAAGCCCGGCTGCGCGTCGGTCAGCCGGTCGCCGGTCAGCACCACCTGCTTCTTCACCAGCAGGGGCTCGCCGTTGCGGTCGACGTAGAACTCGTCGCCGAACGGCACCTGGCCGCGCGCCGCGGCGGCGAGCGTCGCCGGGTCCATGCGCTCCTCGTCGACCATGCGGATCTCGAGGGTCGCCGTGCGCCCGAGGATGTCCTTGGCCTTGGCCGTGTCCTGCACGCCGGGCAGCTGCACGACGATGCGGTCGGCGCCCTGCTGCTGGATCACCGGCTCGGCGACGCCCAGCTCGTTGATGCGGTTGTGCAGCGTCGTGATGTTCTGCTGCAGCGCGTATTCCTGGGTGCGCTTCACCGCGTCGGGCCGCAGCGTCGCGACCAGCACGAAGTCGCGGCCGACGTCGCGCTCGGCCAGGTTGAGCTCCGGAATCGCCTCGGCGAGCAGCCGGCGCGCCTGCTCGCGCGTCGCCGCGTCGCGGAAGCGCACGCGCAGCGTGTCGCCCTCGCGGCTGACGCCGCCGTAGCGGATGTTCCTGTCGCGCAGCTGCGAGCGCACGTCGCCCGCCAGGCTTTCCAGCCGCTTGGTGATCGCCGCCTGCATGTCGACCTGCAGCAGGAAATGCACGCCGCCGCGCAGGTCGAGGCCCAGGTACATCGGCAGCGCGTGGATGGCGGTGAGCCAGCCCGGCGAGGCCGGCAGCAGGTTGAGCGCCACGACGAAGCCCGGATTGGCCGGGTCGGGGTTCAGCGCGCGGTCGATCAGGTCGCGCGCGCGCAGCTGCGTGTCGGTGTCGGGCAGGCGCACGCGGATGCTGCCGTTGTCCATCACCGCGCCGGTGTAGGCGATGCCGGCCTTGCCGAGCGCCTCCTCCACCTGCGTCAGCACCCCGGCGTCGACCTTCACCGTGCTGCGCGCGCTCGAGACCTGCACGGCGGGCGACTCGCCGAAGAAGTTGGGCAGCGTGTAGAGGAAGGCGGCGACGATCGTCAGCGCGATCAGCGCGTACTTCCAGGTCGGGAACCGGTTCACGGGATCGCGGGCGTCGCCCCGGCTTTACTGGATCGCCTTGATGGTCCCCTTCGGCAGGGCGGCCTGGATCACGCCGCGCTGGACGATGATCTCGGTGTTCGGCGCGATCTCGAGCGTCGCGTACTGGTCGGTGAGCTTGGTGATGCGGCCGAGCACGCCGCCGGCGGCAATCACCTCGTCGCCTTTCTGCAGCGCCTCGATCATGGCCTTCTGTTCCTTGGCGCGCTTCATCTGCGGACGGATCATCAGGAAGTACAGCAGCACGAACATGAGAATGATGGGCAGAAAGCCCATGATTCCCGCGTCGCCGCCGCTGGCCGCCTGGGCGTAGGCAGGAGAGATCATCACGGCCGATCCTCTTGGGAGTCCTCGGGGGAAAGCACGGAATTATAGCGGGTCCGCTCTGCCAGGAGCCGCGCCGCGCGCGCCGCCAGCTCGCCCGCCTCGATCGCCGCGCGCAGCTCGCGCATCAGCGCCTGGTAGTAGTGCAGGTTGTGCAGCGTGTTGAGCCGCGCGCCGAGGATCTCGTTGGTCTTCTGCAGGTGGTGCAGGTAGGCGCGGCTGAAGCGCCGGCAGGTGTAGCAGCCGCACTGCTCGTCGGGCGGCGCGGTGTCGTCGCGGTAGCGCGCGTTGCGGATCTTCAGGTCGCCGAAGCGGGTGAACAGCCAGCCGTTGCGCGCGTTGCGCGTCGGCAGCACGCAGTCGAACATGTCGATCCCGGCGGCCACCGCCTCGACGATGTCCTCGGGGGTGCCCATGCCCATCAGGTAGCGCGGCCGGTCCTCGGGCATGCGCGGCACGACGTGCGCGACGATGCGCGCGCGCTCGCGCTTGGGCTCGCCGACCGACAGGCCGCCGAGCGCGTAGCCGTCGAAGCCGATCGCCTGCAGCGCGGCGAGCGACTCCTCGCGCAGCGCCTCGTGCATGCCGCCCTGGACGATGCCGAACAGCGCGTTGCCGCCGCGCCAGGCGTCGCGCGAGCGCCGCGCCCAGCGCATCGACAGCCGCATCGAGTCGGCCGCCTGCGCCTCGCCCGCCGGGTAGGGCGTGCACTCGTCGAACGCCATGGCGACGTCGGCGTCGAGCACCTGCTGGATGCGCATCGACTCCTCGGGCGTGAGGAACAGCCGGTCGCCGTTCACCGGCGAGGCGAACTGCACGCCTTCCTCGCTGATGCGCCGCAGCGCGCCGAGGCTGAACACCTGGAAGCCGCCCGAGTCGGTGAGGATCGGCCCGGGCCAGCCCATGAAGCGGTGCAGGCCGCCGTGGCGCGCGATCACCTCGAGCCCCGGGCGCAGCCACAGGTGGAAGGTGTTGCCGAGGACGATCTGCGCGCCGCTCGCCGACACCTCGTCGGGGGACACCGCCTTCACCGCGCCGTAGGTGCCGACCGGCATGAACGCCGGCGTGTCGACCGGGCCGTGCGCCAGCTCGAGCACGCCGCGCCGCGCCGCCCCGTCGCGATGGGTGACGGTGAACTTCAGGGCGCGCTCATCTTTCTATCAGCATCGCGTCGCCGTAGGAGAAGAAGCGGTAGCGCCGCGCGATGGCGTGGGAATAGGCACGCAGGATGTTCTCACGCCCGGCGAAGGCGCACACCAGCATGAGCAGCGTCGAGCGCGGCAGATGGAAGTTGGTGAGCAGGCGCTCGACCACGCGGAACTCGAACCCGGGCGTCACGAACAGGTCGGTCTCGCCCTCGCGCTCGCCGGTGAGCGCGGCGCTCTCGAGGGCGCGCAGCACCGTCGTGCCGACCGCCAGCACGCGGCGCCCGGCGATCGCCTGCAGCGTCTCGGCCGGGATGCGATAGCGCTCGCGGTGCATGCGGTGCGCCTCGACGCGCTCGCCGCGCACCGGCCGGAAGGTGCCCAGCCCGACGTGCAGGGTGAGCCGGGCGAGCCGCGCGCCGCGCGCCGCCAGCCGCTCGAGCATCGCCGCGTCGAAATGCAGCCCGGCGGTGGGCGCCGCGACCGCGCCGGGGTTGGTCGCGTACACCGTCTGGTAGCGCTCGGCGTCCTCGGCAGCCGCCGGGCGCGCCACGTACGGCGGCAGCGGCACCGTGCCGTGCCGCTCGAGCACCCGCTCGAGGTCGTCGGAGAAGCGCACGCGGTAGAGCTCGCCTTCGCGGCCGAGCACGCTCGCCTGCACGTCGCCGATGCGCACCTCGGTGCCGGCGCGCGGCGCGTGCCCGGCGCGCATCAGGGCGAGCGCTTCGCGCGCGCCGAGCGCGCGCTCGACGAAGATCTCGACCGCGCCGCCGGTGGGCTTGCGGCCGAACAGCCGCGCCTTGATCACGCGCGTGTCGTTCAGCACCACGGCGTCGCGCGCGTCCAGCAGCTCGGGCAGCTCGGCGAAGCGCCGGTCGCGCAGCGCGCCCGTCTTCGCGTCGAGGTGCAGGAGCCGGCTGGCGGTGCGCTGCGCGGCGGGATGCTGCGCGATGAGCTCGGCCGGCAGCGCGTAGTCGAACTCTGAGACGAGCATCGCGCGGCAATTATAATTTTCCCTGCTGTCCTCCCTTGGCCGGAATGGCGGAACCGGTAGACGCAGCGGACTCAAAATCCGCCGGTGGCGACACCATGAGAGTTCGAGTCTCTCTTCCGGCACCAGCGAAAAAAACCGTCAGGCTGTGCAGAGGTTTGCTGGACAGCGCCAGGGGGCGGGCGTAGGCTTTTTCGCGGTCGCTGGGGTGGCGGCCGATCTCCCGGGGGAGGGTCGATGAAGGCGCAGGTGAGGGCGCTGCCTGCGGTGCGCAACACGGTGATCGTGGTCGACGATCAGTCGACCGGTCGCGCCATTCTCGAGCAGGTCGTGCGCAGCCTGGACGAGCGGGTCCTGGTCGAGGGCTTCGCCCGCCCGGTCGACGCCGTGGTCTGGGCCACCCGCCATATCGCCGACCTGGTGCTGGTCGACTACATGATGCCCGACATGGACGGCATCGAGTTCGTCAAGCGCCTGCGCGCGCTGCCGGGGTACGAGCACGTGCCGATCGTCATGGTCACCGTGCACGACGACCGCAAGGTGCGCTACGCGGCGCTCGACGCCGGCATCACCGACTTCCTCACCAAGCCGGTGGACGCGCGCGAGTGCCTGGCGCGCTGCCGCAACCTGCTGACCCTGCGCCGCCAGCAGCTGGTCCTCGAGGACCGGCGGCGGCTGCTCGAGCACATGGTCGAGGACGCGACGCGCGAGGTGCGCGAGCGCGAGAAGGAGACGCTGCTGCGCCTCGCGCGCGCCGGCGAGTTCCGCGACGAGGAAACGGGCTACCATCTGATCCGCATGTCGCGCTACTCGCGGCTTATCGCCAACGCGATCGCGCTGGAGCGCGACGAGGCGGAGACCATCGAGCTCGCGGCCCCGCTGCACGACATCGGCAAGATCGGCATCCCGGACCAGATCCTGCTCAAGCCGGCCAAGCTGGACGCCGCCGAATGGCAGGTGATGCGCCGCCATCCGGTCATCGGCCACGAGATCCTCAAGGGCAGCGCCTCGAAGTACGTGCGCATGGGTGCGCTGATCGCGCTCGGTCATCACGAGAAGTACGACGGCACCGGCTATCCGAACGGCCTGGTGGGCGACCACATTCCGCTGTGCGCGCGCATCGTCGCGGTGGCCGACGTGTACGACGCGCTCACCTCGGTGCGGCCGTACAAGCCGGCCTGGAACTCCGACGAGGCGTTCCACTACGTCACCTCGCAGGCCGGCAAGCATTTCGACCCGCGCCTGGTCGACGCCTTCGTCGGCGTGAAGCGCGAGGTGCTGCAGGTGCAGAACGAATGGCGCGACCCGGCACAAACCCGCTGAGCGCGCTGCTCGCGCCGCTCGGACGCCTGCGCGCGCGCCTCGCGGCGCGCCCGGACACCGAGCACGAGCAGG
>DASVDO010000035.1:0-29856 GCA_036381055.1 Burkholderiales bacterium | reverse complement strand
GGTGGTGATCAGGCTCATGCCGTACTCGCGCTCCAGGCGCTCCTGCACGATGTCCATGTGCAGCAGGCCGAGGAAGCCGCAGCGGAAGCCGAAGCCGAGCGCCTGCGAGGTCTCGGGCTCGTAGTGGAAGGACGCGTCGTTGAGGTGCAGCTTCTCCAGCGCGTCGCGCAGCGCCTCGTACTGGTTGGCCTCGACCGGATAGAGGCCGGCGAATACCTGCGGCTTCACCTCCTTGAAGCCCGGCAGCGGACGCTCGCCCGGCTTGTCGGCGTGCGTCACCGTGTCGCCCACCTTCGCGGCGCGCAGCTCCTTGATGCCGGCGGTGAGGAAGCCGACCTCGCCGGCGGCGAGCGACTCCTTGCGGCGCGACTTGGGCGTGAACACCCCGACCTGCTCGCACAGGTACGTGGCGCCGGTGCTCATGAGCAGGATCCGGTCCTTCGGCCGCAGGGTGCCTTCCACGACGCGCACCAGCATCACCACGCCGACGTAGTTGTCGAACCACGAGTCGATGATCAGCGCCTTGAGCCGCTGCGCCGGATCGCCGCGCGGCGGCGGCACCTTGGCGATCACCGCCTCGAGGATTTCCGGCACGTTCTCGCCGGTCTTGGCGCTGGCGCGGATCGCGTCGCCGGCGGCGATGCCGATCACGTCCTCGATCTCCTGGATCGCCTTCGCGGCGTCGGCCGAGGGCAGGTCGACCTTGTTCAGCACCGGGATCACCTCGACCCCCTGCTCGATCGCGGTGTAGCAGTTGGCCACCGTCTGCGCCTCGACGCCCTGCGAGGCATCGACCACCAGCAGCGCGCCCTCGCAGGCGGCGAGCGAGCGGCTCACCTCGTAGGAGAAGTCGACGTGCCCCGGCGTATCGATCAGGTTCAGGAGATACGTGTCGCCGTTGCGCGCCTTGTATTCCAGGGCCGCGGTCTGGGCCTTGATCGTGATGCCGCGCTCGCGCTCGAGCTCCATCGAGTCGAGCACCTGCTCGGCCATCTCGCGCTCCGCCAGCCCGCCGCACATCTGGATGAAGCGGTCGGCGAGCGTCGACTTGCCGTGGTCGATGTGGGCGATGATCGAGAAGTTGCGGATGTGGCTCTGCGGCATATAAAAAAGAGGGCGCCCGCGCCGATCGCGGCGCCTCGGGCACCCTCCTCAGGCGGGCTATTTTAGGTGATTTGCCGCAGCACCGCGTCGTCGATCCGCGTCCGGCACAGCTCGTTGCCCGCCGCGTCGGTGAGCACCGGCACGATGCGCCCGTAGCGTTCCTTAAGCGCCGGGGCGCCGTCGACGTCGATCTCCTCGAAGGCGAGGCCGCGGCGGCGCAGCGCCTGCGCCATCTCCTCGCACAGGTGGCAGTGCCGCCGCCCGTACAGCTTCAGCGGCACTAGCCCTTCTCCGTCAGCCCGGAGATGGTGACGAAGGCGGTCAGCTCGCCGCGCTTCACCAGCAGCGTGATCACGGCGTTCTTCTCCAGCGAGACGAGCAGCCGGTTGAACTGCTCGACCGAGCGCAGCTCGCTGTGCTGGCCCTTGTGCACCAGGGTGACCAGCACGTCGCCCTTGCGCACGTCGGCGCGCGACTCGGGCCGCACCTCGGTCACCAGCAGGCCGTGCTCGAGCTTCATCTCCTTCTTCTGCTCGGCCGTGAGCTCGGCGACCACGATGCCCAGCCGGTTGGCCTGCGCCGGGGCGGGCTTGGCCGGCCGGGGCCGCCCGAGCGCGGCGACGCGCTCCTCGACCAGCTCGCCCACGGTGACGGTGAGCTTGCGCAGCTGCCCCTTGCGCCACACTTCCAGCCCCACCTGCGAGCCGGGGCGCGTGCCGCCGACGATGCGCGGCAGGTCGCTCGAGCTCTCGACCGCCTTGCCGTCGAAGCTGAGGATGATGTCGGTCGTCTCGATGCCGGCCTTGTCCGCCGGGCTGCCCTTCTCCACCGAGTTCACCAGCGCGCCGCGCGCGCGGTCCAGGCCGAAGGAGATGGCGAGGTCGCGCGTCACCTCCTGGATCACCACGCCGATGCGGCCGCGCGAGACGCGGCCCTTTTCCCGGAGCTGCTTCTGCACGTCGAGCGCCACGTCGGCCGGGATGGCGAACGACAGGCCCATGAAGCCGCCGGTGCGGCTGTAGATCTGCGAGTTGATGCCGACCACCTCGCCGCGCAGGTTGAACAGCGGCCCGCCCGAGTTGCCGGGGTTGATCGCCACGTCGGTCTGGATGAACGGCACGAAGTTCTCCTGCGGCAGCGAGCGGCCCTTGGCGCTGACGATGCCCGCGGTCACCGAGTTCTCGAAGCCGAACGGCGCGCCGATCGCCACCACCCACTCGCCGACCTTGAGCTGCGACGGGTCGCCGAAGCGCACCGCGGGCAGCCCCGTGGCGTCGATCTTGATCAGCGCGATGTCGGTGCGCTTGTCGGCGCCGATCACCCGCGCCTTGAATTCGCGCTTGTCGGACAGGCGCACGTTGATCTCGTCGCCGCCCTCGACGACGTGCGCGTTGGTGAGCACGTAGCCGTCGGAGCTGATGATGAAGCCGGAGCCGAGCGAGCGGCTCTCGGCGCGCGGCGGCGCCTCCGGCGCCTGGCCGGGCCGCGGCACGAAGCGGCGGAAGAACTCCTGGATCTCGTCGTCCTCCAGCCCGGGGACCTGGGGCAGCGCCTGCGGGCGCCGCGCCTGCGTGGTGCTGATGTTGACCACGGCCGCGCCCTGCTCCTCGACCAGGCGCGTGAAGTCCGGCAGCTCGCGCACCTGCGCCGATACGGCAGCGCTGAACGCCGCCAGCCACAGGGCGGCGACGACCGGGATTTTTCTCATGGACCCTCTCCTTGGGCTACGGCCGGTATTCCACGGCGTTGGCGATGCGCTCGACGCTCTCCGCCGGCGCCTCGCCGACCACCGTAATGCGATGGTTCGCGACCTCGCGAGTATAGATGTGGATGGCCCCCAGGCTGGCAAGCCCCGGGGTGGCGTCGCGGCCGCGCCGCAGCGGCTCGATGAACACCGAGACCGCGGCGAGCCCGTCGGAGTAGACCAGCTGCCCCACGGGACGCGAGGCGCCCATGCGGCGCTTAAGCTCCAGCACCTTGTGGAATCCCGGCAGCTCCGGATACACGCCCCAGCCGTCGAGGCTGGCCGGCGTGGCGTCGGCGTCCTCGACGCGCCAGGCGCCCGCGGCGTAGCGCGGCTTCACCATGTCCTGCGTCACGCCGCCGATGCGCAGCCCGGTGAAGGTGAACTGCTCCACCATGTTGCCCGCGGCATCGACGGTCATCGCCCGCACCAGCATGCCGGTGTTGACGTCGGCGTACAGGCGGTAGCCGTAGCGCAGGTTGTCCTTCGGCGTGAGCACGACCGCCTGGCACTCGAAGCCGCCGATGCGCCGCCGCTCGCCCAGGCTGATGTCGTAGTGCTCGGTCAGGATGCCGACCTGCTGCGGCAGCAGCCGGGGGAAGCTGCGCTCGCCGCTGCGCCGCTCGACCTTCACCACCCGGCTCTCGGGCAGGTAGCAGCGCAGGGTGTCGCGCGTGCGCACGATCTCGCGCGGCATGCCGTCCAGCACCTCCAGGCGCTCGGTGTCGGCGCCGGCGAGCCGGGTGATGCGCGAGGTCTCGGTGCGGCCGCCCTGCTGGTAGACGAAGGTGCCGGTATAGGACAGCCGGCGCGAGGCGTCCTCGATCTTCTTCAGCCAGGCGAGCGTCTCGCGGTCGGGCCCCGAGTGGGGCCCGGCGGCGGGCGCTGCGCTCTGGGCGAGGGCGGCGCCGGCCAGGGTGACCGATACCGCTGCGAGCGCCGCCCGCAGCATCACTTGGCCGGTTCTTGCACGGGCTCGGACACCGTGCGCAGGTACGGCGCCATGCCCTGGAGATAGACGCGCGGCGAGAAGCCCTGGTGGGCCAGCAGGTAGTCGTTGGCGCCGGGCAGCACGCTGGTCACCGCGACGACCGGCACCGTGCGCTGCGGCGCGACGACCGCCGCCGGGGCCGCTTTCGGCGCCGCCGCCAGCGGCGCCGCGGGCTCCGGTTGCGGCGCGAAGGCGACCCAGCCGACCAGCGCGACCGCGGCGAGGCTCGCCGCCGCCGCCCAGACGACGCGCGGGCGCGGCAGGCGGCGCGCCGGGGCGAGCACGGTGGGCTCGCCCGCCAGCCGCTCGCGCAGGCGCGCCGCAAAGCCCGCCGAGAGCAGCGGCGTATCGCGCATCGCGTCGCTGATCAGGTGGTAGATGCGCCAGGCGTCGAACGCTTCGCCCTCGCCGCGCAGCGCGCGCAGCGCCGCCTCGGTGTCCTGCGCGCCCAGCTCGCCGTCCATCAACTGCGAAATCTTCTCTTTCATGCCGACCCCTACCAACGCTTGTCCTTGCGCGTGCCGAGCAGCGGCCGCAGCTGCTCGGCGATCGCCTCGCGCGCGCGGAAGATCCGCGAGCGCACCGTGCCGATCGGGCAATCCATCACTTTCGCGATGTCCTCGTAGCTCATGCCCTCGATCTCGCGCAGCTGTATCGCGGTACGCAATTCTTCCGGCAGCTGCTCGATCGTCTGGTTCACCGTTCTCGCGATCTCGCTGGACAGCAGCACGCTCTCCGGCGTGTTGATGTCGCGCAGCTGCTCGCCCTCCTCGAACCCTTCCGCCTCTTCGGCCTCCACCTCGGTCGAGGTCGGCGCCCGCCGACCCATGGCCATGAGGTAGTTCTTGGCCGTGTTGATGCCGATCCTGTACAGCCACGTATAAAAAGCGCTGTCGCCACGGAACGCGGGGAGCGCGCGATAGGCCTTGATGAAAGCCTCCTGCGTCACATCCTCGACCTCGGCGGGATCGCGGATGAAACGCGAGAGCAGCCGGCCCAGCTTGCGCTGGTACTTCTCCACGAGGAGCTCGAAGGCACGCTTGTCGCCACGCTGCGCCCGCGCGACCAGCTCGCGGTCGATGTCGCGCTCAGACATCGCGTGCGGAGGGCTCCCCACCCCCGGACTGCCGCCCCGTTACCGCGCTGCCGGCGGCGATCCGTGCGCTACGTCTATGTGCCATAGACGCACGCCCCTGGAAATAGTTCGACGTCAGGACGGCCCGCCCCTCAGGCGGCGAGTTGCCCGGCCGCCACGCCGGGCAGCCTGCCCCAGAGCGCCCAGACGCGCAGCCGGCGGAACTCGCTCGCCTCCAGCATGTCCGCGCTGACCAGCACGGTGCGCCCGCGGTAGCCGCGCGCCGCGCCGAGCGGCAGCGCGACCAGCCAGCGGCCGACGTAGCGGCGCTTCGCCACGGCCACCGGAACGAGCGAGCCGCCGCCGAGCTCGAGGCGCAGCGCGTCCCCGGACACCTCGAGCGCGCGCACCGCGCCGCGTCCGCGCAGCAGCGCGCGGCGCCGCGCCGCGGCGAAGCCGAGCGCGAGCAGCAGCGCGGCCAGCGCCGCGCCGGCCAGGCCTTTCACGAGGAGCAGCAGCGACAGCGCCGCCGCCGCGTGGGCGGCGACGATCGCCGCGGCCAGCGCGCGAGAAGGACGAAGTTGAAATCGCACGGCCCGCTCAGGCGCGAGCGAAGACCAGGCTGCCGTTGGTGCCGCCGAAGCCGAACGAGTTGGAAAGCGCGGCGCGGATCGGCATGCGGCGCGCCTCGTTCGGCACGTAGTCGAGGTCGCACGCCGGATCGGGCGTGCGCAGGTTGATCGTCGGCGGGGAGACCTGGTCGCGCAGGGCGAGCGCGGTGAACACCGCTTCGACGCCGCCCGCCGCGCCGAGCAGGTGGCCGGTCATCGACTTGGTCGAGTTGACCGCCACCTTGCGCGCGCGCTCGCCGAGCAGGCGCTTCACGGCGAGGGTCTCGGCCACGTCGCCGAGCGGCGTGGAGGTGCCGTGCGCGTTGATGTAGTCGATGCGCTCGGGCTCGATGCCGGCGTCCTTCAGGGCGTTGCGCATCGCGCGGTAGCCGCCGTCGCCGTCGTCGGGCGGCGCGGTCATGTGGTAGGCGTCGGCCGAGACGCCGTAGCCGGCCACCTCGCAGTAGATGGTGGCGCCGCGCTTCTTCGCGTGCTCGTACTCCTCGAGCACCAGGGCGCCGGCGCCCTCGCCCAGCACGAAGCCGTCGCGCTCCTTGTCCCAGGGCCGGCTGGCGCTCGCCGGGTCGTCGTTGCGCGTCGACAGCGCGCGCGCCGCGGCGAAACCGCCGATCGCCAGCTCGTCGACCACCGCCTCCGCGCCGCCGGCGATCATCACGTCGGCCTCGCCGTAGCGGATCGACTTCGCCGCCTCGCCGATGCAGTGCGTCGAGGTGGTGCAGGCGGTGACGATCGCCAGGTTGGGCCCCTTGGCGCCGATCTCGATGGAGAGCAGCCCGGCGATCATGTTGATGATGCTGCCGGGGATGAAGAACGGCGAGATGCGGCGCGGCCCGTTCTTGTGCAGCTCGTCGTGCATCTGCTCGATGAGCGGCAGCCCGCCGATGCCCGAGCCGAAGTTGACGCCGACCCGCTCCGCGTTGCGCTCGTCGATGGCGAGGCCGCTGTCGCGCCAGGCCTGCAGGCCGGCCGCCATGCCGTAATGGATGAACAGGTCCATGCGCCGCGCTTCCTTCGGCGACAGGTACGGGGCGACGTCGAAGCCCTTCACCTCGCCCGCGATCTGGCTGGCGAGGCGCGAGGGATCGAAGCGCGTGATCCGGGTGATGCCCGACTTGCCCGCCAGGCAGTTCTGCCATGCGTCGGCAACGCTGTTGCCGATCGGGCTGATGATCCCCAGGCCGGTGACGACGACTCGGCGCCGACTCACTTACGAGCCTTCATTTACGCCTTGGCGTGCGCCTTGATGTAGTCGATGGCCTGCTGCACCGTGGTGATCTTCTCGGCTTCCTCGTCCGGGATCTCGGTCTCGAACTCCTCCTCGAGCGCCATCACGAGCTCCACGGTGTCGAGCGAGTCGGCGCCGAGGTCATCGACGAAAGACGACTCGTTCTTGATCTCGGCTTCGTTCACGCCGAGCTGCTCGGCGATGATTTTCTTGACCGCTTGCTCGATGTTATCCATCGCTGCTCCTTCCCAAAAAGGGGCCGTATTTTACGACATGTACATGCCGCCGTTGACGTGCAGCACCGCGCCGGTGACATATCCCGCACCGGGCGATACCAGGTAGCCGACCGCCGCGGCCACGTCGGCCGCCGCACCCAGCCGGCCGAGCGGTATCTGCGCGAGCAGCGCCTTGCGCTGCTCCTCGGAGAGCGCGCGCGTCATGTCGGTGTCGATGAACCCGGGCGCCACGCAGTTGACCGTGATGTTGCGGCTGCCCAGCTCGCGCGCCAGCGACCGGGTCATGCCGACCACGCCGGCCTTGGCCGCCGCGTAGTTCGCCTGCCCGGCGTTGCCCGAGGCGCCGACCACCGAGGTGATGTTGACGATGCGTCCCCAGCGCGCCTTCATCATGCCGCGCATCACGGCGCGCGACAGCCGGAACACCGCGCGCAGGTTGGTGTCGAGCACCTCGTCCCAGTCGGCGTCCTTCATGCGCAGCGCCAGGTTGTCGCGCGTGATGCCGGCGTTGTTGACCAGGATGGCGATGTCGCCGAGCTCCTTCTGGACCGTCTCCACGAGCGCATCGCATTGCGCGGCGTTCCTCACGTCCAGCACCTTGCCGATCCCCGGCACCTTCGCCGCGCCCGCCTCGCTGGTCGCCGTGCCGACGACCTTGGCGCCGAGCCGCGCCAGCTCCTCGGCGATCGCGTGGCCGATGCCGCGCGAGGCGCCGGTGACGAGCGCTATCCTGCCTTCGAGCATAGGACCTCCAGGGCATTCTCCAGCGAGGCGCGGTCGGCGAGCGTCAGCGACTGCACCTGCGGCGCGATGCGCTTGGTCATGCCGGCGAGCACCTTGCCCGGCCCGCACTCGACGATGTGCGTCGCCCCCATCGCCGCCATCGCCTGGATGGTCTCCACCCAGCGCACCGGCGCGGCCGCCTGGCGCACCAGCGCGTCCTTGATGCGCGCCGGCTCGCGCTCCACGCTGACGTCGACGTTGTTCAGCACCGCGCACTGCGGGCCGGCGATGCGCACCTGCTCGAGGTAGCCCTTCAGGCGCTCGGCCGCCGGCCGCATCAGCGTCGAGTGGAACGGCGCGCTCACCGGCAGCGCCATCGCGCGCTTCGCGCCGCGCGCCTTGCACTTCTCGATCGCCCGCCCGACCGCCGCCTTCTCGCCGGCGATCACCACCTGCCCGGGCGCGTTGAAGTTGACCGCCTGCACCTCGCCGCCGGCCTCGGCGCAGGCCGCCTTCGCCGCGGCGTCGTCCAGGCCGAGGATCGCCGCCATCGCGCCCTGCCCCGCGGGCACCGCTTCCTGCATCGCCTGCGCGCGGAAGCGCACCAGCGGCAGGCAGTCCCGGAACTCGATCGCGCCGGCCGCCGTGAGCGCGGTGTACTCGCCGAGCGAGTGGCCGGCGACGATCTCCGGCGCCGGGCCGCCGCGCGCGCGCCAGGCGCAGAACGCCGCGTAGCCCGCGGTCACCATCGCCGGCTGGGTGTTGACGGTGAGGTTGAGCTGCTCGGCCGGCCCCTCGTCGAGCAGGCGCAGGAACTCGCCGCCGAGCACCGCGCCCGCCGCCTCGCGCACCCGCGCGATCTCGGGCAGGCCGTCGTAGGCGCGCAGCATGCCCACCGACTGCGAGCCCTGCCCGGGGAAGATCATGGCGAGCTTCATAGCGTGAGCAGCGACGAGCCCCAGGTGAAGCCGCCGCCCACGCCCTGCAGCATCAGTCGCTGGCCGGGACGGATGCGGCCGGCGCGCACGTACTCGTCGAGCGCGAGCGGCACCGAAGCGGCGGAGGTGTTGCCGTGGCGGTCGACGGTGACGACCAGCTTCTCGCGCGGCAGGTCGAGCTTGCGCGCCACCGCCTCGAGGATGCGCACGTTCGCCTGGTGCGGGATCAGCCAGTCGATCTCGTCGAGCGACATGCGCGCCTTCGCCGCCGTCTCGCGCGCCGACTCCTCGAGCACGCGCACCGCGAACTTGAACACCGCCTGGCCGTCCATCTGCAGGAACGGCGAGCCGGTGATCGCGCCGCGGTTGACGTTGCCCGGCACCGAGAGCATGCCGGCGTGGCTGCCGTCGGCGCGCAGCACGCTCGCGTGGATGCCGGGCTTCTCGGCGGACGCCAGCACGACCGCGCCGGCGCCGTCGCCGAACAGCACGCAGGTGCCGCGGTCGTTCCAGTCGAGGATGCGCGAGAACACCTCGGCGCCGACCACCAGCGCCTTGCGGTGCTGGCCGGAGCGGATGAAGCTGTCGGCGGTGGCGAGCGCGTAGACGAAGCCGCTGCACACGGCCTGCACGTCGAACGCGGCGGCGCCTTTCACGCCGAGCTTCGCCTGCAGCAGGCACGCGGTGCTCGGGAACACGAAGTCCGGCGTCGAGGTGGCGACGATCAGCAGGTCGACGTCCGCGGCGGCGACGCCCGCCGCCTGCAGGGCGCGCCGCGCGGCCTCGAGCGCGAGGTCGCTCGAGGTCTGCGATTCCTCGGCGATGTGCCGCTCGCGGATGCCGGTGCGCTCGCGGATCCAGGCGTCGCTGGTGTCCAGGCGGCGCGCGAAATCGTCGTTGCTCATGACGCGCGGCGGCAGGTAGCTGCCGGTGCCGAGGATGCGCGAGAAGATCGTCATGCCAGCACCCCGACCTGCGCCATACGCTGCGCGATGCGCTGCGGCACCTCGTTGCGCACCTCCTCCAGCGCGCGCTCGAGCGCCTGCGCGAAGGCGAACACGTTGGCCGAGCCGTGGCTCTTGATGACGATGCCCTTCAGGCCGAGCAGGCTGGCGCCGTTGTAGCGGCCCGGGTCCATGCGCGCGCGCAGCGCCTTGCGCACCGGGTTGGCGAGCAGCGCCACCAGCTTGCGCCACGGGTTGCGCGTGAACTCCTGGCGCAGGAAGCCGACGATCATCTGCGCCACGCCCTCGGAAGCCTTGAGCAGCACGTTGCCGACGAACCCGTCGCACACCACCACGTCGGTCGTGCCCTTGTAGATGTCGTCGCCCTCGACGTTGCCGTAGAAGTTCAGGCCGCTCGCGCGCAGCAGCTCGGCGGCGCGCTTCACCGTCTCGTTGCCCTTGATGTCCTCGACGCCGATGTTCAGCAGGCCGACGCTCGGCCGCTCCTTGCGCTCGACCGCCGACACGAGCATCGCGCCCATCACGCCGAACTGCATGAGCTGCTCGGGAGTGCAGTCGACGTTGGCGCCCAGGTCCAGCACATACGTGTAGCCGCCTTTCATGTTGGGTAGCACGGTGGCGATCGCCGGGCGGTCGATGCCGGGCAGGGTCTTCAGCACGAAGCGCGAGATCGCCATCAGCGCGCCGGTGTTGCCGGCGCTCACGCAGGCCTGCGCCTCGCCGCTCTTCACCAGGTTGACGGCGACGCGCATCGACGAGTTCCTCTTGGCGCGCAGCGCCTGCGCCGGCGGCTCGTCCATCGCCACCACTTGGCTCGCCGGGCACACGCGCAGGCGCTCGCCGCTCGCCGCGCCGCGCGCGGCCAGCTCGCGCTCGAGCGCCTCGGGCAGCCCGACCAGCACCAGGCGCACGTCCGGCCAGCGCGCCTGGAAGGCGAGCGCAGCCGGCACCGTCACATGGGGGCCGTGGTCTCCGCCCATGCAGTCGACCGCTACGGTGATCAGGGGGGCTACTCGCCTTTCGCCTGGACGACTTTCTTGCCGCGGTAGTACCCCGTCGGGCTGACGTGGTGCCGCAGGTGCGTCTCGCCGGTGGTCGGCTCGACGGCGAGCGCCGGGTTGCGCAGGTGGTCGTGCGAGCGGTGCATGCCGCGGCGCGACGGGGACTTCTTGTTCTGCTGGACTGCCATGGTGACGCTCCTCTCTGTCTCAATGCTTCATCATCTTGTCGCGCAGGCCGGCGAACGGCCGCGCGGTGGCGCCTTCCCCCTCGCGCGCCGCCGGCGCGCACTCGTCGTGGCGCGGCGCGTACGGCAGCGACAGGATCAACTCGTCCTCGACCAGGTCGGCGACCGCCATAGCCTTCGTGCCGAGCACGCGGTCGGGCGACGCGACGTCGGTCGGATCGGCGTCGATCTCGGCCTGCGTCGCGGCGAGCACCAGAAGCTCGTCGGCCCTGACCTCGAATGCCAGCGCGCCCAGGCAGCGCTGGCAGCATAGCTGCAGCGTCGCCTCGACGCGCAGCCGCAGTCCCGGCCGCCCGCGCTCGTCGCGCACTCCCTTCAGCTCATATGCGACTTCGCCCTCGCGCGACGCAAGCATGTCGCGCAGGCGCTCGAAGCCGCTCAACGGCAGGACCCCCTGCTGCGTCGCTCCGGCCGAAGCGAACTCGAAGCCGTCGATCACCGGCTGGTGCGACATAAAGGCGCGGATGATATCATCCTCGAAAACCTTCGTCAAAACAATGTGATGGCTCAGCCCCGATCGCTCGTCCTTGCGTCGAGCTCGCCCTACCGCAAGGCGCTCCTGGAACGCCTGGGTCTCGCCTTCCAGGTCGCGGCGCCGCACATCGACGAGCGGCCGCTGCACGGCGAGCAGCCGCGCGACACGGCGCTGCGCCTCGCGGGGCTGAAAGCGCAGGCGGTACGCGCCGCGCATCGCGATGCGCTGATCATCGGCTCGGACCAGGTGGCGCTCAGCGAAGGCCGGCTGCTCGGCAAGCCGGGCGATCATGCGACCGCGGTGCGGCAGTTGCGCGCGCTGTCGGGCAAGGTGGCCGAGTTCCTCACCGCGGTCACGCTGCTCGACGCGGCGAGCAGCCAGACCCAGTCGCGCATCGTGCCGTGCCGGGTGAAGTTCCGCGCCTTCGACGACCGGCGCGTCGAGAGCTACCTGCGCCGCGAGCAGCCCTACGACTGCGCGGGCAGCGCCAAGATCGAGGGCCTGGGCATCGTGCTCGTCGAGCGCATGGACACCGAGGACCCGACCTCGCTCGTCGGCCTGCCGCTCATCGCGCTGAGCGAGATGCTCGAGCGCGCCGGCCTGCCGGTCCTGTAGCGCCCGGGCGCAATCCGCAATTGGCGACTGTCTCCCTTTTCTGATGCCGACGCTCTACGCCATCGCCACGCCGCTCGGCGGCGCGCCGGAGCACTCGCTGCCGGCGCCGGCGCTGGCGCAGGTCCGCGCGCTCAGGGATTTCGTCGCCGAGAACGCGAAATCGGCGCGCGCGTTTCTCGCCGCGGCGGGCGCCCGGCCGCGCGAGGCGGCGATCGTCGAGCTGAACGAGCACAGCGACCTCTCGAGGGCGGCGGATCTCCTGCGGCCGCTGCGCGAAGGGCGCGATCTCGGGCTGCTCTCCGAGGCCGGCTGCCCGGCGATCGCCGACCCGGGCGCGGCGCTCGTCGAAGCGGCGCATCGCGAGGGGTTCCGCGTCGCGCCGCTGGTCGGTCCCTGCGCCCTGCTGCTCGGCCTGATGGCCTCGGGCCTGGAAGGCCAGCGCTTCGCCTTCTGCGGCTACCTGCCGCGCGAGCCGCGCGAGCGCAGGGAGCGCATCCGGGCGCTGGAAGCGAGGTCGCGCAAGGAGCACGAGACCGAGATCTTCATCGAGACGCCCTACCGCAACGAGGCGCTGCTCTCGGCGCTGCTCGAGGCCTGCGCGCCGGGCACGCGCCTGTGCGTGGCGGCCGATCTCACGCTCGCCACGGAGACCGTGAAGACGCGCACCATCGCGCAGTGGCGGCGCGCCGGCGAGGCGATCGGCCGCCGGCCGGCGGTGTTTCTCCTGCTAGCGCAGCAGTAGCGGCGAGCTGCGCAGCGCCAGCTCGCTCAGCCGGCTCGCCAGCGCGGCGCCGAAGCGCCGCGCCACCTTCTCGGCGAAGCCTTCCTTCTGCGTGTAGTCGACGATCTCCTCGGCCTTGATCACGTCGCGCGCCACCGAGTGCAGCGTGCCGAAGCCGTCGGCGAGGCCGAGCTGCACGCTGCGGTCGCCGGTCCAGATCAGGCCGCTGAACATGTCGGGCGTCTCCTTGAGCCGGTCGCCGCGCGCCTCGCGCACCACGGCGATGAACTGGCGGTGCACCTCGTCGAGCAGCTTCTGCGCGTACGCCCGGTCGTTCTCGGCGAGCGGGGAGAACGGATCGAGCATGTCCTTGTTCTCGCCGGCGGTCAGCAACCGGCGCTCGACGCCCAGCTTGTCCATGAGCCCGGTGAAGCCGAAGCCGTTCATCAGCACGCCGATCGAGCCGACGATGCTCGACTTGGAGACGTAGATGCGGTCCGCGCCCGCCGCGACGTAGTAGCCGCCCGAGGCGCACACGTCCTCCACCACCGCGTAGAGCGGGATCGACGGGTGCTTCTTGCGCAGCCGCCGCATCTCTTCGTATATGGTCTGCGCCTGCACCGGGCTGCCGCCGGGCGAGTTGATGCGCAGGATCACGCCCTGCGTGTTCTTGTCCTCGAACGCCGCCTGCAGCGAGGCGTTGATCTTCTCGGCGCTCGCGTCGCTGTCGGGCGCGATGATGCCGGTGAGGTCGACCATCGCGGTGTGCTTGCCGGCGCCACCCATCCCGCCGTCGAAGTCGACGAACGCCAGCAGCAGGAGCGTCAGGTAGGCGAAGAACAGCAGCTTGAAGAAGATGCCCCAGCGCCGCGCGCGCCGCTGCTCGACCAGCGCCGCGTTGGCGAGCCGCGCGACCAGGTCGCGCTGCCAGCGGCCGTCGTCCGGGCCGGCCGCCTCGCCCTCAGTCGTCCTCGAACCCCTGGAAGTAAACCATCCCATCGCGTTCCTCGATCCTCAGTTTGACCAGCCTGCCGCCGACGCAGGGCCCCTCGATGCAGCGCCCGCTCGCGGCCTCGTAGACCGCGCCGTGCGTGGCGCACACGATATCGCGTCCCGCGGCGTCGAAAAATACTCCTTCCTGCCAGTCGAGCTCCATCGCCACGTGCGCGCAGCGGTTAAGGTAGGCATGCGCCCGGCCGCGATGGCGGATGGCGAACGCCGGCGCGCGCTCGCCGCGGTACTCGACCTCGAAGCGCACGCCCCTGCCCGAGTCGGCGAGCTCGTGCGAGGCACAGATCAGCCGTTGCGCGTCAGCCATTGGCGCAATTCTTCCACGCTCGCGACGCAGCCGAGCGGGCCGCAGGCGAGCAGCCCGTCGCGCGGGTGCGCGCCGTAGCTGACCGCCAGCGCGTCGACGCCGGCCGCCGCGGCCATCTGCAGGTCGTGCGAGGTGTCGCCGATCATGAGCGCCTCGCGCGGGCCGACCCCGAGCTCGCCCATCAGCTCGTGCAGCATCGCCGGATGCGGCTTGGGATGCGTCTCGTCGGCGCAGCGCGACGCGCGGAAGCGGCCCGCCAGCCCGGTGGCCCGCAGCGCGCGCTCCAGCCCGCGGCGGCTTTTCCCGGTGGCGATGCCGAGCATCCTCGCCCCGTCGAGCCATGCCAGCAGCTCGGGCATGCCGGGAAAGGGCCGCATGCTGTCCTCGCGCGCCAGGAACTCCCGCCGGTAGACGTCGATGAACTCCGGGTAGCGGTGCGGCGGGAGCTGCGGCGCGACGATGCGCATCGCGTCGTGCAGGCCGAGGCCGATCACGTGCGCCGCGCGCTCGCGCTCCGGCACCGGCAGGCCGAGCGCGCGGCTCGCCGCCTGCATGCACTCGACGATCGCCGAGTGCGAGTCGATCACCGTTCCGTCCCAGTCGAAGACGATCAAGCGGTACTTCACAGCCGCTCGATGAAGCGCGCCATCTCGGCCGGCGCCCGCGCCTCCAGCCGCAGGCGCTCGCCGGTCAGCGGATGGTCGAAGGCGAGCCGGCGCGCGTGCAGGAACAGCCGCCGGATGCCCTGCTTCGCGAGCGAGCGATTGAGCTGGAAGTCGCCGTACTTGTCGTCGCCGAGCACCGGATGGCCGGCGTGCGCGAGGTGGACACGGATCTGGTGCGTCCGGCCGGTGAGCAGGCGCACCTCCAGGGCGCTGAAATCGCGATTGTTCTTCAGCAGCCGGATGCGCGTCAGCGCGCTCATGCCGCCCTGCGTGACGCTGACCCGGCGCTCCCCCGAGGCGCTGACGTGCTTGTGCAGCGGCGCGCGGATCTCGAAGGCGGCGCGCGCCGGCACGCCCTTCACCACCGCGAGGTAGGTCTTTTCGACCTCGCCCTCGCGCAGCATCCGGTGCAGCTCGACCAGCGCCGAGCGCTTCTTCGCCACGACGAGCAGGCCGGAAGTGTCCCGGTCGAGGCGGTGCGCGAGCTCGAGCCGCTTCGCCTGCGGGCGGGACGCGCGCAGGGATTCGATGACGCCGAAGCTGACGCCGCTTCCGCCGTGCACTGCCACGCCGGCGGGCTTGTCGACGACCAGCAGGGCGGCGTCCTCGTAGACGACCGGGAACTCGGCGGGCCGCGCCGGCGGCCGGGCCGCCGGCGACATCCTCACCGGGGGAACGCGGATGCGATCCCCCGCCTGCAGCCGGTACTCGGGTCCGACGCGGCCGCTATTGACGCGCACTTCCCCGCTTCTCAGCACCCGGTAGACATGGCTTTTCGGCACGCCCTTCAGGTGGCGCAGCAGGTAGTTGTCGATGCGCTGCGCCGCGCTCTCCTCGCCGACCTGCAGCCACGTGACCTGCGGCCGGGCTGCCGGCGGCGCGGACGGCTTGTTTAAGTCCTTCATTTTGCGTATGATCTGTGGGCCGCTTTGAGTTGCGAGGCACAGATCAGGCAAGCGTTTCGGCGTGCATCCAGATCTGCATCCCGCCTCCTGTCCGGCCGCAGCCGGACCTGAAGCGCTGGTTAATTTCGCTCACCGGAAGTAGCGATACTACTAGAAGCGCGCGCTGGACCATTTTCCCAGACCGAATTCTCAGCGCCCCCTGCCTGCGCAAGATGCGCCGCCGGGGCATAGCCCAAGGTCAACCTTAGGAGAGCCGAGACCGTAAGTCTCCTGCGCGCGCAGGAGAAGAAAAAGTGAAGCGGATGTTATTCAACGCGACGCAGCAGGAAGAGTTGCGCGTCGCGATCGTCGACGGGCAGAAGCTCATCGACCTCGACATCGAGTCAGCCTCAAGGGAACAACGCAAGAGCAACATCTACAAAGGAATCATCACCCGCATCGAGCCCAGCCTCGAGGCCGCGTTCGTCGACTACGGCGAGGAGCGGCACGGGTTCCTGCCTTTCAAGGAAGTCTCGCGCAGCTACTTCAAGGCCGACGTCGATCCGGGCCGCGCGCGCATCCAGGATGCGCTGCGCGAAGGCCAGGAGCTGATCGTCCAGGTCGAGAAGGACGAGCGCGGCACCAAGGGCGCGGCGCTCACCACGTACATCTCCCTGGCCGGCAGGTACCTGGTCCTGATGCCCAACAACCCGCGCGGCGGCGGCGTGTCGCGGCGCGTCGAGGGCGAGGACCGCAACGAGCTGCGCGACACGCTCGACCAGCTCCAGGTGCCCGAAGGCATGAGCGTCATCGCCCGCACGGCGGCCATCGGCCGCAGCGCCGAGGAGCTGAACTGGGACCTGAACTACCTGCTGCAGCTCTGGCGCGCCGTGGAGAGCGCCGCCCAGGAATCGGCGAAGAAGCCCTTCCTCATCTACCTCGAGTCGAGCCTGGTGATCCGCGCCATCCGGGACTACTTCCAGCCCGACATCGGCGAGATCCTGATCGACACCGAGGAGATCTACGAGCAGGCCCGGGCGTTCATGCAGACGGTGATGCCGGGCAACGTCAACAAGGTCAAGTTGTACCGCGACGACATCCCGCTGTTCTCGCGTTTCCAGATCGAGCACCAGATCGAGAGCGCCTATTCGCGCCAGGTGGCCCTGCCCTCGGGCGGCTCGATCGTCATCGACCATACCGAGGCGCTGGTCGCCATCGACGTGAACTCGGCGCGCGCCACGCGCGGCGGCGACATCGAGGAGACGGCGCTGCGCACCAACCTGGAGGCCGCCGACGAGGTGGCGCGCCAGCTGCGCCTGCGCGACCTGGGCGGGCTGATCGTCATCGACTTCATCGACATGGAGTCGCAGCGCAACCAGCGCGAGGTGGAGAACCGGCTGCGCGAGGCGCTGCGCTTCGACCGCGCGCGCGTGCAGATCGGCAAGATCTCGCGCTTCGGCCTGATGGAGCTGTCGCGCCAGCGCCTGCAGCCCTCGCTGGAGGAGACGGCGCACATCAACTGCCCGCGCTGCAGCGGCACCGGCTTCATCCGCGGCACCGAGTCGACGGCGCTGCACGTGCTGCGCATCATGCAGGAGGAGGCGATGAAGGAGAACACCGGTGCGGTGCACGCGCAGGTGCCGGTCGACGTCGCCTCGTTCCTGCTCAACGAGAAGCGCAGCGAGATCCAGAAGCTCGAGGCGCGCCTCAAGGTGAACATCGTCCTGGTGCCCAACCCGCACCTCGAGACGCCGCACTACAAGGTGCAGCGCCTGCGCCACGACGAGCTGAACGAGATGGAGCACGTGCCGTCGAGCTACGAGCTGGTCGAGCGGCCGGAAGAGCCGAAGCGGCCGGGCGCCGAGGCGCCCGATGCACGCGAGCGCCAGCAGCCGGTGGTGCGGGGCATCACGCCGACGCAGCCGGCGCCGGTGGTCAGCGAGCTTCCGCAGAAGATCGCTCCGGCGGCCGCGCCGATCGCGCAGCCGGTGGCGGCCGCGGCGGAAGCCGGCTCCGGGTTCCTGTCGCGGCTGTTCTCGCTCTTCCGGCCGGGTCCCGCCGCGCCGGCGCAGCCGCGCCCGGCGCCGGCCACGGTCGTCCCGGTCCAGCCGGCGCGCGAGCCGCAGCAGCGGCGCGAGCATCGCGAGCACCGGCGCGACGGGCGCCGCGGCGACGGCCGCGAAGGACGCAGCGCCGACCGGCAGCAGCAGGGGCGCCTCGAGCAGCGCCGCGGCAATGGCCAGCACCGGCCGCAGCCGCACCAGCAGCCGCAGCAACAGCGGCAGCAGCAACAACAGCGCCAGCCGCAGCAGCAGGCGCGTCAGCAGCAGCCGCCGCAGCAGCAGGCGCGCCCGCAACCGCAGCAGCAGGTGCCGCAGCCGCCGCGCGAAGGCGGCCCGCGCGAAGGAGACGAGCAGCGGCGCGGACGGCGGCATCGCCGCGGGCGCGGCGAAGGGCGCCGCGAGGAGCAGGCCCAGCCTTCCCAGGTGAACGCGTCGATCGCCGAGCAGCAGCGCCGCATCCACGAGCTGGAGATGCAGGCCGAGGCCCGGCCACAGGCGCCGGCAGCCGAGCCTGCGCCGAGCGTCGATGTCGCTCCGCCGCCTCCCCCGCCGGCGCCCGAAGTCCGCGCGGAACCGGTCGCGCCGCGCGAGGCGCCTGCCCCGCGCGCCGAGCCGCCACGCGTCGAGCCGCCGCGCATCGATCCCAAGGAGCTCCTGGAGAGCGCCGGCCTGGTCATGATCGAGACCGATCGCGCCAAGATCCAGGCGACGCCGGTGGTCGAGGAGCCCATGCCGGTCGGCCGCCCGCGCCGCGAGCGGCCGAAGCCCCCGCCGCAGGACGGCGAGCTGGTGCAGGTCGAGACTAGGAAGTAGCGGCCTTGATCTCGTCGAGGAGCCGGCGGCAGCCCTCCTCGACGAGGTCGAGCACCGCTTCGAAGCCGTCGGGGCCGCCGTAGTACGGATCGGGAACGTCGTCTCCCGGCACGAACAGCCTCAGCTTCGCCCGGTGCTCGCCCGGGCACAAGCGCTCGAGCAGCCGCAGGTGGCCGCGGTCCATGGCGACGATCAGGTCGAAGCTCGCGAAGTCGTCCTTCGCCAGCTGGCGGGCGCGCTGCGCGCTCAGGTCGTAGCCGCGCCGGCGCGCGTGGCGCTGCGCGCGCCGGTCGGGCGGCTGTCCCACGTGGTAGTCATGCGTGCCGCGCGACTCCACGTGGATTTCCAGCCCTTCGCTGCGCGCCAGATGCCGCAGCACGCCCTCGGCCGTCGGCGAGCGGCAGATGTTGCCGGTGCATACGAAAAGCACCTTGGGCATGTCATCATCCATGAGCCGTGATTTTCCACCGGGAGGAGGTGGACCGATGGCGAATCCTGCGGACGTCGCGAAGCATTACGGCAAGGGGGAGCTGCTCTCGCGCCTCAACGCGGCTCTCCGGGAAGACGGCGTCGATCCGGACGCGCCGACCATGGAGGCGCTCGCGCCCTACGATCAGTTCCATGGACGCGGCCTGGAAGCGACGCTCGAAGTCGCCGAGCTCGTGCCGGCCGGGCCGGGGGACAGCGTTTTGGACATCGGCAGCGGGCTGGGCGGCCCGGCGCGGTACTTTGCAGGGCGGTTCGGCTGCGCGGTTACCGGCATCGACCTTACGCCGGAATTCTGCGCTGCCGCTCGACACCTGACTCGCCTCCTGGCGAGGACAGCTTCGACGGCGCGTACTCGATGAACGTCTCCATGAACATCGCGGACAAGGCCGGCTTCTATCGCGAGATTCGACGCGTGCTCAGGCCGGGCGGCTGGCTGGTGCTGAGCGAGCGGGCCTTTGGCGCACGCTCGCCTGCCATGGTCGAGCGCGGTGAAAAGCCGCCCAACCGCGCTGTGGCGCTGGTCCACGGCGCAGCGGCAGCGGAGATCGGTGCGAACATGGGCAGGGCCCTTCTCGAAGGCCGGGTCATCCCGATAGAGGTGCTGGCGCGAAAGCGGGCCTAGTCGGCCGGGATTCCCGGGCGAAGCCGGGCCTTTGCCACGACTCCGGCCGGATCGAAAAGGACGACCACTTCGGTCTGTGCCAGCCGGCGCTCGCCCGGGCCGTACTCGTAGGTCCAGACTTCATGGCCATCGGCAAAGCGGATGCGCTTTGCCCGACCGAACATCTCCAGGATTTCGGCCTTGCGGCTGCCCGCGAGGCTCGCGTAATCGGCGTCGGATGCGGGAGCGTCCATGTACTCGAGCTCGACGCGCGTGTCGTCCGGCCAGCTGCGATCGCCGAGCGGCACGAAATACGCGCGGTCGAGCAGCGCCGCGCAATCGCAATGCGGCAGCAGAGTCGTCGGCGCGCGGTCGTGCGCCAGGCCGGCGTAGAGCGCGCCGACCGAAAGCGTCTCGCGCCGCTCGCCGTGCACCAGCGTCACGGCGAACAGCGGCCGCTCGGCGAAGAAGAGGTACGAAGGTTCCTTCTGGTCGCAGTAGCGCTCGGTGCCGATCAGGAAATCCATGAACCGGTCGAAGAGCGACGGGTAATGCGACACGAGCTCGGCTTTCATGCCGACCCGGCACTCCAGGCGCAGGTCGCCGAGCCGCCGCACGTTGGGCGGCAGCCCGGGAGTGCGGATGTCGGCGCGCCAGGTGAGCGTGCCGGCCTTGCGGTTGGGCCGCACCGACGCGTCCTCCTCCCACGCGCGGCGGTCGCGCTCGAGCGAGAACGTGCGGTCGGCGGGCACCCGGACCGGCCGCTCGAAGCTGTCGCCGACGACGCTCACGGTCACGTCGCGCATGTCGGTGTCGGGACGGCGCGGCAGCAGCCGGTAGCGCAGCTCGGCGCGCGGCGCCATGGCGTGCAGCCTGTCGAACAGCGCCCTGCCCTCGAGCATGCGGCGGTAGGACTTGTCCACCGGGTCGCGCAGGCTGCGGACCGTGACCGCGTCCTGCGCCGCGGCCGGCAGCGCGAGCGCGGCGAGCGCCAATGCCGCGAGCGCCTTCATTCCGACGCGAGCGCGACCCCGAAGGCCTTGCGCTTGAGCTCCGCCAGGCGGTCGCGCGCTTTGGCCGCCTCCTCGAACTCGAGGTTCTTGGCGTGCTGCAGCATCTTCTTCTCCAGCGCCTTGATCTCGCGCGCGAGCTGCTTCTCCGACATCGCCTCGTAGCGCGCCTCCTCCTGCGCCGCCTGCATCTCGCTCGCGTCGTACACGCCGTCGATCAGGTCCTTGATGCGCTTGCTCACGCCCTTGGGCGTGATGCCGTGCCGCTCGTTGTACGCGAGCTGCTTGGCGCGCCGCCGCTCGGTCTCCTCGATGGCTCTCTTCATGGAAAGCGTCGGCTGGTCGGCGTACAGGATCGCCGTGCCGTTGATGTGCCGCGCCGTGCGGCCGATGGTCTGGATGAGCGAGCGCTCGGAGCGCAGGAAGCCCTCCTTGTCGGCGTCGAGGATCGCCACCAGCGACACCTCGGGCAGGTCGAGCCCCTCGCGCAGCAGGTTGATGCCGACCAGCACGTCGAACTCGCCCAGGCGCAGGTCGCGGATGATCTCGACCCGCTCGACGGTCTCCACCTCGGAGTGCAGGTAGCGCACCTTGACACCGTGCTCGGCGAGGTAGTCGGTGAGCTCCTCGGCCATGCGCTTGGTGAGCGTGGTGACGAGCACGCGCTCGGACTTCCTGCTCCTCGCCTTTATTTCCGCCAGCAGGTCGTCCACCTGCGTGGACGCGGGCCGCACGATCACCTGCGGGTCGATCAGCCCGGTCGGCCGCACCACCTGCTCGACGATCGCGTCGCCCGATTTCTCGCGCTCGTACTCGGCCGGCGTCGCCGAGACGAAGATGGTCTGGCGCACCACGCGCTCGAACTCGTCGAACCTCAGGGGGCGGTTGTCCAGCGCCGAGGGCAGCCGGAAGCCGTACTCGACCAGGTTCTCCTTGCGCGAGCGGTCGCCGCGGTACATGCCGCCGAGCTGCGGGATGGTGACGTGGCTCTCGTCGATGATCATCAGCGCGTCGGGCGGCAGGTAGTCGATGAGCGTCGGCGGCGGCTCGCCCGCCTGGCGGCCCGACAGGTGGCGCGAGTAGTTCTCGATGCCCTTGCAGAAGCCCAGCTCGGCCAGCATCTCCAGGTCGAAGCGGGTGCGCTGCTCGATGCGCTGCGCCTCCACCAGGCGCCCCGCGTCCTGGAAGAACTTGATGCGCTCGCGCAGCTCCTCCTTGATCGCCTCGATCGCGCGCAGCGTGGTCTCGCGCGGCGTCACGTAATGGCTCGACGGGTACACGGTGAAGCGCGCCATCGGGTGCAGCACGCGGCCGGTCAGCGGATCGAAGATCTCGATCTTGGCGATGCAATCGTCGTCGAGCGAGATCCGCACCGCGTGCTCGGCATGCTCGGCCGGGAACACGTCGATCACGTCGCCGCGCACGCGGAACGTGCCGCGCCGGAAGTCGAGCTCGCTCCTCGTGTACTGCATCGCGACCAGGCGCGCCAGCACGTCGCGCTGCGACATCTTCTCGCCGTGGCGCAGGTGCAGGATCATGCCGTGGTACTCCGACGGGTCGCCGATGCCGTAGATCGCCGATACCGTGGCGACGATCACGGTGTCGCGCCGCTCGAGCAGCGACTTGGTCGCCGACAGGCGCATCTGCTCGATGTGCTCGTTGATCGACGAGTCCTTCTCGATGTAGAGGTCGCGCGCCGGGACGTAGGCCTCCGGCTGGTAGTAGTCGTAGTAGGAGACGAAGTACTCGACCGCGTTCTCCGGGAAGAACTCGCGGAACTCGCTGTAGAGCTGGGCCGCCAGCGTCTTGTTCGGCGCGAGGACCAGCGCCGGGCGGCCGAGCCGCGCGATCACGTTGGCCATCGTGAAGGTCTTGCCCGAGCCGGTCACCCCGAGCAGCGTCTGGAAGGCGAGGCCGTCCTCGATGCCTTCGACGAGGCGCGCGATCGCCTCGGGCTGGTCACCGGAAGGCCGGTAGACGTCGGCGAGACGGAACGGGCTGTTGGGAAAGGTGATCGCCACGAGTACAATGCTGCAGTGCGAAACCGGCCATTTTAGTCCAATGAACGCTCCCCACGCCCCCTCTCTCCTGTCCCAGGTGCCGCTCGCGCCCCGCGACCCGATCCTGGGCGTCACCGAAGCCTACGTGGCGGACCCGAACCCCAGGAAAGTGAACCTCGGCGTGGGGGTTTATTGCGACGACGACGGCAAGGTGCCGCTCCTGGAATGCGTGCGGCGCGCGGAAGCCGAGCGCGCGAAGTCCGCCGCGCCGTGGTCCTACCTGCCGATCGACGGCCTCGCCGCCTACGACCAGGGCGTGCAGCGGCTGGTGTTCGGAGACCTGCGCAGCAACATCGTCACCGTGCAGGCGCTCGGGGGCACCGGCGGGCTGAAGATCGGCGCCGACTTCCTGCGCCAGCTCTCGCCGCGCTCGACCGTCTGGATCAGCGAGCCGAGCTGGGAGAACCACCGCCAGCTCTTCGAGGCGGCGGGCTTCGCGGTCAGGAGCTACCCGTACTACGACCCGCGCAGCCGCGGCCTCGACTTCGCCGGCATGCAGCGCGCCCTCGAGACCCTGCCGGCCGGCGACATCGTCGTCCTGCACGCGTGCTGCCACAACCCGACGGGCGTCGACCTGTCGCGCGAGCAGTGGCGGGAGGTGCTGCGCATCGTCCAGTCGCGCGGCCTGGTGCCGTTTATCGACCTCGCCTACCAGGGCTTCGCCGACGGCACGGAGGCCGACGCCTACGCGGCGCGGCTCTTCGCCGACGCGATGTCGCCGGTCTTCCTGTCGAGCTCGTTCTCCAAGTCGTTCTCGCTCTATGGCGAGCGCGTCGGCGCGTTCAGCCTGGTGGCGGCAAGCGACGAAGAGGCCAGGCGCGCGCTGTCGCAGATCAAGCGCCTCGTGCGCACCAACTACTCCAATCCCCCGAGCCACGGCGGCCAGCTCGTCGCCGCGGTGCTCGGCAACGCCGAGCTGCGCGCCCTCTGGGAGAGCGAGCTCGGCGCCATGCGCGAGCGCATCAAGCAGATGCGCAAGGCGCTGGTGGAGGGCATCCAGTCGCGCGTGCCGGGGGCCGACTTCGGCTTCATCCTCGCCCAGCGCGGCATGTTCTCCTACTCCGGGCTGACCCCGGAGCAGGTGCAGCGGCTGCGCGGCGAGTTCTCGATCTACGCCATCGAGACCGGCCGCATCTGCGTCGCGGCGCTCAACTCGAAGAACATCGACTACGTCGCCGAGGCCATCGCCAAGGTCATCCGCTAGGGGTTTTTCGGCGGGGGTTTACGGTAAAATCCCCGCCTTCCAGCCGGATCCCCGATAGCTCAGTCGGTAGAGCGACGGACTGTTAATCCGCAGGTCCCAGGTTCGAGCCCTGGTCGGGGAGCCAACCACCTTCGGGTTCACGCGGCCTTCGGCTTCGCCTTCGAGGCCGGGATGTCGTAGCTCGCCATCAGGTCGTCCACGATCTTGTGGAACTCGGGCCAGGGCGTCTCGCGGAAGGCGTGGTTGCGCACGATGAACGACGCCCCGGCGTAGAACTTCTCGTACTGGAGGTGCCGGCCGGCGAACTCCGAGCCGACCATGTCCCAGGCGAGCTTGAAGAGCTTCATGCGCTCTACCGCGCCGCTCTGCGGGGTCTGGAAGTAGGTGGTGAACTTGCGCGCGAGCTCCTCGTCCTCCACCACCGAGATGTCGGCCGGCATCTGGAAGACGCCGCCGCCGCACAGCTCGCGCAGCTTGTCGACGAAGGTCGAGTAGTTCTGCGTGCACCACTCGAGCGCGGCGTACATCATGCGCCGGTTGAAGCACACGTAGCCCTCGGGCCAGGTCTCGAAGGCCTCGATCTGGCCGTTCACCATGCCGGCGATCATGCCCTCCACCGCCGACATGTGGCCCAGCATCTCCTTCACCGCCGGCACCTCGATCGCGCCGGTGGCATGCGCGATCTTGCTGCACAGCCCCAGCATCAGCCGCATCTTCGACCAGTAGCGCACGTTCGACTGGTGGTTGCCGAAGCAGTGGCTCGGCGTCTTCACGTAGACGTCGCGCGAGAGGAGCGCGTCGTCGTGGACGAAGACCCGCTCCCAGGGCACTTTCACCTCGTCGCACAGCACCATGCTGTCGGTCTCGTCGAAGCGCCAGGCGAGCGGCGCGTCGAACTCGCTCTTCGCCTCGCGCTCGAAGGGCTTGCGCGCCCACAGCGTTAGCCCCTTCGCCGCCACCGGCACCGAGCAGGTGATCGCCTGCTTCTTCTGGTCGGGCGCGAGCGGCAGCACGTTGCCGATCCAGATCTCGTTGGCGAACACCGCCCCGGTGGCGAGCATCTTCATGCCCGAGATCACCAGCCCGTCGTCCTCCTCGCGCACCACCGACAGCGTCGGGATCGGGATATTCTGCCGCTGGTAGAACTCGGGGTTGCGCGCCGCCTGCGGCGGCAGGACGGCATAGACCACGTAGGGGTCGGTCTTCTTGATCTCCCGGTAGTACCTGAGAAGGTTGTCGGATCGCCCGCAAGGCGCCTTCAGCGCCTCCGGCTTCATCGCCATGCCGGTGACGAAGCTCGCCACGTGGTCGGGCGAGCGGCCGAACATGCCGTAGGTAAGCTCGGCGATGCGGCGATGGCCCGCGCTGCGGCGCGCCAGGTCCTCGCGCGTCTTCGGGCGCAGGAAGTAGATCGAGCAGCGCTCCCCGTCCTCCTCGAAGCTCATCGCCGGGTCCGCGCGCTTCATGTCGTAGATTCCGGCGACGGTGCGCGCCGCGTTCCTGAACGCCGGGTGGGTGGTGACGTCGTCGACGCGCTCCGAGCCGATGTAGACGACTCGGCCGTCGCGCAGCGACGCCAGATGGTCCTTGCCGGTCCTCAGCATCGCGCATGCCTCCCTGGGTCTGGCAGCAATGGGTTCGCCGTCATGCGGCCCAACCGGCCAGGTGCGCATAGACGAGCGGATCCGGCTCGCTCGTCTGGCGCACGGCCGCGTACCGGCTGGCGTAGAACAACAGGGGATCCGGAGCGGCGTCGTCCACCCGGCAACGCAGCACCTCCCCGAGAACGATGAGATGATCGCCCGCCTCGTGCCGCGCATAGGTCCGGCACTCGAAGGTCGCAACCGCGACGCCCAGCATCGGCACCCCGTTCGCCGTCAGCTCGTAGTCCACCCCGTCCCATTTGTCCGGGCGCGGCCGCGCGAACCGTTCCGCCGTCGCAACCTGGTCTTCGCGCAGGATGCTCACCGAAAAGTGCGGCGCCTGCCGGTACACGTCGTACCCCGCGAGCGACTTCGAAGGGCAGAACATCACCAGCGGCGGAGAAAGCGAGACCGAAGAGAAGGAATTGATCGTCATGCCGACCCGGGCGCCCGACTCGGACACCGCCCCCACCACCGCGACTCCCGTGCCGTAGGCGGCGAAGGCGCGGCGCAGCCGGCGCGGATCGCAGCGCCCGGCATCCAGGACGTTCCATGAGATCGGCGAGCCGACGCGCATGGGCCGGCCGGGCTACAGCTCCAGCTCCTTGAGCATCTCGCCGGTGCGTTCCACGCCCAGCGCGTCCACGATCATGTTCATCGCCGTATTCGCCCAGACGACGCCCAGGATCTCCAGGATCGACTCCTCGCTAAGGCCGAGCCCGGCGAGCGCCTTGTAATCGGCGGCCGTCAGCGTCTTGGGCGCGCCGGCGGCCTTGTGGGCGAAGCGGAAAATCGACAGCTCCGGGTCCTTGAATCCCTCGAAGCTGCGGCGCTGAATCGCCAGGACCTGGTCCTCGCTGAGCCCTTGCCTGCGCAGAGCGTTCGAATGCCCTTCGACGCAGTATTTCGTCTGCTGCGTCGAGCAGGTGATCACGACGACAGCCTCCTTCACCCAGCGCTCCAGCTTCCCGGGGGTCACGACCAGCTGATGCCATGCGTGGGAGGCCGCGCACACGAAACGCGAATTCCACGACATGAGCCGCAGGATGTGCGACGGGCGGCCATAGGCCGCCTGGAAGGCGTCGAGGACGCGCTTCGCCTCGGGTCTCAGCTGACCGTCGTCGGGATACGGGAGGTGAGCCATCGCGATCTCCGTTCGCTTTGCTTGGGACGAGGTATCGTCGCAGCGCGCGATTGTTCCTGTCCAATAGCAATATGCGAAGGATTATGCGGACAAACGTGAATTATCCGCCGCGCCGGAAGAGCGCCTGCCGCGCGCGCCTGCCGCGCCGCGCGCTCCTCGCCGGCGCCGGCGTCGAGGCGGCGAACACGGCCTGCGTGGTCTTCAGGAACTCGGCCGCGGCGGGCGAAAGGGTGCTGTCGCGCCGGCGCAGGATGCCGATGTCGCGATGGATCTCGGCGTCGACGATGCGCGCGCTCTTGAGGCGCGGATGGCCGAGCAGCGACAGCGACATCGACGGCAGCGCCGTGACGCCCAGACCCGCTTCCACCATCGCGCCAAGCGTGTAGTGATGCGACAGCTCGCACACCGGCTCCAGCGTCTCGCCGGCCCGCGCGAAAGCCTCGTCCAGGACCTCGCGCACGTTGGTGCGCGGCCCCATGACCAGCAGCGGATATCTGGCGAGATGCTTGATGCCCACCGTCGCGTGGGCGGCCAGCGGGTGGTTGTGCGGAAACACCGCGATGAAGTGGTCGCGCACGAGCGTGTCGAAGCTGAGGTCGAGATTCTTGGGCGGCCTGGGGCCGATGCCGAAGTCCGCCTGCAGGCTCAGGACGCGCTCGGCGCCCGCAGAGGACATCTCGTCCAGCACGCGCACCTTGATGCCGGCGAAGCGCTGCGAGAAGACCGCCAGCACCGTCGGCAGGATCGACGAAGCGATGGTCGGAACGCAGGCCACGGTGACGCGGCCTCGCCGCAGCGCCGCCTCCTCCCGCAGGTCGAGCGAGGCCGACTCGAGCTCCGACAGCGCGCGCTTGGCGCGATTCAGGAAATACTCACCCTCGCGGGTGACCCGGACGCTCCTCGTCGTGCGGCTGAGAAGCCGCACCCCCAGCATCGCCTCGAGATCGCCGACGTGCGCGCTGATCGCCGGCTGCGACAGGTGCAGCAGCTCCGAGGCCTTCCGGAAGCTGGCGTTCTCGGCGACCGCGATGAAGCTGCGGATCTTGACGATGCTGGGATATATCAAGAAAGCAGATCAACCGTTCAGATCAAACGACTTATCATTCTTTTTCGGCGCGTGCAACATCCGGGGGCGATCCCCTAAGGGGAGGAGGACCCCATGTTCTGGACCGTTCGCGGCGTGGCGGCCGGCTTGATGGCCGGGGTGAGCATCGCGGCTCTGGCGCAGCCCTTTCCCGCAAGGCCGGTTTACCTGATATCGCAGTTTCCCCCGGGCGGTCAGACCGACGTGATCGCGCGCCTTCTCGCCCCCAAGCTGGCGGAGTCGACCGGGCAGCCGTTCGTGGTCGAGAACCGGGTGGGCGCCGCCGGCATCATCGGCGCCGATTACGTGGCCAAGTCGCCGGCGGACGGCTACACCGTGCTGGTGGGGAACAACTCGCTGGTGACCAACACCGTGATGCGGCACGACCTGCCGTTCGATCTGATGAAGGATCTCGTTCCGGTCGCGATGGTGGCTTCGGTGCCGCTCGCGCTCGCGGTGCATCCCTCGGTGCAGGCAAGGTCGGTCAAGGAGCTGGTGGCGCTGATCCGGTCGCGGCCGGGCAAGTGGGCCTATTCGTCGTGCGGGGCCTCCACCCCCATGCATTTGACCGGCGAGCTGTTCAAGCAGTACACGAAGCTCGATATCCTGCACGTGCCCTACAAGGGATGCGGTCCGGCGATCAGGGACGGGGTCGGCGGACAGGTGCCGATCCTGTTCAACAACTTCTCGGGCCTGATGGCGCAGGACAAGGGAGGCAAGCTGCGAGTCCTCGCGGTCGCCTCGGCCAAACGCTCCACCGTCGAGCCGGGCATTCCGACGATCGCCGAGGCCGGCTACGAAGGCTTCGAGGCGAGCATCTGGATCGGATTCCTGGTCCCGGCCGGGACGCCGCGCGAGATCGTGCAAAAGCTCAATACCGAGCTGAACAAGGCGGCGCGCCTGCCCCGCATCAGGGAACAGTTGCGCACTCAGCTCATGGAGTATCACAGCATGACGCCGAACGAGTTCTCCGCGCTCATCCGCTCGGACATCGCCAAGTGGTCCAAGGTCGTTCGCGACGCGCACCTCAAGGCGAAATAGACCGGACGGCCGGTCGAAGCCGCAGGTCGGGCGATGATCACGCTGTACGCCGCGCATACGCCGAACGGGCGCAAGATCTCCGTGATGCTCGAGGAGGTCGGGCTGCCCTACCGCATCGTCAAGGTGGACCTTGCCAAGGGCGAGCAGCGCACCCCCGAGTTCACCGCCATCAGCCCCAACCAGAAGATTCCGGCGATCGTCGACGGCCAGCTCGCGCTCGCGGAATCCGGCGCGATACTCGTGTACCTCGCCGAGAAGACCGGCAAACTCCTGCCGGCATCGCAACGCTACCCCGTGCTGCAGTGGCTCATGTTTCAGATGGCGCACATCGGGCCGATGCTCGGGCAGGCGCACCACTTCCGCCTGCTTGCGAAGGAGAAGCTGCCTTATGCCATCGAGCGCTACGAGACCGAGGCGAGACGGCTTTACCAGGTGCTCGAGGATAGGCTCCGCGCGGTGGAGTTCCTCGCGGTCGAGTATTCCATCGCCGATATCGCCACCTATCCCTGGGTGATGCGCTGGTTCAACTTCGGCGTGCGCCTGGACGACTACCCCTCGGTCAAGCGCTGGACCGAAACGATCGGCGCGCGTCCGGCGGTCCAGCGCGGCATGGAGATCCTCAAACCGCCGAGCTAGAAGGAAGAACGATGCTGAAACTCTACGGGCAGTACCGCTCCCGCGCGTTCCGCGTCGCGTGGCTGCTCAAGGAATCGAACGTCCCCTACGATCACGTCAACGTCACGATCAACGTCGAGGGCGCGACCTGCAAGGACCCGGCTTACGTGGCGCTCAATCCCAACGCCCGCGTGCCGACCATCGACGACGACGGCTTCGTGATGTGGGAGTCGGCAGCGATCAACCTGTACCTCGCCGAGAAGTACAGGAGCCCGCTCTGGCCCCCGGACATGAAGGGCAAGGGCCGCGCCTACCAGTGGGCTTTCTTCATCGCCAACGACGTCGAGCCGCACATGATCGCGGTCATGCAGCACCGCGTCATGTTCCCGCCGGAGAAGCGCGACGCCCGGCTCGCCGACGGGGCCGACGCGAAGCTCCAGCCGCGCCTCAAAGTGCTCGACGAGCATCTGTCGAAGAACAAGTTCTTCGACCTCGACCACTGGGGGCTCGCGGACTTCATGGTGGCGAGCGT
>DASVDO010000034.1:0-63171 GCA_036381055.1 Burkholderiales bacterium | reverse complement strand
CTTGGCGCTCAATACCCGGCCCGACAGGATCAGCTCCTCCGCCGCGCGCATGCCGAGACGCCGCGAAAGAAGGCTGTACGCGCCCATTCCGGGGAACAGGTTGAACAGAATTTCGGGAAGCCCGAGCTGCGCACTTTCTTCCGCGACGATGACATCGGAGGAAAGCGCCGATTCGAAGCCACCGCCAAGCGCATCGCCCTGCACCAGCGAGATGGTCGTCAGGGTCGGGCAGAAGAAATTGCGGATGCGCGGGTACATGTTGTCGATGCACAGCTTCGCGTAGTGCGCGAGCGCGTCGCGGTCGCGCGCCTTGATGAGCAGCACGAACAGGGCGAGGTCGCCGCCGAGGTTGAACACCCGGGGCGTGCGCGAGCCGAGAACGTAATGCTTGGCCTTCCACATCTCGCCGTCGATTTCGACCTGCCCGCCGTTCGCCGCCAGCGCCTCGTCGTGGCGCCGGATGTCCTTCAACAGGCCGAGGCTGAAGCACGCGGTGCCGCGCGGGTTGAAATAGCCCCAGATCGTGCCGCTCGCGGGCTCGAACTCGGTCTGGTACTGCGAATTCGCCTTGCCGTACGGCAGGCAGAGACCGACGGTGTCGTGCATGTTGCTCATTGCCATCTCCCCGATAAGAAGTGCCCCCGGGCCGGGGCTGGATCGTTGAGCCGCGCGCGCCCTGGTGGCACGCCGGCCTTCCCGTGAACGATTTAACGCCCGCCGCCCCGAGGCAGCAATCAGGTTCTCCCTGAGGTTCTGCGCGCTTCCCTGAGGCCGCCCGGTTTCGCCGAGCGGACGCGCCTTGTTGCCCGCTACACCATCGGCTAAATTACCGCGGCCCCATGTTCGTGATCGTCTCCAAGTCCGACGGCTTCCCGATCTGCCGCCAGGTCCCGGGCGTGACGCCCGATCCGGTCGTCACCTGGAACAGCGAGGCGGCCGCCAAGGCCTTCATCACCGCGAAGGGCGCCGAGGCAGACTTCCAGCCGATGCAGATCACCGACGAGGCAATGGACAGGTTGGCCAACGCACTCGGCTTTCCGGTCGAGTCGATGACCTTCGAGCCGTATCCGGGGTAAGCGCGCAGGGCGCCGCGCGCCGAGACGCGCGGCCGGACAACGGGCTAAAACTCCAGGTTGTCGATGAGCCGCGTTCCGCCCAAACGTGCGGCACCTAGTACTACCCGCTGGCTGTCGCCCGGCTGCGCCGAGGCAAGATCGTCCCTCCGGCGAACCTCGATGTAGTCGGGCTGCCATCCGGCTGCGGCGAGCGCCTCGCTTGCCTTCGCCGGCGAAAGGCCGCTGGCCACTTCATTGAGCAGGCGATATAGCCGCGGCGCTTCGGCGCGCTCGGCGCTCGACAGGTAGCCGTTGCGCGAGCTGAGCGCCAGGCCATCGGGCTCGCGTATCGTCTCGCCTGCGACGATCCGGATCGGCAGATCCAGCTGCTGGACCATGCCGCGCACGAGAAACAACTGCTGGTAGTCCTTCTTGCCGAACACCGCCGCCCTGGGCTGGACGCAGTTGAAGAGCTTGAGCACGACCGTGGCGACCCCTTTGAAGAACCCCGGGCGGAAGCGACCCTCCAGCTCGTCGGCGACCGGCGGCGGCTGCACGAAGTAGCTTTGCGGCTGCGGATAGAGCTCGCGCTCGCCCGGCGCAAAGACCGAGTGGACGCCTTCGGCCTCGAGCAGGTGGCAATCCTGCTCGAAGGTCCGCGGGTAGCGGTCGAAGTCCTCTCCGGGCAGGAACTGCAGGCGATTGACGAAGATGCTCACCACCACGTTTGGCGCATGCTGGCGCGCGAGGCGCACCAGGGCGAGATGGCCGGCGTGCAGGTTGCCCATGGTCGGCACGAACGCCACCGGCCCGGCGCCGGCCAGGGCGCTGCGCAGTCGCGCGGTCTCGCCGATGACCTGCATCAGGCGAGGCTGAAGAACTCGCGACGCGTGCGCATGCCGCGCAGCCGAGACACGAGCAGCTCGAAGTCGCCATCGCGCTCGACGAAATTCAGGTTCTCGGAGTTCACGATGAGCAGCGGCGCGCCGTCGTAGTGGTAGAAGAAGCGGGCATAGCTGTCGGCAAGGAGCGCGAGGTACTCTTCCGTCATGGTGCGCTCGTAGGGCTTGGCGCGGCGGCGCACGCGCTCGACGAGCGTCGCCGCCGAAGCCTGCAGGTAGATCACCGCGTCCGGCGCGGGCGTGCGCGGCCGCAGCGCGTCGTACATCTTCTGGTACAGCGCGAGCTCGTCCGCGGACAGCGTGAGGCGCGCGAACAGCGGGTCCTTGTCGATCAGGAAGTCGCCGACCAGCGGCCGGGCGAACATGTCGGGCTGGGCGAGCGGCTCCAGCATGCGCACGCGCTGGAAAAGGAAAAACAGCTGGGTGGGAAGCGCGTAGCGCGCCATGTCGCGATAAAACCGCGGCAGGAACGGGTTCTCCTCGGGCTGCTCGAGCACCACGTCGGCCGAGAGCCGCGCGGCGAGCCGGCGCGCGAGCGTCGTCTTGCCGGCGCCGATCGGGCCCTCGACCACCAGGTAGCGGAACCTATCCACGGAAGACGAAGTAGACCGCGCCCATGATGCACAGCGACGCCCAAAGATAATCCAGCTTGAGCGGCTGGTTCATGTAAAGCAGCACGAAGGGCACGAACACGGCGAGCGTGATCGCCTCCTGCAGGATCTTCAGCTGGGCGAGCGACAGCTCGCCGTAGCCTATCCGGTTGGCCGGCACCTGCAGCAGGTACTCGAAGAGGGCGATACCCCAGCTAGCCAGCGCGGCGATCCACCAGGGCTTGGCCGACAGGTTGCGCAGGTGGGCATACCAGGCGAACGTCATGAACACGTTCGAGACGGCGAGCAGCCCTGTCGTCAGCGCAAGCGTCTGCAGGCGGTTCAAGGCAGCTTCTCCACGGCCTGCCCGGCGACTCGCGCGAGGCACCCGCGTGCGCTGCCGGCGCCCGGGATCCGCGCTTTGGGGGCGATCTCGAGGAGCGGCACGAGCACGAACGCGCGTTCGTGCATGCGCGGATGGGGCACGACCAGGCCGGGCTGGTCGATGCGCCGCGTGTCGTAGAGCAGCAGGTCGAGGTCCAGGGTGCGCGGCGCATTTGGGAAGCTGCGCTGGCGCCCGGCCTTCGTCTCGATGGCCTGCAGGCGATCGAGCAGCTCGGCTGGGGCGAGCCCGGTGTCGAGCGCGGCGACCGCGTTCACGAAGTCGGGCTGGGCCGCGTAGCCCTGCGGTTGTGTGCGATAAAGCGCCGAGCGCGTCACCAGCCGCGTGTCCGGCAGGGCGGCGAGCTCGACGAAGGCGTCGCGCACGCGAGCCGCGGGATCGTCGAGGTTGGCGCCAAGGCCGATATACGCTCTCGCCACGGCACGCTACGCCGTCCCGGAGGTCGTCTCGGACGACGGCTTGCGCCGGCGCCGGCGCCGCCGCTTGCGCGGCGCGGTCTCGGGCAGCAGCATCGCCTTGCGCGTCTCCGCGTCGGCGGACTGGAAGGCTCGCCACCAGGTCTCCAGCTCGGCCGCTACTTCGCCGCTGGCCGCGCGTAGCGCGAGGAAGTCGTAGGCCATGCGAAAGCGCGGCGCCTCGAGCAGGCGATACGCGCGCGGCCCGGAACGCGTCTCGAAGCGCGGCTGCATGCTCCAGACCTCGCGCATGGTGGCGGTGAGCTTGCGCGTGATGGCCAGCTTTTCCGCCTGGCTGTCCAGCACTTCGTCCATGGCGTGCTCCAGCGCGACGAGCGAGCGTTCGCCGAGCGACTCGCGCGCCTTCCATGCGGCGAGGACTTCGTGCCAGAGCAGCGCCGCGAACAGGAACGCCGGCGAAACCGGCCGGCCGGCGAGCACCCGCTCGTCGGTCTGCGCGAGCGCCAGCGTGACGAAGCGCTCGCCCAGCGGTTGCTCGAGGATCACGTCGAGCAGCGGCAGCAGGCCCTTGTGCAGCCCGACTTCGCGCAGCTGGCGCAGGCACGCACTGGCGTGACCCGAGAGCAGCAGCTTCAGCATCTCGTCGAACAGCCGGGCCGGCGGCACCCGCTCCATCAGCGGCGCGAGGCGGCGGATCGGCTCGCGCGTGGCCGGGTCGATGGTCAGCCCGAGCTTTGCCGCCAGGCGCACCGCGCGCAGCATGCGTACCGGGTCCTCGCGGTAGCGCGTCTGCGGGTCGCCGATGACGCGCAGCACGCGTTTTTTCAGGTCGGCGAGCCCGCCATGGAAGTCCACCACCTCCTCGGTCGCCGGGTCGTAGTAGAGCGCGTTCACGGTGAAGTCGCGGCGGCGCGCGTCTTCGGCCTGGGTGCCGAAAACGTTGTCGCGCAGCACGCGGCCGTGCTCGTCCTGCAGGTGCGCCTTTTCGTCGTGCACGCCGTTGTCCGGCGTGGCGGCACGGAAGGTCGAAACCTCTATCGTGTCGCCGCCGAGCAGCACGTGCACCAGGCGAAAGCGCCGGCCAATGATCAGGGCGCGGCGAAACAGCGGCTTGATCTGCTCGGGGCGTGCGTCGGTGGCGACGTCGAAGTCCTTGGGCGCGATGCCAAGCAGCAGGTCGCGCACCGCGCCGCCGACCACGTAGGCCGAGAAGCCGCCGTCGCGCAACACCGCGCACACCTTCGCGGCGGAGGGGATGAGGGCGTCGCGCGACAGGCCGTGCTTGCCGCGCGGTACGCGGACCATTGCTTCCGAGGAAAGGCCGAGGACGCGCCGGATGAACCGCTTGATCATCGAAGGCCGGGATTCTACCGGCGCAGGGAAATCACCGCCCAGCCGCGCTGCGCCGCCTCCGCGGCGAGCGGCTCGTCCGGGTCGACGGCCACGGGGCGCGTGACGCGCCTGAGCAGCGGCAGGTCGTTGTGCGAGTCGCTGTAGAAGACGCTCTGCGTGAAGTCCTCGAGGCGGCGCCCGCGGCCGGCGAGCCACTCGTCGAGCCGCGCGAGCTTGCCCTCGCGGAAGCACGGCGTGCCGGCGACTCGACCGGTGAAGCGCCCATCGCGCGATTCCGGCTCGGTGGCGATGAGGTGTGCGACGCCGAACTCGCGCGCGATCGGCGCGGTGACGAAGCTGTTGGTCGCGGTGATGATCGCGCACAGGTCGCCGTCGTCGAGGTGGCCGCGCACCAGCGCGCGCGCCGCCGGCGTGATCATCGGCTGGATGCGGCTGCGCATGAACTCGGCGTGCCAGCGCGCGAGCTCCTCGGGGGTGTGCTCGGCGAGCGGCCGCAGCGCGAAGCCGAGGTACTCGTGGATGTCGAGCGTGCCGCTCAGGTACTGCTCGTAATACTGCCGGTTCTGCGCCTCGTAGGCATCGCGCTCGAGCACGCCGCGGTCGACGAGGAACTGGCCCCATTCGTAGTCGCTGTCGCCGGTGAGCAGCGTGTTGTCGAGATCGAAGAGCGCGAGGCGCATCGCGCCGGCGATTCTACTGAGGCGGCGGAGCGGTCCGGCGGCGCGCGCCTAGAAGCTGCGCTGCACGCCGATGCGCACGTCGTGCAGGCGCAGCAGCCCGCTCGCATCGCGCGACATCGACTCGGCGCTGAGCGCCCAGTCGCTCGACAGCCAGTAGCGGCCGAAGAGCGACAGCGGCCGCGTCTCGAGGTCGCTTTGCCGGCTGTCCAGGTACGACATGCTGAGGCTCGCGCGGCTCGTCAGGTCGTAGGACCACTGCATGCGCCGCGCCGGGGCGAAGCCGAGGCTGTCGCGCCAGGCCTGGGAGGCGAAGCCGAAGCGGTCGTATTGCGGCATGAACCAGCCGCGCGCCAGGGCAGGGTCGAGACCGGGCGCGTCGAGCTGCGGCGGCCGCAGCCCGGACTGCGCCGCCGCCGCGCCGCAGACGAGCAGGGCGGCGGCGAGGAGCGGCAGGCGGGCGAGGGCGGCGGACACGGTCGCCTAAATCTACTCAGCCCTCCCCGGCTTGTCGAGGCATTGCGCGGCGCTCCGCCCACGCCGCGAGCGCCTCGCGCACGAGCGGCACGGTGAGCCCGCGCTGGCGCGCAAGCGAATGTTTATCAAGCACTTCCATCACCTGGTTGAGGCTGGCGAAGTCGCGCGGCAGCCGCGCGAGGAGGTACGCCGCGACCTCCGGCGGCAGCGCGAGCCCGCGACGCTCGGCGAGCGCGGCGAGATGCGCGGTCTTCGCCTCGTCGCCGAGCGGCCGCAGCTCGTAGACGAGCCCCCAGGCGAGGCGCGTGCGCAGATCCTCGCGCAGCGCGAGCGCGGCGGGCGGCTGGTCGCCCGCGGCGAGCACGCCGCGTCCCGACTCGCGCGCGGCGTTGATCGCCGCGAAAAGCGCCTGCTGCGCGTCCGTCGCGAGGCGCTGCACGTCGTCGGCGATCACCAGGGCGGCGTTGGCGCGCCGCGCCGCCGCGAGCAGGTGGCTGCGGCCGCTGCCCGGCGGGCCCCACAGGTAGACGATCGACTCGCGCAGCGTGCCCGCCGCGAGCGCGCGCACCGCCGCGAGCGCCTCGGCGTTCTCGCCTGCGACGTAGTTGTCGAAGCCGGGCGGCTCCGGCGCGGAGATGTCGAGCGGCAATTGCTGCATGGCCGGCGGGTAGAATGGCCGGGCTCCAGTATGGCGAAAAATCTCTCCTATCGCGACGCCGGCGTGGACATCGACGCGGGCGACGCGCTCGTCGAGCGCATCAAGCCGCACGCGCGGCGCACGCTGCGCCCGGAGGTGCTGGCCGGCATCGGCGGCTTCGGCGCGCTCTGCGAAATCCCGGCCAGGTATCGCCATCCGGTGCTCGTCTCGGGCACCGACGGCGTCGGCACCAAGCTGAAGCTCGCCTTCGCGCTCGACCGGCACGACACCGTGGGCATCGACCTCGTGGCGATGAGCGCTAACGACGTGCTGGTGCAGGGCGCCGAGCCGCTGTTCTTCCTCGACTACTTCGCCTGCGGGAAGCTCGACACCGCGGTGGCGGCGCAGGTGGTGGCCGGCATCGCGCGCGGCTGCGAGCTCGCCGGATGCGCCCTGATCGGCGGCGAGACGGCGGAGATGCCGGGCATGTACCCGGAAGGCGAGTACGACCTGGCGGGCTTCTGCGTCGGCGTGGTGGAGAAGGAGCGCATCATCGACGGGCGCGCGGTGGCGCCGGGCGACGCGCTGCTCGGCCTCGCCTCGAGCGGCGCGCACTCGAACGGCTACTCGCTGGTGCGCAAGATCCTCGAGCGCGCCAGGCCCTCGCTCGCCGAGCTGCCCTTCGACCTGCTCGAGCCGACGCGCATCTACGTGAAGCCGGTGCTGCAGCTCCTCGAGCGCGTGCCGGTGAAGGCGCTGGCGCACATCACCGGCGGCGGGCTGACCGGCAACGTGCCGCGCGTGCTGCCGCGCGGCACGCAGGCGCTGATCCGCAGGGCCGCGTGGCCGCGGCCCGAGCTCTTCGCCTGGCTGCAGCGCGAAGGCGGCGTGGCCGAGGACGAGATGCACCGCGTCTTCAACTGCGGCATCGGCATGGTGATCGTCGTCGCCCCCGAGGACGCCGCGCGCGCCGCCGAGACGCTGCGCTCGGCCGGCGAGACGGTGTACGCGATCGGCAGCGTGGAAGCGGCCGACGGAGAACCGGTCGCGCGCGTCGTCTAGGGCGAGCCGCGCCGCGCGAGCGCGATGCCGGCGAGCACGACCGCGCCGCCGGCGAGCTGCAGCGCGGCGAGCGGCTCGCCGAGCAGCAGCCACGCGAACAGCGCCGCCATCACCGGCTGCAGCAGCAGGCTCACCGAAGAGAACGCGGCCGGCAGGTGCGCGAGCGCGTAGGCGATCAGCCCCTGCCCGGCGGCATGCGACAGCAGCGCGAGCCCGACGAGGTCCAGCCATCCGGCCGCCGTGGCGGGGACGATGCGCTCCCCCGAGGCGAGAGCGACCGGCAGCAGCACGAGCGTGGTGACCGTGCTGCTCGCCGCCATGATGAGCAGCGTCGCGGCGCCGCGGTCGCGCAGCGATTTCACGGCGAGCAGATAGCCCGCGTAGAACATCGCCGTGACCAGGCCGAACGCGTCGCCGAGCAGCCCGCCGGAAGCGAAGCGCACGCTCGAATGCACGAGCAGGGCGACGCCGGCGAGCGCGGTGGCGAGCCCGAGCAGGAACAGGCCGCTCGGCCGCTGCCGCCAGAGCAGCCACGCCGCGAGCGTCACGAACAGCGACGCGAGGTTGGCGAGCAGGGTCGAGTTGGCGACCGAGGTGAGGCCGATCGAGGCATGCCAGAACGCGAGGTCGCCGGCGAAGGCCAAGCCCGCGACGAAGAGCAGCACGCGCGGCGCGGCGCGGCCGGCGGCGTGCGGCCGCGCCGCGAAATAGAGCGGCCAGAGCGCCGGCAGCGCGAGCGCGGTGCGCCAGAACGCGGTGGCCGTCGGGCCCGCCTCCGACAGGCGCACGAAGATCGGCGACAGCGCGATGCAGGTCGCGCCGAGCAGCAGGGCGGACAGCGCGGGCCGCATGGCCCGCGCATGCTACTTCAGGTCATTCCAGCGCTTCATCGCCGCCTCGTAGCGGCGGCGCGCCAGCTCGACCTGCTGCTCGAGGATCGCCTGGCGGACGAAATAGTTCTCCGTCGGGCGGCTGCCGCCGGCGACGCTCGACTGGCGCTCGCCCGGCAGCGACTCGGCGCCGCGGTCGCGGCGCTCCTCGGCTTCGCGCAGCGCGTTGTACGCCGCGCGCGCCTCCTGGTACGCCTTGTCGAGCTCGGCGCTGCGGTTCTGCGCCGCGGCGCCGGCGGCGCCGGCGAGCAGCGCCACGGCGAGCGCGAAAGCTTTGCCTGTCATGCGGTTCGCAGCGGCCTTTCCGGTAGAATTTTTTGACATGGGAGGGCCGCTTTTCGTTCACCTGAGGCTGCATAGCGAATACTCGGTGAGCGACGGCATAGTCCGGATCGACGACGCGGTGAAGCGCGCGGCGCGCGATGGCATGCCGGCGCTCGCCCTGACCGACGCGGCCAACCTGTTCGGCATGGTCAAGTTCTACGCCGCGGCGCGCGCCGCCGGCGTGAAGCCGATCATCGGCGCCGACTGCTGGATCGAGAACCGCGCCGACCGCGACAAGCCGCACCGGCTGCTGCTGCTTTGCGCGACGCGCGCGGGCTATCTCAGACTGTGCGAGCTCCTTTCGCGCGCCTGGCTGAAGAACGCGCACCGGGGGCGCGCGCTCATCTCGCCCGACTGGCTGGCGGCGGGCACCGACGGCCTGATCACGCTCTCGGGCGGCCCGTCCGGCGAGCTCGCCGCGGCGCTCCTTTCGGACCATGGCGACGCCGCCGAGCGGGTGGCGCGCCACTGGGCCGGGCTGTTCCCGGGGCGCTACTACGTCGAGGTGCAGCGCGCCGGCCTGCCCGCGGGCGAGGCGCTGGTCTCGCGCTCGGTGGCGCTCGCGGCGCGCCTCGGCCTGCCGGTGGTCGCCACGCATCCGGTGCAGTTCCTCGATGCCGCGGACTTCAAGGCGCACGAGGCGCGCGTGTGCATCGCCCAGGGCTACGTGCTCGGCGACCAGCGCCGCCCGCGCCAGTTCACGCCCGAGCAGTTCTTCAAGACGCAGGCGCAGATGGCGGAGCTGTTCGCCGACCTGCCGCAGGCGCTCGCCAACTCGGTCGAGATCGCGCGCCGCTGCAACCTCGAGATCGAGCTGGGCAGGACGCGGCTGCCCGCCTTCCCCACGCCGCCCGGCGTGACGCTCGAGCAGTATCTCGAGCAGCAGGCGCAGGCGGGGCTCGCGCGGCGCTGCGCGGAGCTCGGCATCGCCGCCGACGCGCTGCCGCGCTACGAGGAGCGGCTGGCGTTCGAGATCCGCACCATCGTGCAGATGGGCTTCGCCGGCTACTTCCTGATCGTCGCCGACTTCATCAACTGGGCCAAGGCGAACGGCGTGCCGGTGGGGCCGGGACGCGGCTCCGGCGCCGGCTCGCTGGTCGCGTACTCGCTGGGCATCACCGACCTCGACCCGCTGCGCTACGACCTGCTGTTCGAGCGCTTCCTCAATCCGGAGCGGGTCTCGATGCCCGACTTCGACATCGACTTCTGCCAGGACGGGCGCGACCGGGTCATCGACTACGTGCGCCGCAAGTACGGCGAGGAGAGCGTCTCGCAGATCGCCACCTTCGGCACGATGGCGGCGCGCGCCGTGGTGCGCGACGTCGGGCGGGTGCTCGACCTCGGCTACAACTTCTGCGACCAGATCGCCAAGCTGATCCCGTTCCAGCCGGGCAAGACGATCACGCTCGCGATGGCGCGCGAGATGGAGCCGCTGCTCGCCGAGCGCGAGCAGAAGGAGGACGAGGTGCGCGAGCTGCTCGCGCTGGGCGAGAAGCTGGAGGGCCTGGTGCGCAACGTCGGCATGCACGCCGGCGGCGTGCTGATCGCGCCGGGCAAGCTCACCGACTACTGCCCGCTCTACGCCGCCGAGGGCACGAGCAACGTCGTGTCGCAGCTCGACAAGGACGACGTCGAGAAGGTCGGCCTGGTCAAGTTCGACTTCCTCGGCCTCACCACGCTCACCATCCTCGACTGGGCCGAGCGCTACGTGCGCCAGCTGGGCGAGCAGGACTTCCGCCTGAGCCGCATCCCGCTCGACGACGCCGCCACCTACCAGCTGCTCTCGGCGGGCAACACCACCGCGGTGTTCCAGCTGGAATCGCGCGGCATGCGCGACCTGATCAAGCGCGCGCGGCCCGACCGCTTCGAGGACGTGATCGCGCTGGTCGCCCTCTACCGGCCGGGGCCGATGGACCTGATCCCCGACTTCATCGCGCGCAAGCACGGCCAGCAGCGCGTCGAGTACCTCGATGCGCGCCTGCAGCCGATCCTCGGCCCGACCTACGGCATCATGGTGTACCAGGAGCAGGTGATGCAGATCGCGCAGGTGATCGGCGGCTACACGCTCGGCGGCGCCGACCTGCTGCGTCGCGCGATGGGCAAGAAGAAGCCCGAGGAGATGGCGCAGCAGCGCGACATCTTCGTCGCCGGCGCCGAGAAGAACGGCCTCTCGCGCGGCAAGGCGATGCAGCTCTTCGACCTGATGGAGAAGTTCGCCGGCTACGGCTTCAACAAGTCGCACGCCGCCGCGTACGCGCTGCTCGCCTACCAGACCGCCTACATGAAGGCGCACCATCCCGCCGCGTTCGTCGCCGCCAACCTCTCGGCGGTGATGGACGACACCGACAAGGTGCGGCAGTTCTACGAGGACGGCGTGCAGAACGGCCTGACCATCCTGCCGCCCGACGTGAACGCCTCGGACTACCGCTTCACGCCGGTCGACCGGCGCACCATCCGGTACGGGCTGGGCGCGGTGCGCGGCACCGGCGAGGCGGCGATCGCCGCGATCCTCGAGGCGCGGCGCGCCGGGCCGTTCCGCGACCTGTTCGACTTCTGCCGCCGCGTCGACAAGCGGCACGTCAACCGGCGCGTCGTCGAGGCGCTGGTGCGCGCCGGCGCCTTCGACCGCCTGGACGAGCACCGCGCGCGGCTGCTCGCCACGGTGGGCCGCGCGCTCGAGGCGGCCGAGCAGGCCGAGCGCGCCGCGGCGCAGGAGAGCCTGTTCGGCGAGGCCGAGGCGCCGCGCGGCGGCGAAGGCATCACGGTCGACGCCGCGCCGTGGGACCTGCGCCAGAAGCTCATGGAGGAGAAGGCGGCGCTCGGCTTCTACCTCTCGGCGCATCTCTTCTCGGTCTACGAGCCCGAGCTGCGCGGCTTTCCGCGCACGCCGCTCGCGCGACTCGCCGCGGCCGACAGCCGCACCTGGATGGCGGGCGTGGTGGCGAGCGCGCGCATGCAGATGACCCGGCGCGGCCGCATGATGGTGGTGATGCTCGACGACGGCACCGCGCAGGTCGAGATCTCGGTGTTCAGCGAGCTGGTCGACCGGCACCGCGACAAGCTGAAGGACGACGCCCTGCTGGTGGTGGCCGGCCGCGTGCAGCGCGACGATTTCTCGGGCGGCGTGCGGGTCACGGCCGAGGAGCTGCTCGACCTCGACGGCCTGCGCGCGCGCTTCGCGGCCCGGCTGCGGCTCGCCATGAACGGCCAGGCCGATGCGCGCCGGCTGCAGCAGCTGCTCGCGCCGTATCGCGCCGCCGGCGGCGGCGGCTGCCAAGTGGTGGTCTCCTACCGCAGCGCCCAGGCCGAGTGCGACGTCGCCCTCGGCGACGCCTGGCGCGTGCGTCCCGACAGCCGCCTGATTGCCGACCTGGGCGCGTGGCTCGCGCCGGAGAACGTGCAGCTCGTGTACGGCGTCGCCGCCGCGCCGGTGCCCGCCTAGCCGCCCCAGCGCACCTCGCAGCGCTCCCCCAGGAGCAGGCCGCGCTGGTGCACGTACCACGGATTGGTCAGCCGCTCGCGCGGGTCGAAGCGGCGCTTGTGATCGAGGAACGCCGGCAGCTGGGGATAGCAGGCCTCGAGCTGCGCGCGCGTCGCCTCGCGCGTCGAGGCGATGTGGAAGCGCCCGCCGGCGACGATCGCCGCGTCGATCAGCTCGCGGCGCAGCTGCGCGAGACGTACGCGCGCGCCCAGCCCTTCGGCGCCGGCGAAATGAAGCTTGAGCTGGGCGAAGTCGCGCGACGCCCAGCGCAGAAAGCTGTCCTCTTCCGGCGCGGTGCGGCGCACTTCGGCGCAGTGCAAGGGCAGCCGCCAGGCGCGCGCGGTGGCGTCGCTATCGGCCACGAAGCGCTCGAGCCGCTCCGGCGGCAGCAGCAGCTCGAGCGGCCGCGCCCCCGGCGCGCCGGGGCCGAGGACGATGCGCTGCGGCGGCGCCGCCTTCTCGACCGTGCGGGACAGGCTCTCCATGCTGAGCGTCACGCTGTACAGCGCGCCGAACAGGCCGAAGCCGCCCACCACCAGCGAGAACAGCTCCGGCTCGCGATGGCGGCTCAGCCGGCGCAGCTCGCCGTCCGGGGAGACGAGGGTCAGCGCCTGCACGTGCGTCACCGCGGGCGCGCCGTCGGGGCCGGGCGCGTTGCACGCGAGGCTGTCGTCCACGCCGGGCAGCGCGGCGCTCGCCGCCGAGGCGGCGAGCGCGTCTCCCGGACGCAGCGCCGCGGCGATGGCCGCCCACGGCGTGGCGGCCTGCACCTCGATCAGGCCGCGCTGCGTGTCGATCGCCAGGATGCGATTGAGCCGCGCCGGGTCGAACGCGCGCCCATGGCGCATCGCATCGCACAGCTCGGCAGCCGAAAGCGGCATGGCATTCATGGTGTTCTCCTCCCGTGGCGGGAGGAGCTTCGCGCCGCGCCGCGCGGGCAGGCAAGCGCGGCGCGCGAAGTCGCGCGCCGTGATACCGCAGGCGCCTCGCCTCAAACCGTGGGCCGTTCCTCGAACGCCTCGCAGTCCTGCGCGAGCGCCGGGTCGGCGACGCTCTCGTGCAGCTCGTCGACCCGCGCGGCGGGCGGCCCGCGCCGCGCCCAGGCGATGAGTGCCGCCACCGCCTGCGCGTCGCCCTGCATGAGCGCTTCGACGCTGCCGTCGCGCCGGTTGCGGACCCAGCCGCGCACGCCGGCGCGTTCGGCTTCGCGGCGCAGGGCATAACGGAAGCCGACGCCCTGGACTCGCCCTCTGACACGAATTTGCCGGGTCACCATGCAGGACACGCGGGGCAATGTTAAGCTCGGGCGCGCACGCTGAGCAGTCATAAAAAAATGGGGGGAATGATGCGCGTCGGTCTGCTGGTCGTGGCGGCACTTGCCCTGATCGGATTCGTCGTCGTCGCCGTGGTCCTGCCGCAGATGGCGGGCGCCAAGTCGCGGGAAGCCGCCGAAGCGCTGATTGCCGGTGCCGAGCCGGCGAAGCAGCAGGTCGCCGCCAACGTCAAGAAGTCCGGCAGCCTGGCCGGTGCGGGCAAGGGCGTCAAGGTTTCGGCGCAGGAGACCAAGCACGGCAGCCTGAAGTGGATCGTCGAGGACAACGGCGCGATCCGCGGCTGGAACGAGGAGAACGCGCTCGAGATCGCGCTCAGGCCGGCGCTGCAGGCCGGCCAGCTCACCTGGAGCTGCCGCGGCTATCCGGTAAGCGCGATGCCGCCGAGCTGCGGCGGCCGCTAGCGGCGCCTGCCGCGGCGCACCAGCGCCCCGGCGACCACCAGCCCGCCCACGGCGGCGGCGCTGACGAGCAGCCAGTCGCGGCGCCGCCAGCGCCGCTCCGGCTTCGGAATCGAGCGCAGCACCTGCGTCGTGGTCGGCGCGGTGTCGACCGGGCTCGCGCCGGTCAGCGTCGCGAGCCGCTGCGTCGCCTCCAGCGAGTCGAACGACTGCGCCAGCCCGCGCGCCGGCGAATCGGGCGGCAAGAGCTCTTCCGGCGCCTTGTCGGCGAGGCGCGTGCGGTTCAGGGTCTGCGCCAGCACCACGGTTTTCGCCTCCGGGTCGACCAAACGCGGCTGCGGTCCGGCGGCGAGGCCCGGCAGCGTGCGCGGCGGCACGGTGCCCGAGGGCGCCTCGAGCTGCCGCTCGCATTCGTGCAGGTCGCGCGCCAGCTCGGCGGCGTCCTGGTAGCGCTGGTCGAGCGGCTTGGCGAGCATCTTGGCGACGATGTAGTCGAGCAGCTCGGGCACCTGCTCGTTGAGCGTGCTCGGCGCCGGCGGCACGAAGTTGACGATCTGGTACATGAGCGCGGTGACGTTCTCGCCGTTGAACGGCGCCGTGCCGCACAGCATCTCGTACAGGATCACGCCGAGCGAGAAGATGTCCGAGCGGTGGTCGGCCCGCTTGCCGATCACCTGCTCGGGCGACATGTACTTCGGCGAGCCGAGCAGGGTGCCGGTCTGGGTCAGGTCCCCCGAGCCGCGCATGCGCGCGATGCCGAAGTCGGTGATCTTCACCGGCCCGTTGGCGACCACCATGATGTTGGCCGGCTTGATGTCGCGGTGCACCACGCCGCGCTGGTGCGCATAGGCGAGCCCTTCGGCGACCTGCGCGGCGATCGAGACGGCCTGCGGCACGCGCAGCGCGCGACCCTCGCCGATCAGCGTGCGCAGCTCCACGCCTTCGATGTACTCCATCGCCATGTACACCACGTCGCCCGCCTTGCCGACGTCGTGGATCGTGACGATGTTCGGGTGGTTCAGGCCGCCGGCCGCCTTCGCCTCCTGGTAGAAGCGCTGCTCGTATTTCTCGGCGTACTCGCGCTCCAGGGTGATGTTGACGGTCTTCACCGCGACGGTGCGCTCGAGCACCGAGTCGGTCGCCTTGTAGACGACGCCCATCGCGCCCCGTCCGAGCTCGGACTGGATCTGGTAGCGACCGAGCTCGGCCGGCTCCATCGCGCGGGCTAGCGGCCCGCCTTCACCGCGCGGAACACCGGTCCCCAGATCGGGTGCCCGGCTTCCGCCGGCGCGAGGTCGAGCGACGGGTCGACGGCGAGCGCCTTGCTGAACTCTTCGCGGCACTGTTGCTCGCGGCTCGCGGCGCAATGGATGAACGCCAGGTACTTGTGGGCGCGCGCGCGATCCTTGTTTTCCAGCCCCTGGTCGATCGCCGCCTGCAGGCTCTTGGCCGACTGCACGTAGTTGCCTTCCTCGTAGAGCCGCAGCGCCGCCTTAAGGACCGGCTCGCCCTTCGCTTCGGCCTTCGCCTCGGCTTTCGGCGGCTCGCTCTTCGGCTCGGGCGCGGTCTTCAGCTCCGGCTCGTGCTCCTCGACCTTTATCGCGCCGCCTCCCTTGAGCGAGGCGAATACCGGTCCCCACACCGGGTGGCCGCGCTCGGCCGGGCCGAGAGTGAAGTCGGGGTCGGCGGCGAGCGCGCGCCGGAACTCGTCGCGGCAGGCCCCCTCGCGTCCCGACGCGCAATGGATGAAGGCGAGGTACTTGTGCGCCTCGATGCGCTCGCCCGCATGCAGCCCCATGTCGATGGCGAGCTGCAGGTGGCGCGCCGCGTCCACGTAGCCGCCGTCCTCGAACTGCTGGATGCCGAGCCGCAGCGCGTGGTAGCCCTTGCTCGGCTTGAACAGCGCGCGCAGGTCGCGCATCTGCTGGGTTGCGCAGCCGGCGAGCGCCGAGACGAGCGTGGCGAGGACGATCATGCGCAGCATCACTTGAAGCGGTGCCGGATGCGCACCGCCTCGCCCGCCTTGAGCTGCACCTTCTGCACGTGCGCCGGGAACGTGGAGTTGCGGATCTCGATCGTATGCGTGCCGGGCGGCACGTCGACGAAGCGCAGCGGCGGGCTCACGCCGCGGCGCTTGCCGTCGATCAGCACCTCGCCCCAGGGCGCGATGGCGAGCTCCAGGCGCCCGGCGCCGGCGGGCGGCGCGCGCCGCGCATGCCGGCGCGGCTCTTCGGCCGCGGGGGCCGGCTCCACGCGCGCCACGGGCGCGGGCGCCGTCGACGCGCTCTGCGCCGACGGCAGCGGCGCCGCGGCCGGCTTGGCCGCGGGCGCGAGCCGGCCGGCGGCCACGGCGGGCGGCCGGGCGGGCTCCTCGCGCATCATGACGCGCGCGCCGACGCCGCCGGCGACGGCGGTCAGGAACACCAGCGACGCGGCGACGATCGCCGAGCGGCGCAGGCCGAGCGGGCCGCTGCCCTCCAGCCAGACGAGCGACGCCGGGGCGGCGGGCGCGTCGGCGAGGGTGTCGCCGATGCGGCGCGTCGCCCCCGAGCCGGCGACGACCGAGTACACGTCGTGCTCGCGCACGTGCTTGTCGGTGCGGGCGCCTTCGTGGTGGAACATGCGCGCGTAGTCGCGCGACAGGCACGACACCACCTCGTAGAACGAGCGCGACACGAGCAGCTGGCCGGGGCGCGCGAAGCTCATCACGCGCTGCGCGACGTTGATGCCGTCGCCGATGATGTTGATCTGGTCGTTGAGGTCCTTCACCAGGCGCACCGGGCCGAGGTTGATGCCGAGGCGCACTGGCACCGAGCCGGCCTGGTCGCGCACCGCGATCGAGGCGAACAGCGCGTCCTCGGGATCGCCCATGAAGGTGACCGCCGCGCCGTCGCCGGTGTCGAGGATGATGCGGTCGCGCGCCGGCACCTGCTCGAGCGCGCTGGCGAGCACCTTGTTGAACGCCTGCTTCAGCTCGAGCTGCTCGGCGACCGGCTTCTTGGAATACTCGACGATGTCGAGGAAGAGCACGCTGCAGACAAGCGTACGGCCGGAGCTCTCCATCAGGCTTCTTCGCCGTTATGCGGCGCGCAGGCCGCGACCGAGCTATTTTACGCGCATGCCGGGCTGGGCCCCGCTGTCGGGCGAGACGAGGAAGATTCCCGGTCCGTCGCCCGAGGCGGCGAGCACCATGCCCTCGGAGACGCCGAACTTCATCTTGCGCGGCTCGAGGTTCGCCACCAGCACCGCCAGCCGGCCTTCCAGCGCCTGCGGCGCATAGGCGGACTTGATGCCGGCGAACACCGTGCGCGTCGCGCCGCCGGTGTCGAGCGTCAGCTTGAGCAGCTTGTCGGCGCCCTCGACCTGCTCGGCGCGCACGATGCGCGCCACGCGCAGGTCGAGCTTGGCGAAGTCGTCGATCGTTATCGTCTCGCTCACGGCAGGCTCCTTCGCGTCGAACAGGCGCTCGAGCTGCTCCTGCTCGACGCGCGTGATCAGGTGCTTGAACGGCCGCAGGCGCTCCGGCAGCGCCTTAAGGTCATCGAACGTCAGGTCGTGCTCGAGGCCGAACAGCTCTCTCGCGACCCGCCGGGCGGTCGCCGGCAGGATCGGCGCGAGGTACACGGTCAGCACGAAGAACGCGTGGATGGCGTCGCTGCAGATGCGCTGCAGCTCCTCGCGCCGGGCGGGATCCTTCACGAGCTCCCAGGGCTTCGCCTGGTCGTAGCGCTGGTTCACGATGTCCGCGACGCGCATTACCTCGCGCACCACCTTGCCGAACTCGCGTCCCTCGTAGGCCTCGCGTATCTGGTCGGCGGCGCCGAGCGCGACGCGCGCGCTTTCCTGCGATGCGGGCGCGAGCTGCCCGTCGAACGTCTTCGTGACGAAGCCGGCCGCGCGCGCGGCGATGTTCACGTACTTGCCGACCAGGTCGCTGTTCACCCGGGCGAGGAAGTCCGCGGCGTTGAACTCGACGTCCTCGACGTTGGCGTTGAGCTTGGCGGCGATGTAGTAGCGCAGCCACTCGGCGTTCATGCCGAGCTCGAGGTAGCGCAGCGGGTCGATCCCCGTGCCGCGCGACTTGGACATCTTGTCGCCCGACACGGTGGTGATGAAGCCGTGCACGTAGACGTGGTCGGGCACCTTGTACGGCGGGCCGGCGAACTGCAGCATCGCCGGCCAGAACAGCGTATGGAAGTAGATGATGTCCTTGCCGATGAAGTGCACCTGCTCGAGCGCCGGGTCGGCGAGCAGCCGCTCGAAGTCAAGCCCCTTCTTCGCGCAGTAGTTCTTCAGGCTCGCCAGGTAGCCGATCGGCGCGTCGAGCCAGACGTAGAGGTATTTTTCCTCGGCGCTGTCGGGAATGCGGATGCCGAAATAGGGCGCATCGCGCGAGATGTCCCAATCGGCGAGCGCCTTGTCGCCCTTGCCCTGCAGCCATTCCTGCGCCTTGTGCACCACCTGGGGCTGCAGCCGGCCCGGTGTCTCCAGCCACTGCGCGAGGAAGCGCTTGCACGCCGGGTCGGAGAGCTTGAAGAAATAGTGCTCCGAGGACTTGAGCACGGGCGTCGCGCCCGAGAGCGTCGAGTAGGGGTTCTTCAGCTCGGTGGCGGCGTAGACCGAGCCGCAGCTCTCGCAGGCGTCGCCGTACTGGTCCTTGGCGCCGCAGTTCGGGCATTCGCCCTTGATGTAGCGGTCGGCGAGGAACATGCCCTTCACCGGGTCGTAGAACTGCTCGATGCGCCGGCTGTAGATCAGGCCGGCGCGCCGCAGCCGCCGGTAGATGTCCTGCGAGAGCTCCGTGTTCTCCGGGGAATGGGTGGAATGCCAGTTGTCGAACGAGATATGGAAGCCGCCCAGGGTGCGCGGCCGCTCGGCGGCGATGCGCGCCAGGAGCGCTTCCGGCGTCACGCCCTCGGCCTCGGCCTTGAGCATGATCGGCGCCCCGTGGGCGTCGTCGGCGCCCACGAAGTGCACCTCGTGGCCTTGCATGCGCTGGAAGCGCACCCATATATCGGCCTGGATGTACTCCATGATGTGCCCGATGTGGAACGAGCCGTTGGCGTACGGCAACGCGGTGGTGACGAACAGCTTCCGGGACGCCATCGATCGCTCGGAGTAAGAGTCGGGCCTGCGCGGGAAAGGCGCGATTTTAGCTTACACTTCAACCATGTCCCTGAGTGAAGCGGCAGTACAGGAGACGCTGCGCAAGCTCGTCGATCCGAACACCGGCAAGGATTTCATCGCCGGCCGCGCGGCGCGCAACGTCAAGGTCTCGGGCGACGACGTGACGCTCGACATCGAGCTCGGCTACCCGGGGCGCAGCCAGCACGAGCCGATCCGCCGCCAGGTGACGCAGGCGCTCAAGCAGGCGGGCGCGCGCGGGGTGACCGTGAGGGTCAGCTCCAAGGTCGTCGCGCACGCCGTGCAGCGCGGCGTCAAGCTGGTGCCCGGCGTCAAGAACATCATCGCCGTCGCCTCCGGCAAGGGCGGCGTCGGCAAGTCGACCACGGCGGTCAACCTGGCCCTCGCCCTGGCCGCCGAGGGCGCGGCGGTCGGCGTGCTGGACGCCGACATCTACGGCCCGTCGCAGCCCACCATGCTCGGCATCGCCGGACGGCCGGAATCGAAGGACGGCAAGACCCTGGAGCCGATGGAGGGCCACGGGCTGCAGGCGATCTCGATCGGCTTCCTGATCGACCTCGACACGCCGATGGTCTGGCGCGGCCCGATGGTCACGCAGGCGCTGGAGCAGCTCCTGAAGGACACGCGCTGGCGCGACCTCGACTACCTCGTGGTCGACCTTCCGCCGGGCACCGGCGACATCCAGCTCACGCTCGCGCAGAAGGTGCCGGTCACCGGCGCGGTGATCGTCACCACGCCGCAGGACATCGCCCTCATCGACGCGCGCAAGGGACTGAAGATGTTCGAGAAGGTGGGCATCCCGATCCTGGGCGTGGTGGAGAACATGTCCTTCCATACCTGCCCGAAGTGCGGCCACCAGAGCCACATCTTCGGCACGGGCGGCGCCGAGAAGATGTGCCGCGACTACGGCACCGAGCTGCTCGGCCAGCTGCCGCTCGACGAGGCGATCCGCAGCCAGGCCGACTCGGGCAAGCCGACCGTGGTCTCCGACCCCGACGGCCCGTCGGCCGACATCTACCGGCGCATCGCGCGCCGCTGCGCGGTCAAGATCGCCGAGATGCAGCGCGACATGACCTCGAAATTCCCCAACATCGTCGTCCAGAACACCTAACAAAAATGAGCATCAAGTCCGACCGCTGGATCCGGCGCATGGCGGTCGAGCATCGCATGATCGAGCCCTTCGAGCCGGACCAGGTGAAGGCGCTCGCCGGCCGCAAGATCGTCTCCTACGGCACGTCGAGCTACGGCTACGACATCCGCTGCTCGACCGAATTCAAGATCTTCACCAACATCAACTCGACGATCGTCGACCCCAAGGCGTTCGACGAGAAGAACTTCGTCGACTACCGGGGCGAGGTCTGCATCATCCCGCCCAACTCGTTCGCGCTGGCGAGCACCGTGGAGTATTTCCGCATCCCGCGCAACGTGCTCACCATCTGCCTCGGCAAGTCGACCTACGCGCGCTGCGGCATCATCGTCAACGTGACCCCGCTCGAGCCCGAGTGGGAAGGCCACGTGACCCTGGAGTTCTCCAACACCACGCCGCTGCCGGCGCGCATCTACGCCAACGAGGGCGTCGCGCAGGTGGTGTTCCTCGAGGCCGACGAGCTGTGCGAGACCTCGTACCGCGACCGCGGCGGCAAGTATCAGGGACAGCAAGGCGTCACGCTGCCTCGCATCTAGCCCCGCGGTTTCGGCTCGCTACTAGATATAGTGGTTGCACCCCAGCCGGGGCGCTATAGGGACCGTAAAAAAAGTTCCCGCAGCCCTTGACGCCCGGGGGGTCGTCTCTATAATCGGCCGCAAGTTTTTTTTGCCACGGCGTTGCTTGACCGTTTTGGAGAACGTTATGGGGTACCGCTTCGACGACGTTTGCGTCCGGGACATTCCGGAAACTTAGGTCCGACGACTTCTTTCGGAGACACGCCGATGGGCGATCGCCCTCCCAGTAGCCTCGCACGCGCCAGACAGTCCGCAGTCACCCGCCAGCAGTCCCTCGAGCAGCTCTTCGACACGCATCCCGAAGTCAGCCTGGACTTCGAGATCGTGCGGCGGGCGGCCCACCAGAAGTACAGCCGACCGTTCCTGATCCTCGACACCGCCATCGTGCGGGGCAAGGTGCGGCGCTTCCGCGCGGCCATGCCCCGCGTGCGGCCGCACTACGCGGTGAAGGCGAACCCGGACCGCCGGGTGCTCAAGGCGCTGGTGCAGGAGGGCTGCGGCTTCGAGATCGCCTCGACCGCCGAGCTCGACCTGCTGCTGGGGCTCGGCGTGCCGGCCGCCGAGGTGTTCTACTCCAACCCGGTCAAGTCCCGGGAGTGGATCGCCTACGCCGCGGCGAAGGGCGTGGAGTGGTTCGTCGTCGACAGTCCGGACGAGCTGCGCCGGGTGCACGAGACGGCGCCGCAGGCGAAGCTCTATCTGCGCATCGCCGCGCCCAACATCGGCAGCGACTGGCCGCTGTCGGGCAAGTTCGGCGCCGGCGCGGCGGACGCGCGCGAGATCGTCGCCCTGGCGGCCAAGCTCGGCGCCGACCTCGCCGGCGTGACCTTCCACGTCGGCTCGCAGTGCCGCAACCCGGAGAACTGGCGCGTCGCCCTGGAGAAGTCGCGCGCGCTTTTCGACGCCATGGCCAAGGCGGGCCTCAAGCCGCGCCTGCTCAACATCGGCGGCGGCTTCCCGGTGCGCCACGTCAAGCCGATTCCGTCGATCGAGGTCATCGGCGCGGTGGTGAACGAGGGCCTCAAGGCCTTCCCGGAAGACGTGCAGGTGATCGCCGAGCCGGGACGCTACCTCGTCTCCGACGCGGGCTATTTCGTCTGCCGCGTGCTCGGCACGGCGGTGCGCGCCGGCAAGCGCTGGATGCACTGGGACGCGGGCCTGTTCGGCGGCGTAATCGAGTCGAGCGAAGGCCTGAAATACCGCATCCGCACCGAGCGGGCCGGCCCGGACATCCCGTGGACGGTCGGCGGACCGACCTGCGACTCGGTGGACATCGTCATGCGCGACGAGCCGCTGCCCTCCGACCTGCAGGAGGGCGACTTCGTCTACATCCGCAACGCCGGCGCGTATACCACGGCCTACGCGAGCCAGTTCAACGGCTTTCCACCGCCGGAAGTGCGCGTGTTCGAAAGCAAGGACTAGCGCGGCTCGTAGAGCACGAAGTCGAAGCGCGTGCCGTCGGCGGCGGTGTGCGCTTCGCGCTGCGTCTCGCGCCACCTCGCGCGGTCGTATTCCGGGAACCAGGTATCGCCGGGGTAATCGCGCTGGATCTCGGTGAGCACCAGGCCCGCCGCGCAGGGCAGCGATTCCCTGAAGAGCTCGTGCCCGCCGATCACGAAGGCCACCGGCTCGCCCGCGCACAGGGCGAGCGCCGCTTCGAGCGATGACGCTACCGCCGCGCCGGGCGCCTGGAAGCCGGGGCGGCGGCTGACCACGATGTTGTCCCGCCCGGGCAGCGGCTTGCCCAGCGATTCCCAGGTCCGCCGGCCCATGATCACCGGGTGGCCGAGCGTCAGACGCTTGAAATGCTTGAGATCTTCGGGCAGGTGCCAGGGCAGGCGGCCGTCCTTGCCGATGACGCCGTTTGCCGCCACGGCGGCGACGAGGTAGACCTTGGGGCCGCTCGCGTGGGACATTTTCGTGAAATTATAAGGACGTGCGCACCCTTCGCCTTTCGCTTGCGGCGCTCGTGATCGCCTGCGCCGGCTGTGCCGTGCTCGACCCGGAGGGCGCCGAGCTGCGCGCGGTGGACGCGGCGCTCGCCGAGGTGCTCTACGCCGTGCGCGCCCCGCAGCCCGAGCAGCGCGCCGCGCTCGCACGCGCGCAGAACGCGTTCGACCGCCGGCCGGACCCGGTGACGCGGCTGAAGCTGGGCGCGCTGCTCGCCCTGCTGCCGACGCCGCTCGGCGACCCGGGCCGCGCCTCGGCGCTGCTCGCGCCGCTCGCCGACGCCGCCGCGCCGGGGGCGCCGCGCTTCGCCGCGTTCGTCGCCGCGCAGCTCGCCGACAAGCAGCGCCTCGCGCGCGAGACCGAGCGCCTGGCGCGCGACGCCGAGCGCATGGCGCGCGAGCACGAGCGGATCGATCGCGAGCGCGACAAGCGCGAGGAGGAGCTGAAGAGCCAGCTCGAGGCGCTGCGCGAGATCGAGCGCCACATCCGCCAGCGCGAGGAGAGGCTGCGGCGCGGGCAGCGCTAGGCCGCGCGGAAGGCCCACCGGCGCAGCAGCCCGATCGCCAGCGCGCACAGCGCGGCGAAGGCGCCGATCGCGTAGAAGCCCTGGACGATGCCGTAGCGGTCGGCGAGCTCGCCCATGACGAGCGGCGTCGACAGATGCGAGATGCTCCAGCCCAGCCCGCCGAGGGCGAGCGCCGAGCCGCGCTCCTCGGGGCGGCTCGCCTCGCCGATGGTGATCTGGAAGTACAGCGTCATCGCCGCCGACCCGGCGCCGACGAGCAGCAGCCACAGCGCGATCGGCACGGGATGGTTGACGAGCGGCACCAGGCCGATCGACGCGGCGACGATCAGCCCGCAGACCACCGGCCAGGGGGTCTGCGGCCCGCTGCGCACGAAGCGCGCCACCAGCAGGCTGGCGGCGATGGACCCTACGGCGCGCAGCGAAACCAGCAGCCCGGAGCTGCCTTCGCTGTACGCGTAATGCGCGAGCAGCAGCGGATAGAACGACACCGAAAGCGAGAAGGGCAGCGCCGACACGTAGGCGCAGGCCACGCAGTAGAAGATCACCGGCTTGCGCAGGAGCGGCAGGTAGGCGGCGAGGACGTTTTTCGCCGGGTTGACCGCCGTGGCCGCCCTCGCGCGCGTGCCCAGGGCGAGCAGCCAGGCGACGAACGAGCTCGCCGCCAGCACCGCGAAGGTCGCGACGAACCCCGAGGCGGCGAGCAGGAAGCCCGAGAGCGCGGTGCCGAGGATCTGTCCCACGTTGCTGATGGCATTGAGCCGGCCGAGCTGCACGCCGCGCGTGCCCGGCAGCTCGCTCGCCATCGACCAGTTGGCCGGCCAGAAGGTGGCGCGCGAAAGGATCAGGACGAGCTGGCCCGCCATGAGCATCCAGAACCCCTGCGCCACGGCGAGCCACGCCGCGGCGAGGCACTGGGCGAGGCAGGAGCCGAGCATCAGGCGCCGCCCGCCGATGCGGTCCGTGTAGGCGCCCCCGACCAGGTTGAGCGGCGCCTGCACGAGCACCGGGGCGGCGAACAGCACGCCGATCTCGGTGTTGGACAGGCCTTGGCTGTGGGCGTACAAGGGGACGGCGAGCCACGTCATGCCGAGACCGAAATTCCATGCCCAGGACGCAAGGAAGAAGAAGTAGGGCGCGGCGAGCACGCCCGATTATCGCGATGTGCGCCCTGCTCGGCGCGGCGCTGCCGGCCACGGCTGCGGAATGCGTCGCTCGTTCCGGCGAGCGCACGGCGGCGCTGGTCGAGCTCTACAGCGCCCGGCGCTGCGCCGGGTGCGACGAGGCCGAGCGGCGGCTCGCGCGGCTCGCCGCGGCCGCGCCGCAGGCGCTGGTGCCGCTCGTTTCGTACGTCGCCCGCGCCGACTATGTCGCGCCACGAGACACGAGCACCGCGCAGCGGGTCGCCGCGCGCGAGCGCCGGCTGCTCCTTCGTCAGCGCATGGCGCTCGTCTATACGCCGCATCTGCGGGTCCAGGGCAGCGAGCTGCCTGCCTGGGACAGCCGCGCTTTCGACGCCGCCCTCGAGCGTGTGCGCGCGCAGCCCGCTCGCGCCCGCCTGCGTCTGGAGCTCCTCGCCGCCGGGCCGGAAGGTCTGACGGTGCGCGTCGAGGCCGAGGCGCTCGAAGGCGCGCAGCGTCGCGATATCGCGGCGTACGTCGCGGCCGTCGACCTCCTTAAGGACGCGCTGCCGCGCATCCTCGAATGGCACGGGCCGATAACGCCCGGCGAGGACGGCCGTGTGCTCGCGCAGCGCCGCGTGCGGCCGGTGCCGGGCGCGCGCCCCGGCCGCTCGGGAGTCGCGGCATTCGTGCAGAGCCGCCGCACCGAAGAGGTGCTGCAGGCGGTGCTGCTCGGCGCCTGCTCGCCCTAGGCCTTTCGGGTATATTCGCCCGGCAGCACAGAAGCCGGCAGGGGCCGGCCCCGAGGGAGCGCCAATGCAAGCGACGCAGATCCGTCAGAAGGACGGCGTCTTCTACTTCGTCAGCTACCGCGCCAAGGACCTGATGGCGAAGGTCCGCTTCATCAGCCGCTTCTACGGCGAGGGCGAGCAGATCGCTCCCTCGCAGGTCTCGGCGGACGACGACATCGCCCAGTTCATCGCCAAGATCGAGCGCAACGACGAGGCGTTCCAGCGCTCGCTGTCGCGCGCCAAGGTCAAGCAGCTCAAGAACTTCTACGAGACGGCGGTCTCGCAGCCGCCCATCCCCGGGACGGTGCTGCTGTTCACCTCCGAGCGGCTCAACTTCCGGGCGAGCGGCGAGGGCGGGCAGGGGACGCTCTCCGAGCCCTCGACCAAGTACCTGATCATCGACGGCCAGCACCGCCTGGCGGCGCTGCACTTCTACATGCGCGAGCGGCCCGACGACGCCGCGACCATCAACGTGCCCTGCATCATCTTCGACGGGCGCAGCGAGGACTTCGCGACCGAGATGTTCGTGATCATCAACTCGACGCCGACGCGCATCAACAAGAGCCACCTCGTCGACCTGTACGACCGCGTCTCCTTCGCCGCGCCCGACCGCAAGTTCGCGGCGCGCCTGGTGGAGAAGCTCTACAGCGAGAGCGACAGCCCGCTGCGCTACCGCATCAACCGCCTCGGCGGGCGCAGCCAGCGCGACAAGTGGGTGCTGCAGGCGGAGCTGTTCAACGAGCTGCACCGCTGGGTGCGGGGCCGCTGGCGCTCGATCCAGCTCGCCGGCGGCAGCGCCAAGGAAGTGCCGCGCTACTACGCCATGATCCGCGACTTCTTCAAGGCGGCGCGCGCGGCGTTCGGCGACGCCGTCTGGGGCAACGACGCCTACATGGTCACCAAGCCGGTGACCATCAAGGCCATGGTGCGCGTGTGCGCCGACCTGTCGCGCGAGGACGCCGAGCCCGAGTCGGGCCGCGTCGCGCGCTGGGAGGCCCGCCTCGAGCCCTGGTCGGAGCTCGCCCGGCAGTTCCGCGAGGAAGGCTTCTACGAGCGCTTCGCCGCGAAGGGCGAGGTCGAGCGCGTCGCGCGGGTGCACCGCGAGCTCGCCCGCGCCGCCGGCATCGAGACCAACCGCAAGCCCTAGCGCGCTAGATCACGCCGGCCTGCGCCAGGCGCTCGATCGCCTCGTCGGCGTAGCCCAGCTCGGCGAGGATGGCGCGCGTATGCTCGCCGACCCCCGGCACCGGGTCCATGCGCGGCGCGAAGCCGTCGAGGTTGAACGGCGGCTTCAGCGCCTCGACCGGCCCGGCGGGCGTGGCGACCTCGACCCGCCGCGCGCGCGCCTCGAGCTGCGCATGGCGCCAGAACGCGGCCACGCCGTTCAGGCGCGCGTTGGCGATGTCGGCCGCGTCCAGGCGCTCGATCACCTCGGCGCTGCTCAGGCCGGAAAACACGCGCTCGATCTCGGCGTGCAGCGCGTCGCGGTTCTCCAGCCGCTTCGGCGCGCTGGCGAAGCGCGGGTCGGCGGCCAGCTCGGGCCGGCCGAGCACCGCGGCGCAGAAGCGGGCGAACTCGCGCTCGTTCTGCACGCTCAGGAACACCGTGCCGCCGTCGCCGGCCGGGAACGGCCCGTAGGGCACGATGGTGGCGTGGTAGGCGCCGGAGCGGCCCGGCGCGACGCCGCCGTAGGCGGTGAAGTAGGCCGGGAAGCCCATCCATTCGCCGAGCGACTCGAGCATGGTGATGTCGATGGTCGCGCCCTCGCCGCTGCGCGCGCGGCGCAGCAGCGCCGCCAGGATGGAGGAGAAGGCGTACATCCCGGCGGCGATGTCCGCGACCGGGATGCCGGCCTTTGCCGGGGCGTCCTCGCTGCCGGTGATGGACAGCAGGCCGGCCTCGCACTGCACCAGCAGGTCGTAAGCCTTCTTGGCGGCGTAAGGGCCGTTCGGCCCGTAGCCCGAGATGCCGCACCAGACCAGGCGCGGATGCCGGGCGCGGAGCTGCGCCGCGGCGAGCCCCAGGCGCTCCACCGCCCCGGGCGCGAGGTTCTGCACGAAGACGTCGGCGCGCTCGATCAGCTTCTGCAGCACCTCGGCGGCGCCGGGCGCCTTCAGGTCGAGCGCCAGGCTCTCCTTGGAGCGGTTCGTCCAGACGAAATGCGAGGACAGGCCCTTGACCGTGGCGTCGTAGCCGCGCGCCGGATCGCCGGCGCCGGGCCGCTCGATCTTGATCACCCGGGCGCCGAGCTCGGCGAGCTGCCGCGTGGCGAACGGCCCGGCGATGACCTGCTCCAGCGAGACGACGGTAATGCCTTCCAGCGGTCTCACAGGAGCTCGAGGGTCAGGCCCGGCAGCGGCAGGCCGTCGATCCGGGTGCGCCAGGTTTCGCCGGCCGCTACCGGATGCGCATCGGTCATCACGCCGGTGGTGACGATCTCGCCCGGCCGCAGCGGCTCGGCGCCCTGCCGCTCGAGCAGCTCGACCAGGTGCTGCAGGGCTATGAGCGGGCTGCCCAGCACGTTGGCGCCGCTGCCGCGGTCGACCAGCGCCTCGCCGCGGTAAAGCTCGGCTTCGACAGCGGGGAGCCGGCGCGCCATGTCCGGCATCGGCGCGAGGCGCGGCCCGACGACGAGCCGGCCGTGCAGGCCGTTCGACGCGGTGCAGTCGCCCACGGCGACTTTCCAGCCGGCGTGGTGGCATTGCACGATCTCCACGGCGTGCGCGACCCAGCCGATGGCGGCCGCCACGTTCCCGGCGCGCGGCGAGTCCGAGAGGCCGAGGCAGATCTCGGGCTCGATGCGCGGGTTCACCAGACCGGCGAGCGGCACCCGCGCCCGGCCTTCCGGGGCGTCGACCAGGGTCTTGTCGTAGACCCTGCCCCAGATCGGCTCGAACACGCCGTAGCGCGGCCAGAGGGCGCGGTTGGTGAAGCCGATCTTGCGCCCTACCGGCCGCCAGCCGCGCGCCAGGCGATGGCGGTGCAGCGCCGCGGCCGCCTCGTACCCGGCCGCGGCGTCGAGCCCGGGATAGCGCTCGCTGAAAGGAGGCACCTCGCTCGCCGCCTCGTGGGCGGCGATGACGTCGTCGGCGAGCATCCGGCCCTAGCCGCTCGGCTTGGCGACCGAGGCGGCGGGCGCGCGGCGGCGCACCGCGAGCTGCACGCCGGCCACGATGCCGAGCAGGGCGAGCCCGACCAGGTCGGTGTAGAGGCCCGGCTTGATGAGCAACAGCGCCGCCGCGAAGAGCAGGACGCGCTGCCAGGGCTGCGCCCGGGTGAAGAGCCAGCCCATGAGGCTCGCGGCGAGGCACACTGCGCCGACCGAGGCCGTCGCCACCGCGAGCAGCACGCTCGGCCATTGCGACGCCCAATCCGTGACCACGAGAAGCAGCGTCGGCTCGTAGACGAACATGAAGGGCACGATGTACGCCGGCGAAGCGACGCGCACCGCCTCCCCGCCTGCCTGCCACAGGTCGGTCTTGGCCAGTCCCGCGGCGGCGAAGACGGCCAGCGCCACGGGCGGCGTGATCGCCGAAAGCACGGCGAAATAGAGCGCGAACATGTGGGCGGCGGGCGTCACCGTCGCTCGGCAGGCCGCGCTTGCCGGATCCGGACAGCCCGTCATGGCGAGCTTGACCACGGCGGGCACCAGCAGCGCCACCATCATGATGTACGCCGGCGTGGTCGGCATGCCCATGCCGAGCACCATGCCGGCGAGCGCCGTCAGGATGAGCGCCAGGACCAGCGAGTTGTTCGCGAGCTCGACCACGAGCTGCGTGAAAACGATGCCGAGGCCGGTGATGGTCACGCAGGCGATGACCACGCCGGCGCAGGCGCAGGCCATGGCGACCGAGAGGGTGTTCTTCGCGCCGTCCTCCAGCGCCTCGATGAGCGAGCGCCAGCGGATGCCCCGGCGCGTGGTCTTGCGCAGCAGCGCGACCGGCAGGCAGGCGAGCGCGCCCGCCAGGGCGCACAGCGGCGCCGAGTAGCCGGCCATCAGGCCGAACAGCACGATCAGGATCGGCACGAACAGGTGACCGCGCTGCAGCATCACGTGGCCGAGGCTCGGCAGCTCGGACTTGGGCACGCCGGCGAGCCCGTAGCGCTTCGCCTCGAAGTGCACCGACGAGAAGACGGCGAGGTAGTAGAGCAGCGAGGGCACGAGCGCCCAGAGCGCCACCTGCGCGTAAGGCACGGCGAGGAACTCGGCCATGACGAATGCCGCCGCGCCCATCACCGGCGGCATGAGCTGGCCGCCGGTAGAGGCGACGGCTTCTACCGCCGCGGCGAAAGGCGGGCGGAAGCCGGTGCGCTTCATCAGCGGAATGGTGATCGGGCCGTCGACCATCACGTTCGCCACCGCGCTGCCCGAGACGGTGCCGAACAGGCTGGAGCTCACCACCGAGACCTTGCCCGGCCCGCCGGCCTGGCTGCCGGTGAGCGACATGGCGAAGTCCATGAACAGCTGCCCGGTGCCGCTCTTCTCCATGAAAGCGCCGAACAGCACGAACAGCATCACGTACGATGCCGAGACGCCGAGCGTCGAGCCGAAGATGCCTTCGGTGGAGAAGTACACCTGCTCCATCAGCACCGGCAGGGTGACGTGGGTCTGCAGCGCGTAGGCGAGGAAGGCGAGCGCGGTGACCGGCAGCGCCCAGCCGATCACCCTGCGCGTCGCCTCGAGCACGACGATCACCGAGACCACCGCGTAGAACTTGTCCCAGGCGGTGAGCTCGTCGATATAGATGATCCGGTTCTCGTAGTAGCTGTAGTTGAGGAAGATGTGCAGCACGAGTCCCCAGCCGCCGGCGAGCAGCAGCGCGTCGAGTGCGCGCCAGGCGGCGCCGCCGCGCGGGCGCAGCGGGAACAGCATGAAGACCAGCGTCAGGGCGAACAGCAGGTGGGTGCCGCGGAAGATCATCGCCTCGGGCGGGCCGAAGGCGGCCACGTACATGTGGTAGAGCGACATGGCGAGCGCCACGGCGAGGCTCGCCCATCGCAGCGCCGCCCAGACCGGGGCCGTGGCCGCCTTCTCTTCCGCGATCATGGTCCTCCTCCCTCCCGATGAAAAAACGGGGCGGTGATTCCGCCCCGCCGTTTTCGTCGACCCGGCGCGCGCTACATCGCGCCGACCTCCTTGTAGAACTTCGCCGCGCCCTTGTGGAAGGGCACGCCGATGTCGAGCGCCATGTCCCTGGGTGTGATGTCCTGGATCGCTTTCACGACCGCCGCCATGTCGTCGATGTTCTGCGCCATGACCTTGGTCATCTGGTACACGGTCTGCTCCGGCAGGTCGCAGCGCGCCACGATGTGCGTCGAGTAGCCGATCACCGGCACGTCCTTGTCCTGGTGCGGATAGGTGCCGGCCTTGATGATCAGCTTGTTGTAGCCGGGATTCTGCTTCTTCAGCCCGGCCATCGTCTTGTCGTCGACCGGCACGAGGTGCACTTCGCGCGCGCTCGCCAGGTCCATGACCGCGGAGGCGGGCGCGGTGGTGCCCAGGGTGAACACTTCGGCGTGGCCGTCCTTCATCATGCCCACGGCGTCGGTGTAAGCCGCCTGGAAGTTCACCTTGGCGAGCGAGTCGTAGCTCATGCCGTTCAGCCTGAGCACCTCGGCGGTCAGCACCTCCGACGTGTTGCCCTTCGGCTGGGTGACCAGCACCTTGCCCTTCAGGTCGCGCAGGCTCTTCACGCCCGAGCCGGCAAGCGCCACCACCTGGAAGTATTGCGGGTAGAGGTTCGCCACCTGGCAGACGTGCGTCACCTTCTTCGGATAGGGCTTGCGGCCTTCCAGGCCGTCCACCGTGGTGCTCGAGTTGGCGATGCCGATCTGCGCCTTGCCCTCGTCGACGCCGCGCACGTTGGCGACGCCGGCGCCGGGAGTCTGGGTGATCTGCAGGCCGGGAATCGCCTTCTCCCACATGCCTTTCAGCGCCCCGCCGAGGGGAATCCAGGAGCCGCCCTGTGGTCCGGTCATGAACGTCACCTGCTGCTGTGCCATCGCCGGCGCGGCGAGCGCAGCGCTTGCCGCGGCCAGTAACGCCGTCGCAACTGTCTTCGACATGTCTCCTCCTCGAGTGATTGGTGCGGGATGACTTGCGCGTGGAATCATAACCCAGGGTCACGCCGCCGCCGCGGCGGCGGCGGACAGCTCGAGCCGCTCGCGCATCGCCTGCGTCGCAACCAGCCGGCCGCTCGCCTCGACCCGCAGCACCCGCGCTATTCCCATGCGGGCTGCGGCGGCGCGCCATTCTCCGGGGCGCGCCACGAACAGCGCCGCGCTCGCCGCGTCCGACAGCGCGCCCGCTTCGGTCCCCGGACCGACGAGCACGCTCGCCGCCCGCGCGCTTCTTGCCGGGACGCCGGAGCGCGGGTCGATGACGTGGCCATAGCGCCTGCCGCGGAAGCTCAGGAAGCGCTCGTAGTCTCCCGAGGTGCTCAGCACTTCCCCATCGTGCAGCTCGATCCTGGCGAGCAGCCCCGCGCCGCGCGGCCGGCGCAAGCCGACCGCCCACGGGCGATCGCCGCAGCGGCCGAGCGCCATGACGTGGCCGCCGAGGTCGATCAGGGCGCCGGCCACCGGCCGCCCGGCGAGCAGCTCGCGCGCGCGGTCGAGGGCGTAGCCCTTGGCGTAGCCCCCCAGGTCGAGCTGCACCATCCGGTTGGCGCACACGAGCCGCCCGCCGTCGATGGCAAGGTCGGTCATGCGCGGCCTCGCGGCGAGCAGCGGCTCGAGCGCCGCGCGCGGCGGCGGCTCGCCTTGCACCGTATCGTCGTGGAAGTTCCACAGGCCGACCGCGCGCCCGATCGCCGGATCGAACAGCCCGCCCGAGCGCTCGCTCAGCTCGCGCGCGCCGCGAAGCACCCGGGCGAGCTCGGCATCGAGGGCGACCGGCGTCTCGCCGGCGGCGATGGCGCGGTTCAGCGCGTCGAGCTCGCCGGGCTTCCATGCGTGCAGCTTCCAGTGCAGCCGATCGAACTCGGCGAGCAAGGCCTGCGCCGCGGCCTGCGCCTCGCGCGGCTCGGCGAGGAGGGTGACCTGCGCGAGCGTGCCGAAAACATAGCTGGCGCTGCGGTGCACGGCGCTCACCATCGTCGCAGGAAGAGCCAGGTGCCGGTGAGCGCCAGGATGGCGAGCAGGAGCGCGGCAGCGTCCATGATGAATGCACCCCCCGCGCCGAAGATCCGGCCGCTGTGCAGATCGGCGAGCAGCCGCTGCACCGGTATGCCGGGCACCAGGCGGGCGGCGAGCGTCGCGGCGAGCGCTTCCGGCACCGGCTCGGGCGCCGACCAGGTGGCGTCGTGCCCGCCGACGCGCTGCCAGCGCAGCCCGTCGGTCGTGGCGAAGCTGGCGCCCCCGGCGCGCACCGCCAGCCGGTCGCCAAGGGCGCCGAGGCGCGCGATCGGGGCCGCAGGAAGCGCGGCGCCGGAGATCTTCTCGACGAGCGCGTAGCCGGCGCCATACTGGAAAACGGCGTCGGCGGTGGCGATGTAGATGCCGTTGTCGAGCGCCACCATGCCCAGCGGCGGCGGCGCGTCTTCCGCGACGCGGTGCCCGTCGAGCAGCCAGGTGCCGCTGCCCCAGACCAGCCGGTGGCCAGCCGACGCGTACATCGTGCGCGGCGGGGGCGGGTGCACGCCGTACCAGCGCGCGAGCAGAGGCGAATGGATCCTCGCCCGGTCGAGCCCCCAGGCCTGCGGATGGTTGATCAGCACGCCGGACAAGGCGAGGAACAGCAGGAACAGCGCGGCGACGATGCCGATGCGGCGGTGCCAGCGCCGCAGCGTGCGCACGCGGCGCACGGCGGGCGTCATCGCGAGCGCGCGGCGCGGTCCAGCGTCAGCGCCACGCGTGCCATGCGCTCCATGGCGGCGACGGAAAGCGTCGCGCCGGCGATGCCGTCGATCGGCTTGTCCAGCCGGCCTTCCGCGGTGAGACCGGCGTGCGCGTACTGCTGCAGGAACGCCGGGTAGCGGACTTCGCCGCCGCGGCTTTCCCGGTAGATGAGCACGCGCGCCTGCTCGATGCGTCCGCCGGCGACGACGAATCCGGCCGTGATCGGCGCCTCCTTGCCGATCTCCTCGAGGATCCACGCCGTCCTGCCGCCGGCCGCCCAGTAGCGCTGGCGCAGCTGCGTCGGCTCGTGGCCGAGGATCTCGGCGACCTGCGTGCGGATGTCGTCGGTGAGCCAGAGCACGCGCGGCTCGGGCACCTGGCCGAAGGCCTGCGCGACGAAAGCCTGCGGCGCGAGATAGACCTGCTCGCCGGCAAGCGCCATCCCCGCCGCCGCAGCGGCGGGGAAGAGCGCCCAGCGCGGCAGGTGCGCCATGCCTAGAACATGTAGCCGACGCCCAGGTTGAACCGGTCCTTGGTGTCGTCGGCCCGGAAATTCTGGAAGTCGGCCTTGAGCACGACCTGCGGATGGAGGTAGAAGTTAGCGCCCACGGTCGTCACCTTCTCGTCGTTCAGCGGGTCCGCGGCGAAGCCGTCGGCGACCTCGTGCTGGGTGTTGTAGCGCTCGAAGCGAACGAACGGCGCGAGGTCGAGGTCGCCGCGCTTCCACACGTGGTACGCCGCCTGCACGTACCAGCCGTAGAGCGACTTGGGCGCGACTTCGCCGCTCGCCGCGCTGACGGCGTCCGCATCGCTCAGCGTGCCGCGCGCATAGAGCGCCTGCAGGTCCCAGCCGCCGACCGCATAGCGCGCGTGCACGTCCCACAAGGTGACGCGCGCGCTCACGTCCTCGAGCGCGCTGTTGCTCGCGCCGTCGTGGCCGGTGTTGCCGGTGAACAGGCCGCCGCCGACCAGCAGGCCCGGAATGCCGCGGTAGTTGAGCGCCGCGAACACGCCCAGGTCGTTCGCCGCCGCCTCGCCGCCGCCGCTGCGCGTCTCGCGCAGGCCCTTTTCCGGCTCCTCGAACCTGCCGCTGTCGAGGCTGGTGGAGAGGCCGACGTTGTACTCGAGCCCGGGCGTCGCCTCGCCCTGCAGCGCCACGCCGAGCTCGCGCCAGGTGCTCGGGATGATGACCGACTCCACCTGGTTGCGCTCCACGCCGAAGAAGGTCGGCGGCTCGTGAGTCTCGTTCAGGATGCCGAGCGGCACGAGCATCAGGCCGGCGCGCACGTTGGCGCGCGGCGTCAGGCCGTATTCGAGGTAGGCCTGCTCCATCGCCACCTCGCCGCCTTCCCCGCCCTCGACGAACGCGTGCTCGACCTCCAGCTCCGAATGGAAGCGCAGCCGCTCGTTGAAGCGGTGGCCGAGGAAGATTACGAAGCGGCGCAGGTCCGCCTGGTCGCTGCGCTCGCTCTCGCGGTAGTTGTTGTAGATCAGCTCGCCGTAGCCGCCGATCGTGGTGGCGCCGCGCGACCCGGTATCGGCGGCGCGGCTGCCTGCCACCTGGCCCTTCAGCTGATCGATCTCGCGCTGCAGGACCTGCACCTTTTCCTCCAGGCTGGGGTCGGCCGCATAGGCCGCCTGTACGCCGAGCGCCAAACCGGTCGAGGTGACGATATAGGACACGAATTTCATCTGACCCGTCTCTCCCTAGGTTTGATTGAGAAAGCGGCTGGCTCGCGGCGTGCGCCGCTGGCTGGCTACGAAAACGGTCCGATTTGCCGGAATGCCGAAGCAGCGAGGAACGCCGTCTCCATCCCTTCCCGCCCTAGGCCGTCAAGATGAGCTTGCCGTTCTGCGTGACCCTCAGCCGGTATTCCCGGCCGTTGTGGGTGATCACTAGCTCTCGACGGGATCCCAGAAGCGCCTCGCTCGCCACCTTCAGCGGCGGCGTCGAGGAGGGGGGCGAAGAAATTGGCTTCGGCTGCTGCACGGAAGAACGATAATTGTTATCATTCCCTTCGTCAACCGTTCTCATTTGGCTTGATCCAGGTCAATCAACGCGTTGGCGGAGAGCGAACACTTGCTCAGCGGCTCGGGGGCCGGCGAAGTTGTGAACGATTCTTGTTGAGAGGGGAAGCTTGTACATCTGCATCTGCCACGCGGTGACCGAACGGCAACTCGAGGAATGCGCCCGCTCCGGCGCCACGTCGCTGGAGGAGATCGCCTTCCAGCTCGGAGTCGGGACGGCGTGCGGCCGCTGCCGCGAGTGCGCCAGCGGTTTCCTGGAGCAGATTCGCGCCGAATGCGCCTGCGCGCTGGCGCCGACCAAGTAGCCTCTGTACCCTTCGTCATCCGACGGAGGCGCGATGAAAGGCGACGTAAAGGTGGTGCAGCACCTGAACAAGGTGCTGTTCAACGAGCTCACCGCGATCAATCAGTATTTCCTGCATGCGCGCATGTTCGGCAACTGGGGGCTGAAGGAGCTCGAGGAGCACGAGAAGAAGGAGTCGGTCGACGAGATGAAGCACGCCGACCGGCTGATCGAGCGCATCCTGTTCCTCGAGGGCCTGCCCAACCTGCAGGACCTGGGCAAGCTGCTGATCGGCGAAAACGCGCTGGAAGCCCTGAAATGCGATCTCGAGCAGGAGCGCATCGCCCATCCGGTGCTCAAGGAAGCGATCGCCTACTGCGAGCAGGCGCGCGACTACGTGTCGCGCGAGCTGCTGGAAGACATCCTGCAGGGCGAGGAGGAGCACATCGACTGGCTGGAGACGCAGATCGACCTCGCCGGCAAGCTCGGCCTGCAGAACTGGCTGCAGTCGGCCGCCGGCAAACCCTCCTGAGCCGCCCGCTCCGCCAGACCCGCTAGACGACGCGCGTCTTCACCGGCTTGCCGGCGAAGTGCAGCCGCAGGTTCTCGATCTGCAGGTCGCCCATGGCCTTGCGCGTCTCCTGGGTGGCGCTGCCGACGTGCGGGAAGAGCACGCAGTTCTGCAGCGCGAAGAACTCGGGCGGCACGTTCGGCTCGTCGGCGAACACGTCGAGCCCCGCGCCGGCGATGCGCCGCTCCTGCAGGTAGCGCAAGAGCAGCGGCTCGTCGACGACCGAGCCGCGCGCGATGTTCACGAGATAGCCCTTGGGCCCCAGCGCGTCGAGCACCTTCGCGCCCACCAGCCGCTGGGTCTCCGGCCCCCCCGGGGTGACCACGAGCAGCACGTCGCTCTGCGCGGCGAGCGCCACCGGGTCGGGATCGTACGGGTAGGGCACGTCCTTGCGATGGCGGTTGTGGTAGCGGATCTTCATGCCGCAGACGATCGCGCGCCGCGCCACCGCCTCGCCGATCCGCCCGAGCCCGAGGATGCCGAGCGTCTTGCCGCCGATGTCGACCGTGAGCGGATACGGGCCCTCGGAGGCCCACAGCCCGGCGCGCAGGTGCCGCTCGGCCTGCGGGAACTCGCGCACCGTGTTCAGGATCAGCGCAAGCGCGGTGTCGGCGACCGCCTCGTTCAGCACGTCCGGCGTGTTGGTGACGATGATGCCGCGCCGCTTCGCGTCGTCGAGGTTGATGGCGTCCACGCCGACGCCGAAGTTGGCGATGATCTCCAGCTTGGGCAGCTTGTCCATCAGCGCGCCGTCCACCGGGGTCGGCCCGAAGGTGGCGAGGCCGCGCACCTGCGGCGCGTGCTGGCGCAGGAAGGCGTCGCGGTCGGGCGCTTCCCAGAGGCGGTGCGCGGTGAACTCGGCGGCGAGGGTGGCCTGCGTGCCGGCGTGGCCGGGTGCGGTGAGGATGATGTGCGGTTTCATGGGCTCTTGAACCTGGCGGCGAGCGCCTCGGCGCCGCGGGCGAGGATGCCCACGTCGGCGCCGACGGCGACGAACAAAGCGCCGCATTCTAGCCAATGGCGCGCGTCCGCCTCGCTCGGCGTGAGGATGCCCGGCGCGGCGCCCGCGGCGCGGATGCGGCGGATGGCGTCGTCGATGCGCGGCTTGACCGCCGGGTCGGCGATCTCGCCCGGCCGGCCGAGCGAGGCGTGCAGGTCGGCGGGGCCGATGAACACGCCGTCGATGCCCTCGACCGCGCAGATCGCCTCGATGTTGGCGAGCGCCGGCGCGGTCTCCACCTGCACCAGCAGGCAGATCTCCTCGTGCGCGCGGCGCGCGTAGTCCTTGATCCGGCCGAAGCGCGTGGCGCGCGTCGTGCCGGCGACGCCGCGTACGCCCCGCGGCGGGTAGCGGGTGTACGAGACGGCCGCGGCAGCCTCTTCGGCGGTGGAGACGTAAGGCACGAGCAGCGACTGCGCGCCGACGTCCAGCACGCGCTTGATCGCCACCATGTCGTTCCACGGCACGCGCACCACCGGCTGCGCCGGGTACGGCGCGGCGGCCTGCAGCTGGCCGAGCAGGCTTTCCAGGTCGTTCGGCGAATGCTCCATGTCGAGCAGGATCCAGTCGAAGCCCGCGCCGGCGATCACCTCCACCGTGTAGCTCGAGGCGAGGCTCGACCACAGGCCGATCTGCGGCTCGCGCGCCGCCAGCGCGTGCTTGAAGCGGTTGCGCGGCAGGTCCATCGCTAGTGGATCTCGGGCTCGGGCGTCGGCGCCGTGCCCTCGAGGAAGTCGAAGTCGCAGCCCTCGTCGGCCTGCCGGATATGGCCGCTGAAGAGCATGCCGTAGCCGCGAGCGAACCTCGGCGCGGGCGGCCGCCAGGCGGCCTTGCGCTTGTGCATCTCTTCGGGGCTGATGTCCAGGTTCAGGAGCCGTTTCTCGACGTCGAGCTCGATCGCGTCGCCGTCGCGCACCAGGGCGAGGGGGCCGCCGACGAACGACTCGGGCGCTACGTGGAGCACGCAGGTGCCGTAGCTCGTGCCGCTCATGCGCGCGTCCGAGACGCGCACCATGTCGCGCACGCCCTGGCGCAGCAGCTTCTTCGGCACCGGCAGCATGCCCCATTCCGGCATGCCGGGCCCACCGCGCGGGCCGGCGTTGCGCAGCACCAGCACCGAGTCGGCGTCGACCTCGAGGTCGTCGCGGTCGATGCGCGCCGCCATGTCGTTGTAGTCGTCGAACACCACCGCCCTGCCGACGTGCCTGAGCAGCTTCGGCGACGCGGCGGCCGCCTTGATTACCGCGCCGTTCGGCGCCAGGTTGCCGCGCAGCACCACCAGGCCGCCCGATGCCTTGAGCGGATTGCCGCGCCGGCGGATCACCTCGTCGTTGTAGATGCGCGCCCCGGCCAGGTTCTCGCCGAGCGTGCGCCCGTTCACGGTGCAGCACTCGAGGTGCAGCAGGTCCTTCAGCTCGCCGAGCAGCGCGCGCAGGCCGCCCGCGTAGTAGAAGTCCTCCATTAGGTAGCGCTCGCCCGACGGCCGCACGTTGGCGAGCAGCGGCGTGCGCGCCGAGAAGTCGTTGAAGCGCTCGAGCGGCAGGCGCACGCCGGCGCGGCCGGCGATCGCCACCAGGTGGATGAGCGCGTTGGTCGAGCCGCCCATCGCCATCAGCGTGACGATGGCGTTGTCGAACGAGCGCTCGTCGAGCAGGTCGCGCGGCTTCAGGTCCTGCCACACCATCTCGACGATGCGCCTGCCGCAGAGCGTCGCCATCTTGGCGTGGTTCGAGTCGGGCGCCGGGATCGACGAGGCGCCCGGCAGGGCGAGGCCGAGCGCCTCGGCGAGCGCCATCATGGTCGCCGCGGTGCCCATGGTCATGCAGGTGCCGGGCGAGCGGGCGATGCCGTCCTCGATCTCCTGCCAGTCGCGCTCGGCGAGGTTGCCGGCGCGCAGCTCGGCCCAGTACTTCCAGGCGTCCGATCCCGAGCCGAGCGTGCTCTCGCGCCAGCGCCCCGAGAGCATCGGCCCGGCGGGCAGGTAGATCGCGGGCAGGTTCATGCTGATCGCGCCCATCAGCAGCCCCGGCGTGGTCTTGTCGCAGCCGCCCATCAGCACCGCGCCGTCGGCGGGGTAGGAGCGCAGCAGCTCCTCGGTCTCCATGGCGAGCAGGTTGCGGTACATCATGGTGGTCGGCTTCTGCATCACTTCGGCGAGCGAGATCGCCGGCATCTCGACCGGGAAGCCGCCCGCCTGCCACACGCCGCGCTTCACTTCCTCGGCGCGCTGCCGGAAGTGGCTGTGGCAGGCGTTGATGTCCGACCAGGTGTTGAGGATCGCGATGACCGGCTTGCCGGCGTAGTCGCTGCGCACGTAGCCCATCTGCGCGGTGCGCGAGCGATGGCCGAAGGCGCGCAGGTCGTCGGCGCCGTACCAGCGGTGGCTGCGCAGCTCCTCGGGCTTCTTGCGCACCGGCTTAGTCTAAACTGCCGGCCTTCCGCGGAAGAGACCATGGAAAACACATTTCGCAGGGCGCCGCTCGAGCGCGCGATCGCGGCGATCGTCGCGGCGGGCGGCAGCGACGCCGAGGAGGCGCGCCAGGTGGCCGAGAACCTGGTGCTCGCCAACCTGCTCGGCCACGACTCGCACGGCATCGGCATGATCCCGCGCTACGTCGACGCGCTGCGCGAGGGCGGCCTCGCCGTCAACCAGCGCGTGCGCGTGACGCTCGACGCCGGGACGCTGCTCGCGCTAGACGGCGGCCGCGGCTACGGCCAGTCGATCGGCCGGCAGACCATGCACATGGTGATCGAGCGCGCCCGCCGCCACGGCTCGTGCATCGCCGCGCTCGGCAACTCGCACCATCTGGGCCGCATCGGCCACTGGGCCGAGATGGCGGTCGCCGAAGGCCTGGTGTCGCTGCACTTCGTGAACGTGCTTTCACACGCCCGCGTGGCGCCCTACGGCGGGCGCGACGCGCGCTTCGGCACCAACCCCTGCTGCATCGCCATCCCGCTGCCGGGCGAGCCGCCGTTCATCCTCGACTACGCCACGAGCGCGGTGGCGCAGGGCAAGCTGCGCGTGGCGCACAACAAGGGCGAGCAGGTGCCGCTCGGACGGCTGATCGACACCGAGGGCCGGCCGACCCGGGACCCGCGCTACGCCGTGCTGCCGCCGTTCGGCGCGATGCTGACGTTCGGCGAGCACAAGGGCTACGGCATGGCGATCGCCTGCGAGCTGCTCGGCGGCGCGCTGACCGGCGGCGGCACCTGGCATCACCCGGAGAGCGACCAGCAGCGCGTGCTGAACGGCATGCTGACCGTGGTGTTCGATCCGCAGCGGCTCGGCACTGCGCAGGCGTTCGAGCGCGAGGCGCGCGAGTTCCTCGACTGGCTGCGCCGCTGCCGCCCGGCGCCCGGCTTCGACCGGGTGCGCCTCGCCGGCGAGCCGGAGCGCGAGACCCTCGCCGCGCGCAGCCGCGACGGCATCCCGGTGGATGCGACGACGTGGCGGGAGATCGAAGCGGCGGCGGAAAAAGTCGGCCTGCCGGCCGAGCGCGTCAACGCGCTGGCGCGCGGCTAGCGAGGCTACCGCGCGACGAGCTCGTAGCCGCGGCTGCGCATGCACGCCTCGGTGCGCTGCGCCCGCTCGAGCTGCGTGTCGGCGTCGAGCTCGCTGCCGGTGGTGCTGCTGCCGGTTCCGGAGGGCGGGGCGGTCCGCACCCGGGGCAGCGCAGGAATGCTCTCGGCGGCGAGGCGACATGCGCGCAGGTCGGCGTCGATCGCTTCCTGCGTCGCGCCGGGCTTGCTCCAGTCGAAGCGCGTAGCGCACCCGGCGACAAGCGCCAGGCCGAGCGCCGCCAGCCTCAGGTCCATCGCCTCCTTATACCGGAGAGCGCACGCCGGCCGCTACCGCCGGCGTTCAACGCCCGCGCGATGCCCGCCGCCGCGCCGAGCACGAAGGCCGTGCCGACGCCGGCATAGGGATGGCGCCGGCGCAGGCGCGACAGGCGGCTGCGCCGCTCGGGCATCGGCGTGGCCGCGGCATGCGGCGCCGGATAGGGGTAGGCGCGGTGCCTGGGCGGCTGCGGCTGCGCGGCCTCGGGCGCTGGCGCGCCGGCCGGGCGCGGGCGCGCCTCGCCGCGGCGCGAGCCGAGCCGGTGTGCATAAACCCAGGTGAACTCGGCGCCGAAAAGGAAGATCTGCGCCGAGTAGTACACCCACACCATCAGCACCACCAGCGAGCCGGCCGCGCCGAAGGTCGAGGCGACGCTCGCCTTGCCGAGGTACAGGCCGATCAGGAACTTGCCGACCGCGAAGAGCAGCGAAGTGACCGCGGCGCCCAGCCAGACGTCGTGCCAGGCGACGTGCACCCGCGGGATGAAGCGGTAGATGAGGGCGAACACCACGGTGACCAGGCCGAAGCTCACCAGCAGATCGACGGCGTGCGACAGCACGCCGAACGCCGGGCCCCACCACCGGCCGAGCGCAGCGAGCGCGGCGCTGAGCACCAGCGACACCATGAGGAGGAAGGCGATGCCGAGGATCATGCCGAAGGAAAGGAGCCGCGTGCGCAGCAGGTTCCACAGGCCGCTCGACTCGACCCGGGCCGGCGCCCGCCAGATGCGGTCCATGGCGTTCTGCAGCTCGCCGAACACCGTCATCGCGCCGATGAGCAGCACGCCGACGCCGATCACCGTCGAGGCGAGGCCCTGCCTGGGCCGGTCGGCCGCCTGCAGCACGTCCTGCACCGCCTTCGCGCTGTCCTCGCCGACCAGCCCGCGCAGCTCCTCGAAGATGGCGCCGCGCGCCGCTTCCTCGCCGAACACGAGGCCGGCGATGCCGATCACGATGAGCAGCAGCGGGGCGATGGAGAACAGGCTGTAGTAGGAAAGCGCCGCGCCCATGCTCGGCGCGTAGTCGGCCGACCACGAGGCGGCGGTTTCCTTGAGCAGCGCCCAGTAGCGCTCGACGTAGCGGGGCATGGCGCCCGGGACATGCAATCCGCGGACCCGACGCGCGGCTAGAATGCCGGCTCGAGGAGGAGGTGCATGGTCAGGAAGGTCCATTCGCCGGAGCGGCCGGGCGTGCGGCCGGACGACGTCGATCCGCGGCACCGCTGGGACCGCCCGCTCCAGGCTCCCGGACGCACCCAGGTCGACTTCGAGGAGCGCGTCGACTTCCGCCGCCTGCACGACTACCGCCTGGCGCGCGTGCGCGCCGCGCTGTCGGGCTCGGGCCTCGGCGCGCTGCTCAGCTTCGACCAGCACAACATCCGCTACACCACCAGCACGGTGATCGGGGAATGGGCGCGCGACAAGCTCACGCGCTACTCGCTGCTCACCGGCAACGGCGAGCCCTACATCTGGGACTTCGGCAGCGCGGCGCGCCACCACAAGCTTTACGCGCCGTGGCTGCAGGCCGACCATTGCCGCGCCGGCCTGCTCGGCCTGCGCGGCGCGACCGGCGGCGACCTGACGCTGTTCCGCGAAGCGGCGCGCGAGATCAAGGCAATCCTGGAGGAGGAGGGCGTGGCCGGCATGCCGCTCGGCGTCGACGTGGTCGAGCCGCCGATGCTGTTCGAGCTGCAGCGCCTCGGCATCGAGGTGCGCGACGGCCAGCAGGTGATGCTGGAAGCGCGCGAGGTGAAGAACATCGACGAGCTGACGCTGCTCAACATGGCCGCGGCGATGGTCGACGGCGTCTACCAGGACATCGCCGAGGCGCTCAAGCCGGGCGTGCAGGAGTCGCAGATCGTCGCGCTCGCCACCAAGCGGCTCTACGAGATGGGCTCGGACTGCGTCGAGGCGATCAACTCGATCTCCGGCGAGCGCTGCAGCCCGCATCCGCACAACTTCACCGACCGGCTGATCCGGCCCGGCGACCAGGCGTTCTTCGACATCATCCAGTCGTTCATGGGCTACCGCACCTGCTACTACCGCACGTTCAACGTCGGGCGCGCCACGCCGGCGCAGCGCAGCGCGTACAAGAAGGCGCGCGAATGGATGGACCGCGCGATCGAGCTGCTGAAGCCCGGCATGTCGACCGACAAGATCGCGCTCGCGATGCCGGAAGCGAAGGAGATCGGCTTCACGAGCGAGATGGACGCCTTCGGCCTCAATTTCTGTCACGGCCTGGGGCTCGGCCTGCACGAGCGGCCGCTCATCTCGCGCGTCAACTCGCTGCGCGAGCCGATCGAGCTGAAGGCTGGCATGGTGTTCGCCGTCGAAACGTATTGCCCGGCGAGCGACGGCGTGTCGGCGGCGCGCATCGAGGAGGAGGTGATCCTCACCCCGCACGGCGCCAGGATCATCTCCCTCTATCCGGCCGAGGAGCTGCCGATTGCCAACCCCTACTAAGCTCGGCTGGATCGGCACCGGCCGCATGGGCTACGCCATGGCCGAGCGCCTCGCCAAGGGCGGCTGCGACATCGCCGTCTGGAACCGCACGCGCGAGAAGGCGCTGCCGCTCGAGAAGTCCGGCGCCAGGGTCGTGAACCAGCTCGAGGAGCTCTCGACCCGGGACATCCTGTTCGTCATGGTCGCGACCTACGACGACGTGAAGGCGGTGCTCGCCAAGGCGCTCGCCAAGGGAAAGCCGAAGATGGTGGTCGAGTGCTCTTCGATCTCCCTCGAGGGTTCCGCCGAGCTGAGAAAGGATCTCTCGGCGAAGGGCATCGACTACCTGGCCGCGCCGGTGAGCGGCAACGCCAAGGTGATCAAGGCGGGCAAGCTCACCTTCGTGGTCTCCGGGCCGAAGGCGGCCTACGAGGCGGCGAAGCCCTACCTCGACATGATGGGCGCGGGCGCGAGCTACGTCGGCGAGGGCGAGCTCGCGCGCATCGCCAAGATCTGCCACAACGTGATGCTCGGCGTGGTGATCCAGAACCTGTGCGAGATCACCGTGCTCGCCGAGAAGGCCGGCATGCCGCGCCACGCCTTCCTCGATTTCCTGAACAAGAGCGTGATGGGCTCGATGTTCACGCGCTACAAGACCCCGGCGCTGGTGAACCTCGACTTCCACGTCACCTTCACGCCGAAGCTGCTGCGCAAGGACCTCGACCTCGGCCTGGAGGCGGGGCGGCGCTTCGAGGTGCCGATGCCGCTCGCCTCGCTCGCGCGCGACCTGCTGCAGCAGATGATCGGCCGCGGCATGACCGAGCAGGACTTCTCGACGCTGCTCCTCATGCAGGCGCAGAGCTCGGGGCTCGAGCTCCGGCCCGAGGACGTGCCGGTGAGCGACGGGCTGGGCTGATGTACACCGCGACCGCCGGCACGCTGCTGCCCACTACCATCATCGGCTCGCTGCCGCGCCCGTCGTGGTACACGCAGAACCTCGGCGCGCGCGACTTCCGCGAGGCGATGGTGGACCGCGTGTTCCGCGAGCAGTATCTCGACGCGTGCTCGGCGCACCTGCGCGACCAGGAGACCGCGGGCCTGGACATCGTCACCGACGGCGACTGCCGCTTCGACGCGGACGTGGCCGGGCACAACTGGTTCTCCTACGCGCCGCTGCACATGGACGGCTTCGCCGGCGCCCGCCCGTACTCGGCGCAGGGCGGCCGCGCGGGCATCCCGCACAAGCCGGGCCACATCCTGCACGACGTGCTCGAGACGCGCGTCATGCCCGATCTCGTCGGGCCGGTCGGCCGCGGCCGGCTGCGCTACGCGGCGATCTGGAAGGCGGCGCAGCGCCTCACCACGCGGCCGGTCAAGTTCGGCACCATCACCCCCGAGCTGATCGCCCTGTCGGTGCGCGACCTGCACTACAAGGACCTGCGCCGCAGCATCCTGGCGATCGGCGACGCGCTGAACGAGGAGCTGCACGAGCTCGCCGACGCCGGCTGCAGGGTGATCCAGCTCGAGGAGCCGCAGATCCACCTGCTCGCCGCGAAGGGCATCGCCGACGAGGTGCTGAACGCCGAGTTCATGGTCGAGGTGTTCAACAACACCGTGCGCGGCCTGCGCGCGAAGTGCGAGGTCTGGTGCCACACCTGCTGGGGCAATCCGGCGGCGCAGCGGCTGTTCGCCGCGCAGCCGAGCTACGAGCCGGCGCTCGAGGCGCTCTCGCGGGTCGACGCCGACGTGCTCACCTTCGAGACCTGCAGCTCGGGCGGGATGGATCTCGCCGCCATCGGCGGGAAGATCAAGCACCAGAAGGTGTGCATCGGCGTGGTCGACCACCACACGCTGCAGGTCGAGACGCCCGAGCAGGTCGCCGACCTCGTGCGCAAGGCGCTCGCGCACATTCCCAAGGAGCGGCTGGTGCTCGGCTCGGACTGCGGCATGGGACGCGAAGGCATGAGCCGGCGCCATGCCTACTACAAGATGGTGTCGATCGTGCGCGGCGCCAACCTGGTGCGGCGCAGCCTCGGCCTGCCCGAGGCGCCGTGCCTCGCCGCCGACGAGCGCTTCTCCATGGTGGAGGGCGCCTGACGAGGAGGCCGGGATGAGCGCGAAGCAGAGGATCAGCTATTTTCCGCTCGACAAGATGGACGCCGACATGCGCCGCGAGATGGAGCGCTGCCGCCGCGAAGGCACGCCGCGCCCGGAAAGCTCGGCGGTGCGCGCGCACGTGCCCGCGGCGTTCTGGTCGTTCGCCAACGCCTGGCGCGATCTCTTCCACAAGGGCGTGTGCGATCACGCGATCAAGGAGCTGTGCCGGCTCTACGTCTCGCGCTCGGTGCACTGCGACTACTGCGGCAACCAGCGCTCGATCAAGGCGGCCGGCGCCGGGGTCATGGAAGAGCACGTGCGCGAGCTGCTGAACTTCGAGAAATCGTCGCGCTTCGGCGAGCGCGAGAAGGCGGCGCTCGCCTACGCCGAGGCGATCACCTGGCACCTGGAGACCGACGACGCGTTCTGGGAGCGCCTGCACGGCCATTTCAGCGAGCCCGAGCTGGTCGAGCTCGGCTGCTTCATCGCGCTCACCCTGGGCCAGCAGAGCTGGCTGCGCCTGCTCAACATCGAGCACCACGAGGTGCTCGCCGGCACCTCGGCCTCGCTCGCGCCGGGCTACGAGACGCCCGAGGCGCTGCGCGAGGCGAAGGCTTCGCCCGAGTACTGGGCGCGCTCGCGCCGCGGCTGAGGGACGTCAGGCCGCGCTCGCCAGCCGCTTGAGCGGCACGCCGGTCAGCCGCTGCAGCTCCTCGAACGACAGGCCTTCGACGATGTCGACGACGTGCAGGCCGTCGGGCTTCACGTCGATCACCGCGAGATCGGTGTAGATGCGGTTGACGCAGCGCGCCCCGGTGAGCGGATAGGTGCAGCGCTCGACGATCTTGCTCTCGCCCTGCTTGGTGAGGTGCTCCATCATCACCAGCACCTTCTTCGCGCCCATCGCCAGGTCCATGGCGCCGCCGACCGCGGGAATCGCGTCCGGCGCGCCGGTATGCCAGTTGGCGAGATCGCCCGAGCGCGAGACCTGGAAGGCGCCCAGGATCGCGAAGTCGAGATGCCGGCCGCGGATCATCGCGAACGAGTCGGCGTGGTGGAAATACGCGCCGCCCGGCAGCAGCGTCACCGGCTGCTTGCCGGCGTTGATCAGGTCTTCGTCCTCCTCGCCGGGGGCGGGGCGCGGCCCGATGCCGAGCACGCCGTTCTCGCTGTGCAGGATGATCTCGCGGCCCTTCGGCAGGTGATCGGCGACGAGCGTCGGCAGGCCGATGCCGAGGTTCACGTACGCGCCCTCGGGAATGTCGCGCGCCACGCGCGCCGCCATCTGGTTGCGATCCCATTTCTTCATTAAGCCGCCTTGCTCAGTGCGGGAGCGATCTTGACGATGCGCTGGACGAAGATGCTCGGCGTGACGATCGCCTCCGGGTCGAGCGCGCCGAGCTCCACCGTCTCGCGCACCTGCACGACGGTGCAGCGCGCCGCCGCGGCCATGATCGGCGCGAAGTTGCGCGCCGTCTTGCGGTAGACGAGGTTGCCCCAGCGGTCGGCGCGGTCCGCCCTGATCAGCGCGTAGTCGGCGTGGATCGGATACTCGAGCACGTAGTCGCGCTCGCCGATGCGCCGCGTCTCCTTGCCCTTGGCGAGCTCGGTGCCGAAGGCGGTCGGCGTGTAGAACGCGCCGATGCCCGCGCCGGCGGCGCGGATGCGCTCGGCGAGCGTGCCCTGCGGCACCAGCTCGAGCTCGATCTCGCCCGCGCGATAGAGCCTGTCGAAGTGCCAGGAGTCGGCCTGGCGCGGGAACGAGCAGATGATCTTGCGCACCCGCTTGGCGCCGATCAGCGCGGCGAGGCCCGTGTCGGCGTTGCCGGCGTTGTTGTTCACCACGGTCAGGTCGCGCGCGCCCTGCGCGATCAGCGCATCGATCAGCGCCGACGGCATCCCGGCGTTGCCGAAGCCGCCGATCATGACCGTCGCGCCGTCCGGCAGGTCGGCGAGCGCCGCCTCGGCGCTTTCGTAGAACTTGTTGATCATGGACGCGAATTATGTCACCCCCTCATACCCCGTCATTTTCTAAAGGAATACGTTCAGAACGCTGCACAAGCCGTTGATGAAAATAGCTTTATTTTTCCTATAAAGCGCCTCCTGAACCATTCCTAAGTCCTTGTACCGCCTAGAAAAAGCTGCTTGACCTGAAGTATCGCCTTAGGTAAGGTGGCAAAAGGTAGCAAAAAGTGGGAAAAATGGCCCCATGGGCGGAGGGTTTCACGGCGCGGCGGTCATCACGCTCGACGCGAAGGGACGCGTCGCTATCCCGACTCGCCATCGCGCCGCGCTCGCCGATGCGGGCAAGCCGCTCGTGCTCACGGCGCACCCGGACGGCTGCGTGCTGATCTATCCCGCCGCCGAGTGGGAGCCGGTGCGCGCAAGAGTGGAGGGCTTCCCGAGCTTCGATCCGCGCGCGAGCTGGTGGAAGCGTCTGCTGCTCGGCTTCGAGGAGCACGTGTCGCCCGACGCGTCGGGCCGCGTGCTTCTTTCCCCGGCCCTGCGCCTGCACGCGAAGCTCGAGCGCGAGGCGATGATGGTCGGGCAGGGGCGCTACTTCGAGCTGTGGGATTCCGGCGTCTGGTCGGCGAAGCTCGGCCAGGCGCTCGCCGCGACCGGCGCGCCGCCGGCCGGCATGGAGGACTTTTCGCTATGAGGCCGCCCCATGCACGAGCCGGTGCTGCTCGCCGAGGCGATCGAGGCGCTCGCGGTGCGGCCCGAGGGCCTCTACGTGGACGGCACCTTCGGCCGTGGCGGCCACAGCCGGGCGATCCTCGCGCGGCTGGGCGCGGCGGGGCGGCTGATCGCGCTCGACCGCGATCCCGAGGCCGAGCGCGCCGCGCAGGCGATCGGCGATCCGCGGTTCTCCTTCGTGCGCGCCGATTTCTCGTCGCTGTCCCGGGTGCTCGGCGAGCGGCTTGCCGACGGCATGCTGTTCGACCTGGGCGTGTCCTCGCCGCAGCTCGAAAACCCGGAGCGCGGATTCTCCTTTCGCCGCGACGGCCCGCTCGACATGCGCATGGACCCGACGCGCGGCGTCTCGGCGGCGGAGTGGCTGGCCGTGGCTGAAGAACAACAAATCAGGGAGGTCATCCGCGACTATGGCGAAGAACGGTTTGCTAAACAGATTGCAGCGGCGATTGTTGCTGCTCGCCGCCGCGAACCGCTCGAGCGCACGCGGCAACTGGCCGATCTCGTGGCAAAGGCGGTCCGCACACGCGAGCCGGGCCAGGACCCGGCGACGCGCACCTTTCAGGCTCTACGGATTCACGTCAATCGGGAGCTTGAGGAAGTGTCGCTGATGCTGCCCCAGGCCGCGGCGCACCTCGCGCGCGGCGGCCGCCTCGCGGTCATCAGCTTCCATTCGCTGGAAGACCGCATCGTCAAGCGCTTCCTGCAGGCGCACGCGCGGCGCAACGTGCCGCGCGGCGTGCCGCTGCGCGAAGCCGAGATTGCGGAGCCGCCGCTGCGCCTGGTCGGCCGCGCGGTGCGCGCCTCCGAAACGGAAACAAGAAGAAACCCGCGGGCGCGCAGCGCCATCCTCCGGGTGGCCGAGCGTACCGCGGGCCCCTTTAACCCCGACACACGAATCGAGCCCGGCGCGCGGTGGCGAAACTGAACCTCCTCCTCCTCGCGGTTGTCGTCGCCTGCGCGCTCGGGCTCGTCACTTCCCAGCATGAGGCGCGCAAGCTCTTCTCCGAGCTCGAGCGCGAGCACGGGCGCGCGCGCGAGCTGGACGTCGAGTTCGGCCGCCTGCAGCTCGAGGCGAGCACCTGGGGCCTGCATTCGCGCGTCGAGAAGATCGCGCTAAGCAAGCTCGGGCTGCGCGCGCCGGAGCCGCGCCGCACGCGGGTCGTCGCGAGAGACGCCCGGCGGTGAGCCGCGCGGCGCAGGGCCTGGTGCGGCTGCCGACGTGGCGCGCCCGCGCGCTGCTCGGCGGCCTGCTGCTCGGCTTCGCGGCGCTGGTGCTGCGCGCCGGCTACCTGCAGGCGGTGAACACCGGCTTCCTGCAGGAAAAAGGCGAGTCGCGCTACTCGCGCGTGCTCGAGGTGCCGGCGACCCGCGGCCGCATCCTGGACCGCCAGGGCGAGGCGCTCGCCGTGTCGACGCCGGTCAAGTCGATCTGGGCGATCCCGGCGGACGTCGAGCCGGCGCGCGAGCCGCGGCGCAAGCTCGCCGCGATCCTCGGCATGAGCGTCGCCGAGCTCGATCGCAAGCTCGCCGACCATTCGCGCGACTTCGTCTACCTCAAGCGCCAGGTTCCGCCGGAGACCGCGGCGGCGGTCGAGCGCCTGAATCTCGCCGGCGTGTACGAGCAGCGCGAGTTCCGCCGCTACTACCCGGCGGGCGAGGTGACCGCGCACGTGATCGGCTTCACCGGCGTGGACGACACCGGCCAGGAGGGCGTGGAGCTCGCCTTCCAGGACTGGCTGGCCGGCCGGCCCGGCAGCCGCCGCGTGATCAAGGACCGCCTGGGCCGCATCGTCGAGGACGTGGAGTCGATCCGCGCCGCGCAGGACGGCCGCGACCTGACGCTCTCGATCGACAGCAAGATGCAGAGCCTCGCCTACAGCGCGCTGCGCGACGCGGTGCGCCAGCACGGCGCCAAGGCCGGCGCCCTGGTGGCGATCGACGTGAAGAGCGGCGAGATCCTGGCGCTGGTCAACGTGCCTTCCTTCAACCCGAACAACCGGTCGCAGCTCACCGGGGCGCAGCTGCGCAACCGGGCGATCACCGATCTCTTCGAGCCCGGCTCGACGCTCAAGCCGTTCACGGTCGCCGCCGCGCTCGAGACCGGCCGCGTCACGCCGCGCACGCGGATCGTCACCGCGCCCGGGCGCATGACCCTCGCCCGCTACACGATCCGCGACGTGCATCCGGCGCCGGAGCTCACCGTGGCCCAGGTGATCCAGAAGTCCTCGAACATCGGTGCGGCCAAGCTGGCGCTCGCGATGCCGCCCCAGGTGATGTGGGACCTGTTCCACCGGGTGGGCTTCGGCACGGCGCCGGAGCTCGGCTTCCCCGGCGCGGCCGCCGGCCGCCTGCGCCCGTACCGGAGCTGGCGGCCGATCGAGCAGGCGACCATGGCGTACGGGCACGGCATCTCGCTCAGCCTGGTGCAGCTCGCGCGCGCCTACACGGTGTTCGCGCGGGACGGGGAATTGGTGCCGCTGACGCTTGTCAAAACCGGTGCCGAAGTGAGCGGCGACAAGGTGCTGTCGGCCCAGACCGCCCGCCAGGTGCGCGCCATGCTCGAGCTGGCGGTGCAGCCCGGCGGCACGGGGCCGCGCGCCCGAATCGTCGGATACCGGGTGGCCGGCAAGACCGGCACCGCGCACAAGCAGGAGAACGGCGGATACGCCGCGCACAAGTACATTGCCTCGTTCGTCGGCCTTGCACCCGCCTCGGCGCCGCGCGTCGTGGTGGCGGTCATGGTCGACGAGCCTTCCTCCGACGACTACTACGGCGGTTCGGTGGCCGCACCCGTGTTCGCGCAGGTGACGCAGGGCATCCTGCGCATGCTCGGCGTGCCGCACGACGCGCCGCTCGAGCCGCTCGACATGCCGCTCGACGCGGACGATGCGCGGGAGAGCACGTGAGGCGCCGATGGAGCCCTTCCAGCACCTCGCGGCCCAGGGAGCGATGATCGAGCGGCTCGCCAGCGACAGCCGTCGCTGCGCGCCCGGCACGGCGTTCTTCGCCTATCCCGGCGAGAAAGCCGACGGCCGCTCGCACATCCCGGATGCGCTGGCGCGCGGCGCCGCGGCGGTGCTCTGGGAGAGCGGCGGCCGCTTCGCCTGGCGCGCGGAGTGGCGCGTGCCGAACGTCGCCGTGGCGCAGCTCAAGCAGCGCGCGGGCGAGCTCGCCGCGAGCTTCCACGGCCGGCCGTCGGAGAAGCTCTGGATCTGCGGCGTCACCGGCACGAACGGCAAGACCTCGTGCAGCCAGTGGATCGCCGCGCTGCTGCAGGCGAGCGGCACGCGCGCGGCGCTGATCGGCACGCTCGGCAGCGGCTATCCCGGCAGCCTGACGGGCGGCGCCAACACGACCCCCGACGCGCTCGAGCTGCAGGAGCGCCTGGCCGGGTTCGTGCGCGACGGGGCGCGCGCCGTGGCCATGGAGGTCTCGTCGCACGGCCTGGCGCAGGGCCGGGTGAGCGGCGTGCGTTTTGCGTGCGCGCTGTTCACCAACCTCTCGCACGATCACCTCGACTACCACGGCTCCATGGAGGCCTACGCGCAGGCGAAGACCCGGCTGTTCGACGCACCCGGGCTGGGCGCGGCGGTGCTCAACCTGGACGATCCGCTCGGCCGGCAGCTCGCGCAGCGCACGCGCGCGCGCGGCGTGCGCACCATCGGCTATGCGCTGCGCGAAGCGCCGGACACCGACGAGTTCATTTGCGCGCGGGGCGACACGCTCGAGTCGAGCTGGGGCCGCGCGCCGCTGCGCGTCAATGCGCTCGGCGAGTTCAACCTCGCCAATGCGCTCGGCGTGCTCGGCTGCCTGGTCGCGCACGGCATGCCGTTCGCCGAGGCCGCGGCGCTGCTCGAGCGGCTGCCCGCGGTGCCGGGGCGCATGCAGAAGCTCGCCGAGCGTCCGCTGGTGGTCGTCGACTACGCGCACACGCCGGACGCGCTGGAGAAGGTGCTGGGCGCGCTGCGTCCGCTCGCCGCGTCGCGCCGCGGCCGGCTGGTCGCGGTGTTCGGCGCGGGCGGCGATCGCGACCCGAGCAAGCGGCCGCTCATGGGCGAGGTCGCCGGGCGGCTCGCCGACCGCGTGCTGCTCACCTCCGACAATCCGCGCAGCGAGGATCCGCGGGCGATCATCGCCGCGGTCGCCGCCGGCGTGCCGGGCCGCTGCGACAGCGAGCCCGACCGCGCGCGCGCCATCGCCGCGGCGATCGCCGAGGCGCGCGACGAGGACGTGGTGCTGCTCGCCGGCAAGGGGCACGAGACCTACCAGGAAGTGCGCGGCGCCCGGCTGCCCTTCTCTGACGAAGCCGTCGCGCTGGCGGCGCTGGCGGCGAGGCGCGGCGCATGATGACGCTCGGCGAGGCGGCCGTGGCGCTCGGCGGCACGGCGACGCAACCCGCGGCGCGCTTCGACGGCGTGAGCACGGACACGCGCACGCTGCGCGCCGGCGAGCTGTTCGTCGCGCTGCGCGGCGAGCGCTTCGACGGCCACGACTTCCTCGCCGTGGCCGCCGAGCGGCGCGCCGCCGGCGCGATGGTCGATCGCCGCTACGCCGGCACGCCGCCGCTGCCGACGGTGGCGGTGGAGGACACGCGGCGCGCGCTCGGCGCGCTGGCGCGCCACTGGCGGCGGCGCTTCTCCCCGGCGCTCGTCGCCATCACCGGGTCGAACGGCAAGACCACCGTGAAGGAGATGCTCGCCGCGATCCTGCGCCGCCATGCCGGCGCGCAGGGCGCGGGCGAGGCGGCGGTGCTCGCCACCACCGGCAACCTGAACAACGACATCGGCGTGCCGCTCACGCTGCTGCGGCTGCGCGCGGCGCACCGCTGGTGCGCGATCGAGCTCGGCATGAACCATCCGGGCGAGATCGCCGCGCTGGCCGGCATGGCGGAGCCCACCGTGGCGGTGGTGAACAACGCGCAGCGCGAGCACCTCGAGTTCATGAGCTCGGTCGAGCAGGTCGCCGCCGAGAACGCGAGCGTCTACGACGCGCTGCCGGCCGACGGCGTCGCGGTGGTGAACGCCGACGACGCGCAGGCCGAATACTTCCGCAGCCGCGCCAGGCCGCGCCGCGTGCTCGATTTCGGCCTGCAGGGCGCCGCGGTCACCGGCCGCTACCAGCTCCGGCACCTGTCGAGCGAGATCCGCATCCGCACGCCGCAGGGCGAGGCACAGGCGAGCCTCGCCATCCCGGGGCTGCACAACGTGCGCAACGCGCTCGCCGCCGCGGCCTGCGCGCTCGCCGCCGGCGTGCCGGCGGCGAGCATCGGCGCCGGCCTGAGCGAGTTCCGCCCCTACACCGGCCGGCTGCAGGTGAAGCAGGGGCCGGGCGGCATGACCATCATCGACGACAGCTACAACGCCAATCCGGACTCGGTGCGCGCGGCGATCGACGTGCTCGCGTCCTGCCCCGGGCCGACGGCGCTGGTGCTGGGCGACATGGGCGAGGTCGGCGAGCAGGGCCCGCAGTTCCACCGCGAGGTCGGCGAATACGCGCGCGCCCGGGGGGTGGACCGGCTGCTCGCGCTCGGCAGCGCCAGCGCGGAAGCGGTGGCCGCCTTCGGGCCCGGCGCCGAGCGCTTCGACACGGTGGAGGCGCTGGTCGCCGCGCTGCGCGCGAGCACCGTGCTGGTCAAGGGCTCGCGCTTCATGAGGATGGAGCGCGTCGTCGCCGCGCTCGCCGGCGGCGTCCCGGGAGACCACTGATGCTGCTCGAGATCGCGCAATGGCTGGCGCGCGACATGCGCGTGTTCAACGTGTTCGGCTACATCACGCTGCGCGCGGTCCTCGCCTGCCTCACCGCGCTCGCCGTGTCGCTGGTGCTCGGGCCGATGATGATCCGCAAGCTGACCGCCTACAAGATCGGCCAGGCGGTGCGCGACGACGGGCCGCGCTCGCACCTCACCAAGGCCGGCACGCCGACCATGGGCGGCGCGCTGATCCTCATCTCGATCTGCCTGACGACGCTGCTCTGGGGCGACCTGCGCAACAAGTTCGTCTGGGTGGTGCTGCTGGTGACGCTCGCCTTCGGCACGATCGGCTGGATCGACGACTACCGCAAGGTCGTGCACCGCAACCCGAAAGGCCTCTCGGCGAAGGCCAAGTTCTTCTGGCAGTCGCTGATCGGCCTCGCCGCCGCCGCCTACCTTGCCTGGCTCGCGCAGAGCACGCCGGCGATGAACCAGCTGATCGTGCCGTTCTTCAAGCACATCGCCTATCCGCTCGGCATCTTCGGCTTCGTCGCGCTCACCTTCTTCGTCATCGTCGGCACCTCGAACGCGGTGAACCTCACCGACGGGCTGGACGGCCTCGCCATCATGCCGACGGTGATGGTCGGCAGCGCGCTGGGCATCTTCGCCTACGTCGCCGGCCATGCGGTGTTCTCCAAGTACCTCGGCCTGCCCTACATCGCCGGCGCGGGCGAGCTGGCGGTGATCTGCGGCGCGCTCGCGGGCGCCGGGCTCGGCTTCCTCTGGTTCAACGCCTATCCGGCCGAGGTGTTCATGGGCGACGTCGGCGCGCTCGCCCTCGGCGCCGCGCTCGGCACGGTGGCGGTGATCATCCGCCAGGAGATCGTGCTGTTCATCATGGGCGGCGTGTTCGTCGCCGAGACGCTCTCGGTGATGATCCAGGTGCTGTACTTCAAGTGGAGCGGCGGCAAGCGCATCTTCCGCATGGCGCCGCTGCACCACCACTACGAGCTCGAGGGCTGGAAGGAGAGCCAGGTGGTGGTGCGCTTCTGGATCATCACCATGATGCTGGTGCTGTTCGGCCTGTCGACGCTGAAGCTCAGATGATGCGCGAGCCGCTCTTTTCGCTGCTGCCCCGGCCCGCGCCGCTCGCGCTGCGCGGCGCACGCCTGCTGGTGCTCGGGCTGGGCGACACCGGCCTCTCGGTCGCGCGCTTCGCCGCGCGCGAGGGCGCGGCGGTGCGCGTCGCCGACACGCGCGAGCATCCGCCGTGCCGCGACCGGTTCGACGGCGAGCTGCACCTCGGTCCGTTCGCCGAGCGCCTGCTCGAGCGGGTCGACCTCGTGTGCATCAGCCCCGGGCTCGCGCTCGACGCCGATATCGTGCGCGCGGCGCTCGCGCGCGGCATCCCGGTGCTCGGCGACGTAGAGCTTTTCGCCTGGCACAACCGCGCGCCGGTGCTCGCCGTGACCGGCACCAACGGCAAGAGCACGGTCACCGCGCTCGCCGCGCACCTGCTGCGCGGCGCCGGCCTGGACGCCGAGGCCGCGGGCAACATCGCGCCGCCGGTGCTCGAGGCGCTGATGCGCCGCGCGACGCCGCCCGCCGCATGGGTGCTGGAGCTCTCGAGCTACCAGCTCGAGACCACGTGGTCGCTCGACGCGCGCGCGGCGGCGATGCTCAACCTGTCCGAGGACCACCTCGACCGCTACGCGGGCATCGACGAGTACGGCGCCGCCAAGGCGCGCATCTTCCTCGGCTCGGGCGTGCAGGTGCTGAACCGCGACGACCCGCGCTCGCTTGCCATGGCGCGCCCGCAGCGCGGCGTCGTCACCTTCGGCCTCGACGCGCCGCCGCGCGCGCGGGACTTCGGCATCGCCGGCGGCGCGCTGGTGCGCGGCGGGGAGGCGATCCTAGCGCTCGACGCGCTGCCGATCCACGGCCTGCACAACGCGGCCAACGCGCTGGCGGCCTGCGCGCTCGCGTCGCAGCTCGTGCCGCTCTCCGGCCTCGCTCGAGGATTGCGCAGCTTTACCGGCCTCGCGCACCGCCTGCAGCTCGTCGCCGAGCGCGACGGCGTGCGCTGGTACGACGACTCCAAGGGCACCAACGTCGGCGCGACGATCGCCGCGCTGCGCGGCCTGGGCCGCGGCTGCGTGCTGATCCTGGGCGGCGACGGCAAGGGCCAGGATTTCGCGCCACTCGCCGACGCGGTGTGCCGGCATGCCAGGCACGTGCTGCTGATCGGCCGCGACGCGCCGCTCATCGAGCGCGCGCTCGGCGGCCTGCCCGCCGCCATCGCGCGCGAGCGCTGCGCGACGCTCGAGGCGGCGGTGCAGCGCGCCGCCGAGCTCGCGCGGCCGGGCGAGGCGGTGCTGCTCTCCCCCGCGTGCGCGAGCTTCGACATGTTCCGCGACTACCGGCAGCGCGGCGCGGCGTTCGCCGCCGCCGTGCGGAGGCTGCGGTGAGCCAGACCTACGTCTTCGCGCGCAACGCGCCGAGCGCCGAGTACGACCGCTCGCTCGCCTGGTCGGCGCTGATCCTCGGCGCGCTCGGGCTGGTGATGGTGTATTCGGCGTCCATCGCCACCGCCGAGTCGGCGCGCTACACCGGGCACAACCCGGCGTGGTTCCTGGTGCGCCACGCCGCCTTCCTCGGCATCGCGCTCGCCGCCGCGCTGGTGGTGTTCCTCTTCCCGGCGCGCTTCTGGCAGCAGGCCGCGCCGTGGCTGTTCCTCGGCGCGGTGGCGCTGCTCGTCGTGGTGCTGATCCCCGGGCTCGGGCGCGAGGTGAACGGCGCGCGGCGCTGGATCGCGCTGCCGCTCTTCTCGGTGCAGCCCTCCGAGCTCGCCAAGCTGGGCGTGGTGCTCTACGCGGCCGACTACACCGTGCGCAAGCACGCGGTGCTGAAGAGCTTCAAGCGCGGGCTGCTGCCGATGCTCGCGGTGATGCTGCTCGTGTCGTGGCTGCTGCTGCGCGAGCCGGATTTCGGCGCGCTGGTGGTGATCGCGGTGACGGCGTTCGGCATCCTGTTCCTCGGCGGCATGAACGGCCGGCATTTCTTCGCGCTGGTCGCGATGCTCGCCGCGGGCTTCATGCTGCTGATCGCCTCCTCGCCCTACCGGATGCAGCGCATCTTCGGCTACATGGATCCCTGGGCCGATCCGTACGGGCGCGGCTACCAGCTCTCGCACGCGCTGATCGCCTTCGGCCGCGGCGAGTGGCTGGGCGTGGGCCTGGGCGCGAGCGTCGAGAAGCTGCACTACCTGCCCGAGGCGCACACCGACTTCCTGCTCGCGGTGATCGCCGAGGAGCTCGGCTTCGCCGGCGTGCTGCTGGTGATCGTGCTGTTCGCCTGGATCGTCGCGCGCGCCTTCGCCATCGCCCGGCAGGCGACCCAGCGCGAGCGCCATTTCGCCGCGCTGGTCTCGCTCGGCATCGGCATCTGGATCGGCTTCCAGAGCTTCATCAACATGGGCGTGAACATGGGCCTGCTGCCGACCAAGGGGCTCACGCTGCCGCTGATGAGCTACGGCGGCTCGGGGCTGGTGGTGAACTTCGTCGCGCTCGCGATCCTGCTGCGCATCGACTGGGAAAACCGCCAGCTGGCGAGAGGATTGAACGCATGAGCGGCACGCTGCTCATCATGGCGGGCGGCACCGGCGGCCATATCTTCCCCGGCCTCGCGGTCGCCGAGGAGGCGCGCGCCGCCGGCTGGCGCGTGCTGTGGATGGGCGCGCGCGGCGGCATGGAGGAGCGCCTGGTGCCGCGCCACGGCATCCCCACGGCGTGGATACGCGCGCGCGCCGCGCGCGGCAAGGGGCTCGTGCAGAAGCTGCTCCTGCCGATGAACCTGCTCTATTCCTTCTGGGAAAGCGCGCGCCATATCCGGGCGCTGCGCCCCGACGTGGTGCTCGGCATGGGCGGCTACGTCGCCTTCCCCGGCGGCATGATGGCCGCGCTGCTCGGCCGGCCGCTCGCGCTGCACGAGCAGAACGCGATCGCCGGCCTCGCCAACCGCGTGCTGGCCGGGGTCGCCGACAAGGTGATGGTCGCCTTCCCCGGCGCGCTGAAAGGCGCCGAATGGACCGGCAACCCGGTACGGCGCGAGATCACGCAGGTGGCGCCGCCCGAGCAGCGCTTCGCCGGCCGCTCGGGCCCGCTGCGCGTGCTGGTGGTCGGTGGCAGCCTCGGCGCGCAGGCGCTGAACGAGGCGGTGCCGCGCGCGCTCGCGCTGCTCGCGGAGCGGCCGCAGGTGGTGCACCAGGCCGGGGAAAAGCACCTCGACGCGCTGCGCGCGCACTACGCCGCCGCGGGCGTCGAGGGCGAGCTCGTCGCCTTCATCGACGACATGGCGCGGCGCTATGCCGAAGCCGACCTGGTGATCTGCCGCGCCGGCGCGGTGACCGTCGCCGAGCTCTCCGCGGCCGGCATGGCGAGCGTGCTGGTGCCCTTCCCGCACGCCGTCGACGATCACCAGACGGCGAACGCGCGCTTCCTCGCCGAGCGCGGCGCGGCGATCCTGCTGCCGCAGCGCGAGCTCACGCCGCAGCGCCTGGCCGGGCTGCTCGGCGGCCTCGACCGGCCGGCACTGCTGGAGATGGCGCGCAAGGCGCGCGCGCTCGGCAAGCCCGACGCCGCGCCCGCCGTGGCCCGGCGCTGCATCGAGCTCGCCGAACGGCTCGCCCGGAGGGCCCGGTGAGGCACAAGGTCCGCCGCATCCACTTCGTCGGCATCGGCGGCTCGGGGATGAGCGGCATCGCCGAAGTGCTGGCCAACCTCGGCTACGCGGTGAGCGGCTCGGACGTGGCGGCGAATGCCGCGACGCGCCGCCTCGAGGGCCTCGGCGTGGCGATCCGCGCCGGCCACGACGCGCGTCACGTGGCGGGCGCCGACGCGGTGGTGGTGTCGACGGCGGTGCCGGACGACAACCCGGAGGTCCTGGCGGCGCGCGAGGCGCAGATCCCCGTCGTGCCGCGCGCGCTCATGCTCGCCGAGCTGATGCGGCTCAAGCAGGGGGTGGCGATCGCCGGCACGCACGGCAAGACCACCACCACCAGCCTGGTGGCGAGCGTGCTCGCCGAGGGCGGGCTCGATCCGACCTTCGTCATCGGCGGGCGGCTGAACGCCGCGGGCTCGAATGCGCGCCTGGGCGGCGGCGAGTTCATTGTCGTCGAGGCGGACGAGTCGGACGCGTCGTTCCTGCACCTGCAGCCGGTGATCGCGGTGGTGACCAACATCGACGCCGACCACATGGACACCTACGGCCAGGACTTCGGCCGCCTGAAGCAGGCGTTCGTGCAGTTCCTGCAGAACCTGCCCTTCTACGGCGCGGCGATCCTGTGCGGCGACGATCCGCACGTGCGCGAGATCCTGCCGCTGGTCACGAAGCCGGTGCTGAGCTACGGCACGGGCGAGGACTGCCGGGTGCGCGCCGAGGCGATCGTGCACGACGGCCCGCGCATGCGCTTCCGCGCCCGCCGGCCGGACGCGGCGCCGCTCGACGTGGTGCTCAACCTGCCCGGGCGGCACAACGTGCTGAACGCGCTGGCGGCGATCGCCGTCGCCGGCGAGCTGGGCGTCGCCGACGCGGCGCTCTTGCGCGCGCTCGCCGAGTTCCGCGGCGTCGGCCGGCGCTTCCAGAGCTACGGCGAGATAGCGCTCCCCGGCGGCGGCCACTTCACGCTGATCGACGACTACGGCCACCACCCGGCGGAGATGGCGGCGACGCTCGCCGCGGCGCGCGGCGCCTTTCGCGGCCGGCGCCTGGTGCTCGCCTTCCAGCCGCACCGCTACACGCGCACGCGCGACCTGTTCGAAGACTTCGTCCGGGTGCTGTCCACGGCCGACGTGCTGCTGCTCGCCGAGGTGTACGCCGCCGGGGAGGCGCCGATCGTCGCCGCCGACGCCCGCTCGCTCGCGCGCGCGCTGCGCGTCGCGGGCAGGGTGGAGCCGGTGTTCGTCGAGGACATCGCCGAGATGCCGGCGGCGATCCGCCGGGTCGCGCGCGCGGGCGACGTGGTGCTCACCATGGGCGCCGGATCGATCGGCAACGTGCCCGCGCAGCTGACATGAGGATGAGCGACCTGGGACGATCGAGCGGACTGCGCGGCGAGCTGAGGCAGGGCGAGCCGATGTCGCGCCACGTGAGCTGGCGCGCCGGCGGGCCGGCCGACCGCCTCTATGCGCCGGCGGACATCGACGACCTGGCGGCGTTCCTGCGCCGGCTGCCGCCCGAGGAGCCGCTGCTGTTCGTCGGCCTGGGCTCCAACCTGCTGGTGCGCGACGGCGGCTGGCGCGGCACGGTGATCCTGACGCACGCAGCGAAGAAGCGGCCGGTCATGGACCGAGGCCTGGTCTACGCCGAGGCCGGCGTGGCGAGCCCCAAGGTGGCGCGCTTCGCCGCGCTGCACGACCTCGAGGGCGCCGAGTTCCTGGCCGGGGTGCCGGGCTCGGTGGGCGGCGCGCTGGCGATGAACGCCGGCTGCTACGGCGGCGAGACCTGGGACCTCGTCGAGCGGGTGCTCACCATCGACCGCGCCGGCGTGCTGCGCGAGCGCCCGAAGCAGGACTTCGAGATCGGCTACCGCCAGTGCACCCCCCGGGCCGCCGGCGAGGAATGGTTCGCCGCCGCCTGGTTCCGCCTCGAGCCCGGCGACGGCGACGCCTCGCGCGGCGTGATCAAGGAGCTGCTCGCGCGGCGCATCGCCACCCAGCCGCTGTCGCTGCCCAACGCGGGCAGCGTGTTCCGCAACCCGCCGCGCGACCACGCGGCGCGCCTCATCGAGGCGTGCGGGCTCAAGGGCTTCGAGCGCGGCGGCGCGCGCGTCTCCGAGAAGCACGCCAACTTCATCGTCAATCCACGCGGCGCGGCGAGCGCGGCGGACATCGAGTGGCTGATCCAGCACATCCAGCGCATCGTCTACCAGATGAAAGGCGTCGTCCTGCACACCGAAGTGCGCATCGTCGGGGAGCCGGCATGAGCTTCGGCAAGGTCGCGGTCCTGCTCGGCGGCCGCTCGGCCGAGCGCGAGGTGTCGCTGAAGAGCGGCGCGATGGTGCTCGCCGCGCTGCGCAGCCGCGGCGTCGACGCGCATCCCTTCGACCCGGCCGAGCGCGGCCTGGAGGAGCTGGCGCGGCAGAAGTTCGACCGCGCCTTCATCGCCCTGCACGGCCGCTTCGGCGAGGACGGCACCGTGCAGGGCGTGCTCGAGTGGCTCGGCATCCCCTACACGGGCAGCGGCGTGCTCGCCTCCGCGCTCGCCATGGACAAGCTGCGCACCAAGCGCATCTGGCAGGCCGAGAAGCTGCCGACGCCGCCCTACGCGCGGCTCGACAAGGCCACCGACCTGCGCGCGGTGGCGCGGCGGCTCGGCGTGCCGCTGATGGTGAAGCCGGCCTCCGAAGGCTCGTCGATCGGCATGACCAAGGTGAAGAGCGCCGCGGCGCTCGACGAGGCGTACGCGCTCGCCGCCAACTACGACCGCGTGGTGATCGCCGAGAAGTTCGTCGCCGGCGCCGAGCTGACCGTCGGCATCCTGGGCGACCAGGCGCTGCCGATCATCCGGCTCGAGACGCCGCGCGAGTTCTACGACTACGAGGCGAAGTACGTCGCCGACGACACGCGCTACCGGGTGCCCAGCGGCCTGCCGGCGAAGAAGGAGCGCGCCCTGCAGGCGCTGTGCCTCGAAGCCTTCCGCACGCTCGGCTGCGCGGGCTGGGGGCGCGTCGACCTGATGCTCGACCGGCGCGGCCGGCCCTGGCTCCTCGAGGTCAACACCGCGCCCGGCATGACCGACCACTCGCTGGTGCCGATGGCGGCGCGCGCCGCCGGCATCTCGTACGAGGAGCTGTGCCTGCGCATCCTGGAGGGCGCCCATGTGGGATAACCCGCGCCTGCTCAACGCGGCGGCCGGGCTGCTGGTCGGCCTGGCGTTGTGCGCCTTCGCGCTCGCCGGGGTGCACGCCGCGCTGCGCTCGCCGCTTTTCCCGGTGCGCAGCGTCACGGTGCTGACGCCGCTCGAGCGTGCGCCGCGCGAGGCGGTCGCGCGCGCGCTGGCGCGCTCGATCGACGGCAACTTCTTCGGCCTGCGCATCGGCAAGCTGCGCCGCGCGCTCGAGCAGGTGCCCTGGGTGCGCCGGGCCGAGGTGCGCCGCGTCTGGCCCGACCGGCTGGAGGTGCGGCTCGAGGAGCACGTCGCGCTCGCGCGCTGGGCGGGAGGCGGCGCGGTCAACACCTACGGCGAGCGCTTCGCCGGCGCGGCGAGCGCCGAGCTGCCGCTGTTCGTCGGGCCCGAAGGCAGCGAGGCCGAGATCGCCGCGCGCTACCCGCGCTTCGCGCGCCTGCTCGAGCCGCTCGGCTCGCCGCTGGAGCGCGTGGTGCTGACGCCGCGCTACGCCTGGCAGCTGCGCCTCGCCAACGGGCTGAACCTGATGCTCGGCCGCGATGCCGACCTCGCCGAACAGCGCCTCGCGCGCTTCGTCTCGCTGTACCCGCGCACGCTCGGCCGGATGCCGGGCAGGCACGAGTACGTCGACCTGCGCTACACGAACGGCTTCGCCGTGAGGGTGAAGGGCTGATGGCCAAGGAAGCGCGCAACCTGGTGGTCGGCCTGGACATCGGCACCTCGAAGGTGGCGTGCCTGGTGGCGGAGCTCGCCGCCGACGGCCGCCTCGAGGTGCTCGGCATGGGCAGCCACGAGTCGAAGGGCCTGAAGAAGGGCGTGGTGGTGAACATCGAGGCGACCGTGTCCGCGATCCAGCGCGCGCTGGAGGAAGCCGAGCTGATGGCCGACTGCAAGATCGGCTCGGCCTTCGTCGGCATCGCGGGCAGCCACATCCGCAGCTTCAACTCGACCGGCATGGTGGCGGTGAAGGACCGCGAGGTGACGCCGCTCGACGTCGAGCGCGCGGTCGACACGGCGCGCGCGGTGAACATCCCCACCGACCAGCAGATCCTGCACGTGCTGCGCCAGGAGTTCATCATCGACGGCCAGGAGGACGTGCGCGAGCCGATCGGCATGTCGGGCGTGCGCCTCGAGGTGAAGGTGCACATCGTCACCGGCGCGGTCTCGGCGGCGCAGAACATCATCAAGTGCGTGCGCCGCTGCGGCATCGAGGTGAACGACCTGATCCTGCAGCCGCTCGCCTCCTCGCGCGCGGTGCTGGCCGAGGACGAGAAGGACCTCGGCGTCTGCCTGGTGGACATCGGCGGCGGCACCACCGACATCGCCATCTTCACGCACGGCGCGATCCGCCACACCGCGGTGATCCCGGTGGCGGGCGACCAGATCACCAACGACATCGCCATGGCGCTGCGCACGCCGACCTCGGACGCCGAGAGCATCAAGATTCGCCACGGCGTGGCGCTGCGCCAGCTCGCCGACCCGAACCAGATGATCGAGGTGCCGGGCATCGGCGAGCGTGGCGCGCGCACGCTG
>DASVDO010000033.1:0-21813 GCA_036381055.1 Burkholderiales bacterium | reverse complement strand
GCCGCCGCCCTCGGCGAGCGACTCGAGCCGCGCGGCGACGTTGATGCCGTCGCCGTAGATGGCCTCGCCGTCGACCAGCACCTCGCCGAGGTTGACGCCCATGCGGAACGTGATGCGCTCGGCCTCGGGCGCCTCGGCGTTGCGCCGCGCGAGCTCGGTTTGCACCGCCACGGCGCAGCTCACCGCGTCGGACACGCTAGGGAACTCGGCGAGCACCGAGTCGCCGGGCGCGTTGACCACGCGGCCGTGGTGCTCGGCGACGAGGCGGCGCATCACCTCGTGCGACGCCTTCAGCGCGCGCAGCGTCGCCTCCTCGTTCGCGCCCATCATGCGGCTGTAGCCCTGCACGTCGGCGCAGAGGATGGCCGCGAGGCGACGCTTGACCGGATCCCCCTCCATGGGGCGGGATTCTAGGCCGCCGCTTTCGCGGGGGCGACAAAGTCCGCTTTCGTCAGAAAAGCGCCATCTGGCCGGGGTTGCGCGAGGGCGGGCGGAAGCGGGTGCAGTCGAGCTCGCCCCGGCGCACCTCCGGGCCGTTCTGGTTCAGGCCGAGCCGCCGGCAGGCGACGTCGAAGCGCTTCGAGATCAGCTCGGCGAACATGCCCTGGCCGGTCATGCGGCTGCCGAAGCAGGGGTCGTTGTCCCGGCCGCCGCGCATCTGGCGCACGATGCTGATCACGTGCTCGGCGCGCTCCGGGTAGTGCGCGGCGAGCCACTCCTTGAACACCTCCTTCAGCTCGTTCGGCAGGCGCAGGATCACGTACGCCGCCTGCTCGGCGCCGGCCGCCGCCGCGGCCTCGAGCACCTGCTCCAGCGTCTTGTCGTTTAGCGCCGGGATCAGCGCCGCGACCATCACGCCGCACGGGACGCCGTGCTTTTTGAGCGATCTCAGGACGTCCAGCCTTCTCTGCGGCGAGGCGGCGCGCGGCTCCAGCCGGCGCGCGAGCTCGCGGTCGAGCGTGCCGATGGAGACGAACACCCGCACCAGGTTCTTGCGCGCCATCGGCGCCAGGATGTCGAGGTCGCGCTCGACCAGCGCCGACTTGGTGACCAGCGTCACCGGGTGCTCGCACTCGGCCAGCACCTCGAGGATCTGCCGCGTGATGCGGTACTTGCGTTCCACCGGCTGGTAGCAGTCGGTGTTCGCGCCGAGCGCGATCGGGCTCGGCTTGTAGCCGGGCTTCGCCAGCTCGGCGCGCAGCAGCTCCGCGGCGTTGGTCTTGGCGAAGATCTTGGTCTCGAAGTCGAGGCCGGGCGAGAGCTCCAGGTAGGCGTGGCTCGGGCGAGCGTAGCAGTTATGGCTCACTACGCCGTTGGCGACGAAGTCTTCGGTCTCGGTGGTGATGTCGTAGAGGCGCATCGCCCTGCCGAGGGGCTCGATCCGTGAGACGGCGCGGCCCAGAGGCGTGCCTGCCATTTCGCCCGCGAGACGATCGAACGTGCGGTATGCGTAGGAGGTTGCGCCGCCCATGGCGTATCGCTTCGCGGCGGCTTCGGAGTAAACCGCCGGCACGGCGACAAGTCGGTCGCCGGGACGCAAAACGCTCCGCTGGCCGTCCGCTTGGAGCCCTGCGCCGACGTATTGCCAGCCGCTGTTCGTCAGGAATCGGTGATCGGCGCTCGCAATCAGCTCCGTGCCGTCGCCAAGGAGCACCCGGTACGCCGGTTTGATGGTGCTCCAGTGCGCCAGGATGCGCGACTTGACGAATCGACGCTCCGTGCCGCGAGCGCGCGTACCGTAGATTTCGTCGTTCACCCGCAATTCCGCCAACGGCCGCGCCGTTCCGTTGGCCATGAGAACGAGCGTATCCCCGCCCAGGCAGTACACGCACCCGTGCTCGCATCCCCGGTACGGGTTGATCGACGTGCTGAAGCCGACGTCGGGCGAGTCGTTGTGCGAGAGGATCGAGCGAGCGCGTTCGAGGGTGACCTGCGTCTCGAGCGGCCGGTCGTCGGCTTCTTCCGGCGTCCAGCCGTCGTCGAAGGGCTCGCGCGCCACGGTCTCGAAGCGGCCGGCGACGAAGGAGCGCGCGCCGCGCAGGTACGTCGTTTCGCTCTTGTCCGACTTCGCCATGGGAAGCGCCGCCTAGAATGGGTCGATGAGTGCCGCCGCCGATACTGTACAAATAACCAGCATCAAGCGCAACGTCGGGCTGCTCGCCGCCTGCCAGGCGATGCTGTTCACCAACAACGCGACGCTGATCGCCATCAACGGGCTGGCGGGCCTCGCGCTCGCGCCGAACAAGGCGCTCGCCACGCTGCCGGTGAGCTGCTGGATCCTGGGCAGCGCGCTCGCCACCATGCCGGCGTCGCTGCACATGAAGCGGGTCGGCCGCCGGGCGGGGCTCACCAGCGGCACGCTCTGGGCGGTGGTCGGGGCGCTGATCTCGGCCGCGGCGATGTGGCAGCAAAGCTTCTGGCTCCTCTGCTTCGGCACGCTGGTCTGGGGCGTCTACAACGCCTACGGCCAGTACTACCGCTTCGCCGCCGCCGACGCCTCGACGCCGGACTTCCGCCCCACCGCGATCTCGCTGGTGCTCGCCGGCGGCCTGGTCGGCGGCATCCTCGGGCCGACGCTCAGCCGCTGGAGCGTCGACCTTCTCGAGACGCGCTTCATGGGCGCCTACCTGGTGCTGATCGCCTTCTCGGTCGCCACCATGGTGCTGCTGCAATTCATCCGCATCCCGACGCCCAGCGCCGCGGAGCGCGCGGCGAGCGGCCGGCCGCTGCTCCAGATCGCCGCGCAGCCGAAGTTCGTCGTCGCGGTGCTCTCGGCGGCGATCGGCTACGGCGTGATGAACTTCCTCATGACCTCGACGCCGATCGCCATGATGGTATGCGGCCACCCGTACGGCGCCTCGGCGACGGTGATCTCCTCGCACGTGGTCGGCATGTTCGCGCCCTCGTTCCTCACCGGCGGCCTGATCCGCCGCTTCGGCGTGCTGCCGGTGATGATCGCCGGCGCGGCCCTCAACCTGGTCACCATCGGCATCGCGCTGTCCGGCATCTCGGTGCCGCATTTCTGGTGGTCGCTGGTGCTGCTCGGCGTGGGCTGGAACTTCCTCTACATCGGCGGCACGACGCTGCTCACCGAGACCTACCGGCCGGAGGAGCGCGCCAAGGCGCAGGGCGCCAACGACCAGGCGATCTTCATCATGATGCTCGTCTCTTCCTTCGCCTCCGGCGTCACGGTGACCAACGCCGGCTGGACGCAGGTGAACCTCTTCGCCCTGCCGCTCGTCGCCGTCGTGCTGATCGCGCTCGTCTGGTTCGCGCTGCACCGGCGCAAGGAGGCGCTCGCCGCGTGACGCCGGCGCCCGCGACGGTGGGGCAGGGCCTGGACGAGGTCGACACCCCGGCGCTCGTCCTCGACCTCGACGCCTTCGAGGCGAACCTGCGCACCATGGGCGACTCGCTGCGCGGCCGCAGCGTGCGCCTGCGGCCGCACGCCAAGACGCACAAGTCGGCCGACATCGCGCGGGCGCAGATCGCCGCCGGCGCGGTAGGCGTGTGCTGCCAGAAGGTCTCGGAGGCCGAGGCGCTGGTGGCGGGCGGCGTGACTGACGTCCTCGTCAGCAACGAGGTGGTAGGCGCGCCGAAGCTCGCGCGGCTGGCCGCCCTGTCGCGCCGCGCCAGGATCGGCGTGTGCGTCGACCATCCGGACGCGCTGCGCGCGCTCGCCGAGTCGGGTGCCGAGTGCGACGTGTACGTGGAGCTCGAGGTCGGCATGCGGCGCTGCGGGGTGGAACCTGAACTGGTTGTGTCTTTGGCAAAACAAACAAAAAAATATTCCCAGTTGCGCTTCGCGGGGCTCCAGGCCTATCACGGCCGGGCGCAGCACGTTCGCTCGGCGGCCGAGCGGCGCTCGGCGATCGCTGCCGCCGCGCAAAGGGTTCTGCAGACGAAAGAGCTGCTGCGAAAGGCGGGAATCGACTGCCCGCGCGTCACCGGCGCGGGGAGCGGGACGTACATGCTGGAAGTCGAAGCGGGCGCCTGGGACGAGATCCAGCCCGGCTCGTACGTCTTCATGGACGCCGACTACGCGAGGAACGAGTGGGCGGCGCCGCTGCCGCGCTTCCGCCATGCGCTTTTCGTGCTCGCCACGGTGATGAGCGTGCCGGCCGCCGGGCGCGCGATCGTCGACGCCGGCCTCAAGGCTTCCAGCGTCGACTCCGGCATGCCGGAAGTCTGGCTGCGGCCCGGGCTCGTCTACCGCAGCGCCTCCGACGAGCACGGCTGGCTCGAGGTGGCGGCCGACGCTGCCCCGCCGCGCCTGGGCGAGAAGCTGCTGCTCGTGCCCGGCCACTGCGATCCCACGGTGAACCTGTACGACTGGTACGTCGCGGTGAGAGGCGGCCGGGTGGAAGCCGTATGGCCGGTGAGCGCACGCGGCGCCGTGCTTTAAATGTCATGAAGCGGGGCCTAAGGTGTTCTCCAAGGAGGCGCCACGACCGCTTCGCATGCCCTGTCGGTGTACTACCCGTTCTGTCTCGTCGAGCTCGTCGCCTGCCGCGAGAGCGACGACCATGACGCGACCGGGGAGTGCCTGCTCGTGTTCCTCGACGCCGACGGCTGCCAGGTGACGCTGCGGCTCTCGCCGCACGCCCTCGCCGAGCTGCGAAAGCGCATCCCCGAGCCGCCCGATCCGCAGACACAATAACGAGTGGATCCCCGCCTTCGCGGGGATGACGGGAGGTTTATGCAGAAGCAGTTCTTCAACCCGCCCGAGCTCGGGTCGGCGCCGCGCGCGTATTCGCACGCGGTCAGCGTCGCCGGGCCGGCGAAGCTGGTGTACGTCTCCGGCCAGATCGCCCTGGGCGCCGACGGCAAGGTGGTCGGCAAGGGCGACATGCGCAGGCAGTGCGAGCAGGTGTTCGAGAACGTGACGACGGTGCTGCGCGCGAGCGGCGCCGGCTGGGGCGACGTGGTGAAGATGAACGCCTACATGGTCGGCATGAGCGACGAGAACGTGGCGCTGTTCCGCGAGGTGCGCTCGCGCTACCTGCCGTCCGGCCAGCCGCCGGCGAGCACCTTCGTCGGCGTGGCGCGGCTCGTCAACCCGGAGCTGCTGCTCGAAGTCGAGGTCGTCGCCGCGCTTTGAGCGAGGGACGCTACGGCTGGGTGGTGGTCGGCGCGGCCTTCACCCTGATGCTGGTCGGCTTCGCCGCGGCCTATTCCTTCGCCGCCTTCTTCGGCGCCTTCGAGGCCGAGTTCGGCGCGGCGCGCGGGCATATCGCGCTGGTGTTCTCGGCGGGCGCCTTCCTGTGGTTCCTGCTCGGCGCGCCCGGCGGCATGCTCGCCGACCGCTTCGGCGCGCGCCGCGTCGCGCTCGCCGGCGTGGCGAGCCTCGCCCTGGCGCTCTGGCTCGCGAGCCGCGCGCAGTCGCTCGCCATGCTCTACGCGAGCTACAGCATCGGCGTGGGCGTCGGCGTCGGCCTCGTCTACGTGCCCTCGGTAGGCGCGGTGCAGCCCTGGTTCGGCGCCAACCGCGCCTTCGCCTCCGGCCTCGCCGTGGCCGGCATCGGCGCCGGCAACATCGCCGGGCCGCTGCTCGCCGCGTGGTGGATCTCGCTCTTCGGCTGGCGCGGCGCTTACGTGGCGCTGGCGCTCTTCACGCTGGCGCTCGGCGCCGTGGCGGCGGCGTTGCTTCGCGTTCCCGGCGCCAGCCGGAAACCGGCCGGCGCCAACGGCAGCACGTTGCGCGAGGCGCTGCGCACCCGGCCCTTCTGGCTGCTCTACGCGTCGCTGGTGGCGAGCTGCATCGGGCTCTTCGTGCCGATGGTGCACCTCGGGCCCTTCGCGCAGGACGCGGGCTACAGCGCCGCCGAGGGCGTCACGCTGGTGAGCCTGATCGGCCTGGGCAGCCTGCTCGGGCGCTTCGCCATCGGCGGCGTCGCCGACCGGCTGGGGCGCGCGCCGTCGCTCGCCGCGATGTACGCCGGCCTCGGCGTGATGCTGCTCGTGTGGTGGGCGTCGAGCCAGTGGTGGGTGCTCGCGCTCTTCGCGCTCGCCTTCGGCGCGTTCTACGGCGGCTACGTCGCGCTCGGGCCGACGATCGTCATGGACCTGTACGGCGCGCGCTCGGTGTCGGCGATCATCGGCTGGCTCTACACCGGCGCCGGGGTCGGCACGCTGGTCGGGCCCTGGCTCGCCGGCGTCGCCTACGATCTGCTCGGCACCTACGACGTGCCGATCCTCGTCGGCGCGCTTTTCTCCTTCATCGCCGCCGCCTGCGTGGCGCCGCTCCTTGGCAAAGGCAAAGTCCTCCATCGCGGTCAGTGAGTCGCGCGGCGTGCGCACGCTGCACGTCGGCGGCGACGCCATCCAGAGCGCGATGCGCCTGGACGACCCGTACGCGCTGGCGCTCGACTACACGCGCTGCATGATGGCGTTCCTGCTCTTCCATCCGCAGCCGAGGCGGGCGCTGATGATCGGGCTGGGCGGGGGCTCGCTCGCGAAATTCTTCCATCGCAACTTTCGCAGGACCCAAGTCCGGGCAGTGGAGCTGGACCCGCGCGTGGTGGCGATCGCGCGAGAGCAGTTCGCGCTGCCGCGCGAGGTCGAGGTGGAGATCGGCGACGGCGCCGAGGCGCTGTCGCCGCAGTGCTGCGACGTGCTGGTGGTCGACGCCTACCACGACGAGCTGCACGTGCCGAAGCTCGCGAGCGCCGAGTTCTACGACGCCGCGTGGCTCGCGCTGGAAGAGCCCGGCGTGCTGGTCGTCAACTACATGGACGACGACCCGAAGCTCGACGCCTGCCTGCAGCGCCTGGAGCGCGCCTTCGGCGGCGCGGTGCTCGCCATGCCGGCGCTCCAGGACCCGAACATCGCCGCCTTCGCCTTCAAGGGCGTCGAAAAAAGCGTTCCCTGGAACACCCTGCGCGAGCGCGCCGAGAAGCTCGAGGCGCGCTACGGCCTGCCGTTCCGGCGCTACGTCGGCAGGCTGCGGCAGATGAACCGCTGCACCGCGCAGGCGCTGTACATCGACGGCGGCGGCGATGCCGGCTGACGCGCCGCTCCTCGCCGCGATCGCCTTCTTCGGGGCGCTGATCTTCGGCGTCACGGGGTTCGGCTCGGCGCTGGTCACCATCCCGCTCGCCACGCACCTCGTGCCGCAGTCCACGGCGCTCGCGCTCTTCGCCGTGGTCGACCTCGGCTCGGCGCTCGCGGTGGGCCTGGAGAACCCGAAGAACGCGGTGCGCGGCGAGTGGACGCGCCTCGTGCCGATGATCCTCGTCGGCACGGCGCTCGGCGTGACGCTGCTCGTCAACCTGCCGCGCGAGACCGGCATGGCGCTGCTCGGCGTGTTCGTCGTCTCCTACGCGCTCTACAGCCTGGCGCGCCGCGGCTCGATGAAGGTGGTGCGGCCGCGCTGGGGCTGGCTCGCCGGCTTCGCCGGCGGCATCACCAGCACGCTCTTCGGCGCGGGCGGGCCGCCGTACGCGATCTACCTCTCGCACCGCGGGCTCACCAAGGAGCAGTTCCGCGCCACCATGGGCTTCGCGACCATGACCAGCATCTCGGTGCGCCTCGTCGCGTTCCTGCTCACCGGCCTGCTGCTCGATCGCGACATCTGGCTGCGCGAGCTGCTGATGGTGCCCGCCGCGCTGGCGGGCGTGTTCGTCGCGCGGCGGCTGTTCCTGCGCATCTCGCGCGAGGTGCTGCTGCGGCTGGTCGCGCTGCTGCTCCTGGGCTCAGGCGGCTCGCTTCTGGTGCGGGCGCTCGGGTAAGGCGAGGTCGCGGTTCGCCGGGCCGTTGATCACGCGGCCGTAGGCGTCGAAGCGCGAGCCGTGGCAGGGGCAGTCCCAGGTGCGCTCGCCCGGGTTCCACTGCACGATGCAGCCCAGGTGCGGGCAGGCGGCGAGCCGCTCGTGCAGCCTGCCCCCGGGGTCGCGGTAGACCGCGAGCTTCTCCAGGCCGCGGCGCACGATCGCGCCGCCGCCGGGCGGGATGTCGCGCGCCGATCGCACGTCGCCGCCGGTGAGCCAGTCGCCGTACTGCGCGGCCATGTTGAGGTCTTCCCGGGCCATCTCGCCGGCCGCGCGGAAGGGCACGCGCGAGGGGCTGTAGAGGCGCTCCCAGGGATTGGCGCGCCCGACGATCAGGTCGGTGATCAGCATGCCGGCGATGGTGCCGTGCGTGAGGCCCATGCCCGAGTCGCCCGTGACGACGAAGATGCTCTCGTCGTCGAGCGGGTTGCGGCCGATGAAGCCGAGGTAGTCGGCGGGCTCCATCACCTGGCCGCCCCAGGTGTAGAGGAGCTCGCCCGCCATCGGGAAGCGCCTGCGCGCCCAGGCCTCCAGCCGGCGCGTGCGCTCCGGCGAATCGGCCGCCTGGCCCGACTTGTGGTCCTCGCCGCCGACGATCAGCACGTCGTCGTGCAGGCGGATGTAGTGGTACGGGTCGCCCGTGTCCCAGGCGAGGATCTGCGGCACCGAGCCGCGCGGCACGCGCAGGCCGACCACGTAGGTCATGTACGGCGCCTGCTTGGTGTGCAGGAGCAGCAGGTTGTTGATCGGGACGTTGGTCGCGACGACCACCGCGTCGGCGCTCACCACCTGCCGGCCGACGTGCACCACCTTCGGCACGCCGCCCTCGACCCGGTCGGCGTGGCTCATGCAGAAGATGCGCCCGCCGCCGCGCACGATCGCCTGCGCGAGGCCGGCGAGGTACTTGAGCGGATGGAACTGCCCCTGGCGCGGAATGCGCAGGCAGGGCCCGCTGTGCCACGAGCCGTAGGGAGCCTTCGCCACCAGCTCGACCTGCGCCAGGCCCGCTCGGTGCGCCGCGTCGAGCTCCCGCTCGAGCGTCTCGCGGCGGTCGCCCTCGGCGAGGAAGAGGTAGCCGTCGAGCCGCGCGAAGTCGCAGTCGATGCCCTCCGTGCGAACTATCTCGTCGATGCGCTCGATCGCCGCGCCGTGGCTCTCGGCCGCGAGGCGCATCGCCTCCTCGCCGTGCACTTTCTCCAGCTCGAAGAAGCGGTCGTCGAGCATGCAGGTCAGGTGCCCGGTGGTCATCGCCGTCATGCCGCTCGCGAGCGGCCCGTCGTCGAGCACCGCGACGCGCTTTCCTTCGCGCACGAGGTGGTAGGCGGTCGTCAGGCCGGCGATCCCGGCGCCGACGATGCACACGTCGGCATGGATGTTCCGCTCGAGCGGCCCGCACGGCGGCATCCCGGCGGTGGCCTTCCAGATGGATTGGTGGCGAGGCATGGCGTCTCTCCTGCGAGCGCCTCAAGCCTGCAAAAAACGCTCCTGCCGTCCTGCCGCCCAGGGAATCGCCACGAGGAGCGCGTACGCGAGCCAGAGCACCGGCTGCGCGAAATGCCGCACGCCCTCGCCGACGATGCCCGCCACGACGACCGCGTCGAACACGAGCGCGGCGGCGGCGAACAGCAGGCCCAGCCGCAGCCCTTCCGCCGCGCCGCCGCCGACGCGCGCGAGATAGCGCTTGGCGAGCACGTAGGCGAGCGCCGTCCATGCGGCGAGGATCGGCAACGCCACCGCCCAGTTATGCGCGAAGAACGGAATCGGCCGCGCCGAGCTGAGCGCCGGCACGTTCGCCGACAGCGCTCCCCAGAAGAAGCCGACACCGAGCAGGATGCCCGCATAGCCAAGCGCGCGGCGCGGGTTGCGCAGGACCATCGCCGGACGCTAGCGCCGCTGCGCGCGATACCTCGCCAGCTCGGCGCGCAGCCAGGGGCCCGAAGACACCGCCGCCTGCGCGCCGCATTGCACCTGGTAGGGCTTGCCGCTCATGCTGCTCTCGCTCGCCGCGCGGTCGATGAAATCCTCCGCGGAGGCGACCAGCCCTTTCCTAAGCAGGTAGTCGTACTTCCCGTTCAGGTGCTGCGCGGCGTCGGCGGCGCTGTACCAGGTGCCGTTGCGGTTGAACCGGCAGCCCGAGCCGCCCAGATAGCCCATCAGGTGGCCGATCTCCTCTCGCGCGACCGGCGAGGGCTCGCCGGCGATGCCGGCGCCGGGCAGGAGGAGCAGAGCCAGAAACAACCGGTTCATCGCCCTTGCCATCCGATTCAGCCAGCCTCTTCCCGCATGACGCTTAAAGAAGCTCTCGGAACTGTTCGACCGAAAGACCCGCATCGCGCGCGATACCCCCCATGGTGAAGGCGTTAACGGGGTTATGGCGCGGGATCGTCACGATGCGTTGACCGTTGCTCATGACGATGTGCTTTCCCTGGCGGACGATGCGGAACCCGGCTTTCTCCAACGCTCGCACGGCGTCGAGATGATTTACGCCGGGGATCTTCGGCAAGTCTTAGACGACCACTTCCACTTCTCGGACGTCCGCGCCCCGAAGCTGGTCGTTGACGACGGATAGATATTCGCGGATGGCGTCCTTGATGTTCTCGAGCGCTTCCTGCTCCGTCGCACCTTGCGACCAGCAGCCGGGCAGGCCGGGCACGGAGACACTGTAGCCTTCCTCGGTCTTATGCAGGGCGATCCGGTATCTCACTTGACCTCCGCTGCTGATTATAGAACCGGCCATCCGGCTGTTGTCATCAACCGGCCTTCTCCCGCATGGTGACGAACTCCTCGGCAATCGTCGGATGGATGCCGATGGTCGAGTCGAACTGCTGCTTGGTGGCGCCGAGCTTCACGGCGATCGCCACGCCCTGGATGATCTCGCCGGCGTCGGGGCCGATCATGTGCGCGCCGAGCACGCGCTGGGTCCTGCGCTCGACCACCAGCTTCATGAACACGCGCTCCTTCTTCTCGCCGAGCGTGAGCTTGAGCGGCCGGAAGTAGGTCTTGTAGATGTCGAGCTCGCCGTAGCGCTCGCGCGCCGCTTCCTCGGCGAGGCCGACGGTGGCGACGTTCGGGTCGGAGAACACGGCGGTGGGCACGTTGGCGTGGTCTACCGGCGTCGGCTCGCCGCGGAAGAGGGTGCGCGCGAGCCACATCGCCTCGGCGGTGGCCACCGGGGTGAGGTTGATGCGGTTGGTGACGTCGCCGATGGCGTGGATCGACGGGACGCTGCTCCTCGAGAATTCGTTCACCCGCACCGATCCGTCGGGGCCGAGCTCGACGCCCACCTTCTCCAGGCCGAGCTTCGCGGTGTTCGGCTTGCGGCCGGTGGCGAAGAGCACGAGGTCGGTCTTCTGGTGCGGGCCGTCGGTGTAGCGCACTTCCAGGCCGTCGCGCTCCTTGACGATCGACGCGGGCTCGCCGCCGAAGTGGATGGTCACGCCCTTGTGGCGCATCTCGTCGGCGATGCGCTCGCCGATGTCGCCGTCGAAGCCGCGCAGCAGGCGCTTGCGGCGGTAGGAGAGCGTGACCTGCACGCCGAGCCCGTTCAGGATCGAGGCGAACTCGAGCGCGATGTAGCCGCCGCCGACCACCAGCGCGCGCTTCGGCAGCGCCTTCAGGTAGAACGCCTCGTTGGAGGTGATCGCCAGCTCCCGGCCCGGGATCGGCGGCACCACCGGCCAGGAGCCGGTGGCGACCAGGACGTGCTTCGCCGTGTAGGTCCTGCCGCCGAGCTCCACCTCGTGCGGCCCGCGCACGGTGGCGAAGCCGCGGTGGATCTCGACGCCGGCCGCGGAGAGCATGCGCTCGTACACCGCGTTCAGCCGCGCGATCTCCTTGTCCTTGTTGGCGACGAGCGTCGGCCAGTCGAAGCGCGGCTCGCCGATCGTCCAGCCGAAGGAGCGCGCCACCTCGAAGTCCTCGCGGAAGTGCGCGGCGTAGGAGAACAGCTTCTTCGGGATGCAGCCGACGTTGACGCAGGTGCCGCCGAAGCGGTCGGCCTCGGCGATCGCCACTTTCGCGCCGTAGGTCGCGGCGACGCGGCTCGCGCGCACGCCGCCCGAGCCGCCGCCTATCGTGAAGAGGTCGTAATCGAAGCTTATTGCAGGTTCTTCAGGTTGATCTCGACCAGCTCGAGATCGGCGATGATGCGCTGGTGCTGCGGCTTGTCGGCGAGCCACTTCAGCGCGTTCTGCACCTTGGCCTCGATCTGCGCGCGCGGCATGCCTTCGACGCCGGCGAACATCGAGGCCAGCTCGGGAAGGTCGGCCGACTGGGCGGCCCTGCGCACGCCGGCGAGCTTGCCCTCGACCGCCTCGCGATCGAGGTTGGTGACCATCCGTACGGTCTTGTCGTCTTCCGCCATCGCCGTCTCCGATGTTAGCGGGCCGGCCTGGATTCTACCAGCCGGTAGCGATCGGCCGCGCTGCGCACCGCGCCGTCGGCCACGAGCTTCTGCAGGTGCGCGGTGAGCGAGCGCGCCGCGACGCGATGCACTCGCGCCGGCACGTCGTCGTAGACGAGCGGCAGCAGCTCGTCGACCGAGGCGCTGCCCAGGCGCGCCAGCGCCCGCAGCACCTTCTGCTCGCGCGCGAGCCGGTGCGCGACGAGCCGCCGCACCTCCCGGTGCGGCTCGCCGATCAGGTAGCCGTGCCCGGGCGCGATGATCGCGATCTCCTCGGCGAGCAGCCGCTCGAGCGAGGCGAGGTAGGCGCGCATGTCGCCGTCCGGCGGGTTGATCACCACGGTGGAGCCCTGCATCACGTGGTCGCCGGTGAAGAGCATTTTCGTCTCCTCCAGCAGGTAGCACAGGTGGTTCGAGGCGTGGCCGGGCGTGTGGATCGCGCGCAGGGTGATGCCCTTCAGATCGATGCGCTGCCCGTCCTCGAGCACGAAATCGGGGGCGAAGGTCGCGTCCTGCCCGGCGGGCGCCGGGCGGCCGAGCACCTGCGCGCCGGTGGCGGCCTTGAGCGCCGCGGCGGCCGGCGAATGATCGAGGTGCGTGTGCGTGCAGAGGATCCAGCGGATCGGCGCGAAGGCGAGGATCTTCTCGATGTGCGAGGCGAGGTCGGGGCCGGGATCGATCACCGCGCGCTCACCGTCTCCCACGATATAGGTGTTGGTGCCCGGGCCGGTCATCATCCCGGGGTTCGGCGCGGTGAGGCGAGTGACGTAGCGGTCGAGGCGCTTCGGCTCGCCGGCGACGATGTCGTAGCTCGTCCGCCCGGTCTCCTCGGGATCGCACCAGTGGATCTCCTGGTACTGCGGGTCGGCGCGGCGAAAGAGCTTCGCGCCTTCCCTGCCCTGCGCCCAGCAGGCGCGGTTCACCTCGATCTCTTTCAGCCCTCTTGCATATTCCATGGCGTCCGCGATCCTGGCGAAACGGCCGAGATCGCGCAGCGTGTGCTGCGTGGCGAAGACGAGCTCGATCTCGCCGCGCTCGGCGCGCTCCAGCGCCTCGCGCGGCGTGATCCACAGGTGGTGCACCGTCTCGTTCGCGTCGTGGCTCGCCTCCTGGCCGGGCGGCGCGGCGGCGACGAAGAAGCGGGTGTCGAAGCGCCGCGGGCGTCCCGGCGCGGTGATCCAGTGGCCGAGGAGGGCGAGCTCGCGCGCCGGGATGTACAGGTCCTCCTTCTCCAGCAGCTCGGCGAACGGCCGCCCGCGCCACGGCGCGAGCCGCGCCGCGCGCTCCGGCGAGATCGGCCGGCGCTTCGCGTCGCAGGCGATCAGCACGCCCGCTTCCTCGAAGCATTCGCGCACCGCGGCGACCCGGTATTCGACCGGAGGCTCTGCGCCGTCGAAGTCGAGCACGCGCGAAGCGAGCTCGCGGTCGGCGGCTTCCAGGGCGCCGCCGGGAAAGACGTAGGCGCCGCCGAGGAACACCGCGTCCTTCGTGCGCTGCATCATCAGCACTTGCGGCCCGGCCGCCGAGTCCCGCAGCAGGATCAGCGTCGCCGCCGGCCGCGGCACCAGGCGAGGCGTCGCAACCGCGCTCATCTCAGGCCGTGCGCGCGGCGCGGTCTTTCTCGTTCTGCGCCTTGATGAGCGCGCGCATGCGCTCCCAGTCGGCGTCGGAGAGCTTGTCGAGCTCGGTGAAGTAGGCGCCCGAGCCGGTGGCGAGGTAGCCCGCGCCGTCGATGGCGATCGTCTCGCCGGTGAGCCACTCGCAGCCGTCGGCCATCAGGAAGGTGGCGAGGTTCTGCAGCTCCTCCATTCGCCCCACCCGCCGCATCGGGTTGAGATGCTTCGAAGCTTCGAAGCCGCCCTCGGGACGCAGCCGCTTCTGCGCGCCCTCGGTGGGGAAGGGCCCGGGCGCGATGGCGTTCAGGCGGATGCCGTAGCGGCCCCATTCCACCGCCAGCGACTTGGTCATGACGTGCAGCCCGGCCTTCGACATCGCCGAGGGCACGACGTACGGCGAGCCGGTGTGCACCCAGGTGACGAGGATCGAGAGCACCGTGCCCTTGTCGCCGCCGGCGATCCAGCGCTTGCCCACGGCATGCGTCACGTAGAACGTGCCGTGGAACACGATGTTGGCGATCGCGTTGAAGCCGTTCGGCGAGAGGTCCTTGGTGGGGCTGATGAAGTTGCCGGCGGCGTTGTTGACCAGGCCGGTGAGCGGCCCGCTTTCCTGCCAGATGCGCTCTGCCATCGCGTCGACGGCCTGCGCATCGCGGATGTCTACCGCGTGGGTCTTTACCGTGGTCTTGTACTTCGAGGAGATTTCCCTGGCGGCGGCGTCCAGGACCCCGCCCCGCCGTCCGGCGAGCCACAGCTCGGCGCCGAGCTCGGCGTAGCGGCCGGCGATCTCCTTGCCGAGGCCGGTGCCGCCGCCGGTGACGAGGATGCGCTTACCCTTGAGAAGGCCTTCCTTGAACATATGCGCTCCGACGGGGGGAGCGCATATTGTAAAAGGGGAGTCAGGCCGAGGCTTGGCGCAGGATCCTGAGCAGGGGAGCCAGGAGCAGGCGATGCACCGCCTCGGCGCGCGCGCGGCGCGCCGCGTGCTCCAGGGCGACGAAATCCGGCTTCACGCCGCGAGCTCCACGGCGGCTTCGCCGCCCAGCGCGTTGACGAGCGCCACGCCGCGGTTGCGCAGGCGGTAGCAGCCGCCGGGCGAAAGCACGATGTCGCGCGCCTCGTTCTCCTCGGTGATCCACACCGAGCCTTCGACCGCGCACACGGTGCTGCCGGCGCCGTCGACCACGCGCAGCGTCTGGTTGGGTACGAGCCTCACGGCCCCTTGTTTCAGTTCCAGTCTCATGGCGTTCTCCGGGGTAATATGCATGCGTAGGATGCATCCCCTGCTGCGCCGCGACAAACGGTAAATTCTCAAGCCATACATGAGGAAAAGGAATGTGAATGGCCAGGGCACAAATCCCCAGCCTCGACCTGCTTGAAGGCTTCGAGGCGGCCGCTCGCCACCTGTCGTTCACCCGGGCGGGAGAGGAACTTTTTCTCACCCAGTCGGCGGTGAGCCGGCAGATCAAGGAGCTGGAGCAGCAGCTCGGCGTGCCGCTGTTCGAGCGCCGGCACCGGGCGCTCGCGCTCACCGAGGCCGGGCAGCAGTTCTACGCCGCCACCGCGCAGGTGCTGACGACGATGCGCGCGGCCACCGAGCGGCTGCGCGCGCAGGGCGGCCGCAAGCGGCCGCTCTCGGTGACCACCACGCACTCGTTCGCCGCGCTGTGGCTCATCCCGCGCCTTGCCGGTTTCACCCGCGCGCATCCCGGCGTCGACGTGCGCATCACGGCCGACACGCGCGTGCATGACCTCGAGCGCGACGGCCTCGATCTCGCGATCCGCCACGGCCCGCCGTCGCTCGCCGGCCCGGACGCGGTGCGGCTTTTCGGCGAGCGGGTCTTCCCGGTGTGCAGCCCGAAGCTGCTCAAGGCGAAGCCGCTGCGCGAGCCCGCCGACCTGAAGAATCACTGCCTGCTCGAGTACGACGACCCGGACGTGCGCCATCCGTGGCTGCACTGGAAGACCTGGCTGGAAGTCGCCGGCATCGCCGACCTGCGCCCGGCGGCGCGGTTGTCCTTCTCCGGCTACGAGCAGATCATCCCGGCGGCGATCGCCGGGCACGGCGTCGCGCTCGGCCGCACGCCGCTCGTCAAGGACCTGATCGCGTCGAAGCAGCTCGTCGCGCCGTTCACCAGCACCGCCGACCCGGCGCGCGCCTACTACGTCATTGCCGCGCCTTCCGCGGCGAGCCGGCCGGAAGTGGCGGCGTTCGTCGAGTGGCTGAAGGAGGAGGCCAGCAAGTCGTAGACGGAAAAAGGGGTCAGAGCAATTTTCCTGTAACAATTCGGCCGGCTTCGGGCATCGCGGAAAATTGCTCTGACCCCTTTTTCAGAGGGTGAGGACGATCTTGCCGATGTGCGCCGACGACTCCATCAGCCGGTGCGCCTCGGCCGCCTGCTCGAGCGGGAAGGTGCGGTAGACCTGCGCCTTGATGCGCCCGGCCTCGATCAGCGGCCAGATGCGGTTGCGCAGCTGCCGTGCGATCGCGGCCTTGAACTCGGCGGGGCGCGGGCGAAGGGTGGAGCCGGTGATCGTGAGGCGCCGCTGCATCACCTGGTTGATGTCGAGCTCGGCCTTCGGCCCGCGCAGGAAGGCGATGAAGACGAGCCGCCCCTCGTCGGCGAGGCACTTCAGCTCCTTCGCCGCGTAGTCGCCGCCCACCATGTCGAGGATCACGTCCACGCCCTTGCCGCCGGTCGCCTTTTTGACCTCCGCCTCCCAGTCCTGCGTCCGGTAGTTGAACGCGGCGGTAGCGCCCAGGCGAAGGCATGCGGCGACCTTCTCGTCGGAGCCGGCGGTGGCGAAGACCCGGTTGCCGGTCGCCGCGGCCATCTGGATCGCCGCGACGCCGATGCCCGAGGTGCCGCCCTGCACGAGCAGCGATTCGCCGGCCGCGAGCCGGCCCCGGTCGTAGACGTTGCTCCACACGGTGAAGAAGGTCTCGGGCAGCGAAGCGGCTTCCACCGCCGACAGGCCGCGCGGTATCGGCAGGGCCTGCGTCTCCGGCACCGCGCAGTACTCGGCGTAGCCGCCGCCGTTGGCGAGCGCGCAGACCCGGTCGCCGGGCCGCCACATCTTCGCCGCCGCGCCGGTCTCGACCACCTCGCCGGCGATCTCCAGACCGGGCAACGGCGAGGCGCCGGGCGGCACCGGGTAGCGGCCCATGCGCTGCAGCACGTCGGGACGGTTCACGCCCGCGGCGGCGACCTTCACCAGGATCTCGTTCGGCTTCGGCGCGGGCTTGGGCGCGTCGCGCACCTGCAGCGCTTCCGGTCCGCCGGGATAGGCAATCTCGACTGCGCGCATGGCGGCGGCTATTATCCTCGACCGAGGAGGAGGTCCGTGGCCCAATTTCGCGTCGAGCTCGTCCTGGACGAAGCGAGCGGCATGTACCTCGCCGAGCTCTACCACCCGGAGAACGAGAACGAGCTCGTGGTGCGCACCGAGGCGCGCTATCCGACGCAGGCCGCCGCGCTGCTCGGCGTGGTGCAGATCTTCAAGGACGCGATGGTCGGCTTCCCGAAGAAGGGCAGGAAGAAAAAGGCTACGAAGCGGCACGCCGCGCGAGGAACCAGCGCCCGGCGAAAGCCGCGTAAACGAGCGCGCCGATAACGGCGAGCTGCAGGCTCGGCAGCACCAGCGCGAAGCCCGCGGCGCCGAGCAGCAGCCGCTCCCATGCGGCGAGGCGCCGGAACATGAACCCCTCGATCGCCGCCGCCATGATGATGAAGCCGGGCACCGCCGTGCCGAGCGTGAGGAGCGTCGCCTGCCACGGGCCGTCGAGCAGCAGCTCCGGCGCGTAGACGAACACGAACGGCACGACGAAGGCCGCGAGCGCGAACTTGACCGCGAGGCCGGCGATGTAGAGCGGGTTGTCGTCGGCGATCGACGCCGCGGCGTACGCGGCGACCGCCACCGGCGGCGTGAGCGCCGACATCACCGCGTAGTACAGGATGAACATGTGGGTCTCGAGCGTCGGCACGCCGAGCTTTTCGACCATCGGCGCCATCAGCGCCGCGGCGAGGATGTAGGCGCTCGGGGTGGGCATGCCCATGCCGAGCACCGTGGTGATCGCCGCGGCCACGAGCAGCGTCGGCAGGAGCTGCGCGTGGGTGATGCCGTACACCACGTGCGCGAACTTGGCCGCCAGCCCGGTCATGGTGATGCCGGCGATGACCAGGCCGGCGGCCGCGCAGGCGCCCGCCACCGGCACCATGCGGTAGCAGGTCTCGGAGAGCACCCGCGCGACGCCGAGCGGGCCGATACGCGAGCTCGCGCGCAGCATCGCCACGGCGAGCACCGCGAGGCAGCCGTAGACCGCCACCATCGTCGGCGTGTAGCCGTAGAGCAGCGCCACGGTGAGCACCGCGAGCGGCACGAGAAACAGGCCGCCGTCGCGCAGGGTGCCGGGCAGGCGCGGGATCCGGCTCTCGGCGAGCTGGCCGAGGCCGCGCCGGCGCGCGCTGAAATGCACCTGCGAATAGACCGACAGGTAGTAGAGCAGCGCCGGGAGCAGCGCGGCGATCGCGATCTCGCGGTACTCGATGCCGGTGAAGTCCACCATGATGAACGCGGCGGTGCCCATCACCGGCGGCATGATGCTGCCGCCGGTCGAGGCGGCGACCTCGATCGCCGCGGCGTAGCGCCCGCTGTAGCCGAGCTTCTTCATCACCGGGATGGTGATCGACCCGGTGGTCACGACGTCGGCGGTGGGGCTGCCGGAGATCATGCCGTACATGCCCGAGGAGACCACGGCGATCTTCGCCGGGCCGCCGGCCTTGCGGCCGCTCACCGCGGCGGCGAAGTCGAAGAAGAACTTGCCGCCGCCGCAGGCCTCGAGCAGCGTGCCGAAGAGCACGAACATGAACGCGTAGGTCGCCGCCACGCGCACCGGCAGGCCGAAGATGCCGTCGGTGGTGAAGACCGTGATTTCGAGGAAGTGCCTGAAGTCGATGACGCCGTGCTGCAGCACGCCGGAGAGCCGGTCGCCGAACAGGTTGTAGGCGACGAACACGAGCACGACGGCGAGCAGCCCGAGCCCGGTGGTGCGCCGCGTCACCTCGAGGGTCAGCAGGAACACCAGCGTCGCGAAGACGATGTCGGCCGTGGTAAGCGGGTCGAGCAGGACGATGCGGTCGACGATCCGCTCCGCGTGGAAGGCGAAGTAGGCGCCGCTCGCGAGCGAGAGCGCCGCGAGCGCGAGATCGGGCGCGCTCGGGCGATCGCGGACGGAGTCCTCGAAGGCGCCGGTGGTGAGGAAGCCGAGCGCCATCATGCCGCTCAGGAACAGCACGGTCAGCGTCCACGGCGCGATGATGAAGTACGTCGCCGCGCCGATGACGTAGATCGCGAGCGCCAGCGCGAACGGCAGGAACAGCCAGTAAAAGACCCCCTTCGGCCGGCGCCGCACGCCGACCGAGAACCAGGTCTTGACCGAAAGAAGCCCGTTCAGGCTACTGCAGGCCCCGCTCGCGGTAGTACCTGAGGGCGCCCGGGTGGAACGGCGCCGCGCCCTTGGTGGCGAGCACCCGCGGCGTGAGCGTCGCCTTGATGGCGCGGTGCGAGCGCTCCTTGAACACCTCGATCTGCTCGACCAGCGCCCTGGCGAGGTTGTAGGCGAGCGCGTCGTCCATCTTCTCGCTGACCACGAACACCGCGCCCACGCACACGTCGGTCGCGCCGCCGGGCGACCACTTGTACTCGCCCGGCTTCACCTCGCAGGGCGCGCCGCCGAAGCGCTCGGCGACCTTGCGCACCACGTCGTCCGGGATGTCGAGCAGCACCGAGTCGACCGACTTCACCGCCTCCTGGATGCTCGGGTGGTTGAACGACACGCCGTAGTTCATCATGTCGATGCGCCGGTCCTGGTAGAGCGAGCTCATCTCCTTGGAGGCGGCGCGCACGACCTGGCCGCCCCAGCTCTCGATCGCCTGCTCGGTCGCGCCCATCTCGGCCATCATCACCTCGCTCACGTCGCCGTCGAGGTTGCCGCGCCGGTTGATGCCGACGCGCAGCGGCAGCTTGCGGTCGACGATGTCCTTGAAGCTCTTGATGCCGTACTTGTCGACGAACGCCTTCGAGACGATGACGTGCGTCATCTGGAAGCGCGACTCGGGCGCGTAGGCGCGCGCCAGCATGCGCACGCCGGCGACCGGCGACTTGAACGGCGGCAGGCCCTCGACCGCCACCTTCAGCTCGCCGTCGCTCGCGATGCCGATCGGCACCTGGCCGCGCGCGACCAGCGGCACGTTGGCGAGGCCGCCCGAGGAAGTCTGGTAAGTGACGGTCGAGCCGGGATAGGCCTTGGCGATCGCCGCGTCCATGCCGGTGCCGAGCGCCGACCACAGGCCGCCGGGGCTCGCGCCGCTCAGCGTCAGGTTGTACTTCTGTGCCGCGGCGGGAAACGAAACCAGTGCCGCGGCCGCTGCGGCCGCGACGAGCGCGCTCTTCCTCATGGTCCTCCTCCTCGTACTGAGCTAACTAGGCATTATGCCCGAGCAGCCGCTCGGCGGCCCAGCGCAGGTCGACGTTGCCCCCGGAGATCACCACGCCGATCTTCTTCCCCGGCGGGGATACCTTGCGGTGGAAAAGCGCGGCGAAGGCGAGCGCGCCGGTCGGCTCGACCACGATCTTCATCCGCTCCCAGAGGAAGAACATCGCGGCGAGCAGCTCGGAATCGGTGACAGTCACCATGTCGTCCACGTAGCGCAGCACCAGCGGGAAGGTCAGGCTGCCGAGCGAGGTGGTGCGGGCGCCGTCGGCGATGGTATCGGGGACTGGAATTTTCACCAGCTCCCTCGTGTGGAAAGACCGCGTCGCATCATCGCCCGCCGCCGGCTCGACGCCAACGACCTCGCAGGAAGGCGCGAGCTGGCGCGCCGCGATGGCGCTGCCGGAGAGCAGCCCCGCGCCGCCGCACGGCACGAGCAGCGCATCGAGCGGGCCGGTCTCCTCGATGAGCTCCTTGGCGGCGGTGCCCTGGCCGGCGATCACGTGCGGATGGTTGAAGGGCGGAATGGTCGGCAGGCCGCGCTCTTCGGCGAGCCGCGCGGCGAACGCCTCGCGGTCCTCGCCCGGGCCGTAGGTCACCACTTCGGCGCCGTAGCCGCGCGTCGCCTCGAGCTTCACGCGCGGGGCGTTGTGCGGCATGACGATCACGGTCTTTATGCCGAGCAGCTTTCCCGAGAGGGCGACCGCCTGCGCATGGTTGCCGGAGGAGAAGGCGAGCACGCCCTTCTTCTTCTCCTCGGGCGTCAACTGGGAGAGCGCGTTGTAGGCGCCGCGGAACTTGAAGGCGCCCATGCGCTGGAAGTTCTCGCACTTGAAAAACACCCGGGCGCCCGTGAGCGCATCCACCGTCGCGGAGGTGAGCACCGGGGTGCGGCGCGCGGCGCTCTTTATCCGCTCGTGGGCGGCGGCGACATCTTCATAGCTGAGCATGGCTGAATTGTAGAATGGGCCGATGGACTACTCCGCCTACCAGGAGCTGAGGATTCGCAGCGTCGAGCCCGGCATCCTCGAGATCGTCATGCGCGCCGAGCCGGGCAAGCTCTCGGTGACCACGGCGCGCTTGCATGCCGAGATGGCGCGCGTCTGGCTCGACATCGATCGCGACCCCGACACGCGCGTGGCGATCCTGCGCGGCGAAGGGCGCGGCTTCTCGGCGGGCGGCGACCTGGCGATGGTCGAGGAGATGACGCACGACTTCGAGGTGCGCGCTCGCGTATGGCGCGAGGCGAAGGACCTGGTCTACAACCTGATCAACTGCTCGAAGCTCGTCGTCTCGGCGATGCACGGGCCGGCGGTCGGCGCGGGGCTCGTCGCCGGGCTGCTCGCCGACATCTCGATCGCCGCGAAGAATGCACGCATCATCGACGGCCACACGCGCCTTGGCGTCGCCGCGGGCGACCATGCGGCGATCGTCTGGCCGCTCCTCTGCGGCATGGCGAAGGCTAAGTACTCCCTGCTGCTCTGCGAGAGCATCAGCGGCGACGAAGCCGAGCGACTCGGATTGATTTCAATG
>DASVDO010000032.1:0-33130 GCA_036381055.1 Burkholderiales bacterium | reverse complement strand
TTCGTCGAGCCGATGTTCGTGTTCGTGATCATGGTGGCCGCGGCGAGCCGCCCGGTGATGCAGGCGGCCGGCGATGCCGTGTCCGCGGCGGCGCGCGCGCTGCCGCTCGAGCGCGGCGCGGCGACCGTGTTCGTCAGCCTCTCGCTGGTGCCGCTGCTCGGCTCGTTGATCACCGAGCCGGCGGCGATGACGCTCGCCGCGCTGATGCTGCGCGACGCGCTGTTCTCGCGCGGCGCCTCGACGCGCCTCAAGTACGCGGCGCTCGGCGTGCTGTTCGTCAACGTCTCGATCGGCGGCACGCTCACCGTGTTCGCCGCGCCGCCGGTGCTGATGGTGGCGGCGAAGTGGGGCTGGAGCACGCCCTACGTCCTCGGCCTGATCGGCTGGAAGTCGGCGCTCGCGGTGCTGATCAACGCCGCCGCCCTGGTGCTGCTTTTCCGCAGGCAGATCGCGCGCCTCGGCATCGGCGGCGAGCCGGCGCGCGGCGCGCGCGTGCCGAGCTCGTTCGTGCTCGTGAACCTGGCGATCCTCGCGCTGATCGTGCTCTCGCACCACGACCCGGAAGTGTTCATGGGCCTGTTCCTGCTGTTCCTAGGGCTCGCCGAGGCCTACAAGCGCCACCACGACCGGCTGCTGCTGCGCGAAGGGCTGATGGTGGCGTTCTTCCTCGCCGGGCTGGTGGTGCTGGGCGGGCAGCAGAAGTGGTGGCTGCAGGACGTGCTGTCGCGCCTCGACGGCACGACGCTGTTCTTCGGCGCCGCGGCGCTCACCGCGATCACCGACAACGCGGCGCTCACCTACCTCGGCTCGCTGGTCGAGGGCACGGGCGAGGCGTTCCATTACGCGCTGGTCGCCGGCGCGGTCGCCGGCGGCGGCCTCACGGTGATCGCCAACGCGCCGAACCCGGCGGGCTTCGCCATCCTCAAGGACAGCTTCGACGAGGGCTCGATCAGCGCGCTCGGGCTGCTCGCCGCGGCGGCCGCGCCCACCGCGGTGGCGATCGCCTGCCTGTGGGGGCTGCGCGGCACCGGCGCCGAGCTCTTCGATGCCGCGGCGTGGCGCGCCTGGCTGGCGAGCGTCGACCGCGGCTTCCTGTTCCTGCTGATCCTGCCGTTCGTGGTGGCGGCGTTCGGGCTGTGGGCCGAGCGCAGCCGCGCGGAGCGTGACGGCGCGAAGCGCGACGGCGGCGCTTAACCCCGGCTCATGGATCTTCGCCGAGGATCACCGGCCCGTCGCCGGCGGGCAGCTCGAGCCGGCCGAGCGGCACGCCGAGCGGCGCCTCGGCAGAGGGCGGGTCGTAGTCGACGATCGCGTAGCGCACCTCGCCGGTCTCGAAGTCGATCACCACGTCGCGCAGCGCGCCGGCATGGCCGCCGCCGGCGCGCTTCACCTCGCGCCCGAGCAGGCCGCGCAGCGCCACGTAGCCCGACGGCGCGCCGCCCGCCGCGGCGAAGCCCGCCGCGCCGCCGAGCGCCGCGCGCTCGAGGTCGAGCTCGAGCCGCTCGCCGTGCGGGCGGAAAGCGGTGAGGGGAGCCGGGAAGCGCTTGCCTTCGGGCGTCACCAGGATCGCGTAGTCGACGCGGCTGCCGTGCGTGTCGAGCAGCAGGTCGTCGATGCGCCCGAGCGGCTCGCCGCCGCGCTCGCGCACCGCTGCCGAGAAGATCTCGCTGGCGCGCAGGCTCTGCGCGCCGGCGTCGGCCGCGGCCGCGAGGCCGCAGGCGAGCGCGGCGACGAGCAGCGCGGCGCGCGCCATCGGCGGCGCCTAGCCGCGCGGCGTGATCACGCGCAGGTCGTTGTAGACGTCGCGCACGCCTTCCACGGAGCGCGCCACGTCGGCGGCCTTGCGCGCCGCGTCCTCGCTCTCGACGAAGCCCGAGAGCTGGACCAGGCCGCGGTAGGTCGTGACGTTCACGTTGTGCGCCGCGACCTGCTCGTCGCGCGCGAGCGCGGTCTTCACTTTCGCGGTGAGCGCCGCGTCGTCGAGCACGGCGCCGGTCGAGCGGCGGTTCGGGTTGGACGAGCAGCCGGCGAGCTGCGCAGTGCCGAGCACCGCGGCGAGGGCGAGGGCGAGAGCTTTCATGCCTATCATGGGGCCTCCTGGAGGATCACAACGAGAAACAGCCCGCCGCAGCAAGATGCGGGCCGTCCGCGACCGGTTAAGCTCGACCTACAAGTATGAAAACCCGGCGCTCCCGGCTTATCGTGGTGTCCAACCGGCTGCCGTACGTGTTCCGGCGCAGCTCGCGCGGCTGGCGCGCCGAGGCGGGCAGCGGCGGGCTGGTGACGGCGCTGATGCCGGTGCTGCGCGACCGCGGCGGCACCTGGATCGGCTGGCCGGGGGCGAGCGGCGAGGCGAGCGAGTTCCGGCCGGCGCTCGCCGCGGCCGGCGCCAAGGCGGGCTACGACCTCGTGCCGGTGCCGCTCACCGAGGAGGAGCTCGCCAACTTCTACCACGGCTTCTCCAACGAGGTGATCTGGCCGCTGTTCCACGACCTCGCCTCGTTCGCCAACTTCGACCCCCAGTACTGGCGCAGCTACCGCGCGGTGAACGCCAAGTACGCCAAGGCGGTGCAGGCGCGCGCCGCGGCGGGCGACTTCGTCTGGGTGCACGACTATCACCTGATGACCGTGGCGGCCGAGCTGCGGCGGCTCGGCACGCGCGCGCGGCTCGCCTTCTTCCTGCACATCCCGTTTCCGGCGCCGGACATCTTCCTCAAGCTGCCCTGGCGCGAGGCGCTGCTGCACGCGCTGATGGAGTTCGATCTGCTCGGCTTCCAGACGGCGCGCGACCGGCGCAACTTCCTCGCCTGCCTGCAGACGCTCGAGCCGGGCGTCAAGCTCGAGGGGCGCGGCGGCGTGCCGCTGGCGCGGCTCGGCGGCCGCGCGGTGCGGGTGGGCGCGTTCCCGATCAGCATCGACTACAACGCCTTCCTGCGCCGCGCCGCGGCGCCCGACGTGGCGGCCAAGGCGCGCGAGCTGCACACGCTGCTGCCGCGGCGCAAGCTGATGCTCGGCGTCGACCGCCTGGACTACACCAAGGGCATCACGCTGCGCCTCAAGGCGTTCGAGACGCTGCTCGAGCGCTACCCGGACATGCGCGGGCGCGTGTCGCTCATCCAGGTGGTGGTGCCCAGCCGCGAGGACATCGCGCAGTACGGGCGCATGAAGACCGAGATCGAGCAGCTCGCCGGGCGCATCAACGGCACCTTCGCCCGCCCCGGCGGCTGGGTGCCGGTGTGGTACGAGTACCGCAGCCTGTCGCGCCTCGAGCTGCTCGCCTACTACCGGGCGGCCGACATTGCGCTCATCACGCCGCTCAAGGACGGCATGAACCTCGTCGCCAAGGAGTACTGCGCCTGCTCGATCGAGGAGGACTGCGTGCTGATCCTCTCCGAGTTCGCCGGCGCCGCGGCGCAGCTCGCCTCCGGCGCGCTGCTCGTCAACCCGTTCGACATCGAGGCGGTGGCCGAGGCGATCCGCGACGCGGTGCTGATGCCCGAGGCCGAGCGCGTGGCGCGCATGCGGCGGCTGCGCCGCGCGGTGCGCCGCCAGGACGTCTTCTGGTGGGTCGACGGCTTCCTGCGCGCGGCGGTGGCGCGCGACCTGCGCTCGTTCGCGCCGCCTAGGCGCGCAGCCGAGGAAGGCGCTGCGCCCGTGGCGCTGCCGATCTAGCGCCGCGCCGCTCGCGCATGGCGCGCAGGGCGCTCGGACGGTCCTCGCGCCGCTCGCGGCTCCAGTCCTCGCGCCGCAGCAGCCGCAGCGCGAGCGCACGATTCAGTTCCATGGCGCGAGCATGCGCGGGCGACGCTTAATCGCCGCTTAACCGGCGCTGCGCCGGCTGACGCAGCGCGCGTCATACGCGTGTCACGAAGCCTCGCGCACGCGTGTCATTAAGGCGGCGATAAGCTTGCCGTGCGAACAATGTCGCCGATGGTCCGGCTGCTTCTTTGCTTCGTCGTCGCCGCGGCGCTCGCGCTGCCCGGCGCCGCAGCGCGCGCGGAGCGCGCCACCGAGCGCTACGCGCCGGCGCAGATCTACGTCGCGCGCCACCTGCTCGAGCACGCGCGCGCCGCGCTGGCGATGCAGGAGTACGCCGCCGCGGCGAGCTACGCGCAGCAGGCGCAGGTCGACGCACGCATCGCCTGGGGCATGACCGACGCGCGCGCGCTGCGCGCCCAGGCCGAGGCGATCCTCGCCGAGGCGGCGGCGCTCACCACGCATAGTCGAGCCCAAGCAGCAGCGTCGTATCCGTCGACTTCCGCCCGGGCGCCGGCCGCCGTTCCCAGTCCACGTTGATCTGCGCGGTCGCCGAGAGCCGCGCCACCAGCGGCAGGCGCAGGCCGCTCTTGGAGCGCACGAAGAGCCGCGCCGTGTCCTCCAGGTTCCAGAAGCCCTCGTGCTCGTGGAACAGCCGCAGCCGCTCGCCCCACGGCGCCGCCTCCGCCTTGAGCGCCCAGCCGAGCGCCGGGTAGCGCTCGTCCCCGGCGAGCTGCCGGTCGACGCTCACGTAGTCGAGGCCGCCGCGCAGCGAGACGCTGGCGCGCCGGCTCTCGAGGAGCTGCGCGCCGTAGCCGGCGCCCAGCGCGGCGCGCTGCTCGATGTCCTTCACCCGGTCGTGCTCGAGCGAGCCGCGCACGTAGACGAAGCGCTTCTCGGCGACGAAGCGGTCGTAGTTGGCCGCCGCCAGCCACGCGACGCTCGTGCCGGCGAGCGGCTCGTTGCGCCGCTCGGCCTTGCCGGAGAGCGTGTAGCGGTAGCGCGGCGCGCGCGCGGTGAGCTCGCCGTCGCCGTAGAAGCGCTCGCTCTCGGCGTTGCCGCGCACGTAGGAGGCGGCAAGCGCGGCGCGTCCGGAATAGGCGGTGCCGGCCTCCTTCTCGTCCGCCACCGCCACCTCGCCCTCGACGCGCTCGACCTCGTCCCAGTCGAGCTCGATGCTGTCGGCATAGGGCGTGCGCACGGTCAGCCGGCCGTTGCCCAGGTCGACCACCTCGCCGCTCAGCCGGTCGCCGTTCTTGAGCAGCACCGTGTCGGCCGCGGCGCAGCAGGGCGCGGCGGCGAGCGCGAGCGCCGCGAGGAAGATCCCGGTTCGCATGCCCGCGAGTTTCGCCAGCGCCGTCTTAAGCCAGCGTTAACCTTTGATCGACACCTGCTCGCCCAGCGTGTCGCGCAGATAGAGCTTCTTCGCCAGCACGAACAGCACCACGGTGAGCGGCGTGGCGAGCACCACGCCGAGCGGACCCAGCACGACGCCGACGCCGACCACGGCGAAGATGCCGAGCGCCGGCGGCAGCGCGATCGCCCAACGCTGCACGAAAGGCATGATCAGGTGATTTTCCACCTGCTGCACGCCGACGTACAGCGCGAGCGTCCACAGCCCGAGCTGCAGGCTCTGCGCCGAGGCGACCAGCACCGCGAGCCCGCCCGCGGCGATCGGGCCGATGTAAGGCACGAACGACGCCGCGCCCGAGAGCAGGCCGAGCGCGAGCGGCGAGGGCGCGCCGATCGCCCACAGGCCGACGCCGGTCAGCACGCCGACCACCGCCATGTCGACCAGCTGCCCGAGCATCCAGCGGCGCATCGCGTACCCGGCGAGGCCGAGCGCATCGCCGACGCGCGGGTGCAGCCGCGGCGGGAAGAGCAGCATCAGGCCGTGGCGATAAAGCCGCGGCTGCGCGGCGAAATAGAGCGCGCCGACGACGACCAGCACCAGCGCGCCGAGCATGCCGAGGCCGGCGAGCGCCACGTCGCCCACCCGCCGCACGATGCCGCCTGCCGCGCCGCCGCCGTTCTGCTGCACCTGCGCGGCGACCGAAGGAAACCACGGCTGGCGCTCCAGCCAGCCGTACAGGGCGTCGATCGCCTGCGGCAGGCGCTCGGCGAGCGCGTTGGCCTGCGCCTGCACCTGCGCGCCGAAGAGCGCGATCGTCACGAAGACGAGGCCCAGGGTCAGCACGATCGCCACGCCGAACGCCGCGGCGTCGGGCAGCCGGGAATGGCGGGCGATGAAGTCGGCCAGCCCGCGCAGCACCGTGGCGAGCAGCGCCGCGGCGAAGGCGAGAAGCAGGATCTCGCGCAGCTGCCACAGCACCAGCAGCCCGATCGCTACCCCGGCCACCAGGACCACGCGGCGAAAGAACGGCGCGATCGGCATCGCCCCGTGCCTGCAATGCGCATGCCTGCGGTTGCGGGGCTACAGTACGGCATCGCGCTTGCCTCGTCCGGACAAAGGAGGCATCCATGCCGCAAAGCGGCTGCACGATCGTCCCGCGGGTCCTCGCGATGGGCGCGCTCGCGCTCGCGTCGCACGGCGCGGCGGGCCAGAGCATCCTGGCGCTCGCGCGCGCCTCGCGCTCGACGCGCTGCCGTGCCGACCCGCCGTCGCGCTGCGTCTGGGCCGCGTCGCGCACGCGAGCGTATTCGTGCCGCCGCCGCCCGGCCGACCGTCCGTCCCGAGCGCCGGTTAAGGCTGCCTTAATTCGCGCCCGGCGATAGTCGCTCCCCGCGCCGGCGGCTGCCGCCGGCCTTCGAACCTGGCGCGGCGCGATCGCGCAATCCACTATCATGCGAAGCTCCCCGGGGAGGCCACGGCACGCGCCGCATGGAAGACCTCGCATTCCTGCCGCAGCTGCCGCTCTTCGTCTCGCAGTTGCTGTGGTTCGGGCTGCTGCTGCTCGCCGGCCTGCTGGCGGGCGAGCTGGCGCGCGCCCATGCGCGCCTGCCGCGCGTCACCGGCTACGTGCTGGTCGGGGCGGCGCTCGGCCCGGAGGCGAGCGGGCTGCTGACGCGCGACATGCTGTTCGACCTGCGGCTGCTGATCGACCTGTCGATCGGCATCGTGGTCGTGGAGCTGGGCTTTCGCCTGAGCCTCGAGTGGCTGCAGCGCAACCGCTGGCTGTCGCTCGCCGCGCTCGCCGAGAGCGCGCTGTGCTTCTCGGCGATCTTCGCCACGCTGCTCGCCTTCGGCTTCCGGCCGCTGCTCGCGGCGATGGCGGCGGCGATCGGCACCGCCACCTCGCCGGCGGTGATCACCATCCTGGCGAGCGACCTGCGCGCCGAGGGCCAGGTCACCGAGCGCATGCTGCTGTTCACCGCGGTGAACACGGTGTTCGCCTACGTCGCGGTGATGCTGCTGCTGCCGTTCCTGCACATCGAGCAGGGGCGCGGCCTCGCCACCGCGCTGCTGCACCCGGTGTACGTGTTCGCCGGGTCGCTGGCGCTCGGCTGGCTGGCCTGCCGGCTGCTGCTCGTGCTGGCGCGCTGGCTGGGCAAGCGCGAGGACCGGCAGTTCGTGCTGCTCGTCGCGACGGTGGTGCTCACCATCGGCGTCGCGCACACGCTCAACTTCTCGGTGGCGCTGGCGCTGATCACGCTCGGCGTGCTGGCGCGCAACCGCGACCGGCACCACGCGCTCGCGCCGGTGCGCTTCGGCCCGGCCGGGCAGCTGTTCTACGTGATCCTGTTCGTGCTGACCGGCGCGGGGCTGGAGTTCCGCGCCTTCGGCGTCGCGGCGCTCGTGGCCGTGGCGGCGTTCATCCTGGTACGCTTCGCCGGCAAGGCGCTGGCGGTGGTGGCGCTCGCGCCGAGCACCGGGCTCGGCGTGCGCGCCGGCGGCTGGCTGGCGGTGGCGCTGCTGCCGCTCTCCGGGCAGGCGGTGATCATGGTGCGCGACACGGTGACGCTTTATCCGTCGTTCGGCCGCGAGCTGGCGGCGATCGTGCTCTCGGCGGTGGTGGTGCTCGAGCTGATCGGGCCGATCGCGACGCAGATCGCGCTCAAGCGCGCCGGGGAGGCCCGCCCTGACGCCTAGCGTGGCGGCGGCGACGCTCGAGTTCAAGGCCTCCGAGCCGCTCAGCGTGGGCGTCGAGCTCGAGCTGCAGCTGGTGCGGCCGCACGACCTGGACCTGGCGCGCGGCGCGACCGACCTGCTGCGGCGCCTGGACCGGCGGCGCCTGCCCGGCGCGGTGAAGCCCGAGATCACCGAGAGCATGATCGAGCTGAACAGCTCGGTGCACGACCATTGCCCGTCGCTGCTCGCCGAGCTGCAGGCGATGCGCGCGGCGCTGGTCGAGGAGGCCGGGGCGCTCAACCTGCGCGTCTCGGGCGGCGGCTCGCACCCGTTCCACAACTGGGCCGAGCGGCGCATCTTCCCCAACGAGCGCTTCCGCTTCGTGGTCGAGCGCTACGGCTATCTCGCCAAGCAGTTCACCGTGTTCGGCCAGCACATCCACGTCGGCTGCCGCAACGGCGACGACGCGATCTACCTCACCCACATGCTGATGCGCCACGTGCCGCACTTCATCGCGCTCTCGGCGGCCTCGCCGTTCTACCAGGGCGAGGACACGGCGTTCCAGTCCTCGCGCCTCACCGCGGTGAGCGCCTTCCCGCTCGCCGGGCACATGCCGTTCGTGCGCGACTGGGCCGAGTTCGGCGAGTACTTCGCGCGCATGCGCGACTACGGCATCGTCGCCAGCATGAAGGACTTCTACTGGGACATCCGCCCCAAGCCCGAGTACGGCACGGTGGAGATCCGCGTCTGCGACACGCCGCTCACCGCCCGGCGCGCCGCGCTGCTCGCGGTTTACGCGCAATGCCTGGCCGCGTACTATCTGCTCGAGCGGCCCCGCGCCCCGGCGCGCGGCATCTACCTCGTGAATGCGCACAACCGCTTCGAGGCCTGCCGCTACGGCTACGCCGGCGAGATGGTCGATCCGTACGGCGGCCCGAAAAAGACCATGCGCGACGACATTCTGGACACCATAGCGATCATCGCGGCGGAGGCGCCGCGGCTGGGCTGCGCGGAGCTGCTGGCCGAGCTCGAGGCGGCGGTGCGCGCCGGCGAGTCGGACGCCGACTGGCTGCGCGGCCGGGCGCGCGCGAGCGGCTCGCTGGCCGACGCGGTGCGCGACGCCTGCCGCCGCTTCACCGACTGAGCCATGGAAGACGCCCAGTTCTCCGACGAGTTCTGCCGCTTTCTGCAGACCAGCGTGCCGAGCGTCGACGCGGCGGAGCTGCTGCTGCTGCTCGCGCGCGACGCCTCGCGCTGGTGGTCCAACCTGGAGCTGCTCGCCGCGCTGCGGCCGGCGCCGCTCACCGACGCCGACATCACGCGCATGCTCGAGACGCTGGTGGCGCGCGGCCTGGTGGTGCAGGCGGCCGACAAGCGCGTGCAGTACCACCCGGCGAACGACGAGCTGGACGGCTACGTGCGCACCCTGGCGCAGGCCTACAGCGAGCGGCCGGTCACCCTGATCCGCGTCATCTACGCGCTGCGCGACAGCAAGATCCGCTCGTTCGCCGACGCGTTCAAGCTGAGGAAGAGCTGAGCATGATCTCCGTCGACGTCACGCTCTCGGCGCTCGCCGTGCTGGCGAGCGTCGCCTGCATGGTGTTCCTGTTCCGCGCTTATGCGGCGAGCCGGGTGCGGCTGCTCCTGTGGAGCGGGCTGTGCTTCGTGTTCCTGAGCCTCAACAACATGCTGCTGTTCACCGACCGCGTCACGCCGCCGGACATGGACCTGCGCGTCTGGCGGCTCGGCGCGGCGCTGATCGGCGTGCTGTTCCTCCTCTACGGCTTCATCTGGGAATCGGAGTAGCGATGGTGTCCCTCAACTTCGTGCTGTCGATACTCGCGATCCTCACCAGCGTCGCCTGCATGGTGTTCCTGTTCCGCGCCTACGCCGCCGGCGGCGTGCGGCTGCTGCTCTGGAGCGCGCTGTGCTTCGTCTGCCTGAGCGTCAACAACGTGTTCCTGTTCCTCGACCTGGTGGTGTTCCCGAACGTCGACTTCCGGCCGTACCGGCTGAGCGCCGCGCTGATCGGCGTGGCGCTGCTGCTGTACGGCTTCATCTGGGAGGCCGAATGATCGAGTTCCTGTCCGGCGCGATCACCCTGGGCTTCGTCATCGCCGCCGTGTTCTTCCTGCGCTTCTGGCGGCGCACCGGCGACCGCTTCTTCTGCGCCTTCGGCGTGGCCTTCGTGCTGCTGGCGCTCAACCAGGCGCTCGCGCAGTGGCTCGGCGCCGCCGACGAGCGCGTCATGTACACCTACCTCCTGCGCGTGCTCGGCTTCATCATCATCCTGTTCGCGATCATCGACAAGAACACCAGCGGCAGCCGCTGAGCGGCCGGCGGCACGGCGTTTGCTCGCGCCGCCCGCTATGGTCGAGCATCCCCGCTGGACGGACATGTGCGCCCGCATCCTGCATCAGTGCGAGTACCTGCGCGGCGGGCGCGAGAACCTGGCGCGCTTCCTCGGCGTGCCGCAGGGCGAGCTCGAGCAGTGGCTCGCCGCGAAGGGCGGCCCGCCGCGCGCGGTGTTCGAGCGCGCCATGGAGCTGATCCTCGCCGAGCACGACCGGCGCGCCGCGCTGGAGCGCGCCGGCAAGATCCCGAAGCGGCGGCGCACCGACCACTAGCATGCGACGCTCGGATCATGGCCGCTCGGCGGGTCCGGCGCTTGCAACACGCTCGGCATGGAACGCGACCTGAGAACCACGCTGCGCACGCTGCACGCGAGCGACATCACCGCCGCGGCGCAGATCACCGGCGACGGCAGGATCCAGGTCTGGCTCGGCGACCGCGCGCTCGGCGTGTGCGACGCCGCATTCTTCCCGCTGCACGAGTCCTCGCGCGCCGCCGATTGGCTGGCCGAGCGCGCCGTGAAATACTTTCCGAAATCCGACTTCGCGAAAGTGCACCGGCTGATCGTGCAGGCCACGGCGCCCGCGGGGAGCAAGCCCGCGTAGCGCTGCTCGTCGACCGCGCCCCGGGCGAGGCCCGGGCGCTGTACGTCTTCGCCCACGGCGCCGGCGGCCACCGGGCCGACCGCGCGATGCAGGCGCTCGCGCCGCGGCTCGCGGCGCTCGGCCTCGACGTGGCGCGCTTCGACTTTCCGTACCGCCGCGACGGCCGCCGCATCCCCGACCGGCTGCCCGTGCTGCAGGCGGCCTTGGCCGAGGCCGTCGCGCAGGCGCGCGCGCAGTCCGGCGCGCGGCGCCTGCTGCTCGGCGGGCGCTCGCTCGGCGGCCGGGTGGCGACGCTGCTCGCCGCGGCGGGCTTCGCCTGCGACGGACTGCTCCTTTTCGCCTACCCGCTGCACCCGCAGGGCAAGCCCGGGCGGCTGCGCGACGCCCACCTGCCGGCGATCCGCGTCCCGGTGTTCTGCGTGAACGGCACCCGCGACCCGCTCTGCCGGCGCGACCTGATGGAGGGCGTCCTAAAGACCGTCGGCGCCCCCTGGCGCATGCGCTGGCTGGAGGGGGCGGGTCACTCTTTCGACGACCTGCCGGACGGCCTGCTTGACGAAATCGGCGAGTGGAGCGCCGCGCCGCGCTAAAAAAGGGTGACGGTCACCCTTTGCGCTCGACGTGGTAGCGCACGAGCGCGGCGAGCCGATACACGGCGTGGACGAACTTGCCGTAGGGCAGCATGAGGAAGAGCGCCAGCACGACGCCGAGGTGGACGGCGAGCAGCGGCGCCATCGCGCGGGTGTCGCGCAGGGCGAGCAGCGCGAGCCCGGTGGCGCTGGTCGCGAAGAGCAGCGCGATGAACGCCACGTCCATGCCGTCCTGGCGCGCATCGGCGAGGTCCGGGTCGCGGCGCAGCCGCAGGTAGAGCAGGCCCGCCGGGCCGATCAGCAGGCCGATGCCGCCCGCGGTGCCGAGCACGACCGGCAGGCTCGCGAGCGGGTAGGGCGCGGGCCAGTCGAGCACGTAGTGGTAGAAGGTGCCGACGCAGGTCGCCGCGAAGCAGAGCGCGAATCCGTAGAAGGTGAGGTGGTGCAGGCGCCGGCGCGCGAACGAGGGCCGCTCGTCCGGGTAGGTGCAGCCCTCGCCGCCGCCGTCGAGGTATTTCAGCCGCAGCGCGTCGGCCGCGGCCTCGCTCAGGCCGCCGGCGGCGCGGCTCCCCATGTCGCGCCAGAACCGCACGGCGCCGACGACCAGCGGCACGAGGACGAGCACGCTCACCGCGCTGAAGAAGCCCGCCATCAGCGAATGCGGCATGGCGTTGTAAAAAGAGCCGGTCGCCGCCCGGTTGACGAGCAGGAACAGCAGCGCGAGCGACAGCGCGGTGACCAGCGCCGCGGCGAGGCCGTTGCGCGCGTAAAGCGCGCCGAGCAGGCGTGGAAAGGCGTATTTCCGGTACGTCGCCGCGCGCACCTCGGCGAGCATGCGCGGGAAGTTGAGCTGGAACTCGTGCGGCGGCGCGTACTGGCAGGCGTACAGGCAGGCGCCGCAGTTGTGGCACAGGCTCGCCAGGTAGTGCGCGTCGGCCTCGTCGAAGTCCAGCCGCCGCTCGAGCGCCGGAAACACCGCGCAGTAGCCCTCGCAGTAGCGGCAGGCGTTGCAGATGCGCAGCATGCGCTGCGCCTCGGCGAGCAGCGCGTCAAGCCGCTGCACTGCGCGCCGCCTGAGTTCCGGCGATCCGCCCGAACACGGTGCCGATGGTCATGCCGATGCCGGCGAGGTAGCCCTTGCCGAGGATGTTGCCGGCCATGATCTCGCCGGCGGCGAACACGTTGGGCGAGGGCTCGGCGCCGAACAGCACCTGGGCGCGCTCGTTCACCCGCACGCCGAGGTAGGTGAAGGTGATGCCCGGGCGCAGCGGATAGGCGAAGAACGGCGGCTCCTCGATGCGCCGCGCCCAGTGCGTCTTGGGCGGCGCGAGCCCCTCGGTCGCGCAGTCGTCGAGCGCCGTGTGGTCGAAGCTGCCGGGCCGCACCGCGGCGTTGAACTCGCGCACCGTGGCCTCGAGCGCCGCGCCGTCCAGGCCGAGCGCGCGCGCCAGCTCGCCGATCGAGCCGGCGCGCAGCGGCGGGAACACCGGCGGCATGAAGCGGCCCATCGCCTTCGCGTCGACGATCGCGTAGGCGATCTGCCCCGGCTGCTGCGCCACCAGGCGCCCCCAGATGGCGTAGCGCTTGGGCCAGAAGTCCTCGCCCTCGTCGTAGAAGCGCCGCGCCTCGCGGTTGACCACGATGCCGAGCGAGACCGCGTCGACGCGCGTCACGATGCCGCCGTCGAACTTCGGCGAGCGCGCGTCGATCGCCACGCAGTGGCCCTGCGTCGGGTCGCCGATCGCCTGCGCGCCCCGGTCGAGCAGCACGCGCAGCATGCGGCCCTTGTTGTAGGGCGTGCCGCGCACCAGGAAGTTGTCCGCCGCCTCGCCCCACGCTTCGCGCAGCCAGTCCAGGTTCGCCTCGAAGCCGCCGGTGGCGACGACCAGCGCGCGCGCCTCCACCTCGCGCTCGCGCCCGCCGTCCTTCAGGAACGCGCGCACGAAGCGCGCGTCGCGCAGCTCCAGCGCGACCGCCTCGCAGTCGTAGACGATGTCGACGCCCAGCCGCTCGGCGCTCGCGTAGTAGGCGTTGACGAGCGCCTTGCCGCCGCCGAGGAAGAACGCGTTGGTGCGCGAGAGCTGCAGCGTGCCGCCGAGCGAGGCCTGGAAGCGCACGCCGTGGCGCTTCATCCAGTCGCGCGATTCCCAGCTGCCGCGGATCGCCAGGCGCGCCAGGCGCTCGTCGGTCTCGCCGCCGGTGACCTTGGCGAGATCGCTCCAGTACTCGGCTTCGGGATACGTCCCGGTCAGGCCGTCGCCGGGCGCGTCGTGCATGCAGCGCAGGTTGCGCGTGTGCCGGCTGTTGCCGCCGCGGAACGCCCGGGGCGCGCACTCGACGAGCGCCACGCGGGCGCCGCCGCGGCGCGCCTCGAGCGCCGCGCACAGCGCCGCGTTGCCGCCGCCGAGCACCAGCACGTCGTAGTTTCGCAGGAGAGGCACCGAGCCGCGAATCTTACAAATTCTGATGGACCCGCGCCCGGCGGCCGGTAACCTGAGGGCATGAAGCCGGCCATCGACAGCGCCGGGGTCGCCGCGCTGATCGCCGCCGCCCAGGCGCACAAGGCGGCGCCCGAGCAGGCGGTGCCGCGGCTGCTCGCGGCGATCCGCCGCCACCTCGGCATGGACGTCGCCTTCGTCGCCGAGTTCGCCGGAGGCCGGCGCGTGTTCCGCTACGTCGACGCGGTGGTCGAAGGCGCGCCGCGCCCGGGCGAGAGCGACGCGCTGGAAGGCAGCTACTGCCGGCTGGTCGCCGAGGGCCGCATCCCGGAGCTGATCGGCGACGCGAGCCGCGTCGCCCCGGAAAGCGCCTTCGTCATGGGGCGGCCGGTCGGCGCCCAGGTGTGCGTGCCGATGGTCGCCGCCGACGGGCGCACCTTCGGCACCTTCTGCTGCTTCAGCCGCGAGCCGGACCCGTCGCTCGGCGAGCGCGACCTTTCGCTCGCCGGCGCGTTCGCCGGGCTCGCGCTGCAGGCGATCGAGCGCGGCCGCGCGGCGCAGGCGAGCCAGGACGAGATCCGCCGGCGCGTCGTGCACGTGCTCGAGCACGACAAGGTGCACGCGCTGTTCCAGCCCGTCTACACGCTCGCCGAGCGGCGCGTCGCCGGCTTCGAGTGCCTGGCGCGCTTCGACGCCGAGCCGCAGCAGGGCCCGGAGTTCTGGTTCGCCGAGGCGGCGGGCGTCGGCCTGGGGGCGGAGCTCGAGCTCGGCGTGATCCGCCGCACCCTGCCGTCGCTCGAGCGGCTGCCCGCCGCGACGCCGGTCAGCTTCAACGTCTCGCCGCAGCTCTTGCTCGACGGGCGCCTCGACGCCGTGCTCACGCCGCGGCTCGCCGGGCGCGTCGTGCTCGAGGTCACCGAGCACGAGACGGTGCAGGAATACGCGCGGCTGGTGAGCGCGCTCGAGCCGCTGCGCCGCCGGGGCGTGCGCGTGGCGATCGACGACGCGGGCGCGGGCTACGCGAGCTTCCGCCACATCGTGCGGCTGGTGCCGGACGTGATCAAGCTCGACCTGCGCCTGACGCGCGACATCGACCACGACCCGGCGCGGCGCGCGCTGGCGGCGGCGCTGATCCGCTACGCGCGCGAGGCGCGGGCCGAGATCGTCGCCGAGGGCGTGGAGACGCAGGCCGAGCTCGACACGCTGCGCGAGCTGGGCATCGGCCGCGCGCAGGGCTACTTGTTCGGCAGGCCGATGTCGCTCGGCGCCGCGCTCGAGCTCGCCGAGTCGATGGCGGCGCGCACCGAGGCCGCCAGCCGCTCCGGGTCGTAGGGCTTCTCCAGGAACAGCGTCGGCCGGCGCGCGGCGCCGGCGGCGAGCACCACGTCGGTGAGGACGAGATCGACGCGCCGCGCCGCCGGCGAGTCGAGCACCTCGAGCGCCGCCGCGGCGTCGGTCGCCTGCAGCACCCGGTAGCCGAGGCTCTCGAGCGCCGCGGCCGCCCAGCGCCGCACCTCGCCGTCGTCCTCGACCAGCAGGACGGTCTCGCCTTCGCGCGCGCGCTGCGGCTCCGGCGCGCCGCGGCGCAGCGAGGCCAGCAGCCGCTGCGCGAGCAGCGACGCCTCGCGCGTGGCGCGCAGCGCCGTCTCCACCGTCTCGGGCGTCGCCTCGCGGCTGCGCTTGAGCAGCTCCAGGCTGCCGAGGATCACCTGGAACAGGTTGTTCAGCTGGTGGACGCTGCTGCGCGTCGGCTCGTGGTCCGCCATGCGCCAATGGTATTACGTCCGGCGGGCGCGTTTTTTGCGACGCCGACCCCCATGAACATCGGCATCACCGGATCCTACGGCGGGATGAACCTGGGCGACGAGGCGATCCTCAAGGCGATCATCGCGCAGCTCCGGCACGGCCTCCCCGACGTGCAGATCACCGTGTTCTCGCGCGACGCGGACGACACCAAGCGCCGCCACGCCGTCGAGCGCGTCATCCCGGTGCGCAAGCTCTCGCGCGCCGAGGTGGTGCCCGAGGTCGAGCGCCTCGACCTGCTGGTGTTCGGCGGCGGCGGCATCCTGTACGACGCCGAAGCGCGCGTCTACCTGCGCGAGGTGCAGATCGCCAAGGAGCGCGGCGTGCCGGTGTTCGTCTACGCGATCGGCGCCGGCCCGCTCAAGGACCCGGTGGCGCAGGGCGCGGTGCGCGAGGCGCTGGAGGGCGTCGCCGGCATCACGGTGCGCGAGAAGAGCGCGCGCCAGGTGCTGGAAGAGGCGGGCGTGCACCGCGACGTGGTGGTGACCGCCGACCCGGCGCTGCTGCTCAAGCCCGAGCCGCTGCCGCGCAACGTGCTCAAGCACGAGGGGCTGGAAGGCAAGCGGCGCCTGGTCGGCATGTCGGTGCGCGAGCCCGGCGCCGCGGCGCCCGACCTCGACGAGCGCGTCTACCACGCGCTGCTCGCCAACGCCGCCGACTTCATGGTCGACCGCTTCGACGCCGACATCGTGTTCGTGCCGATGGAGCGCTCGGTGCTCGACAGCCAGCACAGCCACGCGGTGATCGCCAAGATGCTGCGCGCGACGCGCGCGCGCGTGCTGAACGGCGAGTACACCTCGGCGCAGCTGCTGTCGCTGATGGAGCACTTCGACTTCGCGGTCGGCATGCGGCTGCACTTCCTGATCTTCGCCGCGCTGCGCGGCGTGCCGTTCGTCGCGCTGCCCTACGCGGGCAAGGTGGGCGGCTTCCTTGAGGACCTGCAGCTGCCGGGGCCGCCGATGCAGCTCGTCAACCCGGGCCGCCTGATCGCGCACATCGACGACTCGTGGGACAATCGCCGCGCGCTGCGCGCTACGCTTCTCAAGTCGGTGCCGCCGCTCCAGGAGCGCGCGCGCGAGACGATGAAGATCCTGCTTCGCGTCATCGACGAGGAGAAGAAGCGAGGTGCCTTCCCTAAAGCGGCCTGAGGCGCCCGCCACGCTGGAGCTGCCCCCGCGCCGGGCCGTGGTGGCGGGGGAAACCGACGTGCTGGTGCTGGGCGGCGGGCCCTCCGGGCTCGGCGCGGCGCTCGGCGCGGCGCAGGCCGGCGCGCGCGTCGTGCTCGCCGAGCGCTACGGCTTCCTCGGCGGCAACGCGACCGCGGCGCTGGTGATGCCGCTCATGTCGTTCCACACCTCGCGGCCGATGCCCGAGCGCAAGGGCGCGGCGACGCTGCTGCCCACCGACCACGGGCCGGGCGAGCCGATCATCGCCGGCGTGCTGAAGACGCTGCTGGAGCGGCTGGTGCGCGCGGGCGGCGCGATCGCGCCCTCGCTCGCCACCGGCTACGTCGTGCCGTTCGACCCGGAGTGGTTCAAGCTGATCGCGCTCGAGCTGCTCGACGAGGCGGGCGTGCAGTTCCTGTTCCACGCCTTCGCGAGCGGCGTGCTGGGTGCCGGCGGCACGGTGCAGGGCGCGGTGCTCGAGACCAAGTCCGGGCCGCTCGCGCTGCGCGCGCGCGTCACCGTCGACTGCACCGGCGACGGCGACGCGGCGCTCGCCGCCGGCGCGCCGTGCGAGATCGGCCGCGCCGACGGCCTGGTGCAGCCGATGACGCTGATGTTCCGCATGGTCGAGTTCCAGCGCGCCGCGTTCCAGGCGTACGTGGCGCGCCATCCCCGGCAGTGGCGCGGCGTGCACGGGCTGTGGGACCTGGTGCGCGAGGCGACCGCCGCGGGCGAGCTCGAGCTGCCGCGCGAGGACATCCTGTTCTTCGCCACGCCGCACGAGGGCGAGGTGAGCGTCAACAGCACGCGCGTCACCCGCGTGCTCGGCTCGGACGTGTGGGACCTGAGCTACGCCGAGTGGGCGAGCCGGCGCCAGATGCGCCAGATCGCCGAGTTCCTGCGCCGCTACGTGCCGGGCTTCGAGCGCGCGTACGTCGCGCAGAGCGGCGTGCAGGTCGGCGTGCGCGAGACGCGCCGCATCGTCGGCGACTACCAGCTCACCGCCGACGACGTGCTCGCGGCGCGCAAGTTCGACGACGCGATCGCGCGCGGCGCCTACCCGATCGACATCCACAACCCCAAGGGCAGCGGCACCGTGCTGATGCGCCTGCCGCCGGGGGAGTCCTACGACATCCCGCTGCGCTGCCTGCTGCCGCGGCGCGTCGAGGGCCTGCTGGTCGCGGGACGCTGCCTGTCGGGCACGCACGAGGCGCACTCGTCGTACCGCGTCATGCCGATCGTCATGGCGACCGGCCAGGCGGCGGGCGTGTGCGCGGCGCTCGCCGCGCGCCAGGGCGTCGCGCCGCGCAGGATCGACGCCGCGCTGGTGCAGCGCGAGCTGGCGCGCCAGGGCGCCAGCCTGCGCAAGGAGCTGCAGGCGGCCTAGGCTAAGATGCGCGCGTGCCGCCGACGCGCCTGGACTTCGACACCGAGACGCCGCTGCGCGCCTTCGTCGAGCACTCGCCGAACGCGGTGTTCCTCAAGGACGAGTCCGGGCGCTACGTGTTCATGAACGCCGCGGCGCGCGCGCTGATCGGCGGCGCGCCGTGGCGCGGCCTCACCGACTACGACATCCTGCCGCGCGAGGTGGCCGACGTGGTGGTCGCGCACGACCGGCAGGTGCTCGCCAGCGACCGCGCGCAGACCTACGACCTGGCGCTGCCGCAGCCGGGCGGCGAGCGCCGGCTCTACAGCACCAAGTTCCCGATGCGCGACGCCGCCGGCCGGCGCTACGTGGCCTCGATCACCATCGACGTCACCGAGAGCCGGCGCGCCGAGGAGGAGCTGCAGCTCGTCACCGACACCATGTCGGCCGCGGTGATCCGCTGCGCGGCGGACACGCGCATCCTCTGGGCGAACCGCGTGTACTGCGAGTGGATGGGCCGCGGCTTCGCCGACATCGTCGGCCGGCCGCTGGTCGAGATCATCGGCGAGCGCGCGCTGCAGGAGATCCGGCCGCACATCGCCGCGGTGCTGCGCGGCGAGCAGCCGCGCTACGAGCGCTTCGTCGACTACCCGCGCTTCCGCGGCCGCTGGATCGGCGCCGTGTACTCGCCGACGCTCGACGCGGCGGGCCGCGCCACCGGCTGGGTCGCGGTGGTGTACGACATCCACGAGCGCAAGAAGATGGAGGAGGCGCTCGCCGCGGCCAACCGGCGCAAGGACGAGTTCCTCGCCACGCTCGCGCACGAGCTGCGCAACCCGCTCGCGCCGATCCGCAACGCGGTGGCGATCCTCGGCCGGCAGGGGCCGCTCGCCCCGGACGCCGAGTGGAGCCGCGGCGTGATCGACCGCCAGGTCGGCCAGATGGCGCGCCTGATCGACGACCTGCTCGACATCGCGCGCATCTCGAGCGGCAAGCTGCTGCTGCGGCGCGCCCCGGCGACGCTCGCGCAGGTGGTCGAGCTGGCCGTCGAGACGAGCCGCCCGCACATCGACGCATCGGGGCATCGCCTCACGGTGAGCCTGGCGCACGGCGCGGTCGCGCTGGACGCCGACGCGACGCGCCTCGCGCAGGTGTTCGCCAACCTGCTCAACAACGCGGCCAAGTACACGCCGCGCCGCGGCGCGATCGGCCTCGCCGACGCGCGCGAGGACGGCTTCGTCGCCGTGACGGTCGAGGATACCGGCATCGGCTTTCCGCCGGACACGGCGGGCCAGCTCTTCGAGCCGTTCTCGCAGCGCGCCGCGGGCGAGCAGGTGGCGGGCGGCCTGGGCATCGGCCTCGCGCTGGTGCGCGGCATCGTCGAGCTGCACGGCGGCACGGTGGCGGCGAGCAGCGCCGGGCCCGGGCGCGGCAGCCGCTTCGTGGTGCGCCTGCCCGTCGCCGAAGGACTTGCCGCGCGAAGCCCGGGCGCCGCGTCCGGCGAGGCGAAGGGCGCGAAAAGGCTGCGCATCGTCGTCGCCGACGACAACCGCGACGCCGCCGACTCGCTGGCGCGGCTGCTCGAGCTGCACGGCCACGAGGTGCGCGTCGCCTACGACGGCGCGAGCGCGCTCGAGCTGGCGCGCGCCTGCCGCCCGGCGGTGGCGATCCTCGACATCGGCATGCCGCAGGTCGACGGCTACGAGGCGGCGCGCCGCCTGCGCGCCGCGCACGGGCGCGCGATCGTGCTCGTCGCCGCGACCGGCTGGGGACAGGAGGCCGACCGCAGCCGCGCGGCGCAGGCGGGCTTCGACCATCACCTCACCAAGCCGCTCGATCCGCAGGTTCTGAACGAGATATTGCGCGCTTGTAGTTGAAAACGGGATATGGCGGCCTGCCGCGCGGCGGCTACCATTGGCGCGGATGAAGAACAATGCAGGGATGGGCGACGGGCGCATCGCGACGGCGACGCTGGAGGTCGCGAGCGCGCGCGTCAGCCGCGAGCGGCGCCTGCTGTGGGTGAGCCCGACGTACGCGCGCTGGCTCGGCCGCAGCGCCGCCGATCTGGCCGGCCGCCCCATCGGCGAGGTGCTCGGCGAAGCCGTGATGCGCGCGGTCGAGCCGCTCATCGAGCGGGTGCTCGCGGGCGAGCAGGTGCAGTTCGAGCGCGTGGTCGACCTGCCGGGCCTGCGCCGGCGCTGGATCAACTGGGTGTACACGCCCACGGTCGACCGCGGCGGCGCGGTCGACGGCTTCGTCGCCACCGGCTTCGACATCCATTCGCACAAGCTCGCCGAGCAGCAGAAGGACGAGTTCCTCGCCACGCTCGCGCACGAGCTGCGCAACCCGCTCGCGCCGATCCGCAACGCGGTGGCGATCCTCGGCCGCAAGGGCTCGCAGGATCCCGAGGTGGCGTGGAGCCAGACCGTGATCGAGCGGCAGATCGACCAGCTGTCGCGCCTGATCGACGACCTGCTCGACATCGAGCGCATCGCGCGCGGCCGCTTCGTGCTGAAGAAGGAGCACGTGCCGCTCGAGTTCGTGGTCGACATGGCGCTCGAGGCGAGCCGGCCGACGATCAACGCCGCGGGGCACCACCTGTCGGTGCTGCTGCCGAGCGAGCGCGTGCTGCTCGAGGCCGACCCGGCGCGCCTGTCGCACGCGCTCACCATCCTGCTCAAGAACGCGGCGCGGCACATGCAGTCGCGCGGCTCGATCGGCCTCACCGCCACCGTGGAGAGCGGCGCGGTGCTGATCGTCATCGAGGACGGCGGCGTCGGCATGGACGCCGAGCGCGACGCGGGCGTCGGCCTGACGCTGGTGCGCGGCATCACGCAGCTGCACCAGGGCACGCTCGACATCCGGTCGGCGGCCTCGGGGCAGGGCACCGAGGTGATGCTGCGCCTGCCGCTGTCGCGCACCGCCGCGCCCGCGGCGCAGCGGCGCGCGCCGTACCGGCCGGCGGCGCCGGGCGCGACGCTGCGCGTGCTGGTCGCCGACGACAACCGCGACGCCGCCGACTCGCTGCAGCGCATCCTCGCCATGTACGGCCACGAGGTGCGCGTCGCCTACGACGGGCGCGCCGCGGTGCGCCTGGGCGAGGAGTTCCGCCCGCGCGTGGCGATCCTCGACATCGGCATGCCGGGCAGCAACGGCTACGAGGTGGCGCGCGAGCTGCGCCATCGCAACGGCCGGCAGGTGACGCTGGTGGCGCTCACCGGCTGGGGCCAGGAAGCCGACCGGCGGCGCGCCACCGAGGCCGGCTTCGATTTCCACCTCACCAAGCCGGTCGATCCGGGCACGCTGCACGACCTGCTGGCGCGGGTCGCGACGCAGCCTTCTTAAGAATGGAAAGCTGGGCCCCCGCTTTCGCGGGGGCGACGACTACCAGCTAGTGATCTTCCAGGCGGGGGATGTTGTCCTCCGCCGGACCGCCGGTGTCGGGGTCGATCCACTCGGAGATGCCGAGCTCCGACTCGGCTTGCTGCAGCGAATCGCCGGTCTCGAGGTCGTCGATCGCGCCGTCGGCGAGCAGGTCGGCCTCGGCCTCGGCGAGCGTCGCGTACGGGCCGAGCGTCTCGCCGTTCGGCTTCTCGATGTAGAAGCCGTCGGGGCGCTCGATCACCCGGCCGCCGATCTCCTCGGGGCGCCGCCGCGGCTCGGCGCGGCGCTTTTTCGAGCGGGTCTTCGTCGACTTGCGCGGCATGGCCGAATCCTACGCCAAAATACCGCGGCCGGGCGTCTCGTTGTCGCGGCGCTCGCCGTCGGCGCCGCGCTCGTCGATCGGAGGCGCCGAGGCGCTCTCGGCGGCGAGGAGCTGCGCGATGTCGCGCCGCCCCTGCTCGGAGGCGGCGATCAGCCGCGCCATGTCGTGGCGGTGCGGCGCGTTCTCCCGGATCTGCCGCTCGTCGTACTCGCGAAAGCGCTCGAGGAGGGCCTTGACCCGCGGCTCGCCCAGCCCCAGCGTCGTCAGGATGATGCCCGCGGTGTCGAGCGCCGAGCCGAACACCTCGCGCACCGCGGGCACGCCGAGCGCCGCGTACTCGTAGGCGTCGGTGCGGCTGCGCGCGCGCGCCACCACCGGCAGCGCGGGATAGCGGCCGCGCACGCGCTGCACGAGGGTCATGGCCGCCTCCGGATCGTCGAGCGCGACGACCAGCATGCGGGCGCGCGCGATGCCCGCCTGCTCCAGCAGCTCGAGCCGCGTCGCGTCGCCGTAGTAGGCCTTCCAGCCGAAGCGGCGCACCGTGTCGATCTGCACCGGGTCGTGGTCGATCACCGTGGCGCCGATGCCCAGGCCGCGCAGCACGCGCACGATCACCTGGCCGAAGCGGCCGAAGCCGGCGACGATCACCGGGTTCTCCTCGCGGATCACGTCCGGCGCGCGCGCCTCGGGAGCGCGTGCGAGCCGCGGCTGCACCAGGCGCTGGAAGGCCATCAGCAGCAGCGGCGTGGTGAGCATCGACACCGCCACCGCGGCGTTGAGCAGCGCCGCCACCGGCGCGGGCAGCAGCGCGCCGGCGGCGCCGAAGATCACGAACGCGAACTCGCCCGCCTGCGAGAGCGCCGCGGCGAACAGCGCCGCGTCGCCGCTGCCGCAGTAGAACGGCCGCGCCACGAGGAACAGCAGCGCCGCCTTCAGCGCCACCACGCCGAGCGCGACGCCGAGCACGGCGAGCGGCGCGGCGGCGAACAGGCCGACGTCGAGCGACATGCCGACCGCCATGAAGAACAGGCCGAGCAGCAGGCCCTTGAACGGGTCGATGTCGATCTCCAGCTCGTGCCGGTACTCGCTGTCGGCGAGCATCACCCCGGCGAGGAAGGCGCCCAGGCCGGCGGAGAGCCCGACCGCCTCGGAGAGCAGCGCCGCGCCGAGCACCAGGAACAGCGCCGCGGCGACGAACACCTCGCGCAGCCGCGTCTCGGCGATGGTGCGCAGGAGCGGGCGCACCACCACGCGGCCGGCGGCGATCAGCGCGGCGATGAAGCCGATCGCCTTCGCCGCGCCGAGCCAGCGGAACTCGTGCGCCTCGCCGCCGAGCAGACCGAGCGCGAGCAGCAGCGGCACGACCGCGAGGTCCTGGAAGAGCAGCACCGAGAACGACGCCTGTCCGCCGGGCGTGGCGAGCAGGTTCTTCTCGCCGAGCGTGGCGAGGCCGATCGCGGTGGAGGACATGGCGAAGCCCATGCCGGCGACCAGCGCCACGACGAGCGGCTGCCCGAGCGCGAGCGCCAGCGCGGCGACCGCGAGGACGGTGACGAGCACCTGCGCGGCGCCCAGGCCGAAGATCGAGCGGCGCAGCGCCCAGACGCGCGCCGCGTTGAGCTCCAGGCCGACGAGGAAGAGCAGCAGCACCACGCCGAGCTCGGCGAAGCGCAGCACGCTCTCGGGCTCGGCGATGAGCCGCAGGCCCCACGGACCGATGGCGATGCCGGCGACGAGGTAGCCGAGCACCGCGCCGAGGCCGAGGCGCTTGAAGAGCGGCACCGCGACGATGCCCGCGGCGAGATAGATCAGCGCCTGCCGGAGGAACCCGTCGCTGTCCATAGTTAGAATGTTCTCATGGAGACCAAGCCGGTCGACGGACAGCAGTTCAAGATCGGCATGCGCACGCTGGCCGGCGCGGTGAACATCATCACCGCCACGCACGCCGGCCACCGCTACGGCATGACCGCCACCGCGGTGTGCTCGGCGACCGCCGAGCCGCCGACGGTGCTCGCGTGCATCAACAGGCTCGCGGTGACGCACGACGCGGTGAGCAAGGCGAAGGCGTTCTGCGTCAACGTGCTGCGCGCCGAGGACTGGCAGCTCTCGACCGTGTTCAGCGGCGGCCAGACCGGCGAGGGCCGCTTCCGCAACGGCAACTGGACGCGGCTCGCCACCGGCTCGCCGGTGCTGGTCGACGCGCTGGTGTCCTTCGACTGCCGCGTGGTGAAGAAGCTGGCGCACGGCACGCACACCATCTTCCTCGGCGAGGTGGAGCAGATGCTGATCGGCAAGAAGGGCAAGCCGCTGCTCTACTCGGACGGGCAGTACGCCAAGCTCACCTCGCTGGCGCTCGGCGAGCCGCTGCCCGAGGGGCTCGATTACTGGGGCTTCTAGAGCTCGACCGGCGCATCGCGGTGGTCGTCGGCGCGAACTTCCTCGCCGTCGCCGCGCGCATGAGCCTGGTGACCTTCCTCGGCATCTACTTCGTGCGCCATGCCGGCATCGCGCTCGCGACGGTGGGCGTCGCCTTCCTGTGCGAGAGCGCGATGCGCGGGCTCGCGGCGCCGATGTTCGGCGCGCTCTCCGACCGCATCGGCCGGCGCGCCCTGCTCGTCGGCTCGGCGCTCGCCACCGCGGCGGTGCTGCCGAGCTTCCTCCTGGTCGACGGCCCGCGGGCGCTGCTCGTCTGGAGCCTGGCGCTCGGCCTGACCGGCGCGGTGAACATGCCGGTGGCGAGCGCGCTGCTGCTCGACCTCGCGCCGGCGCAGCGCCGGCAGTCGGTGCTCGCGCTGAACTACACCGGGATGAGCGTCGCCTACACGCTGGGCGTGGTGCCGGCGGGCTACGTCGCGCAGCAGGGCTACGGCGCGCTCGCGGCGACCGCCGCGCTCGGCTACGTGCTCGTGGCGGCGCTCTACCTCGCCGCGCTGCGCGGCCCGCTGCCGCTCGAGCGCCTGCGCGGCGACTCGGTGCTGCGCGACACCGTCTCGGCGTTCCGCGACGCGCGCTTCCTCGGCTTCGCCGCGCTCGCGCTGGCGTTTCCGCTCGGCATGGGCATGGTGGTCACGGCCTCGCCGGTGTTCGGCGCCGAGCTCGGCCTGGGCGAGGGCTACATCGGCCTGGTGCTCGGCGGCAACAGCATCCTGGTGGCGCTCGGCGCGCTGCCGGCGGCGGCGCGCCTGGAGCCGCTCGGCCCGTTCCGGGTGCTCGGCGCGGCCGCTTTCATGGTGAGCGCGGCGTTCCTCTGCTATGCGCTGGTGCCCGATCCCGCCTGGGCGCTGCTCGCCGGCACCGTGGTGTTCAGCCTCGGCGAGATCGTGTTCAGCTCCGCGGTGCCGGCCGCGGTGGCGCGACTCGCGCCCGCCGGCCGGCGCGGCGCCTACCAGGGCGGCTGGGCGCTCGTGTCTTCCTTCGCCATGGGCAGCGCGCTCGCGCTCTCGGGCCTGCTCACCCCGCTCGCCGGCTGGAGCGGCGCCTGGCTCGCCTACGCGGCGGCGACCCTCGCCGCGGCGATCGGTCTGCTGCGGCTGCGCGGGCGCTTCATGCCCGCCAGTTGAGGCGCGGACGCTTGTGGTGTTCGGCCTCGAACTCCTCGAGCAGCTCGCGCTCCCGCGCGTCGGGCGCGAAGCTGATCGTCCGGCCGCGCGTCGCGCCGCGGATGCCCACGCCCGAAGTATGGCGCAGCGCGCTCGCGGGCGCCTGAAGCTAAGGCGCGGCGCTTAACGTTTTCAGGAATTCGACCAGCTCGGCGACCTGCGCGGCGCCGAGCGTCGCCTCGTCGTGACGCACCGCCTGCTCGAGCGAGGCGACCGAGCCGTCGTGCATGTAGGGCGCCGTGGCGGCGACGTTGCGCAGCGTCGGCACGCGCAAGCCGCGCGCGATGGCGCCGCTCGTGAAGAGCGGTCCGGCATGGCACGAGCTGCAGCGGTGGATGAAGTGCTTCAGGCCGCGCTGCGCTGCCTCCGGATAGGCCGGCGCCGCGATGTCGGCGCCGGCGAGCGAGTCGCGGAACTCGTCGAAGGGCGTGCGGCCGCTCACCAGCGTGCGCTGGAAAGCGGCGAGCGCGCGGCCCGCGAGCTCGAAGAGCTCGGCGTCGCTGCCCGAGGCGCCGTAGTAGGAACGCAGCACGGCCGCGACGTGCGCCTTGCTCGAGCCCATCTCCCTCGGCTCGAGCAGCGGGCGCAGGCTCTGCGCCGCGAGGCTGGCGCGGCCGCCGTCCCAGCCGTAGCGGCGAAAGAAGCCGACGTTGAGCAGGCTCGGCGTGTTGCGCTCGGCCTGCGCGAGGCCCCGGGCGAGCGGCCGGCCGTCCTGGAAGGCGCGGTAGGGCACGTGGCAGCTCGCGCAGAGCAGCGATCCGTTTCCGGAGAGGCGCGGATCGTAGAACAGCCGCTCGCCCAGCCCGACGAGCGCCGGCGGCGGCGCGGCGCGGCGCCGCGGCGGCCAGGGCCCGTGCCATTGCACGAGGCGCACCTCGTCGGGCGTCCACGCCGGCGGTTCGGCGCGCGCCGCGCAGGCGCCGAGCAGAAGCGGCGCCAGCACGAATAGTCGAATCAGCGCTCGCCGACGCTTCATTGCGTGTATTGTGCAAGAAAAAATGCAGCAGCCCGTTTCCGCGCCGGTTCCGCCCGGGTCCCTCTGGGAGCTGTTCACCGGCTTCCTCGCGATCGGCGCGCGCTCCTTCGGCGGCGTGATGCCGTGGGCGCACCGCACGATGGTCGAGGAGCGCCGCTGGCTCACGCCGGAAGACTTCGCCGAGACGGTCGGGCTGTGCCAGTTCCTGCCCGGGCCGAACATCGGCAACGCGTCGATCGTGCTCGGCAAGCGCTGGTTCGGCGTCAAGGGCTCGATCGTCGCCTTCCTCGGCCTGTTCGCGCTGCCGTTCGTCTGGGTGCTGGCGCTCGCCGCGCTCTACGCCGACTTCGCCGCGCAGCCGGTGGTGCGCGCCGCGGTCACCGGCATCGGCGCGGCCGGCGCGGGCCTTTTCCTCAGCACCGGCGTCAAGCTGGCGCGGCCGCTCGCGCGCCGTCCCGCCGGCCTGGCGGTGATCGCCGCCTGCTTCGCCGGCATCGCCATCGCGCGCGTGTCGCTGTTCGTGGTGCTGCCGATCGCCGGCGCGGCGGCGTTCGCGCTGGCCTGGCGAGGCAAGCTGTGAGCGCGCTGCTCGACATGGCGCTCTACTTCTCGATGCTCTCGCTCGTCTCGGTGGGCGGGCTGCCCGCGGTGCTGCCGGAGCTGCAGCGCTACGTGGTCGACGTCAGGGGCTGGCTCGCCGCCGAGGAGTTCATCCAGCTCTACGCGGTCGGCCAGGCGGCGCCGGGGCCGAACATGCTGATCGTCAGCCTGATCGGCTGGAAGGTGGCGAGCCTGCCCGGCGCGCTCGCCGCGCTCGCCGCGCTGTGCGGCCCGGCGGGCGTGCTCGCCTACGGCGTGGCCGACCTGTGGGAGCGCTTCCGCGGCACGCGCTGGCAGCTCGCGGTGCAGCGCGCCATGGTGCCCGTGGTGGTGGGCTTCGTCGTCGCCGGCGGCTACGTGCTCGCCACGCCCGGCGGCGTGCCCGACTGGCGGCTGTGGCTGATCGCCGGCGCGAGCGCCGCGGTGACGCTCTCCACCCGCGTGAACCCGCTCTGGCCGCTCGCCGCGGGCGGCGTGCTCGGCGGGTTTCTCCTCTGAGCGCCCGCCGCCGAGCCGGCGAGATAGCGCTCGATGTGCACGCTCAGCTCGCGCGCATCGTCGCCCGCGCCGTCGATCAGCGCCGACTTGCGCCGGCGCAGGAACTGCAGCCCCATCGCGTAGAGCCCGGGCGCGTCGCAGACCACGCCGCCGTCGTGGCGCAGGCGGCCCTTGCGGTCGAGCACCGGCACGTGCAGCCACGTGTAGTCCGGGCGATAGCCGGTCGCCCAGAGGATGGTGCGCACCTCGCCGCTTCTCAGGTCGAGCGACAGCCGCGGCGCCGCGTCGACCCGGGTGGGCGCGAAGCGCTCCGGCGCGCCGACCTCGCCGTCCAGCCCCCGCTCGGCCGCCCAGGCGTCGATCGCCTCCAGCAGCCGGTTCATCTTCAGGTCGGAGAGCGCCGCCTTGTTGGCGAGCGACCCTGAGAACTGCGCCTTGCCGTCGCGGATGCCGGCGAGCCGCCCGACCAGCCTGACGCCGATCGCCGAGAGGGCGTTCAGGTCGAGCGTGCGCCGGTCGGGGAAGCCGGCGAGCTGCAGCGACGGCACGCTGCGCGCGCGCTGGATGTCGTCGACCTGGTCGTAGCGCTGGTCGAGGATGCCGGCCGCGTCCATCCACCACTGGATGTCGCGCCCCCGGTACACGCGCGGCGCGCGGATGTGCTCGCCGACCGCCAGGGTCACCGGCCGGCCCGAGCGCTGGATCTCGTCGGCGATCTGCACGCCGCTCGCCGAGGCGCCGACCACCAGCACGCCGCCCGGCTCGAGCTGGTCCGGGTTGCGGTACTGCATCGGCGTGAGCGTCGCGATGCCGGGCGGCACCGCCTGCGCAGCCGCGGGAACGTCGGCGACGTTGCAGGCGCCGCTCGCCAGCACCACCACGCGGCATCGCCACTCGCCCTGCGTGGTGCCGAGCACGTAGCCGTCGTCGCTGCGGCGCAGCGACGTGACCGCGGTGTGCGTGCGCACCGGCGCGGCGATCGCCTGCGCATAGCGCTCGATCAGCGCGACCGTCTCGCCCATGGTGCGATAGCCGTCGGGATCGCCGCCGTCGGCGGCGAGGCCGGGCAGGCGGCTCTGCCAGTTGGGCGTGAGCAGCCGCAGCGAGTCCCAGCGCTCGGTCTTCCACGAGTTCGCCACCTCGCCGCGCTCGAGCACCACGTGCTCGAGCGAGCGCTCGGCGAGGCAGCGGCTCATGGCGAGGCCGGCGTGCCCGGCGCCGACCACGACGGCGTCGGTCTTCACCGCAGCGATCTGCTTCGCGCCGCTAGGCCACCGTGACGGTGACGTTGGTCGGATTGGTGAGGATGTCGAACACCGCCGAGCGCTTTTGCGACTGCGCGACCAGCGCCTCGATGTCCTCGCGGCTCGCGTCGGCGTCTATCTCGAAGCGCACCTTGATGTCGTCGAAGCCGTTGCGCACGTCGGCGTCGACGCCGAGGATGCCCTGGATGTCCATGCCGCCCTCGACGGTCGCGGTCACCGAGCGGAGCTGGATGTTGCGCAGCTGCGCCACCGCGGCGACGCCCGCGGTCAGGCAGCCGGCGAGACCGGTGAGCACCAGCTCGACCGGCGTCGCGCCCTTGTCCTCGGAGGCGAACACCTCGGGGTGGTCGGTGCTGAACCTGAACTCGGTCTTGTGCGACTGGTCCTGGCCGAGCCCGTAGAACCCCTTGACGCGGGTCTCGGCGTGCGTGCCCTTCTGCCATTTGCAGCTGGCGCGCCAGTTGAAGCGCGCCGCTTCGGGCGCCTTGGCGAGCGCCTCGCGCGCGGCGAGCAGCGCCGCGACGTTGACGCCGTTGTCGACCTGTTTCTCTGTCGTGGTCATCGTCGAGCTCCTTGGTGAATGTCCCCGGTGGCGGGAACGGAAAGTTACGCCGGCGCGGCGCGCTAAGGAAATAGCGCGTCCTTATATGCGTATTCCGCGGTGCGGCGGGCGTGCTGGAGAAGGAACGCCTCGAGCACGGCGTCGACGCGCTCCGGGTGAGTGATCGGGCCGAGGTGACCGAGGCCGTCGAGCTCCACGACCTGCACGTCGCGCAGCAGCCCGCGCAGCAGCGCGACGGCGCGGCGCGCGGCGCGCGTGGAGCGCGTGCCGGTGACGAGCAGGCAGGGGATGTCGAGCGAGCCGAGCGCGGCCGGGGTCCAGCGCTCGGCGAAGCTCGCCGGCCAGCCGTCGCGCAGCGAGCGCACCGCGGCGCGCAGGCGCGGCCGGCGCTCCTGCGGCGTCGCCGCCCAGCCGCCTTCGCCCGCCCAGTAATCGATGAAGCGCTCGGCCGCCGCCGCGTCGTCGCCCGCCTCGAGCAGGCGCAGCGTGTCGTCGCGCACCGCCTCGATCTCCAGCGTCGGCGGCTCGGCGCGGCACAGCTCGGCGAGCGTGCCCCAGATCGCCGGCTCGTAGAGCGCGAGCGAGCGCACGCGCGCCGGGTTGGTCGCGGCGATGCGCAGCGCCACGGCGCCGCCGTAGGAGTGGCCCACCAGGTGCACCGGCGGCTCCTCGGGCAGCAGCGCCTCGAAGAACGCCGCCTCGTCGGCGAGCGTGAAGCGCCGCGCGCCGTGCCAGGGCCCGCGGTCGCCGTGGCCGTACAGGTCGGCGGCGACGACCTGCGCGCGTCCCGCGAGGCGCCGCTCGAGGCCGCGGTACTGCCGCGCGCTGCTCGCGAAGGAGGGAATGCACAGCACGAAGGGCAGCGCCGCCCTCATCGGCGCACCCACCAGCGGTTCTCCAGCACCTGGGCGATGCGCTGCGCGGCGCGCGCCGCGCCGTCGGTCTCCACCGGCCGGTAGCGCACCGGCGCGTGCATCGCCTCGAGCGCGCGCTCGGCGAGCGCCTCGGGCGTGAGCCCCGCGTAGCGCAGCGACCGGTCGGCGCCGTAGTTGGCGAGCCGGCGTCGCACGTGCACGTTCTGCTCGAAATGGCGCTCGAGCGGGAAGCTGAGGAACGGCCGGCGCGTGGCGACCAGCTCCATGCAGGTGCTCAGGCCGCCCTGCACCAGCGCCAGGTCGCAGGCGGCGAGGTGCTCGAACAGGTTGTGCACGTAGGACCTGACGTCCAGGCCTTCCTGGCGCGGGAAGGCGTCGGCGGCGAGCCGCGGCCCGGCGACCAGCACCAGGCGCAGCTCCGGCACCTCGCGCTTCATGCGCGGGAAGGCGCGCGCGATCTTGTCGAGCAGCGCCCGGCCGACCGCGGTGCCGCCGACCGAGGCGATGGCGACCTTCTCGCCGGGCCGGTAGCCCAGCCTGCGGCGCAGCGCCTCGGTGTCCGCGTAGGCGGCCGGGTCGAAGGGCAGGGCGTAGCCCGAGTAGCAGAAATTGCGGTCGGTCCATTCGCGGATGCCGGGCAGGCCGGGCCCGAACGGCCGCTCGGTCACGTCCTCGGGGTTGCCGACGAAGATCGCCGCGTCGCGCACGTACGGGAAGCGCGCCACGTGCTCGATGTCGTCGGCGTTGCGGTCGGCGCACAGGAACGCCTCGCGCTCGTCGTCCTGCATCGGCAGGCAGCCGACGAAGTCGGTGAGGAACACGAACGGCTGGCGCTTCAGCTCGGGATTCTCGTGGTAATAGTAGTCGACGTCCCACGCCTCGTCGCCGATCACCAGGTCGTAGTGCTCGCCTTCCATCAGGTCGGCGAAGGTCATGAAGTTGGCGGTCATGACCTCGTCCATGGTGCGCAGCGCGAAGAAGGCGTGCAGGTCGTGCTCGCCGGCGCAGCGCTCGAAGTGCCGGCTCTCGTTCGCCAGGCGCCGGGTGATCGGGTGCAGCCGCTCGCCCTCGCGCGCCAGGTAGGCCGCCGCCGGGTCGACGGTGAACCAGTCGATCTCGAGGTCGGGCGCGAGCTTGCGCAGCTCGCGCGCGATCGCCAGGTCGCGCTGCACGTGGCCCAGGCCGATCGGACTGGAGATGAACAGCGCGCGCCGCCTGCGGCTCATGGCGCGCGTCCAGGTGCCGGCGCGCGGCGCGCCGGCGACGAAGTCGCGCACCGCCCGGTTGAACACCACCGGGTCGCGCGCCGCGGTGACGTGGCCGCCGCCGCCGATGACGAGCAGCCGCGCGCCCGGCACCAGCGCGGCGATCTCCCTGCCCTTCTGCGGGAACACGCGCCGGTCGCCGTCGCCGTGGATCACCAGCGTCGGGCACGCGACCTTGCGCGCCAGCTCGCGCACGTCGGCGTCCAGCCAGCCGTTGCGCGCCCAGTCGACCACCTCGCCGCTGCTCGCCCAGCCGTAGCGCACCGCGTCCTCGTAGGGCTTGGTCGAGTGCGGCTCGGTGAACACCGTGCTGCCGAAGAACCAGTCGAGGTAGCCCGGCCAGTCGCTGCGCATGCGTTCGCTCTCGGCGCGCACGCGCTCGGCGATCTTCGGGTCCTCGATGCGCGAGTCGGCGTAGCCGCCGGCGACGATCACGTGGCTCACCCGCTCGGGATGCTCGGCGGCGAGGCGCAGCGCCGTCATGGTGGTGGCGGAGATGCCGATCACCGCGGCGCGCGCCACGCCGGCCGCGTCGAGCACCGCCAGGAAGTCGCGGTAGTAGTGCTCGAAGCTGTAGGCGTCCTGGCCGCGCGGCCGGTCGGATCGGCCGTTGCCGCGCCCGTCCATGGTGAGCACGCGGAAGTGCTGCGACAGGTAGGGCACCGTCGCCTTGAGCAGCTGCGAATGGGTGATCTGGAAGATGGGCGCGAAGGCGATCCAGGGGCCGGCGCTGCCCCAGGTGGCGTACCAGAGCTTCACGCCGTCGCGCTCGACGAAGCCCTGCGCGGCCGGCTGCACCGTCTCGTAGGGCAGGCGCTCGGCCTCGGGCACGCGGCCCGGCTCGGGCAGCTCGCCCACCACGGTACGGAAACGCTCGGGAATCCTCATGACTTCCTCCGCTTCGCTTTTCGCTTCCTCGCCATCGCGTCGAGGTCCTCGAGCAGCTTCTGCACCGCGTCGAGCGCCGCCTTGTGCGGCAGCTTGTCCTCGGGCGCGCCGAGCAGGTCGGCGAACTCCATGCCGAGCCAGAACTCCGACACCCAGGTGGCGATCACCTCCGCGGTGAGCGGCGCCGGCAGCCGCACGCCGCATTCCTTGAGCACGCCGAGCGCCTCGACGACGCCCTCGCGCACCACCTGCTTCCAGGCGAGGATGCGCGGCAGGAACTGCTCGCGCAGCTCGCGGTTGGCGAAGCTCGCCGCCCACAGCTCCGCCTGCATGCGCACGAAGCCCGAGGCGAGGTCGCTCCGGTAGAACTCGCGCGCCGCGGCCCACTTCTCGGCGAGCCCGCCGGGGGCGCGGTACATGCGCTGCTGGCGCTCGAGCAGCCGGCGGTTCGCCGCGTCGAGCACCGCGATCACCAGCTGGTCCTTGCTGCGGAAGTGGTAGTTGATCAGCGCGTGGTTGACCCCGGCGTCGCGCGCGATCTCGCGCAGGCTGAGCGCGGCGTAGCCTTCGCGCGCCAGGCGCCGGAACGCGGCGTCGAGGATCTTCGCCTTGGTCTCGCCGAGGTCCGCCTCGGCGATCAGGCGCGGCGGTGCCTTGTCCATTGTCCTTGCGGTTTAAACGACAGGTTTAACCAGTCGTTCAAATCCTAGCCGCGGCGCCGCCGCGCTGTCAAGCGCCGCGCGAAGAGCGCGGGAACCACCCAAAAACAGGGACAGACCACGTTTTCCCG
>DASVDO010000031.1:0-46480 GCA_036381055.1 Burkholderiales bacterium | reverse complement strand
GACTTCCTTCACCATCTGCGCGCCCATGTTCTCGAACTTGTCCTTCAGCTCGATCTCCTTCGCCACCGACACGCCGTCCTTGGTGACGGTCGGCGAGCCGAACGAGCGCTCGAGCACCACGTTGCGGCCCTTCGGGCCGAGCGTGACCTTGACCGCGTCGGCCAGGATGTTCAGGCCGTGAACCATCTTGGCGCGCGCGCCTTCGTGGAAGCGTACTTCTTTGGCTGGCATTGCTTTCTCCTAGGGAATGACTCTCGACCTACGCGCCTTCGATGACGCCCATGATGTCCTCCTCGCGCATCACGAGGAGCTCTTCGCCCTTCACCTTCACCGTCTGCCCGGAGTACTTGCCGAACAGGATCTTGTCGCCGACCTTGACCTCGAGCGGGATGAGCTTGCCCTGGTCGTCTTTCTTGCCCTTGCCGACGGCGATGACTTCGCCCTGGTCGGGCTTCTCGGCCGCTGTGTCGGGGATGACGATACCGCCCGCGGACTTGCGCTCTTCCTCGATGCGCTTGACGATCACGCGGTCATGCAACGGACGAATTTTCATTGCTCCAGACTCCCTCTAAACGCGTTGGAAAATGCGACGTCCTACAATGGGTTGAGAATGCTCCCAACCCACGAATTCCGAGAGCGGTGCTGCAGCGCAGGATGCGCTTAGCACTCAGCTCAGCCGAGTGCTAATAATAAAGGCCGCCCAGGTTGCTTTCAAGGGGATTGCCGTGGCCTGCCTGGCGGCCGCGGCGGCGTCGCCCGTCTGGGCGGCGGGACTGCCGCGCCCGGTCGCCAAGGCGCTCCAGGCGCTCGACATCCCGGTCTCGGCGGTCGGCGTGGTGGTGCAGCAGATCGGCGCCCCGCGGCCGAGCATCTCGGTGAACGCCGACGAGGCGATGAGCGCCGCCTCGACGATGAAGCTGCTCACCACCTACGCCGCGCTGGAGCGGCTGGGACCGGCGTACCGCTGGCGCACCGAGGCGTACCTGGACGGCGAGGACCTGGTGCTGCGCGGCACCGGCGATCCGAAGCTCAACTTCGAGAGCTTCTGGATGCTGCTGCGCAACCTGCGCGGCCGCGGGCTGAGCGACATCCGGGGCGACATCGTGCTCGACCGCAGCTACTTCGCGCCGGCCGATTACCAGCCCTTCGACAGCGACATCTACCGCCCCTACAACGTCACCCCCGACGCGCTGCTGGTCAACTTCAGGTCGCTGCACTTCACCTTCATTCCCGCCGAGGGCCGGGGCGTGCACATCTATGCCGAGCCGGCGCTGCCCGGGCTGACCGTGGTGAACCAGCTCAAGCCCGGCGACGGCGCCTGCCCCGAGGGCAGGGCGTTCCGCGAGCTGATCGGCGCCGAGTTCCAGCCGCGCCCGCCGCTCGCCAGCTTCACCGGCACCTATCCGGCGAGCTGCGGCGAGCGCGATCTCAACGTCGCCCTTTACGAGCCCGAGGACTACCTCGAGGGGCTGGTGCGCGCGCTATGGCACGAGCTGGGCGGCACCTGGCGCGGCAAGCTGCGCGAAGGCGCCGTCTCGCCGTCGGCGCGGCTGCTCTACACGCACGAGTCCGAGCCGCTGGCGAACGCGGTGCGCGACATCAACAAGTTCTCGAACAACGTGATGGCGCGCCAGCTCTTCCTCACCCTCGGCGCCGAGCTGGAAGGACCGCCGGCGCAGCCGGAGAAATCGGCGGCCGCGATCCGCCGCTGGCTGGAGGAGAAGAGGCTCGCGATGCCGGAGCTCGTGATGGAGAACGGCTCGGGGCTCTCGCGCATCGCGCGCATCAGCCCGGCGCACCTCAACGCGCTGCTGCAGGCCGCCTGGCGCAGCCCGGTGATGCCGGAGCTGGTCGCCTCTCTGCCCGTCGCCGCGGTGGACGGCACCATGAAGAAGCGCCTGAAGGACGAAGCGGTCGCCGGCCATGCGCACATCAAGACCGGCATGCTCTCCGACGTGCGCGCCATGGCGGGCTACGTGCTCGACCGGCGCGGCCGGCGCCACACCGTGGTGATGCTCGTCAACCATCCGCGCGCCACGCAGAGCGACCCGGCGATGGACGAGCTGCTCGCCTGGATCTACGAGGCTAAAGGCCCAGCTCGCTCCACAGCGCATCGACCCGGCGCTTCACGTCGGCATCCATAGCGATCGGCCGGCCCCAGCGGCGCGCGGTCTCGCCCGGCCACTTGTGCGTGGCGTCGATGCCCATCTTCGAGCCGAGGCCCGCCACCGGGCTCGCGAAGTCGAGATAGTCGATCGGCGTGTGCTCGACGATCAGGCAGTCGCGCGCCGGGTCGACGCGCGTGCTGAGCGCCCACACCACGTCCTTCCAGTCGCGCACGTCGACGTCCTCGTCGACCACGATCACCAGCTTGGTGTACATGAACTGGCGCAGGAAGCTCCAGACGCCGAACATCACCCGCTTGGCATGCCCCGGGTACTGCTTGCGCATGCGCACCGCGGCGAGCCGGTACGAGCAGGCCTCGGGCGGCAGGTAGAAGTCGACGATCTCGGGAAACTGGCGCGTGAGCAAGGGCACGAACAGCTCGTTCAGCGCCATGCCGAGCATCGCCGGCTCGTCGGGCGGCTTGCCGGTGTAGGTGGAGTGATAGAGGGGCGAGCGCCGCGAGGTGATGCGCTGCACGGTGAGCACCGGGAAGCGCTCGGCCTCGTTGTAGTAGCCGGTGTGGTCGCCGTGCGGACCTTCCTCCGCCGTCTCGTCGCCGATCACGCCCTCGAGCACGATCTCCGCCGAGGCGGGCACCTGCAGCGCGCTGCCAAGGCAGTCGACCAGCTCGGTGCGCGCGCCGCGCAGCAGCCCCGCGAACTGGTACTCGCTCAGCGTGTCGGGCACCGGCGTGACCGCGGCGAGCATGGTCGCCGGGTCGGCGCCGAGCGCCACCGCCACCGGGAACGGCTCGCTCGAGACGCGGCGATGATCCTGGAAGTCGAGCGCGCCGCCGCGATGCGCCAGCCAGCGCATGATCAGCCGGTTCGGGCCGAGCACCTGCTGGCGGTAGATGCCGAGGTTCTGGCGCTTCTTGTGCGGGCCGCGCGTCACGGTGAGGCCCCAGGTGATGAGCGGCCCGGCGTCGCCCGGCCAGCACAGCTGCACCGGCAGCCGCGTCAGGTCGACGTCGCGGCCCTCGCGCACCACCTCCTGGCAGGGCGCGCCGCCCGAGCGCACGCGCGGCGCCATGTCGAGCACGCGCTTGAGGGTCGGCAGCTGCGCCATCAGCTCCTTCAGCCCGCCGGGCGGCTCGGGCTCCTTCAGCCGCGCGAGCGCCTCGCCCAGGCGCCTCAGCCCCTGCGCGTCCTCGGCGCCCATCGCCAGCGCCACCCGGCGCACCGTGCCGAACAGGTTGGCGAGCACCGGCACGTCGTACCCCGCCGGACGCTCGAAGAGCAGCGCCGGGCCGCCGGCGCGCAGCACGCGGTCGCACACCTCGGTCATCTCGAGGCGCGGCGACACCGCGGCGGCGACGCGCTTCAGCTCGCCCTGCGCCTCGAGCTGCGAGACGAAATCGCGCAGGTCGGCGTAGGCCACCGGCCGGCCTCAGCGGGCGAGCGCGGCGAGCCGCTCGCTCACCATCTCGGCGAAGTCGAGCAGCAGGGTATCGCGGCCGCGCACGCGGTACACGCGCTCGCCCCCGCCGAGCGTCAGGGTGAGCGTCGTCGTGCCGCGCCAGCCGTAGATGCCGAGCGCGGCGCCGCCGAGCGCGCAGGCGAGCGCCGCGGCGGGCAGCAGCGCCGCCAGCCCTTCGACGAAGCGGAAGAAGCCGTACAGCGCGCGCGCCACGCCCTGCGTGCCCGCGGAGGCCATGTCGGTCGCCGACTGCGACGCGACGCTGCCGAGCGGGCCGGCGATGGCGAGCAGGAGGAGCGCGATCAGCACCAGCGCCACGCCCCAGCCGAGCTTGCGGCCGTCGCGCTGGAAGGCGACGCGCAGCGCGGCGATCGCCGCGAGCGGCACGGTCTCGAGCTGCGACTCGCTGCGGTGGACCAGGCAGCGCGGATAGAGGGCGAGGTGCGAGCCGCGCTGCGGGCCGCTCGTGAACTCGAAGCGCGTGAGCGCTGCGGGCGCTTCGCCGGTCATTCGACGGCGAAGCTCGCGACGATGCCGGCGAACACCGCCGCGCCGAGCCAGTTGTTGTGCCGGAAGGCGCGGAAGCAGCCGTCGCGGCTGCGGCCGCGGATCAGCGTCCAGTGGTAGATCGCCATGAGCGCCGCCACGGCGAGGCCGAGGTGGAAGGGCCAGGCGAGCTCCTGCCGCAGGCCGACCCAGGTGAGCAGCACGAGCATCAGCAGGTAGCTCGTCATGACCGCGAGCACGTCGTAGCGGCCGAGCGTCAGCGCCGAGGAGCGCAGGCCCAGCTTGGCGTCGTCGTCGCGGTCGACCATGGCGTACTCGGTATCGTAGGCGAAGGCGTAGCAGACGTTCGCCGCGAGCAGCACGCCGCACTCGAACGGCAGCCGGCCCTGCGCCGCGGCGTAGGCCATCGGGATGCCGAAGCCGAAGGCGATGCCGAGGTAGGCCTGCGGGAAGGGGAAGAAGCGCTTGGCGAACGGATAGCTCGCGGCGATCGCCGCGCCGACGAACGACAGCGCGATCGCGAGGCGGTTGAGGAACAGCACCAGCGCGAACGCGGCCGCCGCGAGCCCGGCGGCGAGCGCGAGCGCCTCCCAGGGCGCGATCTCGCGCACGGCGAGCGGCCGGTCGCGCGTGCGCTCGACGTAGGGGTCGAAGTTGCGGTCGGCGTAGTCGTTCACCGCGCAGCCGGCCGAGCGCATGAGCAGCGTGCCGACGACGAAGATGATCACCAGGCGCGGCGCCGGGCGGCCGTCGCTCGCCAGCCAGAGCGCCCACAGCGTGGGCCAGAGCAGCAGCAGCGTGCCGATCGGCTTGTCGAGGCGGATGAGGCGCTCGTAGGCGTCCAGTCGCCGGAGGATGGCCGCGCGGTCCACGGCGGCAAGCATAGCGCAGTCGCGCCGCCGCTCAGGCGCCGGCCAGGTCGCGGCGCGCGCCGAGCCAGCGCGCGACGTGCGAGCGCGCCGCCGCCGGATGCTGCTCGGCCATCTCGGCGGCCGCGGCGATCGCCGCCCTCACCAGGTCGCCGTCGCGCTCGATGTCGGCGAAGCGCAGCAGCGGCACGCCGCTCTGACGCTCGCCGAGCACCTCGCCCGGCCCGCGCAGCTCGAGGTCGCGCTGCGCGATCGCGAAGCCGTCGGCGTTCTCGTAGATCACCTTCAGCCGCTCGCGCGCGCTGCCCGCCAGCGGCTCGGAGAAGAGCAGGATGCAGACGCTCTCGCGCGCGCCGCGGCCGATGCGGCCGCGCAGCTGGTGCAGCTGGGCGAGGCCGAAGCGCTCGGCGCTCTCGATCACCATCAGCGAGGCGTTCGGCACGTCGACGCCCACCTCGATCACCGTCGTGCACACCAGCACCTGCAGCTCGCCCGCGGCGAAGCGCTGCATCAGCGCCGCCTTCTCCGGCGCCGCCAGGCGGCCGTGCAGCAGGCCGACGCGCAGGCCGGCGAGCTCGGCCGAGAGCGTGGCGTGCGTCGCCACGGCGGTCTGCACGCCGCTTTTCGACTCCTCGATCACCGGGCACACCCAGTACGCCTGCTGGCCCTCGGCGCACGCCGCGCGGATGCGCTCGAGCACCTCGCCGCGCCGCGCCGCGGAGAACAGCCGCGTCGCCACCGCTCGCCGGCCGGGCGGCAGCTCGTCGATCAGCGACACGTCGAGGTCGGCGTAGTAGGTCATCGACAGCGTGCGCGGGATCGGCGTCGCGCTCATCATCAGCTGGTGCGGCACGCGATCGTCGCCCTTGCGGCGCAGCGTCAGGCGCTGCTGCACGCCGAAGCGGTGCTGCTCGTCGATCACCGCGAGGCCCAGGCGCGCGAACTCGACGCCCTCCTGCACCAGGGCGTGCGTGCCGACCGTGATCGGCGCCTCGCCCGAGGCGATCGCCGCGAGCGCCTGCTTCTTCTCCTTCCGCGTCAGCGAGCCGTGCAGCCAGGCGATCTTCACCCCGAGCGGCTCGAGCCACTCGCGGAACTTGCGCGCGTGCTGCTCGGAGAGGATCTCGGTCGGCGCCATCACCGCCGCCTGCCAGCCCGAGTCGGCCGCGGCGAGGCAGGCAAGCGCCGCGACGACGGTCTTGCCGCTGCCGACGTCGCCCTGCAGCAGCCGCTGCATGGGATGCGGCTCGGCGAGGTCGCGCAGCACCTCGTTCAGCGCGCGCGTCTGCGCCCGCGTCAGCGTGAAGGGCAGCCGCGCGGCGAACGCGCGCAGCAGCGGGCCGTCGGCGCGCAGCGGCGGCGCCTTGCGGCTGCGCCGGCGCCGGTAGGCGAAGCGCAGCGACAGCTGCTGCGCGAGCAGCTCGTCGAACTTGATGCGCCGCCAGGCGGGATGGCTGCGCTCGGCGAGCGCGGCGAGCGAGACGCCCGGCGGCGGCCGGTGCAGCAGCCGCACCGCCTCGTCGAAAGGCGCGAGCCCGAGCCGCGCGCGCAGCCCGGGCGGCAGCGTGTCCTCGAGCGGCCCGGCGTCGAGCGCCTCGAGCACCTTGGCGCGCAGCGTCGCCTGCGCGATGCCCGCGGCGGCGGGATAGACCGGCGTCAGCGTCCCGGGCAGCGGCTCGTCCGGCGCGACGAAGCGGTAGCGCGGATGGATCATCTCCGCGCCGAGCAGGCCGCGGCGCACCTCGCCGAAGGCGCGCACGTGGCGGCCCTGGTCGATGGCGCGCTTGAACTGCGCGAGCTGGCTCTGCCGGAAGTGGAAGAAGCGCAGCACCAGCCCTTCGGCGTGCACCACCAGCTGGCGCTTGCCGCGGAACAGCACCGCCGCGCGCTGCAGCCGCGCCTGCACGAGCGCCGGCTGCCCGGGCGCCGCGCGCTCGGGCGCGACCAGGGTGGTCTCGTCCTCGTAGCGCAGCGGCAGGTGCAGGACGAAGTCCAGGCGCGAGCGCAGCCCGAGCTTCGCGACGCCGCGGTGTGCTTCGGACGCCTTAATCGGCGTGCAGGATCGCGTCGACCTCGACCAGCGCGCCGCGCGGCAGCCCGGCCACGCCCACCGCCGCGCGCGCCGGGTAGGGCTGGCGCACGTACTGCGCCATGATCTCGTTCACCCGCGCGAAATGCGCGAGGTCGGTGAGATAGACGGTCATGCGCACGCACTGGTCGAGCGAAAGGCCCGCGGCGGCCGCCACCGCGCTCAGGTTGCGGAACACGCGGTGCGTCTGGCCCTCGATGCCCTCGGCCATCTGCATCGTCGCCGGATCGAGCCCGATCTGCCCCGACAGGTAGACGGTCGCGCCGCCGCCTTTGCCTTCCACCTTGATCGCCTGCGAGTAGGTGCCGATCGCCTCCGGGGCCTCGCGCGTCTGGATCGGGGTTTTCATGCCGGGTATCTTAGCCCAATGATTTCCCAGCTTGAGAAGCTGCTCGGCACGGCGCGCGACGGCCCGCTGCTGCGCTACTCGCTCGGCATCGAGCACGCGAAAGCCGGCGACCACACACGCGCGGTCGAGTATCTGCGCGACGCGCTGGCGCGCGACCCCGGCTACTCGGCGGCGTGGAAGGCGCTCGGCCGCTCGCTGGAAGCCGCGGGGCGCGCCGACGAGGCGCTCGACGCCTACGCGCGCGGCATCGAGGCCGCGCGGCGCAAGGGCGACCGGCAGGCGGAGAAGGAGATGACGGTCTTCAGGCGGCGCTTGGAAAAAGCCGCGCGAACGCCTGGGAAAGACCCGCGATGAAGCGCTCCTTGCCGACCAGCTCGTCGGCGCCGGCGCGGCGCGCCGCGGCGAGCGCTTCGGGCGTGTGAAACAGCGACAGCGCCACCACCACCGGCGGCGTGGGCACCGCCTTCACCTTGCGCAGCAGCTCGATGCCGCGGCGCGGGCCGATGCCGAGGTCGAGCAGCAGCACGTCCGGCATCGACGACTCGACGAGCTGCACGGTCTGCAGGACGTCGCGCGCCACGCCCGCCAGGGTGAACCCGGGCAGTGTGGAGACGTAGGTGGCGGCGGCGGCGAGGAAGGCGGGACTGTCGTCGGCGATGACGACGCGTCGTTGGCGCGGCGTTTCGGGCATCGGGCAAGACTACGGTCGCCGGCGGCGCCGCGGTATCGGAAATTTCCTTAGGGTGGTCAGAAACTGTCAGGCATCGGGCGGCACGAGCCCGGTGCGCAGCGCGTAGCGCACCAGGCCCGCGACGTCGCGGATTCCCAGCCGGTCCATGATCTGCGCGCGGTGCGTCTCCACCGTTTTCACAGAAAGGTTCAGCAAGAAGGCGATTTCCTTGGTGCTTTTCCCGCCGGCGACCAGCCGCAGCACCTCGCGCTGGCGCGCAGTGAGTACTTCCGGCGCCGACTCGCCGCCGGTGCGCTGCACGTAGCCCTCGACCACTTGGCGCGACACCGCCGGGCTGAGCCAGCTCTCGCCGCGCATCACGCTGCGCAGCGCGAGCTCCAGCTCGCCGGTCGCCGCGTCCTTGAGCAGGTAGCCGGCGGCCCCGGCGCGCAGCGCCTGCAGCACGTATTCCTCGCCGGAATGCATCGACAGGATCACCACGCGCACCTGCGGCAGCCGCTCGCGCATCAGCGCGGCGGCCTGCAGGCCGGTCATGCCGCGCATCGCGATGTCCATCAGCACGACGTCGGGCTGCTGCCGCGCCGCCAGCTCGAGCGCCTCTTCGCCGCTCGCCGCCTCGCCGACCACCTCGACTTCGGCCATCGCGCCGAGCAGCGAGCGGATACCGGCCCGCACCAGCGCGTGGTCGTCGGCGAGCAGCACGCGGATCATGGCGCGCGCATCCTAGGCGGCCTGCGCGGCCCTGGCCGGCGCGAGCGGGAAGGTGGCGAGCACCACCGTGCCCCGGCCGGGCGTGGCGCGCAGCTCGAGCGAGCCGCCGACCAGCGCCGTGCGCTCCTCCATGCCGGCGAGGCCGAGGCCGCGCACCGACTGCACGTCGAAGCCCTCGCCGTCGTCGCGCACCGAGAGCGCGAGCTTGCCGCCGTCGTCGAACAGGCGCACCCACAGGTTGCGCGCCTTGGCGTGCCGCAGCACGTTGGTGATCGCCTCCTGCGCGACGCGGAAGCAGGCCGTCTCGGTCTCGGGCGAGACCTCGTGCGGCGCCTGCGAGGCGTCGAAGTGCGGGGCGATGCCGGCGACGCGCGCCTGGCGGTCGAGGTGCGAGCGCAGCGCGGCGGCGAGCCCCAGGTCGTCGAGCTGCGGCGGGCGCAGGCTGAGCGAGAGCTGGCGCACGCGCTCGAGCGTGCTCTGGATGGTGTCCACGCACTCGTCGACGCGCGTCTGCTGCGCGCCCTCGCCGCGCAGCACGCGCAGCGACTCGACCTGGATCTTGAGCGCCGTCAGCGCCTGGCCGATGTCGTCGTGCAGGTCGCGCGCCAGGCGCGCGCGCTCCTCCTCCTGCACGTGCAGCAGCCGGCGCGACAGCGCGCGCAGCGCCGCCTGCGCGCGCACGCGCTCGCTGATGTCGTTGATCACCACCAGCCGCGCCGGCCGGCCGCGCCAGCCGACGAGGTGCCCCACGGCGTCGACGTCGAGCGCCTCGCCGCCCCTGCGCGCGTGGCGGAACACGCCGCGGAACACGCTGCCCGGGCGCACGCGCGGCAGGAACGCGTCGGCGCGCATCGCCAGGAACTCGTCGCGCGAATAGCCGTACAGGCGAACCGCGGCGTCGTTCACCGCCAGGAAACCGAGCGTCTCGTCGTCGACCACCCACATCGGCAGCGGGCTGGTCTCGAACAGCATGCGGTAGCGCCCGGCCTGCGGATCGATCCGGTCGACGAGCTGCTGCAGCTTCGCAGCGATGAGCCGTGGGGCGCGCATGCCTGCGCAATGTTACCGTGGCACGCGCTTTGCGCAGGCCGGGCGTGCCGGGAACGGCACGCGCCTGCCCGCCTGCGCCTGTGTGAACGATTCCGCGCCCGGCAGGCGGCCGAAGCGCTTTGCAGCTACGCGCGGGCGTTCAGCGCCCCGCCGCCGAGCGCTTCTCGCCCTTGGCGGTGGCGGTCCGGGAGATGTCCTGCGCCATCTTCAGGTGCTGCTGGATGTCCGGCGCGGCCTTTTGCGCCGCGGCCTTCAGCTCGGCGTCCTCGGCGCTTTTCGCCGTGCCGCGCGCGAGCTTCAGCGCGTCGCGGTGATCCTTCACCATCGCCTGCATGTACTCGCGGTCGAACTTCCCGCCCGAGAGCGACTGCAGCTTCTTCAGCGCCTTGCGATGCTTGGCGTCGGGCGTGGTCGGCAGCTCGACCCCCTTCGCCTGCGCGAGCTGCTTCACTTCCTGGAGCATCCGGCCGTGGTCGTCGACCATGTGCTGCGCGAACGCCTTCACCTTCGGGTCCTGCGCCTTCTCCAGCGCCAGCTTGCCGGTCTCGATCTCGGCCATGTTGGCGAGCGCGAGGTCCTTCATGCGCTTCGCGTCGCGGCTCGAGTCCTTCTTCGCCGACTTCTGCGTCTGCGCGCTCCGGTCCTTCGCCTGCCGGTCCTGCGACTGGGCGAGCGCCGGGGCGGTCGAGAACATCGCCAGCGCGGTCGCGATTGCCAGAATGGGGGTCGGTTTCATGGGGGCTCCTCGATGGAATACGCCGGGCGAGAGCAATCGCCGTTCCCGGCGATCGCCGTTCCCGGCACGGGCGTTGCGTGGTGGCAGGCTCGTTTTTCAACCCACGTGGAGGACCCCAGATGAAACTGATCGCTTCGGCGGCCGCGGCCGCCCTGCTCGCCGTCGCCACGGCGTCGTTCGGCCAGAGCGGCACCAGCATGCGTCCCGAAGGCAGCTCGGGAAGCAATACCGGCGGCGTATCGCCGCGCATGAGCGGCGGCGACACTTCGTCGTCTTACGGCACGACCGGCTCGGCGACGAGCGGCGCCACCTCGGCGAGCTCGCGCTGCGCGGCGCTGACCGGCGCGGAGCGCGATCGCTGCCTGAAGGAAGCCGCAACCGCGGCGGGCGGCAGCGACAACCCGACCAAGATGCGGCCCGAAGGCAGCTCGGGCAGCAACATCGGCGGCGTGTCGCCCCGGATGGGCGGCTCCTCGAGCGACGCTACGACGCGCTGAGCTGCGCGGCCGGCAGCAAGACGCGCACCAGCAGGCCGGGCAGCGGCCGCTCGGGGTGCGCGTCCTCGAGCGCGATGCGGCCGCGGTGGCGCTCGACGACCTTGGCGACGATGTGCAGGCCGACGCCGGTGCCGGGCGTCGCGTCGCCCGGGATGCGCTGGAAGCGCTCGAACACGCGCGAGCGGTGATCGGCCGGGATGCCGGGGCCGTCGTCCAGCACCTCGAGCTCGACCTGATCGCCGCGCGAGCGCACCGCCACGGTGACCTCGGTCTCGCGCGGCGCGTAGCGCAGCGCGTTGTCGACCAGGTTGGCGATCAGCGAGCGCAGCTCGCCCTCGCTGCCGCTCACCACCACGCTCGGGGGCGCGTCGACCCCGAGGTCCACCCCCAGCTCGTCGGCGCGCGCGGCGAAGCTGCCGACCACCTCGCGCGCGAGGCGCGCCAGGTCGACCGGCAGCGCGGGCTCCTGGCCGCCGCGCTGCAGCCGCTCCAGGTTGAGCAGCTGCTCCACCATGCGCCCGGCGCGCGCGATGCCCGCCTTGAGGTCGGCGTACGCCGCGGCGCGCGTCTCCGGGTTCTGCGCCCGCTCGGCGAGCTGCATCTGCAGCGCCAGCGCCGCGACCGGCGAGCGCAGCTCGTGCGCGGCGTCGGCGAGGAAGGCGTGCTGCGCGTCCATCGACGCGGCGAGCCGCGCGAGCAGCGCGTTCAGCGCGTCGACCAGCGGCCGCAGCTCGACCGGCACGTCCTCGGTGGGCAGCGGGTCGAGCCGGCCGGCGTCGCGCTCCTGCACGCGCCGCGAGGTGTGCTCGAGCGGCGCCAGGCCGCGCCGCCACACCCAGGCGCCGACGCCGCCCAGCACCGGGATGAGCAGCAGCATCGGCAGCAGCATGCGCAGCGACAGCTCGCGCGCCAGGCGCTCGCGCATCGACACCGGCTGCGCCACCTGCACGATGCCCTCGGGCGCCACGTGGGTGTAGACGCGCCACAGCTCGCCGAGCGAGTCGACCTCGCTGTAGCCGGCGTCGAGCGAGCGCGGCGCGTCGAACGGGCGCGAGGTGACCATGCTCTCGAAGAACAGGCGCCCGCTCTGGTCGTAGGCGCGCACCGCGTAGACGAAGTCCGGCCGCGCGACCCGCACGGTGCCGGTGTCGCGCCAGTCCTCGCGCAGGTGCACCGCCTCGGCGATCTGCTTCAGCTCGTCGTCGAAGACGCGGTCGAGCTCCTCCTGCGCGTAGCCGTAGGTGAGCAGCGCGACCACCGCCGAGCCGGCCGCGAATGCCGCGACCAGCCACAGCACCAGGTGGGCCCGGATCGACTTCACTCCACCTGGGCGATTCTGTAACCGACCCCGCGGACGTTGCGGATCACCTGCGGCTCGAGCTTGCGCCGCAGGTGATGCAGATGCACTTCGACGGTATTGCTGCCGACCTCCTCGCCCCAGCCGTAGACCGCTTCCTCGAGCTTCTCGCGCGAGACCACCGCGCCGGGCTCCTTCATCAGCGCCTCGAGCACCGCGAACTCGCGCGCCGACAGGTCGACCGTCTCGCCGCGGAACAGCACGCGGCGGCGCACCGGGTCGAGGGTGAGCGAGCCGTAGGTGATCTCCGGCGAGGTGCGGCCGAGCCGGCGGCGCACGATGGCGCGCGAGCGCGCCAGCAGCTCGTCCAGGTCGAACGGCTTGACCAGGTAGTCGTCGGCGCCGAGGTCGAGGCCGGTGACGCGGTCGGACAGCCCGTCGCGCGCGGTGATGATCAGCACCGGCACTTCGTTGCCGCCGCGGCGCAGCGCGCGCAGCAGCTCCAGCCCGTCCTTGCGCGGCAGGCCGAGGTCGAGCACCACCAGGTCGTAGACCGTGGTCGAGAGCGCGAGCTCGGCGGCGGCGCCGTCGCGCACCCAGTCGACCGCATAGCCGCCCTCGCGCAGGCCGTTCACGACCGCGCGGCCGATCAGGGGGTCATCTTCTACGACGAGCAGTCGCATGCGAAATTAAGGGCTATTTAAGTCTATACCGCTCATGCTCGCCCGAAGGCAGTGCCACTCATGAACGCATCGCGGCTCTTCGTCGTCGCCGCGGCGGCGGTGCTCGCGGCTGCAAATCGGCTGCCCGCCTGGGCCGCGCCCGACGAGCAATTCATCCCGGCCAACTACAGCGCGCAGGGTCCGTCCGCGGCCGTCGCCTCCCGCATGGCGGCCGGCATGCTGGACTACCTCGACATGCTCAACCGGCGTGACGGCGGCGTGCGCGGCGTGCGCTTCACCTGGGAAAAGTGCGATACGCGGCCCGACGGCTCGCGCGTCATGGAATGCTACGAGCTGGCGCGCAACCACCGCCCGAGCGCGACCCTGGTGCACCCGCTCACCACCGCCGCCACCTACGCGCTGATCGAGCGCGCGACCGCGGACCGCGTGCCGCTCGTCTCGGTGGGCTACGGCCGCGCCGACAGCGCCGACGGCCGGGTTTTTCCCTACGTCTTTCCGCTGCTCAGCACGGCGTGGGCCCAGTCGGCGGCGATCGTGCGCTACCTCGGCATGCGCGCCGGCGGCAACGACAAGCTGCGCGGCAAGCGCATCGTGCTGCTGTACTCCGACAGCGCCGACGGCAAGGACGCCATCCCGGTGCTGAGCGCCCTCGCGGCGCGCTACGGCTACACGCTGAGCACGCTCGCCGTGCCGGTGCCCGGCAGCGAGCAGCACGAGCAGTGGCTGAAGATCCGCGAGATCCGCCCCGACTGGATCATCGTCTGCGGCTCGCAGGCGATGGCCCAGGCGGCGCTGGAGAACGCCGCGAGCGCCGGCTTTCCGCGCTCGCGCATCGTCGCCGGCGAAGCGGCCGGCGCGGCGGGCCCGCTCGCCGGCGCCGCGGCGCAGGGCTTGGTCGCCGCGGCGTTCACCTTGCCGGGCGACGATTTCCCGGTGATCCGCGAGATCCGCCGCCGGGTGTACGACGCGGGCGGCGGCGAGCTGCGCGAGCCCGCCGAGATCGGCTCGCTGCACTACAACCGCGGCGTAGCGTTCGGCATCCTCACCGCCGAGGCGGTGCGCGTCGCGCAGGCGCATTTCAATCCCGGCAAGACGATCACGCCGCAGCAGGCGCAGTGGGGCCTCGAGCACCTCAACCTCGACGAGGCGCGCCTCGAGGCGCTCGGCGCCAAGGGCCTGATGCCCCCGGTGCAGACGAGCTGCGTCGATCACGAAGGGTCGGGGTCGATGCGCTTCATGCGCTGGGACGGCAAGCGCTGGCGCGCCGTCACCGACTGGCTCGCGCCGCATCCCGACGACCGGCCGACGGTGCGGCGCATGTACGCCGAGTCGGCCGCCGCTTACGCCAAGGGAAAGGGAATCGAGATCCGGAACTGCCACGCCGGGTGACGCGCGCCCGGCTCGGCTTTTTCAGCCTCGCCGAGCGCAACCGCCGGTGCGTTTCGCGCCGCTTTCCTGCTCGCCCAACTCAGAGTCCCAACCACCACGTAGGAGACCTGCGGCGCTAGCGCACCGGCGTTGCACTAGGGAGAGGTGCATGCCTCTGGGATGCAGGATCGCCCGGGGAGACTTAAGCGGCACTTAAATGGCGGTTAAGAATGAAAAAAAGCTGAAACTGCTAACGGGCCCGCCGCTTGCTGCTCTGCCAAGACGGGCTTCTCGGCGCCCGGGCGGCCCCCTTCGCGTCGAAATCGTGTCGCAGGCGCCGCACGTCGCCCGCCCGAAGCGTCACGTAAGTGAGATACGGCGTGCGCGAGCCGTGGCGCACTTCGATGCGATGCATTCCCGGCTCGATGTCGAAGGTGGTGATCGGCGGCGTCGTGCCCTGGTGCTTTCCGTCGACGTAGATCTCGCCTCGCGGCGACATCGCCAGGATCAACCGCGCCGTGCCCGCCGGCCGTTCCTCGCGAGCCTTCACCTCCGGTTGCACCGCCGGCGCTGGTGCCGGCGCCGGTGCCGGCGCAGGAACCGCTGACGCAACGACCTCGGACGCAGGCTCCTCGGACGCAGTTTTCTTGGGTTCGGATTTTTCGTAGACCGTTTCCTTGACTGCAGGAACAGCCACGTTTTCGATCTTCGGTGCGGGCGCGCTCGCGCGGGACGCTTCAATCGCTGTGGTTAGCGCTCCTTGCACGCGTCCGGTAGCGATGCGCCATTCGTCGGGCGCGGATAAGTACTGCACGAATGCCGCGGCGCCGATGCCGACGACGGCAATCGCGAGCGCGAGCGCTGCGAGCCTCGCGGGCCGCCGTCTGCCGGAAGCTCGCTCGCGGCGGGTCTCGAGCTCCATCAACGCGATCGCTCTCTGATAGTCGAACGCCTCGTGCTCGATCGCGCGATCGAGCTGAGGCGGTTCTTCGGCGTGCGACGAAGGGATCCGTCTCGGCCGGCGAGGGCGTGCTCGCTCCGGTTCGGCGGGTGCCATGCTCGGGCCCGCGGCGAGCCCGAGCGCGTCGGCGACTCGCTGCAGCTCGGCGAGAACCACCGGCATGCCGGGAATGCGCGCGGCGGGTTGCTCAGCGAGCATGCGCGACACCATCTCGTCGAGCACGCGCGGCACGTGCCGGTTCAGCTCGCTCGGCGGCGCGACCGGCGAGCCGCCCGCGGCCGGCGCCCGGCGGGTGAGCATCTCGTAGAGCAAGGCACCGAGCGCGAATACGTCGCAGCGATGATCCACCGGCTCTCCGCGCGACTGCTCCGGAACCACGGTCGGTCGCGCGGTGCCGAAGTCGGCGATCTTGGCAACGCCCGCAGGCAGCACGATCACGTTCGAAGGCTTGACGCCCCCGTGCACGACGCCCTCGAGGTGCGCATGCGCGAGCCCGCTTGCGATGTCGTGGGCAATGCTCAGGGCGCGCGTTATCGGCAACGCGCCTTCGTCGAGCATCGCGCGCAGGCTCTTGCCTTCGAGCATCTCCATCGCGATGTACACCGTGCCGGCCGCCTCGCCGGCATCCAGGGTCTCGACGATATTGGGATGCTTCAGCAGCCGCGCGGCGCGCGCCTGCTTGAGGAGGCGCGCGGCAAGCTGCGCGTCGGCTGCCGGGTCGAGCCTCTTCAGCGCAACGACGCGACCCGACTCGCGATCGCGCGCCGCGTACACCGCGCCGCTCGCGCCGCGGCCAAGCTCATGGAGGATGCTGTAGCGTGCAAGCATGGTTCCCCGCCTGATCCCTGCTCGATTCAGCCGCTCGATGATCGGCGGCGCGAATGACGCGACGGCTCACGCGCCGGGCGTCAAACGGCACATGTCGTAGATTCGCGACGGGAACGGGCTTGCGGTCGCCCGCTTATTGCTGAATGAAAATGGTGGAGTGGAGGAGGATCGAACTCCCGACCTTCGCATTGCGAACGCGACGCTCTCCCAGCTGAGCTACCACCCCGTGGGAAGGCGCGGATTTTACCGCAAGCGGGCGCGCCGTTGGCTATGATTGGCCGATGCAGATAGCCCCGCCGTACGGCTACCGGGAAGTCGTCCCGTTCCTCAAGAACCACAAGGTCCGGCTGCTCGCTCCGGCGGAGGTGCCGGCCTTCGCCCGGGAGGCGAACGCGATCCCGATCAGCTACACCGAGTTCCAGCCGGTGTGCCGCGAGTACCCGATCGTCTTCACCTCGGGCGACGGCAAGAGCGGCTTCGCGCCGGTCGCGGTCACCGGGCTCGCCTCGGGGGAGAACCTGTTCAACGCGCAGGGGCGCTGGGCGCCGGGCGTGTACGTGCCGGCGTACGTGCGGCGCTATCCGTTCTGCATGGCGCGCGTCGCCGTCAACAAGGTCGAGCAGAAGGACCGGCTGATCTGCATCGAGAAGGCGCACCTCGCCGACGACGGCGAGGCGATGTTCGACGCGGGCGGCGCGCCGACCGCGAAGTGGCAGGACCTCGAGCGGCTGCTCGGCGAGTACGAGAAGGACCTCGAGCGCAGCCGCGAGATGTGCTCGATCCTCGCCGACTACTCGCTGCTCGAGCCCTTCACGATGCAGGCGACGCCCCGGGCGGAAGGCGCGAAGCCGCTGCAGATGACCGGCATGTTCCGCGTCGCCGAGAAGAAGATCGAGGAGCTGAACAGCGCGCAGCTCAAGAACCTCGTGCGCAAGGGCATCCTCGCGCGCGTCTACCTGCATCTCCTCTCGCTGGAGAACTTCGGCCGGCTGCTCGATCGCCGGGCGTCGCGCGCCTAGCGCGCGAGGCGGAACGCCTCGCCTTTCGCCGCCGGGATGCGCTCCATGGCGATGCGGCTCGAGCAGAACGGGCAGCGCAGGAAGTAGCCGCGCTCGTCGGCCCGCACGCGCGGGCTCTCCGGCACCGCGGCGTTCACGCCGTCGTCGAGCGAGGTCGAGCTGAACAGCGGCCGGCCGCAGCGCGGGCAGGGCACGTCGTGGGTGGGCAGCATTCAGCTTCGACGCCGCGCGGCGGCGATGATTCCCCGCCGCGGCCCGAGAATAGTCATTTATAGAGCATCAGTACTCAGGTATAGTATTGGAAATATCCGTCTAGAAGCATAACCTCCGCCTTTCGTGCTCACCTCTCGCCAATTGCGCGCCGCGCGCGCCCTGGCCGGCCTCGACCAGCGCGCGCTCGCGCGCGCTTCGCAGCTGTCCCTGCCGACCATCCAGCGCATGGAAGCGAGCGAAGGGGTGATCCGCGGCAACGTCGAGTCGCTGATGAAGCTCATCGCCGCGCTCGAGCGCGCCGGCGTCGTGCTGATCAACGACGACGAAGTGAGCGCCTCCGGCGGCCGCGGCGTGCGGCTCAAGGAAAAAGCGCGCGCCTAGGGGAATGAGAGGGGAATAAGCCGCTTGGCTCTGCAAGCGCTCCTGGGCTGCATCGCGCTGCTGCTCGCGGCCGGCGTGGCGGCCATCGCCGCGGCGCGTCGGCCCGCCGCTTTCCGCTTCGTCTACGGCGTCTCGCTCGCCGCCTGCGCGGGCGCGCTCGTCGTCGCGGCGGGCGCGCTGCTCGTCCCCGAGTCGCTCGGCGGCGCCGTGACGCTGCCCCTCGGCCTGCCCTGGCTGGGCGCGCATTTCCGGCTCGATGCGCTCGCCGCGTTCTTCCTCGTCGTGCTGAACCTCGGCGGCGCGGCCGCCAGCCTCTACGGGCTGGGCTACGGCGCGCACGAGGAGTCGCCCGGCCGCGTGCTGCCCTTCTTCCCGGCGTTTCTCGCCGCGATGAACCTGGTGGTGCTCGCGCACGACGCGTTCAGCTTTCTATTCTCCTGGGAGCTCATGTCGCTGTGCTCCTGGGCGCTGGTCATGGCGCAGCACCGCAGCGCCGGCAACGCCCGCGCGGCCTACGTGTACCTGCTGATGGCGAGCTTCGGCACGCTGGCGCTCCTGCTCGCGTTCGGCCTGCTCGCCGGCCCGGCGGGCGGCTACACGTTCGGCGAGATGCGCGCCGCGGCGCCGGCGACGCTCATGGCGGCCGCGGTGCTCGCGCTCGCGCTGCTCGGCGCCGGCTCGAAGGCGGGCATCGTGCCGCTGCACGTCTGGCTGCCCCTCGCGCACCCGGCCGCGCCGAGCCACGTCTCGGCGCTGATGAGCGGCGTGATGACCAAGGTCGCGGTGTACGGCTTCGTGCGCATCGTGTTCGACCTGATCGGCGCGCCGCAGTGGTGGTGGGGCGCGCTGGTGGCGGCGATCGGCGGCGTCACCGCGGTGCTGGGCGTGCTGCACGCGCTGATGGAGCACGACCTGAAGCGGCTGCTCGCCTATCACACGGTCGAGAACATCGGCATCATCTTCATCGGCCTGGGGCTCGCGCTGGCGTTCGGCGCGAACGGCATGGCGGCGGCCGCCGCGCTCGGGCTCACCGCGGCGCTGTTCCACGTCTTCAACCATTCGCTGTTCAAGAGCCTGCTGTTCTTCGGCGCGGGCTCGGTGCTGGTCGCCACCGGCGAGCGCGACATGGAGAAGCTCGGCGGCCTGATCCACCGCATGCCGCGCACGGCGCTCCTTTTCCTGCTCGGCTCGGCGGCGATCTCGGCGCTGCCGCCTTTCAACGGCTTCGTCTCCGAGTGGCTCACCTTCCAGGCGATCCTGCTCAGCCCCGCGCTGCCGCAGTGGCTGCTCAAGTTCCTCGTGCCGGCGACCGGCGCGGCGCTCGCGCTCTCGGCGGCGCTCGCCGCGGCGTGCTTCGTCAAGGCCTTCGGCGTCACCTTCCTCGGGCGGCCGCGCAGCGCGGCGGCGCGCGACGCGGCGGAGACCGACCGCTTCTCGCTCGCCGCGATGGCCGCGCTCGCCGCGCTCTGCGTGCTCGCCGGCATCCTGCCCGGCTACGTCATCGACGCGCTGGCGCCGGTCACCGAGGCGCTCGCCGGCGCGCACGTCCCGGGGCAGCGCCATCTCGACTGGCTCACCATCGTCCCGGTGGCGCAGAGCCGCAGCTCCTACAACGGGCTGCTGCTCTTCTTCTTCATCGCGCTCGCCGCCGGTCTCGGCGCCGAGGTGATCCACCGCTGGGCCTCGGACAAGCTGCGCCGCGCCGCGCCGTGGGACTGCGGCTTCCCGGACCCGAGCCCGGCAACGCAGTACACCGCGGGCAGCTTCTCGCAGCCGATCCGCCGGGTGTTCGGCACCGTGGTGTTCCGCGCGCACGAGGAGGTGCACCTGCCGCGCCCGGGCTCGCTCGCGCCGGCGCGCCTGCACGTGCGCCTGCGCGACCTGCCCTGGGATGCCGTGTACGTGCCGCTCGCGCGCGGCGTCGACGCCCTCGCCGGCCTGCTGAACGGCATGCAGTTCCTCACCATCCGCGCCTACCTGACGCTGGTGTTCGGCGCGCTGATCGCGCTCCTTGCGACGCTCGCGATATGGCCCTAGCGCGCGACCTCGCCGTGCAGCTCCTGCAGATGGCGCTCGCGCTCGCGCTGGCGCCGCTGCTCACCGGCTACGTGCGCAAGCTCAAGGCGCACCTGCTGCGCCGGCAGGGCCCGCCGCTCCTGCAGCCCTATCGCGACCTGCTGCGCCTGCTGCGCAAGGAAGTGGTGCTCGCGCACTCGGCGTCCTGGGTGTTCCGCGTCGCACCCTACCTGGTGTTCGCCACGACCTGGGTCGCGGTGTCGCTGGTGCCGACCTTCGCCACGGGGCTGGTGTTCAGCTACGCGGCGGACCTGATCGCCATCGTCGCGCTGCTCGGCAGCGCGCGCTTCGTGCTGGCGCTCGCCGGCCTCGACGTCGGCACGAGCTTCGGCGGCATCGGCGCGAGCCGCGAGATGATGATCGCCTCGCTCGCCGAGCCGGCGATGCTGATGGTGGCGTTCACGCTGTCGCTGATGGCCGGCTCGACGCAGCTCTCCTCGGTCGCGGCGTACATGCATGGCCCGGAGGTCGGCATCCGCGTGTCGCTCGCGCTCGCGCTGGTGGGCCTGATCATGGTGGCGATCGCCGAGAACGCGCGCATCCCGATCGACAACCCGGCCACGCACCTCGAGCTGACCATGGTGCACGAGGCGATGATCCTCGAGTACTCGGGACGCCATCTCGCGCTGATCGAGGCGGCCTCCTTCCTCAAGCTGCTGCTCTACGTCTCGGTGATCGCCTGCGTGTTCTTCCCCTGGGGCATCGCCGTGTCCGGCCAGGGCGCCGCCGCCTACCTGGGCGGCCTGGCGCTCTACGTCGTCAAGCTCGCCGGCGCCGGCTTCGCGCTCGCCGTCTTCGAGACCGCGATCGCGAAGATGCGCGTGTTCCGCGTGCCCGACTTCCTCGGCGCCGCGCTGATGCTCGGCCTGCTCGCGACGCTGCTCCTTTTCGTCACCCAGGCCCGATGATGAACCCCCTCGCCCTCGACATCGCGCATCTGTGCGCCGGCGGCCTGGTGCTGGTGAGCTTCATGCTGCTCTACCAGGACCGCCTGACCGGGCTGATCAACATCTTCGCCGTGCACGCGCTGGTCGTGTCCTTCTCGGTGGCCTGGCAGGCGTACATCCAGGCCGCGCCGCACCTCTACATCACCGCCGCGATCGCGCTCGCCATCAAGGCGATCGTGATCCCCATGGCGCTGCACCGGATCATCGTGCGGCTGGGGATCCACCGCACCATCGAGCCGGTGGTGGGCATCGGCCAGACCATGCTCGCGGGCATCGGCCTGGTGGCGCTGTCGATCATGGTGATGCTGCCGATCACCGCGCAGGCCGGCACGCTCGCGCGCGAGGACCTCGCGTTCGCCCTGTCGGTGATCCTGCTCGGCCTGCTGATGATGGTCTCGCGCAGGAACGCGGTGAGCCAGGTGATCGGCTTCATGTCGATCGAGAACGGCCTGATCCTCGCCGCCACCGGCGCCAAGGGCATGCCGCTGGTGGTCGAGATCAGCGTCGCCTTCTCGATCCTGGTGGCGCTGATCGTGATCGGCGTGTTCCTCTTCCGCATCCGCGAGCGCTTCGAGACGGTCGACATCCACCTGCTGCACGAGCACCGCGGAGAGCGCCCATGAGCGACCCCGGCAGCCTCGCCGTGGCGGCGATCCTGCTCGTCCCGGCGGCGAGCGCGGCGCTGCTCGCCGCGCTGCCCGACGACCGCACCACGGCGTGGTTGAACGTCGTCGCCTCGGCGCTCACCTTCCTCGCCGCGCTGACGCTGCTCGGGGCGCGGCCCGAGCCCGGGCCGTTCCTCATCGTCGACGACCTGAACGTGGTGTTCATCGTGCTCGGCACCTTCGTCGGCTTCACGACCAGCGTGTTCAGCCGCAGCTACATCGGCCACGAGCTGGAGACCGGCCGCCTCACGCCCGCGTACCTGCGTTTCTACCACGCGATGTACCAGACGCTGATGTTCGGCATGAACCTCGCGCTGCTCTCGAACAACCTCGGCCTGATGTGGGTCGCGGTGGAGCTCGCCACCCTCACCACGGTGCTGATGGTCGGCATCTACCGCACCGAGGCGGCGCTCGAGGCGGCGTGGAAGTACTTCCTGCTCGGCTCGGTGGGGATCGCGCTGGCGCTGTTCGGCACCATCCTCGTCTACCTCGCCGCGCGCGCGGTGGTCGGCGAGGGCCTGGACGCGATGGCCTGGAGCGTGCTGGTCGAGAAGGCGGCGGCCTGCGATCCGGCGCTGCTCAACCTCGCGTTCCTGTTCCTGCTGCTCGGCTACGGCACCAAGGTCGGCCTGGTGCCGCTGCACGCGTGGCTGCCCGACGCGCACGCCGAGGGCCCGACGCCGATCTCGGCGGTGCTCTCCGGGCTGCTGCTCAACGTCGCGCTGTTCGCCGTGCTGCGCTTCAAGACCGTGCTGTCGGCCAATCCCGCCGCGCTCGCGCCGGGGCCGCTGATGGTCTCGCTCGGGCTGCTGTCGGTCGTGTTCGCCGCCTTCATGCTCTACCGCCGCCAGGACATCAAGCGCCTGTTCGCCTACTCGTCGATCGAGCACATGGGCATCATCACTTTCGCCTTCGGCATGGGCGGCCCGCTCGCCAACTTCGCCGGGCTGCTGCACATGACGCTGCACAGCCTCGCCAAGTCGGCCATCTTCTTCTGCGTCGGCCACATCGCGCAGGTGAAGGGCACGCAGCAGATGGCCGAGATCCGCGGGCTCACCGTGACGCATCCGCTGCTCGGCTGGGCGCTGGTGCTCGGCGTGGTCGCCATCGCCGGGCTGCCGCCGGGCGGCATCTTCATGAGCGAGCTGCTCGTCATCACCTCGACCTTCGCGCGCCAGCCGGCGCTCGCCATCGCGCTCGTCGTCGGCCTGCTGGTGGCGCTCGGCGCGCTGCTCCTGCGCCTGAACGGGCTGGCGTTCGGCGAGCCCGACGGCAAGATGGCGCCCGACCGCGCGTCATTCCTGCCGATCGGCGCGCATTTCGCGCTGGTGCTGGTCGCCGGCGTGTGGCTGCCGCCGGCGCTGGTGGCGTGGTTCCAGCACGTCGCGAGGCTGCTCAACTGATGGCCTGGACGCGCTCCCGGGTGGACGCACAGGGCTGGCAGCAGGCCGCGGCCGCGCTCGCCTCCGGCAAGCTCGCGCTGCTCGGGCTGTGGGGCGAGCCCGGCAGGGCGCACATGGCGACGATGGACCGCGCCTCGCACGCGCTCTGCCTGCTCGAGCTTGCCTGCGGCGACGGAAAATTCCCCTCGCTAGGCCGCGTCCATGCGCCGGCGATCCGCCTGGAGCGCGCGATGCGCGATCTCTACGGACTGGAGGCCGTCGGCCTGCCCGACACCCGGCCCTGGCTGCGGCACGGAGAGCCGTACGCGTTCCTGCCCGCGGAGGGCGAGAGCCTGCACCAGATCCCGGTCGGGCCGGTGCACGCGGGCATCATCGAGCCCGGCCATTTCCGCTTCACCGCGAACGGCGAGACGGTGGTGCGCCTCGAGCAGCGGCTCGGCTACGTGCACAAGGGCATCGAGGAGCTGATGGCCGGCGCGCCGCTCGAGCGCGCCGCGCGGCTCGCCGGGCGCGTTTCCGGCGACAGCACCGTGGCGATCGCGCTCGCGTTCTCGCGCGCGGTAGAGGACGCGCGCGGCGTCGAAGCGCCGCCGCGCGCCGCATGGCTGCGCGCGCTGATGGCCGAGCTCGAGCGTCTCGCCAATCACCTGGGAGACGTCGGCGCGGTCTGCAACGACGCCGCCTTCGCCCTGCTGCACGCGCACTTCGGCGCGCTGCGCGAGCGGGTATTGCGCGCCGCCGACGCCGCGTTCGGGCACCGGCTGATGATGGACCGCGTCGTGCCGGGCGGGGTGAGCGGCGACATCGCGCCCGAGGGCCAATCGGCGATCGCGTCGCTCGTCGCGACCGTCCGCAGGCACCTGCCCGAGCTGGTCGAGGTGTACGACAAGACAGAGTCGCTCAAGGACCGCACGGTGGGCGCGGGCTTCCTCTCGCCCGAGCTCGCCGAGCAGTTCGCGGCGGGCGGCTTCGTCGGCCGTGCCTCGGGACGCAGCTTCGACGCGCGCCGCACGCCCGGCTATCCGCCCTACGAGCGGCTGCGCTTCGAGGTGCCGACGGTGCAGGCGGGCGACGTGAACGCGCGCGTCTACATCCGCATCCGCGAGGTGGAGGCGAGCCTCGCGCTGGTCGAGCAGATCCTCGCCGGCCTGCCTGCCGGGCCGCTCGCCGTGCCGCTCGGCGCGGGAAGCGGCGAGGGCGTGGCGCTCGTCGAGGGCTTCCGCGGCGACGTGCTCGCCTGGGTGCGGCTCGGCGCCGGCTGCGTCGAGCGCTGCCACCTGCGCGACCCGTCGTGGTTCCAGTGGCCGCTGCTCGAGGCGGCGATCGAGGGCAACATCGTGGCCGACTTCCCGCTCTGCAACAAGTCGTTCAACTGCTCCTACTCGGGGCACGACCTCTGATGCGCAAGCTGCTCTTCAAGAGCTTCCTGCAGGGGCCGCTCACCGAGCCCGCGCCGGCGCCGGACGAAGCCGCGCTCGCCGAGCTCGCCGCGCAGGTCGACCGCGCGGCGCGCCGGCGGCTCGGCCGCACGCTGTCGATCCGCGAGGTCGACGCGGGCTCGTGCAACGGCTGCGAGCTCGAGATCCACGCGCTGAACAACGTGTTCTACGACCTGGAGCGGTTCGGCATCCGCTTCGTCGCCTCGCCGCGGCACGCCGACGTGCTGCTGGTGACCGGGCCGGTCACGCGCCACATGCGCGAAGCGCTCGAGCGCACCTACGCCGCGACCCCGGACCCGAAATGGGTCGTCGCGGTGGGCGACTGCGCGCGCAACGGCGGCGTGTTCGCCGGCAGCGCGGCGTGCGTGGGATCGGTCTCGGCGGTCGTTCCCGTGGACCTGCACATCCCCGGCTGCCCGCCGACGCCGCTCGCGCTGCTGCGCGGGCTGCTCGCGCTGCTCGAGGACGTCTCGCGAGAAGGCGCCTAGCGCGGCAGCGCCGCGTCGATGACGGCGATCACCTCGGCCGGGTCGCAGGGCTTGGCGAGGTCCGCTAGCGCTTCAGGTGCTGATGCCCCACCCCGACGACCTTGCCGTCGCGGAACACCACCGGCGTGAGCTCGTCGTCGGTGATCTTGTCGTCGAGCTGCTTGACGTCCGTGTAGTAGTAGAGCACGAGGTAGTCCCTGCCGTCGGCGCCGCGCACGGTCTCCTCGCGCATCGGGTTGGTCGCCTGCAGGTACTGCACCCGGCCGAACACCACCTCGGGCAGGCCGCCGCCGGCGCGCTCGTGGCCCATGACGCTCTCCACTTCCATGCGCGTCATGCCGGGGACGACCTTCGCCAGCTTCTCCTTGTTCTGCGCGCGCATCTGCTCGAGCGGATCGACGATCAGCGTCGAGCAGCCGACGAGCAGCGCAAGCCACGCGACCCGCGCCGTTCGCAACCGCATGAGCATTTCCTCCTTGGACCGATTCTAGCGTGGCGGGCGGCGCACCCGCACCACGCCGGCGGCGAGCAGCTCCGCCGCCATGCAGGCGACGAGCGGCACGAAGTAGCTGCCCGTGTAGTCGCGCAGCGCCCCGAGCAGCAGCGGGCCGAAAGCGAACGTGACCTGCGCGCTCGACCACACGGCGCTGATGATGCGCGCGAAGCGCCGGGCGGCGAACTCGCGCTGCACGACGAGCGCCGGAAGCGTGATCAGGTTGCCGACGGCCACGCCGAAGAGCGCGCTCGCGACGTAGAGCGTCTGCGCGCTCGGCGACCAGGCGAACGAGGCGAGCGCCGCGGCCTGCAGGATGCACAGCCAGGCGATCGCATTTCGCGCGTCGAGCCGGTCGATGACGAAGCTCAGGCCGATGCGCGAGAGCAGCGCGATGCCCGTGGTGACGGCCACCGCCAGCGCGGCGCCGCGCGCGTCCACCACCGTGCGCGCGATGGCGATCTGGTGGATGAGGAAGCCCACCTGTGCGAGCAGGCTCAGCGCGACCGGCACGGTGATTGTCCAGAAGGCGAGGTCGCTGCGCAGGCGCGCCGGCGCCTCTTCTCGCTCGGCCTCGGCAGGCGGCGGAAGCTCGCCCGGCACACGGCGCAGATAGGCGAACGCAGTGGGCGCGAGGATGAGGCTGGCGAACGCGAGCGCCGCGAGCAGGCCGGCGCGCCAGCCGAGCGTCTCGGTGAGCAGCACGAGCAGCGGCAGCACCACGATGCCGCCGCAGGTCGCGCCGTTCAGCGCCCAGCTCACCGCCATGCCGCGCTTCGCGTCGAACCACGGCGCGATGATGTTGTTCACCGCCGCGGCGCTCATTCCCGCCCAGCCGAGCGACATCAGCGCGAACGCGGCGAACACCTGCCAGGTCTGCGTCACCGCGGTGAGGCCGGCCACGGCGAGCGCCATCGCGCACCACGCGCCGAGCACCACGCGCAGCGCACCCAGCCGCGCGAACGCCTCGCCGACGAGGGCGATGCCGAGCGCCCCGAGCAGGTAGTAGCCCGTGATCGCCGCCGAGACGATCGAGGTCGGCCAGGCGAGCCGCCGGGAGATCTCCGCGAGGTAGAGCGACGGCCCGTAGAAGCCGAAGCCCCAGCCGAACAGCGCGACCACGAACGCGGCCGCGACGACTTTCCAGCCGAAGAAAATCTCGCCGCGCGGCGTCAAGACCGGCTCTCGGGGTATCGCGACGAGCGCTTTACTGGCATTCAGCAGGTACGGGGTGGGCCGGCTTGGATTCGAACCAAGGACCAAGGGATTATGAGTCCCCTGCTCTGACCGGCTGAGCTACCGGCCCGTGGAGGGCGAGCTTAAACAAAAAGGGCCCCTTGCGCGCCCTTGAAGAATCGGTGCTCGTCCCTGAAATACCCGTTGTCGACCCACTGAAGCCTGTAGCGAGATGTCCGCAACAGCCGTTCCATCCCCCGCCATCGAAGTGTCGGCCGCCGCCTTCGAGCGCGAGGTCCTCGAGGCTTCGCGCACGCTGCCGGTGGTCGTGGATTTCTGGGCGCCCTGGTGCGCGCCCTGCCGCGCGCTTACTCCAGTGCTCGAGAAGGTGGCCCGCGAGCTCGCCGGGCGCGTGCGCCTCGCCAAGGTGAACTCCGACGAGAACCCCGAGCTCTCCGCCGCGTTCGGCGTGCGCTCGATTCCGAACGTCATCGCCTTCCGCGACGGCCGGCCGGTCGCCCAGTTCACCGGGGCGGTCCCGGAAAGCCAGGTGCGCGCTTTCTTCCAGCGGCTGCTTCCCTCGCCTTCGGAGGAAGCGCTCGCGCGCGCCGAGGCGCACTACGCCGAGCGGCGCTACGACGAGGCCGAGCGCGAGCTCCAGAACGTGAAGTACGACCCCGACTGGGAGCCGCGCGTCGAGGCGATCCGGCAGGGCATCGCCAACGCCCGCGCGGCGAGCGCCGGCCCCGGCGAGCCCGAGCTGCACAAGCGCCTTGCGGCCAATCCCGACGACCACGAGGCGCGGCTGCAGCTCGCGGCGCTCTACTCCGCCGCGCGCCGCTATCGGGAGGCCATGGACGCGCTGCTCGAGATCGTGAAGCGCGACAAGGCCGGGCGCGGCGGCGAGGCGCGCAAGCAGCTCCTCGCCCTCTTCACGCTCGCCTCCGACCAGCCGGAGCTCGTCTCCGACTACCGCCGCAAGCTCGCCTCGGCGCTCTACTAGCGGCGTTGCCTACCAGGCGGTCGGCTTATGGATCGACGTGCCAGGGATCGGATTTGGCAGGTGAGATGCCGCAAGCGCGGCCGCGGGGATGTGCATTGTCTTGCTCGCCCAGCGACGCAGCTGCACAGATGCCGGGCGCAATAGGGGATCGCCGGGGACCGCTATCACAACGCTCTTGTGGCGCTCGCGTCGGACTATTCGAACCGCATCGGCTAAGTCACCGTCGTTTGAACAGATGACAGCGCAGTCGAATTTGCTTTGCCAAGCATCGTTCACAAGTTGCACTGCGAGGTTAACGTCAGACCCCTTTTCTTCGGTCTTCAGTACCTTCACGTACCACGACCGGTGTCCTGGAATCTTCTTCACCAATCTCGCCCTGATCGGCTTTTGGATGTAATGACCTTCGATGATCTCGACTTCCGGTATGTATGCACTCAGCGCCTGCAGATAGTGGTCTTGGCGGGTGGGCGCATCGGGATTGTCTGGCCGAGCGGATACGCGCGCGGTGAAATACTTGATCTTCTGAATGTCGTTCTCCGGCCTGAGGATCTTGCTAAAGAGCGCCTTGAGATCGAGCCATTTGTGACTAGTGCCCTTCAATGAGCCGTAGTAGAGATTGAAGCCGTCAACGTAGACATACGTACGCATCAACGGCCGCTAGAAAAAGCAAAGGCCCGCCGAAGCGAGCCTTGCACCCCACGACCGAAGCCGTGGGGGGAGTGGTCTACATATCATATGGCCCCAGGCGCCGAGTTCAAGCCAATTTTCTTAATGGGAGGATTCAGACCCTATCACTGACGCTTCCTCGCGACACTCCGCCGGTAATAGCCTACAAAAAAGCGGGTTATCTAGGGGTCCGATCGATGCGAGCCTCGGCTATATAAGCCCTTACGACTGTCTGCAGGGTTACCCCGGGAAGATCCGGACCGCGCGCTCGGGCCCCCCTGCCCTAACTGACTGAGCTACGGGCCTGCGGAAATAGCCTGAAACAAAAAGGGCCGCACGAGCGGCCCTGGAAAAAAATGTGGTCTGTCCCTGGTTTCGGGTGGCGCCGGGTCAGCTTTCCTGGTCGAGGAAGCTCTTCAGGCGCTCGGAGCGCGAGGGGTGGCGCAGCTTGCGCAGCGCCTTGGCCTCGATCTGGCGGATGCGCTCGCGCGTGACGTCGAACTGCTTGCCGACCTCTTCCAGCGTGTGGTCGGTCGACATCTCGATGCCGAAGCGCATGCGCAGCACCTTGGCCTCGCGCGGCGTGAGGGTGTCGAGCACTTCCTTGGTGACGTCGCGCAGCGAAGCGAAGGTCGCGGCGTCGGAGGGCGCCACCGTGGAGGTGTCCTCGATGAAGTCGCCGAGGTGCGAGTCGTCGTCGTCGCCGATCGGCGTCTCCATCGAGATCGGCTCCTTGGAGATCTTCAGGATCTTGCGGATCTTCTCCTCGGGCATCTCCATGCGCTGCGCGAGCGTCGCCGGGTCGGGCTCCTGGCCGGTCTCCTGCAGGATCTGCCGGCTGATGCGGTTCATCTTGTTGATCGTCTCGATCATGTGCACCGGGATGCGGATGGTGCGCGCCTGGTCGGCGATCGAGCGCGTGATCGCCTGGCGGATCCACCACGTGGCGTAGGTCGAGAACTTGTAGCCGCGCCGGTACTCGAACTTGTCCACCGCCTTCATCAGGCCGATGTTGCCTTCCTGGATGAGGTCCAGGAACTGCAGGCCGCGGTTGGTGTACTTCTTGGCGATCGAGATCACCAGGCGCAGGTTCGCCTCGGTCATCTCGCGCTTCGCCCGGCGCGCCTTGGCCTCGCCGGTCGACATCTGCTTGTTGATCTCCTTCAGGTCGCGGATCGGGATGCCGATCTTCTGCTGCACCGCCTGGATCTTGGAAAGCAGCTCCAGGATCGACGGCTCGACGCGCGCCAGCGCCTCGCTCCAGGGCTGGCCGGCGTTGATCTCGGCGGTGAGCCAGCGGCGCGAGCCCTCGGTGCCGGCGAACACCTTGATGAAGTGCGCGCGCGGCATGCCGGCCTTCTCGACCGCGATGTCGTGGATCTCGCGCTCGTGGCGGCGGATCTCGTCGACCAGGCTCCGCACGCTGTCGGAGAGCCGCTCGACGGTGCGCGCGGTGAAGCGAATGGTCATCAGCTCGGCCGAGATCTGGTCGCGCACCCGCAGGTAGTCCTTGTCCTTCGAGCCCTTGCTCTCCAGGATGCGCAGCATCTTCTCGTACAGGCGGCGGATGCGCGCGAACTTCTCGAGCGCCTCGGCGCGCAGCTTCATCAGGCTCGCCGACTGCGCCGCCTCGGCCTGCTCCTCGTCGTCGCCCTCGTCCTCTTCGATCTGCGCTTCCTCGTCCTCGGCCGCGGCCTCGGCGCGCTTCGGATCGAAGTCGTCCTTGGCGTTCGGGTCGACGAGGCCGTCGACCACCTCGTCGATGCGCATCTCGTCCTTCTCGACCTTCTCGGCGAGCTCGAGGATCTCGCGCACCGTGGTCGGGCAGGCGCTGATCGCCTGGATCATGTGCCGCAGGCCTTCCTCGATCCTCTTGGCGATCTCGATCTCGCCCTCGCGCGTGAGCAGCTCCACCGAGCCCATCTCGCGCATGTACATGCGCACCGGGTCGGTGGTGCGGCCGAACTCGGAGTCGACGGTCGAGAGCGCCGCCTCGGCCTGCTCCTCGACGTCCTCGTCGGTCTGCGCGACCTGCGCGTTGTCGGCGGCGATCAGCAGCTGCTCCTGGTCGGGCGCCTGGTCGTAGACCTGGATGCCCATGTCGCCGAAGGTGGAAATGATCGCCTCGATCTGCTCGGCGTCGACCAGGTCGTCGGGCAGGTGGTCGTTGATCTCCGAGTAGGTGAGGAAGCCGCGCTCCTTGCCGAGCTTGATCAGGTTCTTGAGCCGCGTGCGCCGGGTCTCGGCGTCCTCCTTCGGCATCTCGGCCGGGATCAGCCAGGCGTCCTTGCCGCCGCGGCGGCCGCCGCGGCCGCGCTTGCCCTTGGCCTTGACCTCGTTGACCTTCGCCTCGAGAAGCTCGAGCGCCTGCTTCGCCGTGGTCTTGATCTGCGGCTTGCCCTTCTCCTCGGGCTTGCCGGCGGGAGCCGTCCTGGCCGGCGCGACCTTGGCCGCCGGAGCGGGCTTGCGCGCGCGCTCGGGGTGCCGCGCGCGAGCGACGACCTTCCTCGGCTTCGCCCGCGCCTTGGGCGCGTGCCGCCTGAGGAGTTTCGCCGCGCGCGCCTTCTTCTTGGCGGCGTGGACTTTTTTCAGTTTGGGCTTGCGCTTCTGGACCATCCGTCCCCCGACGTGAACTGCCGCCGGCCGCGTGCCGGCGAAAAAGAACCGCGCATTATAGTTGACCGCTCAAGGGCTTGGAAGTGCCCCGCGCAGCCGCTGGTACGCCAGGTTCTTCTCGTTGAACAGCACGAGATCCTCCTTGGAGCGAAGGCGACCGCGCAGCTCGTCGAGCTCCTTCTTGCGGCTGCGCACTTCGAGTGCGGTGAGGGCGTGCTGGAATTCGCCGCGCGCCGATTCGGCGTCGAAAGCGAGATCTTCCCCATATTTCAGGGCTTTCAGCACCGTTTCAAGGCACGGGTGGCCGGCCAGCGCTTCCATGAGCAGCGGGAAGGTTGCGTCCTCGGCGCCTTCGCACTTCTCGCGTATGGCGAGCAGCGCCTCCGTTTCCGGCCGGCCGGGAGCGAGCAGATCGGGATCGATGTGCTCCACCAGCGTCAGGTCGGTGAGGAGCGCCGTCAGCAAGGTCCATTCCAGCGAGGCCGGGGCGTCGAAGCTGCGGCGCGGCGGCGCCGGCCGGGCGAAGCGCGGCCGCTGCGGCAGCTCGAGCAGGCGCTCGATCTCGCCCTCGGCCACGCGGCCGAGCTGGGCGATCTCGTTGATGAGCTGCAGCCGCAGCGCCGGCGCGGTGATCTTCTGCACGTGCGGCTTCGCCATGGAGACGAAGCGCGCCCGGCCCTCCGGCGCGCCGAGGTCCGACTCGGCGCGAAGCTGCGCGAGCAAAAACTGCGACAGCGTCTCGGCCTCGCGCACCCGCCGGCGGAACTCTTCCGCCCCGTGCCTGCGCACGTAGCTGTCGGGGTCCTCGCCCTCGGGGAGGAAGAGGAACCGGATCGGCTTCGCGTCCGGGGCGAGCGGCAGGCTCACCTCCAGGGCGCGCCACGCGGCCTTGCGGCCGGCCGCGTCGCCGTCGAAGCAGAACACCACCTCGTCGGCGAGCCGCAGCAGCTTGGCGACATGGAACGGCGTCGTCGCCGTGCCGAGCGTCGCCACGGCGTTGCCGACCCCGTGCTGCGCCAGCGCCACGACGTCCATGTAGCCCTCGACCACGAGGACGCGGCCGTCGTTGCGGATGGCCTCGCGCGCCTGCACCAGGCCGTAGAGCTCGCGGCCCTTCTCGAAGAGCGGCGTCTCGGGCGAGTTGAGGTATTTCGGCTCGCCCTCCCCCAGCACCCGCCCGCCGAAGCCGATGACCGCGCCGCGGGCGTTGAAGATCGGGAACATCACCCGGTCGCGGAAGCGGTCGTAGCGCTTGCCTTCGCCTTCTATGACCAGGCCCGCCTCGACGAGGGAGGGCTGCGAATAGTCCTCGAAGGCGTTCTTCAACCCCTGCCAGTCGTCGGGCGCATAGCCGATGCGGAAGCGCGCCGCGATTTCCCCGGTCAGGCCCCGGCCTTTCAGGTAGGCGATCGCCTGCGGCGACTTCTTCAGCTCGGCGCGGTAGAAGTCCATCGCCTTTTCCATGACGCCGGCAAGGTCGGTCTCGCGCTCGCGCCGCGCCAGCTCCTGCGGCGTCGCCGGCCGCGACTCGGGCACCTGCATGCCGACCTGCGAAGCGAGGTCCTTGATCGCGTCGACGTAGCCCATCGACGCGTAAGACATCAGGAAGCCGATGGCATTGCCGTGCGCGCCGCAGCCGAAGCAGTGGTAGAACTGCTTCGTCGGGCTGACGGTGAAGGAAGGGGTCTTCTCGCTGTGGAAGGGGCACAGGCCGAGGTAGTTGGCGCCGCCCTTCTTGAGCTGGACGTAGCGCGAGACCACGTCCACGATGTCCACCCGATTGAGCAGGTCCTGCTTGAACGAATCGGGGATCACGCCCCGATTTTCAGCCAGAAAGCTTCGCTTTGACTAGGCCGGAAACGCGGCCCATGTCGGCCTTGCCGGCCAGCCGGGCCTTGAGCGCCGTCATCACCTTGCCCATGTCCTTCGCGCCGGAGGCGCCGGTTTCGGCGATCACGGAATTCACGACGTTTTCGACTTCGGCGGCGCTAAGCTGCGCCGGCAGGTAGGCGGAGAGCACCTGCACTTCCGCCTTCTCGGCATCGGCCAGGTCGGTGCGCGCGGCCTTCTCGAACTGCTCGATCGAGTCGCGCCGCTGCTTGATCATCTTCTCGATCACCGACACCACGCCGGCGTCGTCCAGCTCCTTGCGCTCGTCGACCTCGCGCTGCTTGATGCCGGCCAGCAGAAGACGCAGCGCGGCGAGCCGCGCGGCGTCCTTCGCCCGCATTGCGGCCTTGACGTCTTCGCTGATCCGGGACTTGAGGGAGATGGCTTAGTAGAGCTTCTGCGGCAGCATCTGGCTGCGCAGGCGCTTGTGATGGCGCTTCACCGCGGCGGCCAGCTTGCGCTTGCGCTCGGCGGTCGGCTTCTCGTAGTACTCGCGGGAACGCAGCTCGGTGAGCAGCCCCGTTTTCTCCACCGTGCGCTTGAAGCGGCGCATCGCCACCTCGAAGGGCTCGTTTTCCTTGACTCGTACAGTCGGCATCCAGGCCTCGGCCTCGTTGGGGGCGCAATTGTATCAAAATCAGGATCATGCTCGTGCTCGGCATCGAGACTTCCTGCGACGAGACCGGCGTCGCGCTGTACGACGCGGCGGCGCGGCGCCTGCTCGCGCACGCGGTGCATTCCCAGGTCGACATGCACGAGGCCTACGGCGGGGTCGTGCCGGAGATCGCCTCGCGCGACCACATCCGGCGTCTCGTGCCGCTCACCCGGGGGGTCATGGCTCGCGCGAAAAAGGATTTCCGGGACCTCGCGGGTATCGGCTACACCGCCGGCCCGGGACTCGCCGGCGCCCTGCTCGTCGGCGCCGCCTTCGCCCACGGCCTCGCCGACGCGCTCGGCATCCCGGCGATCGGCGTGCACCACCTCGAGGGGCATCTTCTTTCGCCGCTCCTTTCCGCCCGGCCGCCCGCCTTTCCCTTCGTCGCGCTGCTGGTATCCGGCGGGCATACGCAGCTCATGCGGGTCGACCGCCCCGGCGCCTACGCGCTCCTCGGCGAAACCCAGGACGATGCCGCGGGCGAGGCGTTCGACAAGACCGCCCAGCTCCTCGGCCTGGGCTACCCCGGCGGCCCGGCCGTGTCGGAGCTCGCCGAGCGCGGCTCGCCCGGGCGCTACCGCCTTCCCCGGCCGATGCTCGGGAGCGGCGACTTGAACTTCAGCTTCTCGGGCCTCAAGACCGCGGTGCTCGGCCTCGCGCGCCAGGAGCCCGAGAGCGCGCGTGCCGATATCGCGCGCGCCTTCGTCGACGCGGTCGTGGAGGTGCTCACGGCCAAGTGCCTGCGCGCGCTCGAGGCCACCGGCCTTACCCGGCTGGTGGTCGCCGGCGGCGTCGGCGCCAACCGCCAGCTGCGCGCCGCGCTGGACGCGCAGTGCGCGCGCGGGGGATACGAGGTGCACTACCCGGAGCCCGAGCTTTGCACCGACAACGGGGCGATGATCGCCTATGCGGCGGCGCAGCGCCTGCCGGCGAGCCCCGGCCGGGCCTTCGACGTGCGGCCGCGCTGGCCGCTGGAAGCGCTCGGCTAGCCTTCCTTCGCGCCGCCCGCCCCGATGCGCGACTCGGTCCCGGCCAGCAGGCGCGCGATGTTCGCGCGATGGCGCCAGACGAGCAGCGCCGCCATCGCCAGCACGCAAGCGAACAGCGCATCGACGCCGAAGAGCAGCGCCGTGAAGAAAGGCGCGAACAGCGCCGCCACCAGCGCGGCGAGCGACGAGTAGCGCAGGAAGGCGACGATGATGAGCCAGGTGGCCACGGTGCCCAGGCCGAGCCGCCAGTCGAAGGCGAACAGCACCCCGGCCGCCGTCGCCACCCCCTTGCCGCCCTGGAAGCGGTGCCACAGCGGATAGAGGTGGCCGAGGAAGGCGGCGAGCCCGGCGTAGGGCGCCGCCTCGGGCACGTAGCGCGCGGCGATCGCCACGGCGACGAACCCCTTCAGCGCGTCGCCGAGCAGCGTGAGCGCCGCCGCCGCCTTTCGGCCGGTGCGCAGGACGTTGGTCGCGCCGGGGTTCTTCGAGCCGTAGCTGCGCGGGTCGGGAAGGCGCATCAGGCGGCTCACGACGATCGCGAACGACACCGAGCCCAGCAGGTAGCAAGCGATGACGGCGAGCGCGGTCGGCACGCGGCGATTCTATAGAATCGGCCGCAGATGGACGCGATCGTCATCCGCGACCTGCGCGTCGAAGCGCTGATCGGCATCCACCGCCGCGAGCGGCACGTCACGCAGACGCTCACGATCGACCTCGATATCGGCCTGCCGGGCGACGCGGTGTTCGCCACCGACCGCGTCGCCGACACGATCGACTACGAGCAGGTCGCGCTGCGCATCCGCGCGCTCGCCGCGAGCGGCCACTTCCGCCTGGTCGAGACGCTGGCCGAGCGCATCGCGCGCCTGCTGATCGACGAGCTCGGCGCCCCCTGGGCGAAAGTGAGCGCCGCCAAGATCGGCATCCTCGCCAACGCGCGCTACGTCGGCGTGACGGTCGAGAGGCGGCGCTAGCCGGCGTCGAGGAACCGCGTCGCCGGCGTTTTCATCCGCGCGGGTGATGCTTGGCGTGGAGCTGCTTCAGGCGCTCGCGCGCGACGTGCGTGTAGATCTGCGTGGTGGAGATGTCGGCGTGCCCCAGCAGCATCTGCACCACGCGCAGGTCGGCGCCGTGGTTGATGAGGTGCGTGGCGAAGGCGTGGCGCAGCACGTGCGGCGAGAGCCGCTTGCCGGGAATCGCGCGCGCGCCGTAGCGGCGGATCAGGTGCCAGAACGCCTGCCGCGTCATCGGCCCGCCGCGCGCGGTGACGAACAGCGCGTCCGAACGGTTTGGAATTTCTTTCAGATACCGGGAAATCCATTCCACCGCCTCCTCGCCGAGCGGCACCAGCCGCTCCTTGGCGCCCTTGCCGAGCACGCGCACCACGCCGGCGTCGAGGTTGACCGCGTAGCGCTTCAGCGCGACCAGCTCCGAGACGCGCAAGCCGGTGGCGTAGAGCGTCTCGAGCATCGCGCGGTCGCGCAGGCCCAGCGGGGTGGTCGTGTCCGGCGCGCCGAGCAGCGCCTCGACGTCGGCCTCCGAGAGGGTCTTCGGGAAGCGCGGCGCGCGCTTCGGCGGGTCGAGCCGCAGCGTCGGATCGACGGCGATCTTGCGCTCGCGCACGCAGTAGCGGAAGAAGCGCTTGAGGCTGGACACGCGCCGCGCCGCGCTCGAGGCGCGGCCATGCCGGCCGGCGAGGAAGCGGAACAGGTCCTGCTCGGTGGCGGCGGCGAGGCCGTCGGCGAGCGTCGCCGCGAGCTGCTCGAGGTCGGCGCGGTAGGCGGCGATGGTGTTCGGCGAAAGGCCGTCCTCCAGCCACAGCGCGTCGCAGAACGCATCGACCAGCGACGCGTCCGCCGCGCTCAGGGGGCGGTGAGCTCGAACGCGTCCGCGCCGCACTCGTGCGCGAGCAGCCAACGCTTGGCCTCCAGCAGGTAGCCGCCGGTAGCGTGCGCGAAGCCGCCGATGCCGTTCGCCGCGACCACGCGATGGCAGGGGATGACGATCGGCAGCCGGTTGTCGCCGCAGGCCTGGCCCACCGCGCGCGCCTCGCCGCCGAGCTGCCTGGCGAGCGCGCCGTAGGTCATCGTCCTGCCGCGCGGGATCTCGCACAGCGCCGCCCACAGCCGGCGCTGGAACGGCGTGCCGGCGATCGCGAGCGGCAGGTCGAAGCGCGCGTCGGGGTCGGCGAGATACGCCAGAAGCTGCTCCGCCGCCTTTTCCGCGAGCGCCGTCCCGGGAGGCACCACCGGCGCCGAGGGCGGCAGGTACACGATATCGGTGACGCGCTCCTCGCGCGTGCGCACCGCGACCTTCATGCGCGGGAACCCGACGACTACGTCGTACATAGCTTCTCGATCTGGGCGATCAGCTCGTCGGGCACCTCCAGGCCCTGCGCGCGCGCCGCTCGCCCCGCGGCGAAGCGCCGCGCGCCCGGCAGGCGCACCTCCGGGTCGGCGAGCATGGTGCTCACCACCGTCTCGACGCGCTCGAAATAGCGCTCCATGCCGGCGAGCGCCGAGGGATCCACCGCGATGAACGCCTGGCCGATGCGCGGCCGGTTGCCCTGCTCGCTGAAGAACGAGTCGGCCTCGGGGCCGATCGCCGAGCCGGTCAGCGCGGCGCAGATCAGCTCGAACATGAGCGCCAGCATCGCGCCCTTCGCGCCGCCGATCGGGAACAGGCTGCCGTGGTTGATCGCTTCCTCGGGATCGGTGGTCGGCTTGCCGTTGCGGTCGAGCGCCCAGCCCTCGGGGATGCGCTCGCCGCGGCGCATCGCCATCATGATCCTGCCGCGCACCACGGTGGTGAGCGCGAGGTCGATGACGATCGGGTCGGCGTCGCGGCGCGGGAACGCCGCGGCGACCGGGTTGGTGCCGAAGAGCGGCTTGCGGCCGCCCCAGGGCGGGATCGCCGCCGGCGAGTTGGTGAAGGCGAAGCCCACCAGCCCGGCCTGCGCGATCGGCAGCAGGTGGATGCCCAGCACGCCGAGATGCGCGCTGTTGGTGATGCCGACGAAGGCGACGCCGTTGCGCCGGGCGCGCTGGATCGCCTCGTCGACCGCCCACTGCGCCGAGACGTACGGCAGGCCGTCGGCGTTGTCGATCAGGCATGTCCCGGCCCGCTCGGCGAGCAGCCGCGGCCGCGCGGCGCCGTCGTTGCGGCCGTTGCGCAGCATCGCGCAGTAGAAGGGCACGCGCGACATGCCGTGCGTGGCGAGGCCCTGCTCCTCCGCCGCCACGAGGTGGCGGGCGGTCGCCTCCGCCATGGCGGCGTGCGCGCCGGCGCGCTCGAGCGCCGTGCTCGCCAGTCGAAACAGCGTCTGCGCGTCCTTCTTCATGGCTACGATTCTAGTCTGCGTTCAAAGGAGGCCAATCCCATGGGCAAGATGATCGAGCTCACCGCCGCCGACGGCCACAAGCTTTCCGCCTACCGCGCCGACCCGCCGGCCAAGCCGCGCGGCGCGGTGGTGGTGATCCAGGAGATCTTCGGCGTGAACAGCCACATCCAGTCGGTCGCCGACGGCTTCGCCGCCGACGGCTACCTCGCCATCGCCCCGGCGCTCTTCGACCGCGTGCAGCGGGGCGTCGACCTCGGCTACTCGCCGGAAGACATCGCCAAGGGCCGCGAGATTCGCGGCAAGGTGACCAACGACATGGCGATGAAGGACGTCGCCGCGGCGGTCAAGGAAGCCTCGGGCGCCGGCAAGGTGGGCATCGTCGGCTATTGCTGGGGCGGCTTCGTCGCCTGGCTCGCCTCGGCCGAGGTGCCCGGCCTCGCCTGCGCGGTGCCGTACTACGGCGGCGGCATGCCCGACCACGCGCATGTGCAGCCCAAAGTCCCGGTGATGGGGCACTTCGGCTCGAAGGACGCGCACATCCCGGTGGAGGGCGTGAAGAAGCTGGCGGCGGCGCATCCCAGCCACCAGTTCTTCATCTACGAGGCCGACCACGGCTTCAACTGCGACCAGCGCGGCTCCTACAACGCCGCCGCGGCCAAGGAAGCGCGCTCGCGCACGCTGGAGTTCCTCAGGAAAAACCTAGGCTAGCGCGGAAGCGCTGCGTCAGCAGCACGCCGTCGAGCGGCGGCAGGACGAGCGGCAGCTTCTCCGCCGCGACCTTGATGCAGGCGAAGCCCGGCCCCTCGCAGGCGTGCACGCGCCGGCGCAGCGCTTCGACGTCCTGCCCGCGCGACAGGGTCTCGGCGTGGGCGAAGCGGCAGGCGCGCGCCACGGCGGCGAGGTCCACCCCGTGCGCGGTGTGCGTCGCCTGCATGCCGGTCTCGCCGTAGCGCTCGTTGTCGATCACCACGAGCGACAGGTTCTTCGGCTGCTGCACGCCGATGGTGGCGAGCGCGCCGAGCCCCATCAGCATCTCGCCGTCGCCGGTGACGACCAGCACCGGCCGCTTCGGCTGCGCGAGCGCGAGGCCCAGGCCGATCATCGCCGCCTGGCCCATCGCGCCCCAGAGAGGAAAGGAGAGCGGCGAGTCGCCCGCCGCGGTGACGTCCCAGGCGGTGGAGCCCAGGCCGGCGACGACCAGCAGGTCCTTCCGGTCGGCCAGCAGCGTCTTCACCACCTCGCGCCTATGGAGCATCGGCCTCTTCCTGGAAGCGCTTGATGCCGACGACGCGCTGCGCGATCAGCACCGCCTCGGCGCCCTGCGCCTCGAAGGCGAGCTGCAGCGCCGCGCGCACGTGCGCGGCGACCGACTGCGGCTCGCCCGCCTGGCGCACCGCCACGCCCATGGTCTCGAGCACGCGCGCGGCGTTCTCGCCCATCGGCACCTGCCAGACGTTGAACTCGCCCTGCTCGCCGCGCATCGTGACCAGCAGCACCAGCGGCAGACGGCAGGTCTTCATCATGCCGAGCGCGTTGACGATGTTGCCCACGCCGCTCGACTGCATGAGCACCACGCTCTTCTCGCCGCCCAGCCAGGCGCCGGCGGCGAGGCCGACGCCCTCCTCTTCGGTGGTGAGCGGCACGGCGCGCATCGACTCGTCCGCCTGGCACAGCTCGATCAGGCGCTTGTGCCCGGCGTCGGGCACGTAGCCGACGACGCGCACGCCGGCGCGCTTCAGCTCCTGGTGGACCTCCGCCGGCCAGTCAGGCTGCATCCCTGAGCAGGCTCTCTCCAGGCCGCACCCGGGTGAAGGCGACCGGTTTCATCACCACGCGGCCGTCGGCGGCGATGCTGGTGAAGGCGGAAGCGTCGAGCGGGCCGCTTTGCGGGAAGTCCTCGCGGAAGTGCGCGCCGCGCGAGTCCTCGCGCGCGGCCGCCGCGGCGCAGATGGCGCGGCTCACCGCCACCAGGCTCTTCAGGTTGAGCCAGTCGTGCCAGGCGAGGTTGAACGCGCGCTCGGCGCCCGGCACGCCGGTCGCGTCGAGCGCCGAGTCGAGCTCGGCGAGCGCGCCCGCCGCCTCGGCGAGCCCGCGCGCCTCGCGCAGGATGCCGACCTTGTGCCACATCACGTCGTAAAGCCGCTCGCGCAGCGCCTCCGGGTCGCCGGGCCGGGCGGCGAACGGCCGCTCGCAGCGCGCGCGCGCTTCCTCGACGGCCGACGCGTCGGGCGTCGACAGGTGCGCATGGCGTATCCAGGCCGCCATGCTGTCCCCCGCCACCGCGCCGAACACGGTGGAGTTCGCGACGCCGTTGCCGCCCAGGCGGTTCGCGCCGTGCACGCCGCCCGAGTCCTCGCCGGCCACGAACAGGCCCGGGAGCGCGGTAGAGCAGTCGGGCGCGAACTCGACGCCGCCCATCAGGTAGTGCGCGGTGGGCACCACCTCCACCAGCCCTCCCGCGAGGTCGAAGCCGCAATCGGCGCAGCGCTCGACCATGCCCTTGAACTCGCGCCGCACCCGCTCCGGGCCGAGGTGCGCCATCGAGATGTACACGCCGCCGTAAGGCGTGGTGTTGCCGCGGCGCATCTCGGAGAAGATGGCGCGCGAGACGATGTCGCGCGTGGCGCGCTCGAGCTTCGCGTCGTAGCGCGCCATGAAGCGCTCGCGCTCGCCGTTCAGCAGGTAGCCGCCCGCGCCGCGCAACCCTTCCTCGAGCACCGTGCCGGTCATGCGGGTATGCGGCCCGGCGAGCAGGCCGGTGGGATGGAACTGCACCATCTCCATGTCGCGCAGCCGCAGCCCGGCGCGCAGCGCCATGGCGAGACCGTCGCAGCTCTTGTCGCCCGAGGGCGTGTGGTAGCGGTACATGGTCGGCCCGCCGCCGGTGGCGAGCAGCACGGCTTTCGCGCGCACCAGCAGGTACTCGCCGCTGCGCATGTCGATGAACAGCACGCCGGCGATGCTCTGGCCGTCCTGCGCCTTGATCAGCTCTACCGCGCGGTGCTCCTCGAGCCGCTCGATCCGCCTCGACCAGACCTGCTCGGCGAGCCGGTTGATGATCTCGATGCCGGTGAGGTCGCCCTTGTGCACCGTGCGGTCGAAGGTCTGGCCGGCGAAGGCCTTCTGGTGCACGCTGCCGTCGGGGTTGCGGTCGAAGAAGCAGCCCAGCTCGTTCTCCAGCTCGTGGATGCGCTCCACCGCGAGCGTCACCAGCTTCCAGGCGAGGTCCTGGTCGGGCAGCCACTTGCCGCCCTCGATGGTGTCCATGAAATGGCGCTCGACCGAGTCGCCGGCGGCGAGCGCCACGTTGTAGCCGCCCTGCACCATGCGCGTGCAGCCGCATTTGCCGAGCAGGCCCTTCACCGCCACGGTGATCGAGGCGTCGGGCGCGGCCTTGTGCGCATGCAGCGCGGCGAACAGCCCCGCGCCGCCCGCGCCGAGGATCAGGATGTCCGTAGCGCGGGTCGGTAAAGCCATTGCAGCAGCAGCACGAGGGCGACGAGCACGAAACCGACGATGTCGAGCGTCTTGTGAGGATAGACGAGAAGCACGCCGGCGACGATCAGCATGACGCGCTCGACGAGCCGCGTGCGGCGGAAAAGATAGCCCTGGAAGCCGCCGGCGAGCGACAGGATGCCGACCGCCGCGGTGAAGGTGACCAGCGCGATCGAGGCCCAGTCGGCGCCGGCCAGAGTCTTCAGCGAGCCGGTGAGCAGCAGCCCCTGACCGCTCGGGTCGAGCACGAACATGAAGGGCACGAGGAACGCGGGCGTGGTGTACTTCCACGTCTGCGCGGTGGTGCGGTAGGGGTCGCCGCCGGTGATCGCCGCGGCGGCGAACGGCGAGAGCGCGGTGGGCGGCGACACTTCGGAGAGCACCGCGTAGTAGAAGACGAACATGTGGGCGGCGAACTCGGGCACCTTGAGCGCGATCAGCGCCGGCGCGGCGATCACCGCGCAGATGATGTAGCTCGCCGTCACCGGCACGGCGAGTCCCACGATCCACACGATCAGCGCCGTGTAGATCGCCGTCAGCAGCAGCGAGTTGCCGGCATAGGCAAGCACGATCGAGCTGAACTTGAGGCCCAGGCCGGTCAGCGTCACCACGCCGACGATCAAGCCGGCGCCGGCGCAGGTCGCCGCGACGTTCAGCACGGCAAGCGCGCCGTTTTTCAACGCCTGGAGCAGGCCCGATTCGAGCAGGCCGCGCACCAGCGGCGTGCTTCCCGTGAACAGGCCGTAGGGTATCAGCGCGGTGTCCCGGCGCAGGAAGCTGGTGAGCGCGGACACCACGGTTGCCCAGAACACCGACAGCTCCGGCGAGAACCCGTACAGCATGAAGGCGATGATCGAAATCAGCGACAGGAAGTGGAACCAATACTTCTTCGCCAGGCTCCACGCCGTCTCGACGCGCTCGAACACCACGTCTTTCACGCCGAACTTGCGCACGTCGATCTCGACCATCAGAAACAGCGTCAGGTAGTACAGGCAGGTCGGGATGACCGCCATCAGCAGCACGTCGAGGTACGAGATCTTGAGAAACTCGGCGATCAGGAAAGCAGCCGCGCCGAGCACCGGCGGCGAGATGATGGCGCCCAGCCCGCCGGCGGCGAGCAGGCCGCCCGCCTCCTCCTTGCTGTAGCCGACCTTGGCGAGCATCGGCGCGGCGACCGAGCCGAGGGTCACGGTGGTCGCCACACCGGAGCCCGACGGCCCGCCGAGCAGGAACGAGGCGAGCGTCACGGTGCGGCCGGCGCTGGTCGGCTTGCCGCCCATCGCCGAGAACGCGAAGTCGATGTAGAAGCGGCCGGCGCCCGAGAACTGCAGGAAGGCGCCGAAGATGGTGAACTGGATGATGAGCGTCGACGATACGGCGATCGCGGTGCCGTAGATGCCTTCGAGCGTCATGTACATGTGGCCGACCAGGCGCGGAATCTCGTAGCCCTTGTGGGTCCAGGGCGCCGGCAGGTACTCGCCGAAGAAGGCGTAAAGCAGGAAGCACAGCGTGATGACCGGCAGGATCCAGCCGGTGGTGCGGCGCATGGCCTCCAGGATCAGCAGCGCCAGACCCACGCCGAAGACGATGTCCCAGGTTTCGGGGACGATCGAGCGGTCAAAGAACTCGTCGCCGCCCATGATGAGGTACACGGCAGTGCCCACGCCGGCGGCGGCGAGCAGCCAGTCCCACGGCATGATGCGGTGGCGGAAGCGGCGCGACAGCGGGAAGACGAGGAACGTGAGCAGCAGCACGAAGGCGACGTGCGTCGCCCGCAGGTGCTCGGGGCGCACGATGGCATAGGCCGTGTAGAGGTGGAACAGCGCCATCGCCACCGCGATGGTCGTGACCAGGCCGGCGCGCCAGCCGCTGAAGCGGTTCTGGACGCCCTCCTCCTGCTCGATCATCTCCTCGGCGCGCTTCAGCGCCGCTTCGCTGACCTCGGCCGCCGGCTGGTGCAGGCGCGCGACTTCTTCGCTCATCGGCTCCCCCTGCAAACGAAAAAGCCCCGCCAGCCTGCTGCTGGACGGGGCTTCACGGCGTCGCGCCCTAGTTGAGCTTGACGCCTTTTTCGGCGAAGTATTTCACCGCGCCCGGGTGCCAGGGCAGCGGCGAGGCGTCCTTCTTCTGGTTTTCCAGCTTGAAGTTGGTGGCCTCCTTGTGCACCCGGATGAGCTCCTCGCGGTGGTCGAAGATCGCCTTGACGATGTTGTAGGCGGTCTTGTCGTCCATCTTCTGGTGCGCCACCAGGATGTTCATCACCGTGGCCTGGTGGTTGTCCTTGTCCATGCCCTTGTAGACGTCCTTGGCGATGACGTCCTTGACGTACAGGTTGCCGTACTTCTTGTTCATCGCCGGCACCAGCTCGGCATGGTCGATCATCTTGATTTTGACGTTGGGCGTGTTGGCGAGGTCGGTCACCGCCGCGGTGGGCAGGCCGCCCACCCAGAAGAACGCGTCGATCTTGCGGTCCTTGAGCGCGTTCACCGACTCGGCCACGCCGAGGCGCTCGCGGGTCATGTCGCGATCCTTGTCGAGCCCGGCCGCCTCGATGACGCGGAAGGCCATCACCTCGGTGGCGCTGCCGCCCGAGCCGGTCGACACGCGCTTGCCCTTCAGGTCCTTGATCGAGTTGATGCCGGTGCCCTCGATGGTCACCACGTGCATGCGGTTGGGATACAGGATCATGAGGGTGCGCACCGGGACCGGCTTGCCCTTGAACTTGTCCTGCCCCTTGAGCGCGTCGAGCGCCGCGTCGGTCATGCTGAGCGCGATGTACGGCTTGCCGGTGCCGATGAGCTGCAGGTTGGCGACCGAGCCGCCGGTCACCTCCGCCGTTGCCTGCATGCCGTCGACGTACTTGGAGAGCACCGCGGCCATGCCGCCGCCCATCGGGTAATAGACCCCGCCGGTGCCGCCGGTGGCGATGGAAATGTTCTGCGCTTGCGCGCCGAGCGCAAAGGCGGCGGCGAGCAGGGCAACGAAACGCGTCAGGAACTTCATGTCTCTCCTCCTAAGAGTTTGCGGGATTCTACCGTACGCCCAGGCGACGCAGCGCCTCGGCGCGGCGCTGCAGCGCCGCATCCTTCACGCGGGAATACAGGCTGTCGCCATGGCTGTCCATGGCGACCAGCAGCGGGCCGAAGCCGTTGACGCGGAATTTCCACAGCGACTCGGGATTGAGGTCGTCGAGGTCGACGTCCTCGATCGCCTCGATCCAGGTGGTCTCGAGGGCGGCGGTGCCGCCGATGATGGCAAGGTAGGCGCCGCCGAGCTCGCCGAAGGCCGCAGCCGAGCTCTCCCGCAGGCCGCCTTTGCCGATCACGAGCCGCACGCCGTACTGCTGCATGAGCGGCCGGGTGAAGCGCTCCATGCGGTCGCTGGTGGTGGTGCCGATGCAGACGGGGGCGTAGCCGCTCGGATGGCTCGGGTCCTTCGGCACCTTCTTCACGTTCGGCGCCGTATGGATCACCGCATGCCCCGCGAGATCGAAGCGCGTGCTGCGGCCGCGGTCGAACATGTGGATCTGCGTCGCATCGCGGATGCCGAACAGCGTGCCCTGCAGCGTGACCGTGTCGTTGACGCGCAGCTGCCTCGCCTGCGCTTCGGAGATCGGCGTGCGGAGATCGTAGTGCGCCATCGCTAGCTGCCGAGCAGCGCCTTCTTCACGTCGTCCTGCACGGGGCTGGGGCCGAGCCAGATGCGCAGCAGCGCGCGGTAGAAGTCCTCGCCCGCGATCGGCTCGCCGGCCGGCTTTCCGTCGATCGAGATGCGCGTCGCGCCGCCCGTCCAGTCGAGCGCGATGACCATGCCGCTCTTGGCTTCCTTCAGGCCCGCCATGATGGCGCCGAGCTGACTCACCTGCGGCTCGAGCGCCCTGGCTTCCGCCTCGGACTGGTTCGCCTTGATGCCGTCGGCGAGCGCGCCGGTGAACTGCTCCGCGCCGACGTCGCGCAGCATGTGGATCTGCACGCGCTTGGGGCCGGGCTGCGCCACCGGGTCGGCTTTGGCATCCTGCACGTAGAGGCCGATGGCGTAGACCTGGAAGAACAGGCGCTTGCGCAACCCGGCGCCGGTCAGCGTCAGGTCCGTATCCGCCACCCTGGCGCGCTCGTCGAACTTGACGCCGGCGACTTCCGCGGCGGCAAGGGGCAACGCGAGCAGGAGCAAAAGGAAGGACAGCAGCGCCCTAGAAGCCATATTCCACCCCTTCGCCGCGCAAAGTCGCCCGCGCCCGCCGCGCGGAATGGCATTGCATGTTCACCGCCACCGGGTTCATGGTGATGTGGGTCGCGGCCGTCTCGACGTGCACCGCAAACGAAGTGGAGTCGCCGCCCAGGCCCTGCGGGCCGACGCCGAGCAGGTTCACCGCCTCGGTCAGCTCCTGCTCGAGCTTCGCCCCCTCGGGATCCTCGCAACGCGAGCCGAGCGGCCGCGTCGCCGCGAGCTTGGCCAGATGCACGCAGAGGTCGGCAGTGCCGCCGACCCCGACGCCGACGATGGTGGGCGGGCAGGTCTTGCCGCCGGCCTCGAGCACGCAATCGACCACGAAGGTCTTGATGGCGTCCACGCCCTCGGCCGGCACCGCCATCTTCAGCCAGGAGTTGTTCTCCGAGCCCGAGCCCTTGGGGATCATCTCGATCTCCAGGCCCTCGCCTTCGGCGAAATCGATGTGGACCACCGGCACGCCGCGGCCGCTCGAAGTGTGCCGGTTGACGCGGGTGATGGGATGCACGACGGACGAGCGCAGCGGATGCTCGCGCGTCGCCCGCTCGCAGCCGCGGCGGATCGCTTCCTTCAGCGCCACGCCGTCGACCTCGACGCCGCGGCCGATGCGCACGTTGTAGATCGGGATGCCGGTGTCCTGGCACAGCAGGTTGCCGGTGTCCTCGGCGACCGTGATGTTGCGCATCATGGTGCCGAGCATGCGCCTGGCGCCGGCGTCGCGCTCGCCCCGGGCGAGCGCGTCGAAGCCCTGCTTCACATCCGGCGGCAGCAGCTTGAGCGCCCGGATGTAGAGCTCTCTGGCGGCTTCCTCGACGAGCCCGGGGTCGATCTTCACTTCACGGAGATCTTGCGTTCCTTGACCACCTTGGCCCAGAGCGCGGTCTCTTCCTTGAGCGCCTTGGCCATTTCCTCCGGCGAATTGCCGACCGGCGCCAGGCCCTGCGCGTACAGGCGGCCCTTCATCGTCGAATCCTCGAGCGCCTTCTTCGTGTCGCGGTACACCTTCTGCACGATCTCCTTCGGCGTGCCGGTGGGCGCGACGATGCCGAACCAGCCGGCGTTCTCGAATCCGGGCACCGTC